>PBFP01000005.1 GCA_002718695.1 Methanobacteriota archaeon
CTCCAGACCAGAGATGTAGGCCCCCATGTCCCCATCGCTCGATGGCACCAGTATGGTGCCCACCATTGTGCAGTTATCTGCGGCAACGACTCCTGGATCACCAACTAGGCAAATCTGACCGGGGCAGTGTCCGGGAGTCTCCATAACCTCCCAGTCCGACCTCCCAGTTGGCCCGTCTACGGAGACTATGTCGCCCTCGGTGAGCCTCCTTGTCTCTGAAATCTCCGGAAGAGCCGAAAGGGTCTCCTCGCTACCCCAAACTGGGGCTTGGTAAATCTGTGAAATTAGGCTCATGTCACCTAGGTGGTCTTGGTGCCTGTGCGTGAAGATGGTGCACAGGATGTCGCTCCCATCGCCCCTGATCTCCTCCACCTTGTCCTTCAGCAGATTGAAACCCTCTTCGTCTCTTATCGCCGGGTCGACTATCGCCCTCTGACCTCCCCTCTCGCCGAGAACGAAGCAGTTGGTGTGTGTCGAGGGAGGTAGGGTCCTGGTTGGGATAAGGACGCACTCCACCCCCGGACCGTACTCGAATCTGTGCGGTCCAGATGGCGGGTCCTCGGCCATTTTCTCACATGCGGCAACCAGGTCCCTTCCTTCCATCAATTCTAGCAAGTCCCTGAAGATAGTCAGTATCGGTGGAGGGAGGTGTAACTGGTTCCCCTCCCAAGCCTCGACAATGTCCTCCGGCCTCCACCATTGGAATTTGTCGAACTCGCTTCGTCCGGGTGGGAAGGACGCTTCTACTCCCGAATCCCCCAATGCAACGTGGAAGAACAGGTTGTGGAACCTAGTTGGAGACTGTGGGGGGGTTATCCTTTCCGTGATAACCTGACAATCGAACTCCTTGGTGGAAATCGCCCCAGACTCTGCAACCTCAAGCCATCCGGACTTGTCCTTGCAGACAATCTCCCTGACTTCATCACTAACCTCCATGAAGCCACCTCTGCCATCAGGGGTGATCCCTACCTCTTCCACCATCTCCCTTAGGAGAGTGAAAACGGACAGTCTGTCGCCAGTCCTGTCAGATAACCAATCTGGATGGCTATCCGCCGCCTTACGATCAACTCTGCTAACGCCCCCTCCTGGGAAGGACCAGAGATCCGGGAAGGCTGGAAGCTCGGAGCTCCTGTGCCCAAGCAGGACCTCATGCCCATCTCCAGAAATCCTGCTGAGCATCACTGACGCAGATGGGATGTGAGGTCGTGACTCCAATTTAGGAATCTCTAGCCCCTCTGGCAACTCGTCCACGACCTCTCGAAGGGATTCGAGGCTTCAACCTCGCTACGATAACGATTGAATATACATGCTAGTCTTGGCAAAGCATGGAGACAGTTTCAATTTCCAACACGGACACAACCACGGGCCAGAGAATGCACCAGATTGAGATGCCGACATTTGGTCTTGGGGTTTACCTAATGGGGGAGCCTGGAGAGTGCAAAGCTTCTGTGAAGCATGCTCTGGAGAAGGGATACAGGCTAATTGACACTGCAATGGCCTACGGCAACGAGGACGAGGTGGGCGAGGCTATCCGAGAATCCGGAATCGATAGGGATGAGATTTTCGTGGTCACAAAACTTAGACAGCCCCATGCTAACAGCCATGATGAGACTCTGGAGAGATGCCAACAGAGTCTCGAGAACCTAGGTCTAGAATTCATGGATCTATATCTGGTCCATGCCCCTCCGAAGGACATCGAGGCCAGAGCACCAGTTTGGCAGGGGATGGAGGATTGCCTATCCAAGGGCTGGACTAGATCCATAGGCGTAAGCAACTATGGTGCGCATCATCTCGACGCAATGGTCTCTTACGCATCGCTGATGCCTTCCGTGAACCAGATAGAGATCAGTCCATGGCTACAGCGCCCAGCACTAAGGGCGGCAATATCTGGAGTCGGTGCTGTCCCAATGGCATACTCCCCCTTGGCCAGGGGTCACAAGGTCAAGGACCCAGAGTTAGTTAGAATAGCAGGATCTCTTGGTTGCACTCCAGCACAAGCTGCGATAAAGTGGTGCATAGACTCTGGTTCGATTACCATTCCAAAGTCCAGCAACCTAGATCGAATCGAGGAGAATCTAGGCTCCTTGGCAGTGGACCTCTCGGGAACCGAAGAAGCATTCGCATCCCTCGAGGAATCATACGTTTCAGGATGGGACCCTACATCGGAGAAGTGAGGTAATGAGGCCTCCCGAGACGATCGAGGAGGAGTTGGAGATCATCTCCCAGGCCTTGGAGGCTGGAATAGATCCTTTCCCACAGAAGAAAGAGCCCACGAGATGGGCCAAGCTTGCATTGGGGTGGTTCATGATCATCATGATGGTGAGCTGGGTCTCCCAACTTCTATTCCAGTATGTTTAGCGATTTCTTGGTAGTCCCTCCCGGATTCGAACCAGGGTCATGGCATCCAGAGTGCCATATGATGGACCACTACACCAAGGGACTGGCATTGTACGGACTAGGGCCCGATATTTCAAGAAGACCGAGGTTTATTTATCCATCCTTCAAGATCTAAATCCTTCGTTGACTTTCTCCAGGCTCTCTTCACTGGGTCGCTGCATTTCTTCAGGAAGGTCTACCAAGGGAGTCTCGCAAAGGCCCAAGGAGTCTGTAGCAGTAGGAACATCTGGATCATAGTATAGGAGTCCGGTAACGTGGCTTTCGGACACCTCCGCCTCATGAATGGCACTCAGAGCAGAGACTGCATCCGTGTAGTTATGTTCTGAGGCGACTGTCTCCAGCCTCAGGGTAGATCCATCGAATAGGTTTACTTCGCGATACTCCCCTTCTGGTACATCAACCTCATCTATTGGCGAGAAGTGTGGGATGTAATCCAGAATGTGGAGAACCTCGTCGTTTTCCTTAACGTAGTTGTAGGATTTGTAGGACTCGTCGTTGTTGGCGAAAGTAACACAAGGAGAGATGACGTCTATCACAGCCATGCCCCTATGGCTCATAGCCGCTCTTACCAAAGACGTCAGTTGTTTCTTACTCCCCGAGAAGGAACGGGCTACGAAGCTGCAGCCTAGATTTATCGCCATTGCACAGAGATCTATCGGGGCCTGTTGGTTGGGCGAGCCTTTCTTCTTCTTGGAACCCCTTTCCACTGTTGCGCTATACTGCCCTTTAGTCAGGCCGTAAACCCCGTTGTTTTCAATGATGTAGACCATATCGAGGTTCCTCCTGATGGCATGGATGAACTGCCCAATGCCTATGCTGGCAGTATCACCATCGCCTGATACCGCTAGAAAAGAAAGACCCTTGTTTACCACGTTTGCCCCGGTGGTGACCGAAGGCATCCTACCGTGAACTGTGTTGAATCCATGACTCTTGCCGAGGAAGTATGCTGGAGTCTTCGAGGAACATCCTATGCCGCTCATCTTTGCAATCTTCTCAGGCTCTATCCCATTTTCCCAAGCAGCTTGAATAATCACGTTCGAAATCTGATCGTGCCCACAGCCTGGACACAGTGATGACTTACCTCCAGTGTATTCTGACTTCTCAAGATCCAATACGTTGAGCTTCAAAACTGTCATTCGTCCACCTCACTGAGTACTTCCAGGATCTTGTCTGCATAAACCCTCGCCCTGGGCGGCATACCGTCGCTGAAGGCGACGCTGTTTAGTTTTGGCACCAACTCAACCGGCAACTCCTTTCGCATTATTCCGTACAACTGCCCATCACGATTAATTTCCAAAACGACTATCTTTTCGTGCCTTGCCACGAATTCTTCCACCTCTGGGTGAAGTGGGAGGGCCCTAACTCTGCAAGTACTGACAGAAAGACCAGTCTCCTCAAGCATGTCATCGATCTCAACAATAGAGTTCTCCATCGACCCGAAGAATACCACTCCTACCTGTTTGTTCTCTTCCTCTCTGACTACTGGAGCTGGAAGTAGAGATCTTGACCCGTCGATCTTAATCCTCAATCTGGCCATATTGTCATGATAGACCTGGGGATCCTCGGAATATACGCCGTCTTCGTCGTGTCCAGTACCCCTGTATAGGATTGGGTCAAGTCCACTACCAGGTAGAGTCCTGTAGGGGATCCCGTCCCCATCGACGTCTCTATACCTTCCATAATCCGGCATTGAGTCCATCTCTTTCTGTGTTCGAATTACTTTGCCCTTGTCCATGGGCCCATCTGGATACTGGAATCCCGTGGTAACCCAACGATTCATCCCAAGATCCAAATCGCTGAAGCCAAACACCATCGTCTGGAATCTCTCTGCATAATCAAATGCCCTCCAGCCGAATTCGAAGCATTCGTCCACTGAACCAGGGATTAGTACTATGTGTTGCGTGTCACCATGACTAGCCTCGTAGAGTAAAGTCAAGTCCCCCTGTTGGGTTCTAGTGGGAAGCCCTGTCGAAGGTCCCACTCTGTTAACGTCCCAAATTACTCCGGGCACCTCAGAGAAGTATGAAAGCCCGATAAACTCGGACATCAAGGAGATTCCGGGGCCACTAGTGCAGGTCATTCCTCTTCCTCCAGCCCAGCCAGCACCAATTACCATCCCAGCTGCTGCCAGTTCGTCTTCCGCTTGGATTACTGCGCAAGTGACTCCACCGTTCCCATCGCTCCTTAGTTCTGGTAGCCAGCTAATGATCGATTCAGCCAATGAAGAAGAAGGAGTAATCGGATACCAAGAAAGCATGTTGATACCGCCGTATATGGCTCCCAGGGCTGTTGCCTCATTCCCCTCTATGAGGAACGAATCCGGATCCTTATCCCTAGCCTCTACACAGAATTGGCAATCGAAGTCCCAGTTTTCACTAGCAAAGGACCTACCTTCGGATATGGCCTGCAAATTCAACTCGATCGCCTTCTCCTTTCCCTTGAACTGTCCCTCTACCGCCTTCTTGATTGCAAACTCTTCTATTCCTAGAAGATGGGCCAGAGCACCAACATAGTACATGTTGGCGATCAACCTACCCAACTTTGGGTTTATCTTCCTCGCCATCTTTGTCATCGGCATTCCTAGAACTATGCAGTCTTCTCTTTCGACTGGTAGCCTAACATCTTCATTGAAAACGACAATCGTCCCAGGTTCCAACTTCTCCAAGTCCTCAATCCACGTATCCTTGTTCATCAGAACTTGAATGTTGGTCATGTTACCTGGGGCCTGGTATCCCTTGTCACTCGCTCTGATGATGAACCAAGTAGGTAACCCGGAGATATTGCTTGGAAAGAGGTTCTTCCCACTAACTGGGACGCCCATTTCGAACATTGAGTGCAATATGATAAGATTGGATGACTGGGAACCCGTACCGTTCGCAGTAGCGACGTTGATTACGAAATCGTTTGCGATACTTCCCATTACTCTCGTTGTCCCCAGCCTGAGTCGCTTAACTACGCTCGCGAACTCTCGGCAATGACTCAGGGTCTTAGGGATTACCATGCACAAATCCCATTATTGACACTACTTGTATTTCCGTTGCAGTTTTCAATGATGGCGGGTTCGACCGGCCGTGCCAATCCCCGCGGAACTGCAGAAAGCTTGGGATGAAGCAACAGATTTCATGGAAGAGAAGGAAGATCCGGAGTCTGCCCTAGTGTCTCTCCGATCAGCTTGGGGGGCAATAGAAAATGAAGCCCAGAGGGCAAAGACTCTCGCCTTTGCTGCTGATGCCGGAACCGAATTGGGCCTTATAGACTCCAAGAATCAGAAGTCACATTGGCAGAAAGCATACAAAAACTACAATCGAGCATTATCTATTGACCCAAAGAACAAAGAAACTCGTAGGAAAATGAACAAGTTAGCTTCAATGATGGATGAGAAATCCATATCACTAGGCATTGGATTCCAGATGTTCGATCAAGGGAACCCAACGCCTCTAGGACTATTTGTGATGCTAATCTCAGTCGCTGCGGTCCTAGTTTCAATCAAGCTTGTTTCCGATTTCATTGAAGACAGCGGAAATCCAATCGTCGTTCTCGAAGTCCAATACGTCCTGGACGGGCAGTCTGTGAATGGAGATATTGAGATAGAATTGTACAAAAAAGATGCTCCATTGCATGTAGAAAGCTTCCTGACCCATACAAGAAACTTTCAGTACGATGGTGTCGAGTTTCATAGAGTAATAGACAATTTCATGATTCAAGGGGGGGATATTGAGAATATGGCCGGCTCTGGCGGCTATGCATCCCGTTACTTTGGGTGGTGCAATGGGCAGGAGGTCCCAGAATCCGATTGTCCAAAGAAAGAGGATTGGACAATTCCACAGGAGCATGAAAACGGCCTAAAACATACTGAAGGGGCCATTGCTGCCGCACATGCAGGTGTGAATACTGATGGCAGCCAATTCTATATTGTGCCGTCAGACGGATCAGCAAGCCATCTTGACTGGGAGGAAGGCAAGGATTGTTCAAAGAGCAGTTGCCACACGGTTTTCGGATTCGTTGTCTCCGGAATGAATCACGTAGATACGATTAGTGAAATCGAAACAGACGGAAGAGACGCTCCTGTGGACTCAGTTAGGATTGTGTCAGCGCGAGTCAAATAGTGAACTTCATTTACCACTGTCTCAGGGCTTGAATCGGGTGAGGTCTTGGAAAATATCGATCCTTTCGGAGCATTTTCGGAGTTTCAAAAAACCGATGGTTCCAAGGCTTCATTCGTAGATCTTGGCGTTCTTGAGAAGTCAGGAATATGCAAGTTGGACGAGATTCCATACTCAATTAGGATTCTCCTCGAGTCAGCACTGAGAAATTGTGATGATTTCCTAGTAAAGGAGGATGACGTGAGGAAGATTGCGACTTGGTCTCCTGAGATGAAACCAGAAGAGATTCCATTCAGCCCAAGTAGAGTAATTCTTCAGGATTTCACAGGAGTCCCTGCTTTGGTAGATATCGCAGCGCTTAGGGATGCAATGAAAGATTTGGGCGGGGATCCAAACAAGGTAAACCCTCAAGTTCCTGTAGATTTGGTAATTGACCACTCAGTTCAAGTTGACGTGTCAGGACTATTTCCCGATGCCCAGGAAAGAAACATTGAGATAGAATATGAACGGAATATGGAGAGATACGAGTTCCTAAAATGGGGTCAATTAAGCCTGGACAATTTTCGCGCCGTCCCTCCTGGAAGAGGGATTGTGCATCAGGTGAATCTTGAATGGATTGCAAGTGTAGCTCGAGAGGAAGATGGCGTCTGGATTCCCGACTCTCTAGTAGGAACAGATTCGCACACCACAATGATCAACGGTCTCGGAGTACTTGGGTGGGGCGTTGGAGGAATCGAAGCAGAGGCTGTGATGTTGGGGCAACCAATCTACATGCTTTTGCCAGAGGTAGTAGGATTTGAACTAAGGGGCAATCTTCAACCAGGAGTTACCGCTACTGACATGACTCTGAGGATTGTCGAGATGCTAAGGGAGCACGGGTGCGTCGGTAAATTTGTCGAATTCCACGGATCGGGACTAACCAATTTGTCTCTTCCTGACAGGGCAACAATCGCAAACATGGCACCGGAGTATGGAGCAACATGCGGCTTCTTCCCTGTAGATCAGACAACTCTGGACTACCTATTGCTCTCGGGACGGGAACCTTCACACGTTGAGAATGTAAGACGATTTCTTTCCGCACAGGGTCTTTTCTGTGAAAAATCCTCGAAAACTCCAAAATTTTCTTCTCACCTAGAATTGGACCTGAAGTCGGTAGAGCCTTCTCTTTCTGGACCCAAGAGACCTCAAGACAGGGTATCGCTTTCAGAAATGAAGAAACATTGGAGGACCAGTCTTAACGCACCATTAGGCCACCAAGGTCATGGAGTAAAACTCTCTAGAAACGAAGACAGCTCTCCTGTCGGAAACGGAGAAACGGAGTTAAAACACGGTGACATAGTGATTGCCGCAATAACAAGTTGCACCAACACAAGCAACCCCAGCGTCATGATTGCAGCAGGCCTTCTTGCAAGGAAAGCTAGGTCCAAGGGGTTATCTGTCAAACCATGGGTTAAGCCCAGCCTAGCACCCGGAAGTAGAGTGGTTACCGAATACTATGATGCCGCAGGACTAACTGAAGAACTGGATTCATTGGGCTTCAGTGTCGTTGGATATGGGTGCACGACTTGCATTGGAAACTCAGGACCTCTGGACGATGAGATCGAAGAGGCAATTGACGAAGCAGAACTTGTTGTTGGGAGCGTTCTTTCTGGAAATAGGAACTTTGAGGGCAGAATCCACCAGAAAATTAAGGCAAACTACCTCGCAAGCCCACCTCTGGTAGTAGCATATGCAATTGCCGGTACATTGGACATTGACTTCTCAGTGGAACCATTGGGCCTTGCTAATGACGGTAGTCCCGTGATGCTTGCAGATGTGTGGCCCAGCGACGAGGAGATTCATAGGACTGTCGAGGATGCCATTGGCCCAGAGATGTTCCTGATGAGATACTCGGATGTACTTAGCGAACCTAGGTGGGATTCTATCCCTAGCTCCCCAAGTGAACTATTCCCTTGGGACCCCGAGTCGACTTATGTCAGACTCCCTTCGTTTCTTCAGGGGATACCAACTGAACCCCTTCCAATTGAACCCATAAATGAAGCAAGAGTTCTAGTCAAGGTTGGAGATTCTGTTACAACCGACCATATCAGTCCCGCAGGAGCATTTCCTAGCAACGGACCTGCCGGCCAGTACCTTATCAGCAAAGGAGTTCAGCCTCGAGACTTCAACTCATTTGGCAGTAGAAGGGGGAATCATGAGGTTATGGTTAGAGGGACCTTCGCTAACATCAGGATGAGAAATCAGATTGCACCCGGAACAGAGGGAGGTTTCACGACCCACTTCCCCACGAAAGAAGTCGTTTCCATACATGAGGCAAGTGATAGGTACCTCGAGAAAAACACCCAGCTAATCGTCTTAGCCGGCTCACAGTATGGATCTGGAAGCAGTAGAGACTGGGCTGCAAAGGGAACGTCTCTCCTTGGTGTAAAGGCGGTAATAGCCAAGTCTTATGAGAGAATTCACAGATCAAATCTAGTGGGGATGGGAATTCTTCCGCTTACGTTCTCCTTGGGTCAAGACGCAGATTCTCTTGGACTAGATGGATCAGAGTCCTTCTGCATCCCATGCTCTGAAAATCTTGAACCTTTTTCTGAGATCCAAGTGTCAGCAAGTAAAGAGGACGGAACTGAGGTANTTTTCTCCGCAATCGTACGATTGGAGACTCCTGTTGAGGTGGAGTACTACAGGAATGGGGGAATTCTTCAAACCGTTCTAAGAAATCTTGCAAAAGGTTGAATTCAGCGACNTAGTAATTATNGTAGGAGGNNTAAAGNTGGAGGAAGAACCAGAGAAGGAAGAAGAGTTGCCTGGCCCACCTCCGGATCCTTCNAGAATCCCTTCAATAGTTAGGTCAGTNGGCGGACTGGATATCGAGTCTAGGGCNGATGAGTATGGTGTTTCCAAGGAATCAGAACCAGATATCCGAGGAATAAAGGAATTCTTGGATGAGGTTGAGGATCAACAACCGCTAAGCAACAATCTTTCAGGAGATCCGATGGCTGAATCATGGCTTCAATTATTGTTGACNTTGGTAGTTAGAGAGCACGGCCATTCTTCTCTTCCGATTGGTACAATAGAACTTCTTGTCGGAGAGAGAATGAATCGAGAAGGAATCGATCTGGAGATTTTCCTCGACAGACTTTGGCTAATGGGTCGATTGGAGAAGGTGTATGGCAGTGAAGAAGTAAGTTATTCCCCAAATCCTAGCTGGCTAGAGATGCGATAGTCTGGCAAATACTGTAATGCATTGAAAAAACACACTTCGGTAATGCATAAGAGTGGTCGGAAAGTCCGAACTGACATGATGAACGTAAGTAGTGATGGAAAAGATGGCTTTGGAAAGGGCAGAAGCGCTATTGCCTTGGTTTTTCTGATGATGGCCTCGCTATTCGTTTCCGCAGTTCCATATGCCTCCGCTTCGCATACCACACAGTATGGNGTTCAGAGAGANCCTCTCNATATTTCGATAGGCGATNTNGACTGCGACGGTGANAATGACATAGCCTCTGGNAGTGGATTCGGGCATTTCTTGAGCTTCCTGTATAATGATGGTTCNGGGGGCTTTGGAGACAGGCAAGATGTTCAGATTTCCAACAACGANTCCTTCAGAGCCGGATTCAGAGATGTNGCACACGGCAACAGGGTCGAGATTGCTGATGTAGATGGTGATGACGTTAACGACATAATCTACTACCAGGAGAATGTAAGATTCGTGGGAGAGTCCTTCGTTAGGCCTGCCAACTTGACTGTCCTAAAGGGAGATTGTGATCTTAGGGTAAACCAATGGTCAGAGATGTTCCAACAGGAAGTTACTGTGATTAATCCTTATCTTGCTGACTTCGATGTTGGTGACATAAACAACGATGGATACGCGGACGTGGTATTTTCGTCAACAGATGCCACCTTTGCCAACCAGTTCATTCAGATTTACAGAGGCCCGGACTACACTCTTCCTGCGGCCGTACAACAAATCGCAGTGCCTCTTACTAACGGATATTACCAGTACCTAAGGCTCGGAAACTGGGGGGAGGACCTCCAAACTATCCCCGACCCCACTAACCCTAGTGAACAAATCACAGCTCCAGGAGAATGCGAGGATCTCGACATTTGGCTCCTCAGAACCCCTCCTTACAACGCTGGAGTAGGCTACTCATCTGGAACCTTCGACAACGTTTCAGTGCTCGAGTATGACTGCGTTACCAACCAGTACCCAAATCCCATGGATCCTACAGGAACTGGGACTATCCACGATTTCACACTTGATGCGGAACACGACTATCCACTGTATGGTTTCGACATTGCCTCAAATGGGGACGACTCGGAGGACTGTCAGGAGAGTGACTCAGAATACCCTGGAAACTGCGAATACAACGTAATTGACCTCATTACTGCAGTGGACGGAATAACCGGCAATGTTTCCTATGCAACCAAGGATGGGAATTCGTGGGACACCCAGAATTATGTAGACTTCGGCGACTTCTTGGGAGCTTCAGTAACGATAGCAGATGTGAATCAGGACGGAGAACTTGACTTCTTCGTCCCTACGGAAGTGACNCTTCTAGACACCCAAGAATCTACNGTCCAAAANCAGACATTCCTNCTTAGGCCCAATCTAAGGGCATTGAATACCGTGCAAATCCTTTTGGCAGATCCAAACAGCGATGGCTTCCTATCCCCGCTTTCCTTCGATGTCGGTAGGAGACCGACAATGGCGGTTCCCGGGCAACTACAGGGAGGAGAAGGAAGCGCCCTCGAGGTAGTCATCGGGCAAGAGGACTATACCTATCGATTCTCAAATAATGCTATGTGGCTCGACACTCAAGGATATGCCGGACAGGGGGACTANCTCTCGGTCCTTGTCTTGGATAACTACGACTTGGGTATAACTAGAGTTGAGATTGAACCTTCAGTAATGGANCCTGCNACATTCCAGAGCATAGTTGGGGAGGGTAACCGGTGGGTCAATGTAACAGTGAAGAATACAGGTCTATTGCCTATTGTTTCNGGAAGTCTAGATGTAGACTTAGAGGTTAAGGAGGTTCTAGGAGGGACTGACACAATCGTATATTTCAACGATTTCGANTCATCNTCNGCAAACATCAACATCGGCGGNGCCCAATTACAGAAGTACTCCTACACAGGAGAGTATTCAGCAGGGAACTCTTCTTGGCACCTTGACGAAAATAGGATGTGGGTCGAAGGAGTAACATACCAGGAGGATGACATCGTCCACTACAATAACACCGACTACATGTGTGGAAACAATAACACCACCTCGTGCAACTCCAATCCTGAGTTGGACAACTCGTCTTGGGAGGAAGTAGTATACCTGCCATGGGAGGCTGAAGCGAATCCAACAAACTACATGTGGTCTGGAGTTACTCACACTTACGAATTTGATGACGGCAATTCTACAGAGGGAACAGGNTACTTCAATCACATGGACGAAGCACTAATTCTGGAGAATGTCGATCTCACNGGCTCCGATGCTGCATTCTTGGACATGGACGCCTTATGTAGTGCCGGATTCTTTCAACTGTTCTTAGCAGAGCCGTACGACGTAATCGAAAGATGGCTCTACGAAGACTCTTGCAGCATCGAGGTTTGGAGCAGTGGCTCTGGCTGGGAAACCGTATGGAGGTATGGTGGATGGGAAAATGAGAGGCAGTACAGGATTGAGGACCGAGTCTCCAGTGCNCCAGACCCAGANTACAACGATTACAATGGCGACTTCTTCGGAGACTGGCATAGTACAATGTGGAACAACTATACTGAAGATGGGGGTTTCAGGGACTCATGCTATATGCCCTATCTTGCATATGGTTTCCCTTATGCTCTATGCAATGAAGAAGGAGAGTTAGATCAAAGGGCTAACACCATTGACCTAACTCCCTATGCCGGGGAAATTGTTGACATTAGATTCCGTTTCCGTAGTGGTCTGGAGGGTTCAGTGGGGCCAGAAGGATCAGCAGACGACTCTGGCTTGGACGCATTCGCGATCGATAACATAACCATCAGGAAGAGGGATGTCGAGTTTGGGAACTCGACAATAGAGAGCCAGGAACTTTCGGGCCTAAACCTAGTTGCAGGAGAATCAGTCACAGTACAACTGACAGCNGACTTTGTNGACGATACCACCTACTANATCTCCACAATCCTNTCAGATGCAGATCTGGGCNGNGGNCAGGAAGACCAAGACAGCACAAACGATCAGACCAAATTCCAGTTGACAGTTAGGAATCTGTATGATCCGGGTCTGTTTGAGGATCCTTGGTTGGATCTACTGAATGGCGAGCGTTATGCTTCTGGCTTGATGCCAATCACTGTGGGAGTTCAGAATTGGGGGAACACGTTTGTAGACTTCGATGTGGAGGCAAAGGTGAGAAACGCTCTCCCTGATCTGATAGCTGTGGAAGATTTCTCATCAGCATCGGGAGCAGGACTCTCAATTTGGNAGGATGACAACGATNACCCTGAATCACCCAACGGGACCAGAATGGATGACTCCACTGGCGAAAACGACATGCTTCCTCAAAATCAAGGAGTTTTCAAGAACCAAGCTTATTGGCTAGGACATCCATCTGAAGGCTACGGAGACAATTGGAACGAGACCCTGACTCTAGAGCCAATTCAACTAACCGACAGCGGTGCTGATTTCACCTTCCTGACATTCGATTACTACGCAGAAGGAGATCACATTTCGGATCGGAATGGCAATGCACTGCAAGGCGGCGTCAAGGATTTCACACGCCTCGAGGTAGTCTGGGTCAAGGACGGCGAGATTTTCGAGGGCATCATTTACGGAAGCTGGACAGACCTTAACGAAAATGGCTTGAGATATGCCTACAATCCAGTTACCGAGAGCGTATACAACTACTGCGAGGACTTTGACCAGAACGGCCTCTATGAGGAGGTCGAGTACGCAGGTGACCACTCCGGAGGCATAGGNGAGGATGGCTTCGTCACATGGTTCGACACCGATAACCTGGTCAATACAGTTAGAGTGGACCTTACCCACGTTCACCTATTCAACATGTCAAGCGACGACTCTTTTGGTTGGACCGACGAATGTACTTCTTTGGCCGGNGCTGATGTNACTTTCACATGGAGNTTTTACTCNAATGACGACGGTGTGAATGGAAATGCCGGNTATGCAGGATTCGGAATCGATAACATCAGGGTCGATGACTACACCTTCACCGATGATGGCGAATACCTTGAATCAGTAACTGGAATGGACGCCGCAAATAAGAGAGTGATTGAGATGGGTACTCACGCCTTCGAGAGGGGACTCTACAGAATAGATCTGATGACTCTATATGACAACACTGACAATACATCGAAATGGTTCGAAAAGCCAGAAATAAGCCAGGCAAACAACGTCTCAACAATTCTGTTCGAGATTGCCAACGCCGACATCACTCTCCTACAGCCAGATGTCCTGGGTTGTGTTGCCGACGCAGTATACTCATGTGTTTACGCAACAAATTCACAGGGTCAGGAGAGGCACGACTTCGCTGTCCCGATGCTGAATGGAGTAATCGAGGGAATTTATGAAGTCANGATGAAGATTATTGACGAGGATACCGGCCAATTGGTCTACAACCAAACGTCTGACAATGGACCTTTCCCACTAGATCCTCACCAAAGGGCTCAGGCAAATTGGACTGCCCCCTACTACCAGTGGTTCGACGATAACACCTACAACGTCACTTTCCAAGCAACACTCATTGAAACAGGAGAGAATTCTGGAAACGAGAGGTACTTCTCAATAGAGTTCAAGGATCAGATTGATATTGCGATTTTCTCGAATCCAACTGACCAAAATAGACTGCAGAGGGTGAAGCAGGACTTGGATGCAATGAACAAAACTTACACCCAATTCGAATTAGAAGATTGGAACTTNTACGGAAAGGNGGATTGGCTAGAACACTACTCNAAGGTTCTCCTGCCGTGGCAAACAGATTACAACGTCGAATACGGGGATTACTACCAGATACTTGGTCAAGAAAACCNCGAAAACGCTGACCTAACCCTCACTGAGACNTTTGTTGAATTCATGAGGGATGGAGGGACCCTTCAGGTNCANCTTGGNCCATATAGGAGCGATTACCTCTCCCAACCAAATGAAGACGAAAGACTACCGTTTGGCATAGACATAGTGATGAGGGANCACCATAATGACACGNTCGATCATCGGATAAAATCACAGAATGTAAGCATCGTTGATTATTTCCATCCAATAATGTCCGGAATCAATCCATCGGCTCTAGCAGCAATCAACGGNGAGACGCACGTGGCTTTATCGGGACTAGATACNAGCCAAGTCAACTCTTACAANATCCCNCAGGTATGTAGTGATGCACCCCAAGGTGGAACAGAGGGTGGCAGGATTAGCGANGGTGGCACATTCCATACCATAATCAGTGATCAGGACAACCCAAGCCAGTCNTTGCTCTCAACTTGCAATTTTGAACTAGGGGGNTTGATAGTGACAACGATAGATGTCGAGAATCCAGCCGTTTCCAAGCCATACGGGGACTCAAATTTCCCAATGCTTTCCAACTTGCTGGACTTCCACCTCTCCCCCTATCCGGATGGTTTCGAGATAGCCGGAGAGGGCTTTGAATTGACCATAGATGGGGAGGTCCAGTCTATGGACGTCCTTACTGGGGCATATGCCAGGAAGGCAATAAAGAGCAACTCAACGCTGGAGTTCGGATTCCAGACCGTCGCCTCTGGGATTCATGCAGATTGGACCATTGAATCAGCCGATGGCGAGCCCGTAACTGGTTGGGACGGACAGGCTCTNGGAGAAGAAAACTGGCATCNCCACCAGCAGGATTCGTCNGNATCTGTCAGTGGCACGTTCTGTGTTCNGGACGAGAATGCAGAACTTGGTTGCAAGATTGATGCTGAATGGAGAATTTGGCTATTCTTGCATGATTCTAATGGAAATACTAGGATTACCAACATCTCCATCTACACCAATGATGTCAATGCAGACAGCACTCCTCCAGTTGCCAATATTGCAGTAATTGAAGACTCTACATTCCTTGAATTTGTGGAGGAAGCTGGAATCCAGCAGACTCCAACAGGCAAGCAGGACGCTGATGGAAACTGGATCATGGTCGACTCTCCCAAGTACAGGGTTAGGCTTTCTGAGACGGGAGACACTACCGTCAGTTTCTCTTCAGCAGAACAGTTACGATATCGGAACAGGAATCAAGGAGTTTTCTTGGTTGGTTAACGGAGATGGCGAAGATATCCACGAGTTCGTTCTACCAGGAAGCCAGACTGAGTGGACTTACACTTTCAGGAATCTTACAAACCAGAATCTAATCATGATCGAACTACAGGTATTTGACCAGAGGGATCAGGACAACGAAGAACCAACTCGCGTATTCTTTGAGGTCGTAGGTGAGATGTTTGGAGACGAAGCTCCAGAGGTCGATTTCGACAGTATTTCCACTGCAGATGGAGATTCATTCGACAAATTGGATGACGACATCGTCAACATCACCGGAACGGTGGTGGATAAAGATGCTAGCTCCGATTGCGACGTCAAAGTTGAGGCTTCGCTGGATGACACCTCTATCTTCGANAAGGGCGAGAGCATCAAGACTGCCCAGAAGGCCTTGGGAAGATTCGATTGGCAGGAGGGACTTTGCGATGGGGANCAGTACTTCCTNTCCTTGAACATCTCACACTTGTACAAGGAGATGGAAGGTAATGCGGGCATAATCCATATCAGAGTCACAGAGGGGACATATGTTGTCAACGAACAAATCCAACTCTACACCGTCCCCAGATTAGAGGAAGCTGAAGAGAAGNCAGATTCAGGTGAAAGCGGAGCTTTGACAACTGTAGTTATCGCAGGNATCNGNGCCATCCTGCTACTCGCGGTCCTCGCGGTGACAATGATGTTCATGAGGAGAGGAGGGACAACCGAGCAGGACTCAGTGGAGTCCTTTGGCGGTGTCGAGCAGATGGATCCGGTTGAGGCCTATGTTCAGCAATTGGTCGCCCAAGGATACGACGAGCAGATGGCTAGGCAATACGCGACCCAGTACTATGCTCAGTACTACTCTCAACAGAAGGGCGGAGGGCCTGGCTGATCAGAAGGGAGTGACCAACTCCCAACTCCTTTGGAGNGCCTCATCAGCCCTCTCAATGTTCTCCAGCCTTTCTTGGTAGGCAGGGAGCCTCTTGTCTATTGTGTGGCTGTAGAGTTTCGAGGACCGAATATCTTCGGGGATGCAGACTTTCCCAGTAGATGCCTCCAAATCTATCGCCCTGTTTAGAAAACTCTCAGGGCGATTTAGCTTNAGNAGNAGACGACGGGATAGGCGNGCTATCCAGAAGTACATTGCTATGATTAGCAGCATCACCATTGCTGTTCCATATTTGACTCCCTCNAACAGCATCATTGCACCTGAACCCAGTAAGAAAACAATGGGCATTACGAACATCAGCAGGAAGTAAGTTTCNGAAATCGGCTTCTTNCCCATCATCCTTTTTATCAGTCCCCAAGACTCATCCTTGCTGTTTTGGGGCGAGAAACTTACTTCTGATTCCATTGATGATTGCTCCATGAAAATCTCCCTCATCCTATGGGCCCTGGTTTCCAATGATTTGTTGGGTTGTTTTGAGACGATTTCATCAAGTGATTCTAGGCAACTCCCTGCTTCTTCGAAGTAACCCAGCCTAATCAGAATGGAGATTTGTTCGAAATATGGTACCACGTCGCTCGGTGCAACCTCTTTTCGATCCTCCCACCATTGCAGTCCGTGTTCTAGCATTCCTAGGTGCCCAACCATAATCTCACCACCNAATCGCCAAGCATGCTGATTTTCTGGATCNANGGTTACGNCCTTCNTTAGAGCTGACATTGACTTTGATGCCTGTGCCAGATNGGGCATTGCAGGCTTNCCTCTAGAGTCTGCAGGCAATGTCAGTTGAGCAACAGCCATCCAAGCATCAGAGTGCTTCTCGTCCAGTGATATCACTTTGTTTGCCAAGGATAGTGCAACTTCTCTGTCTCCCTCCTCTATTGCCTCTATTGCATCAAGCCATAGCAACTCAGAACTCTTCGCCACATGGCTTGCAAACTAGCCTCGATGAAGAATGCTGGGGTGAGGGTTATCTCCTTCTTCCAGTCCTTCCCCTCTTCCTGAATGAGCCCTTGCCAGATATTCCACCCCGACTCCTTGGTCTATTTTGACCCCTTGTGGTTCTACTGTTGCTTCTATCCGGCCTTCCTTTTCTTACACTCCTGAAATCTTTCTTTCGGTGGCCATCCCTGCCGGACGGTTTCTTCCCATGGCCCCCTCTTTGGGACCTGTCATTCCCTCTTCCTCGTGGTCGTCGATGGCCTGACCTTACTCTAGGTGCTATCTCCACAGGGGAGCCTATGGTCGCTCTTGGATCAATTCCATTGTGCATCGGAAAAACATGAATTACTGGGTCCTCGACTAGGCCAAGGACAGTTTCTACTCTCCCTATCACCTTTCCTCCAGATATTCTCAGACTGGCTCCAAGTCTAGGAGCCTTGCCTTCGAATGACACTAGTAGGCCACCTTCATGTGATTCTCCGAAAACCCTNCCCGAGAAACTCATTCTTCACCTCCTTCTGACATTGAAAGCAATCAAAATCGANAGAACAGTAGGTAAAATTCCCGGAGCCGGAATACTGGAGCCAGAATCACTAACCTGATCATTTTCTATTGGGGCCAGATCCTCTTCAAAAAGAAATGAATTGTCCACTTCTTGAGAAATCTTGGTGCACTTGCCCGAATTATCGCATCCAGTTATCTCAACTGTTGACAGGCCCGGAGAGATTGTGCTTAAGTCAACCCATCCACTCTCCCATGAATTTCCTGAGACATCTACAATTCCAACTTCCTCTCCGCCAACCGAGATTGTGAATGTAACAGGCTCGCCATCTGGATCGCTATATTGACCACCTACTTTCCACAAACCGTTCTCCCATACCGAAGAGCTAATTGTTAGGTACGGTGGAATACTTTCTTTCACAATTCCTAAATCAATAAGTCTCTGGAACGANATGTTTTCTACTTGGACCATAATCCACACTTGGACAGGGCCAGGAACCATTCCAGTGGAAGGAATTTCTACATTCTGAATAGAGAAATCTCCATTGTAGAACTCCTTTCCTTCATTCCGGACTCCTCCTTGNCTGAGCGAAATTNGGATGTTTGTTGGTTGCCTCCAGCTGTCAGAGAATTTTATTTGAATCGGATGAGGATCCTGCAATAGCTCCGAATCTGTTGAAACAACTATCGGAACACCGATGTTCCAAGTACGATTTTCCGTGCTTTGATCAGATAAGTCTGTTGCTAGACAAGTTACTTGAACAATCTCATCCACAAATACCCACAATGATCTATCAATGCTCTGAGAGATTTGTGATTCTCCTGAAGAGCAGAACACATCTAGGTTNGAAACTCCCGATTCGTCGTAGAACCATGATGAGATGTCTTGCCACGATGCAAATCTATTCTGCCCAATTTCTGGCACGGGGAACCACGAATTATTGGCTGGAGCCGCCTCAGTCCATGTAGGGGGGTTGTCAACAGGGACAGGGGAAGTAGTGAAATCAGCAAAAACATCCTCTCCCAAAGGCCAATCCATTCTTGATGAATTCACATCAAGAGAATAGGTCAGACTNCCATCTTCATTATTTTTCAGAAGATATTCTGCCGTCCCATCGCCCAGGCAACTGCCCCTGATTGGTTGAGAGAATGTTTGAGGATTNTCCTCATCAGNGCCTACAAACCTACCTTCGCATTCCTCCCACATGTCCAATCTAAGGTCTAGAACAGGTGGGAATGTGAATTCAAGTCTTGCATTACTCATATTGGAGGAATTGAAAGCAATAGTGAAGTCATTCGGATCAGAGACNCCTCCGATTTCCATTGTNGCGTTCANCCACAATTCGATTCTGCACTCATCTTCTCCTAGAGACTCGTTTACATTGATGTCACAGTCCCTTTCTGTCGAGGGAACTACAGGGATTTCAAAACAACCTTCCTGAGCAAATCCCTGNCAATCTCTACCTTCTGAATGACGCATGGGTACTCCGTTGTAATGGCCAATATTTGTCGATTCATCCTGCCATGAAGTATTCATCCAGTCAATTCCGACACCGCCTCTATGTGGGGATCCATCCCGAATGCCGATTCTGGTNATGCTATATTCTAGACAATCGGCCGCAATNGAAANCATCGCATCGATTTCNTCAGTCGACAACCATCCGTCTCCTCCGGAAGGGACAATACCTTCGAGAAANCGGTCAAGGTCTTTNCTAATTTTGTCAGCCAAGGTCCAGTTTATCCAGGCCTTAGCATCGACTTGAGCAGTTTGCCAGTCTTCATTAATACGTACATCGAAAATTGCTTGGTCATAAAGGAAGATATCCTCGAATGTAATTGAACCNCAGCGTTCTTCAAAAGAACCTCCACCTCCAAACTGNTCCATTCTGGTTTTTTGATCTAAATNAGATCTAGTCATTACATCNATAGTNGCCGAGAAAACCATAGTGAAAACTACCAGNAGNGCGATCAGANCCCTCCTCAACTGGGTATTCACTACCANCGACCGGAAACCATAGGACATGATAGTTNCCATTAGTGGGGGCTAAATCATTGGATATGGATGATTTCCCCAGTCCACAANAAAATGAGCAGATTTCCTTCGACATTCTGTCCAAAACCTACTATCATCCCCCCACTAGATCCAACATATTGGGTCTCCCACTCTCCTTCAAAATCGCGAATNATCCAAATAGATCCACTACAGAAGTCTCCGAAAACATACCCATNNACGAGATCCTGAGGNCCAGAATCTANCCACAANCCTCCAGTGATTGAACAGTTTCCACCAGAATGAGGATATTCCATTATTGGCAAGGCATAGCCATCAGATTCGATTTCATCAGAATCTTTTCCATCACAACTTCCACCATTTTCCGTAAAGTGGAAACCCTCCATAACGGGCCATCCTAAATTCTCAGAATCTGAGATGCCTACCAGATTAACTTCTTCCCAGCAGTTCTGTCCCACATCTGCTATCCAAAGCCCCCCATTGTCATCCATGTCAAATTTCCATGGGTTTCGCAAGCCATAATGTAGAACGAAAGGATCACCAACTGGATCATCCAATACTGGATAAACCTCACCGTCGAAAAATGAGAAAATTAGAATTGAACCTAGTTTTGTCGAAGGGTCCTGGCCATTTCCATCGGGATCAAAGCCACTTCCTCCATCCCCAATGCCCCAAAGGAACTGATTATTTCCAATTCCAAGAAGATGTCCCCCGTTATGGTTCCTGTAGGGTTGCNCAATCTCGATCAGTACCTCTATGGAAGAAGCCTCAAGCTTGCCATCGGTGCCCACNTTTGCTTGAGCAAGAACCAGGTTCGAATCATTGGGNCCATCGCAACTACCCTTCTCAACAAATGATAGGAGNATAGNTCCAGAGTTCTCAAAGTCGTCGTCGAAAGCNAGTCCAAGCAATCCTTGTTCNACATGACAATCGCTTACTAATGCANTAATATTNGCAATCTGANTGATCATTGNNCCATCCCATGAACTTATTTCACCAGTCTGTTCTACAATCCACAACTCATCACTANATGGATGAATAATTGATAGCACTGGGCTTTTGAAATCCTCTAAATATATTGAACAAGAGAGGTTGAAATCAACTTCAATTGAGCAATCCCAACTTTCTGCCTCTGGCCAAATGAAACNATCTTCATTAGCAATGCATCCAGAAAGNGGTGTTGTTAACACCAATATNGCGATTAAAGTTGGAATCTTCATCCNAAACCTACTTCTCCAAGTAGGCGCGGATGCCCGGGACATTTGAAACTGCGTCCGAATAAGTTCCAAGATGCTCTTCNGCCGTGCTAGCCACCATTCCAGCTGTGTTCAGAACGTCATTCAGNATTTCCCTTCCCTCGCTATCATCGTCAAGGGCCAGCAAGGCGTCTTGAATCAACANCATTGTCTCTTGGTCCATTCTGGCNGGGTCATACATTACTGGGTGGCTTGGAGCCTGNCCGAAAGAAGGNAGCATGACAATCTCATCCCGATCCAGNCACCAGTCGGGTCCGTCTGGCGTACCATCCTCATCTTCATCGCAATACAGGCGGTAGGCAGTGTCCTTCACTAATGCTACATCTCCATGTCCTGTCATCATACACTTCAGGGCTCCTTCATAGCCTGAGTACTGGGTCCCTCCTTCGGGAATCTCAGAATCTTCGTGGAAGAAGTTGGTGACTGTAGCTCTCAATGACTCGATCTCTTCCGGGTCTCCAATCACTTCAGCGTACCCGTTACCAATGAGNTAGCCCATTGGAATCAGCATGCCAGCACTCTTTAGCCAACCAGTGTGGCACGATTTCTTTCCCTCCATCATTTCGAAGGGATCAGTGCCCGGGTCATCGTCCAGATGTGCAGCAGCTATTTCGGAGTCGGCCTTTACCCATGCTGCAGCGTTGTAGTAGACTCTCCCATCGGGCTTTTTCTCTACTGCTACTACATCAAGATCGTACACCTGATAGCCTAGCCATCCGGCAGCACCATCGACCATTGCGATTTCGGCATTTCCGTTAGCAACTGCTTCGATTGCAGCTATCTCATCAGCCACTGGGTAAACTANCACTTTCTTTCCTGTTAATTCACTAAGCTTGTCAGCCATTTCTTGCGGATTCGCTTCCCAGAATAGGTAAGTATCCTTCACCTCGTATGCAATCCTGATACAGTCTTCTTCNCCTTCGCAATCGTCATAGTTTACTGTGAATAATGACCAAAGAACAGCAGATGACAATAATACTCCAACTACNGCTATTGGTAACCCTCTTCCTTGNATNGCCTCTCTAATTCTGTCTCCTAATGAATCCATNAGAGAGAATCGAAATGAGTGTAGGTCATAAATTTAGGGTTACCTAAANATCAAAAGAGAAACAGGGTTCCACNANACGTGCCAGCGGTAGTGAGNATCAGGGATCTNAAGGTTGGATTTCATAGAAACACCCCTTTGNTATTCATCGATGATCTACAGATTAATCCCGGTGAGGTTCTTTCAATCAGCGGNCCATCTGGNATTGGAAAGACCTCACTACTGAAGACTATCGCCGGTCTGTTAAAACCAATTTCTGGCTCAGTAAATGTTTGTGGAGCGACAACTCCTCAAAGACCAGCAAGAGGGTCTATTGGATACATTCCTCAGAAACTAGGCCTAGTTAGGCACTCTAGCGTTTGGGCCAATGTAATGCTTGGTTCGAAGGCTGGTAATCCTAGATCAATAGCCCGGGATTATGCAAAAAGTGCAATCGAGGCCATGGGATTGATGGGAAAGAAGAATGAGCCAATAAAACGACTATCTGGGGGTCAACAGAGGCGGGTTGCAACAGCTAGAACTCTGGCACAACGACCGCAACTTATCTTGGCAGACGAGTTCCTAAGTGAGTTAGATGAAGAAACCTCCGAGCGAGTGGTAATTTCGGTCCTAAACTATGTCAGATCAAGTAACTCTGCAATGATTCTCGTGGAACACGATGTCTCNAGAGCTAGACAAATTTCAGATCGGCTTCTAGTAATCGATGATGGTAGGCTGAATCCATTCATCACTGATACTTCAATCGTAGAGGTGCAGTGATGAGAGAAATGAATNGAGAACTAAAGGAATTGTTAGTTTCAGTCTCCGTCGTAATTATTGGTTTCTGGTTTGNCCTCAAACTTACCTCGGGACTGGTTTGGGATTGGNACGGNTGGAGTGTAATTGAGCCNCAGTCTTATCCTCCTTGCGAAGCAAACAGATTCCTACAGTTCACATGCTCAACAGCTTGGATTGGGATGATTGAAACCATTAAGATCGCTATTCTNGCAACNTTTTTNGGAATGATTTTTTCANTACCAATGGGGTTACTTAGCTCTAGAAACCTATTTCCNCAATATGTAACTTATCCTTCGAGGGCTGTTGTTTCTGCCTGTAGAAGCCTCCCCAGTCTAATTTGGGCCATCATTTTCGTTATTCTCGTGGGATTGGGTCCTATNGCAGGAACCATGGCAATGACGATTTACACTGTGGGCTATCTGGGAAAGATGCAATACGAGGCTATAGAGGGGATGAACAACACNCCCTTAGAGGCTGTAAACGCGATGGGCCTAACCAAGGCAGAAATTTCATTTGGAGTTGTTATCCCAGAAACAGCAAACCATCTTATTGCTCAGGCNATATTCATGTTCGAATACAATGTTAGGTCAGGGACTGTGATTGGAATTGTTGGAGCTGGCGGAATTGGCTACTACATCAATCTGTACCTCAAATTCCTTCAATATGACAAGGTCGGAGCCTATCTACTGATCATCTTCCTAGTTGTGATGTTAATCGATCTTGTATCAATATATCTCCGCTCATTCTTCACCGACGAATCTGAAAACACCAAGCCTACATGGTCTGAGGTGTTGTTACCACCGAGTACCAAAGTTGCAAAAGTATTAGATTTAGAGACTAGTAGTCAGCTANAATCCTAATTTCCCCACCATCGTAGAAAATCTGAATGTGATCTCTAGCCTTCAGGGTCAGAGCTGCTAGAGCCTCGTAAACTTCTTTTTCCTTTACTTTGAATGCCTCTGCTGCCCTCCTAGTGGACCAAGCTACTTCCACGAAGTCAGAAGCCGAAATCCACTTCAGAAGCCTCGATTCGAACTCTGTAAGGTCCCCCACCGCCATGTTCTTCGGACATGGNGGGGGGAAATCAAGACTACCCAGCAANATGGGNCAGAATTATGTAANATTCNAAGCATAACTTACTAAGAGCATCTTGNTTTCGAATCACTNATGGAAGAGAATGATGTTCACCAGGTCGATACAGATCGGTCTAAAGTTGGTAGAATTTTTTGGTTCACCATAGGCTTCATCGCAATGACTCTGGGTCTGATTGGAATCCCTGTACCGGGTTTGCCAACTACGCCATTCATGATNCTAGCTGCAGCCTGCTTTGCGAAGTCTAGTCAGAGTTTCTATGANTGGATAATCAACAATAGGTTGTTCGGCGAACATGTGAAGAACTACCGTGAAGGGAATGGCATTCCCAAGAAAAGCAAACCNATCATCTTGGGCACTATGTGGGNTTTTGTAATGTTTGCAGTCCTAGTCGCCATACCTGATGATGTTCCAGTTTCCAAGGTTAGCACTCTGATTCTTGCACTAATTGGGACGATATTCATTCTTAGGATTCCTAGTTCTGAATATTAGAGAATCCNTTTTCTATNAACTNGGATAACCCCTTGATCCAATCCGGGTTGTCGTTGAGGCATTTGACTATTGAGAACTTCCTTCCGCCGTTATTGATGTAGTGCTCACGAGCTTCTATATCCAACTCTTCCATTGTTTCTAACCCATCCGCTAAGAAGGCCGGAGACACGACAACTACATCAAGACCCCTCTTTGCCAGATCTTCTAACACGGATAGCGTTGAAGGCTCGAGCCACTTAGCCGGACCTAGGCGGCTCTGGTAACTGATCGACCAATCTTCATCGTCCAAGTCCAACTTCTCAATAACTGCTTCTGCAGTCAAATTGCAATGATGAGAATAGCACATTGAGTTCGCCTCCGTTCTTATCTTACAACAACCGTCAACTTTCTGGCAGTGTGAACCTGTTTTGTCAGCTCTCTTGACATGGGATATTGGAAGTCCGTGGAATGAGAAAACCAAGTGTGACCCTTCATCCAGTTGACCTCTGATTGAGCGCACTAGGGGCAGTATAAACTCTGGCTCTTCTTCGAAGTGCCCCAGTTGGAAGAGTTCTGGAGTCCAACCAATTTCACTAAGTTGCCGAAAAGCCTCTTTCATAGAAGATTCAGTTGTGGCTTGAGCATGATGTGGGAACAAAGGAGCAAGTAGTAACTTATCTACTCCTTTGGACCTGAGACTCTTCAAAGCAGCTTCGATACTTGGGTTCCCATATCTCATGCCTACCTCACACTCGACATCTCCCATTTCCAATTGCAGACTCTCTGCCATTCTGTTGGTATAGACTCTGAGGGGGGAATCTCCTTCCATCCAAATACTTGCATACCTAGGTGCTATTTTTCTTGGTCTAGTCCTGAGAATTATTCCTTTGACCAGAATATGCCTGATTACTTTGGGAATATCAATCACGTCAGGATCCATCAGGAACTCCCTAAGGTAACTTCTGACAGAATCCACTGTCGCTTCATCTGGCGTTCCTATGTTCATTAGTAGAACGCCTCTTTTTCCCATGACCCCTATGCCCTGCCTTCCAGTAATAATGGTAATCTTCTACAAGTTTGGTTTGGAAAATAAAGTAAAAATTTTGCATGCCAATTTTGGCAATGCAGTAGGACGTAATTGAGATTTAGGGTAACCTAAAAATTATAAGATATACTTGTTGCGGAGGTTTAGGTTGACCTAAAATGAATGGAAAACTACTGAGTTTTATGATGACTACAATAATGATGGCCTCAGCACTCGCCGGGTGCGCTGGAGGAGACGATGTTGATCTGGATGCAGAGGACGGGGGCTACGAATACGCCTCTAACGTTGACAACCATCGAATGCTAATGGGCGATGTCTGTGACATCAAGGACCTGTCCGGAGCATACGATTGGGACGAAGTGTCTGACATCTATGTAAACGGAAAGCATGCTGAGAAGTCCGATGGATCTTACAGGACCTTGGAGGGCTTTGCCGATGCGTCAGGAAAGAACCACGCCTACGACGCATACTATGGTGCTGATGGCTCATGGCACGACTTCGTGGATGCTGCCATTTCTGGAACCGGAGCATTCGCAGGCGAGTCTGACACAGTCAGAGATCAAGCAGTCGAGAAGGGAATCCAGAATGGAGTCATGACCGCATATGCTATCCACGAGCTTAACGCAGCTATAATCAAGGCAGATGCCGGAAACTGGGGCCCAGATGATGCTCAGCACGCCTGGGACGAGGGATGGGCATTCTACCACGGTCCCGATGATTCTGATCACGACTACGACGGTTGCGGACCATATGCCACTGCCAACAAGAGGGCCGGGAACTTCGGAACTGCCAATGCTGCTGGCACAGCAGCTACCAATGTCGCAACACTAGCGGCAATGAACGCAGGACTCAGCGCTATGCAGAACGAGGACAGGCAGGGACTAGTAGATGCACGAGACGAGATTCTCAAGCAAATCGTTATCGTATACTCACAGGCCTCCGTAAGGTACGCCTCAAAGATGACCGATGACCTAGCCGCTGGAGACAAGTCAGACTACGACAAGCACCAAGCAGAGGGCCACGCTTTCTTCAGGGTCATCGAGGCATATGTTGCCGAGTATACTTCTATCTGCTACAACATGGTCTCACACGCTGTCTCAGCAGACAGTACCCAGTCCTCCTGCGAAGGCTATGCTTACTATGACGCAGCAACTGATAACAACAGTATGAACTACACTGGCTGCTACAACATAGTTTCTCATCAGACAACGGACGACGACCAGCCCACTTGTGAGGCGTACGGATGGATGGCTAACTACTACTCCAATAAAATCGTAGCAATGTTCGATCTAAAAAACGATGGAGACGCTTCAGCAGACTACGAGGCTGACATCAGATCTTGGCTACAGCCTGCATGGGATCACTACGGGATAACCGCAGCAGACATTGGGACTTTACAGTAATAGGAAAGTTGGCGGGGGGCACGCATCACCCCAGCATCATTTTCGGTTTCTATAAACCGGCCCCCCGTCAACAACAAAACTACTTACAGGAATATTAAACCAAACTATCGGTGTAAGGATGAGAATAGGAATACTGCTGATATCTATATTGTTGGTTTCCTTTATTTCCTCAGTAAGCACTTCCCAAGATACTGAACAACAGACCTTCACTCTGTCTGGCAAAGTATTCTCATCTAGCGGTCTCCCTGCAAATTCAACTTCAATAAAGGTCGACTCGATGCAGTCAACATGGTCCTTCAATGGGACTTACTCATTCGAGGGCATAACCCCTGGAGAGCACACTGTTAGAGCATACTTCATGAATGATGGGCACACTGTAGTGTACAGGAAGATAACAGTCGAATCTGACATGGAACTTGATTGGTACGAAGGAAAAAATTGGATTACGTTCGAAGTTTTAGAAGATGGTATGAATATTCCTGATTCAGAACTCAACACAGTAGAACTGATCGAGACTTCAGAGAATATTTCTACTCAGTCTGGAAGAGGGGAGTTCGGGCCTTACCAAATTGGAGAATACTTCACACTGGTGACGTACTATGGTGGAATTGACCATTCCACGCAGTCCATACACTTCAGGATGGAAGCTGGCTCTTCTTCAGAACACGGTCCTAATGATTTTCACTTCAATCATGGGAAGAATAGTAGATACGGCTTCCTGAACGATTTATTTGGGAATCCCATAGAGGGCGCATTGGTTAGTTCTAGTACGACCAGCTCGATTACAAACTCTGACGGATTCTTCCTTCTCCAGAATCTAGATGTAGGCTCTATTCAGAACTTATCTGTGTCTAAATGGGGGTACCAAATCGTTGATCCGATTAGTACTGAGATTACGGATGGTCAAGGCTGGCTAAACATCACCTCCACAGTAGAGACAAACTTGCCTGACTACGCTAATTTTACTACTCAAATCATTACATCCCCTCTAGAACAGGTCACAATTGATTGGAGTGGTGGGGCGTATACTGACTTCTACTCTCTATACCTCGGGGAAGAGTTAGTTTACAGAGGTGAGAGGGAAAGTTTTGATTTCCTACCCGAAAAGGCGGGAAACTACGAATTCAATATTGAATCGACGAATTCCAATGGCTCGAAGATTAATCCAAAGGATTTGCAGGTCATCATTCTCCCAAACCAATCAAACTCTGATTTGTGGTCTCCGGGCATGAGTTGGAATTACTCTCTCGTTTCTACTCCAGAATTCTATCAAAACAAGACCTATACATCGATAGGATCTGAGACAATTCTAGATGCATTCGGTAACAATCGCTCCTCGTATCTTCTCAGAGTTTCGGACGAAGAATACGAGGATGGAGAGAAGGCGTTACGATGGGTAGACTCGGAGAGTCTCATGACCATTCACACCTTCTGGGCAGATGCTCCCTCGTCGTCTTCTTACTATCAGGAGGGTTTCTTGGGTTGGAACTTCACCGATTCGACAGGAATGCCAGTGAACCCACTCCATCATTTTGGAGAAAGCGAACTCAATCTTCATTTCAACCGAACAAACATCATCGGAGTCCCGGGCCATCCAAACGGTTACGATGATACCTCAAATTCTGTTATTGTCACTCATGGTGTTGAACTTACTACTGCTGCCGGCTCTTTCATCACGACTCATTTGGAAATCACTGACAACAGCGACGGCATCGTCTCTTGGGAGATGTGGTACAATGAGACGGTCAGGAACTGGATCAAGATCATAGATAGGCTACCAGGCTCTCACTCGGACAAGGTCGTTCGGGAGTTGACCTCATTCGAGGTCCCAATCGTCCCTCAATTCATTACCGAAAATAATAGAATATTTTCTGATGATAACTTTGAGATAGAATGGGCCCAATTTCCAGGGGCTCAAAGATACAAACTAACTCAGAACGGGCAAGTTGTATACCTCGGAGAAGACTCTAGAATATACCTAACCAATATTCAAGATGGAGAGTACAATTTTCAGATTTTTGCAGAGATGACAACTGGTCAGATTATTCACGGTGAAAATATTACTGTTGAGGTTTTCTTTGTACTAGATCCTCCTGTATTTCTTTCCAACTCACATTCTACAATTAATTCAGATCAGTCAATTGTGGCTTGGTCGCCTGTAGAAGGCCGAGTGACGTATACTGTTTTGGTAATGCCAGAAGACGGCCAATCTTACGAAGCATACCATGGTTATGAGAATCAGACATTGCTGGAGGATCTAGATCCGGGGATCAATAGAATACGCGTGAAGGCAACTCTCGAAAACGGAAAGGCTTCAGAATTTTCTGACTCAATTTTCATAACATTCGAAAAGTCAGATGACAACCTTTCTTTCCAATCAACTCTTTCCACGCTGCTCATGCTCGTTTTCGTATCCAGATTTTTCAATATTAGGAGGAATAAAGTTGGCAACATCACCTAAAATAGCCATTTTCCTGTCCTCTCTAATCTTTCTGTTTGCTCTTGGGGCATGGCATATTTCATCAACAATCTCCGATACCGATCAATCTGGATCAATTTCTGTAGTTGATTCAAATGGCGTAGAGCACTTATTTGATGAAACTCCTGATCGTATTGTTCTGACAAACACTTACGCTGCGAGTGTGATGAGAATGTTGGGAATCAACAACTCTGTGATTGTAGGAGTATCTGGAGACTTCTACGACGAGACTTTGTGGCCAGAACTCTCCGGAAGGGAAATAGTGCAGCAATCAGCACATTCTGAGATTGATTTCGAGGCTCTCTTGGATTCTCGACCGGATGTCTACATCGTTTTCGCAACAAATGGAATGGTTGACACCAATGCAATCAGGGAGAAACTTGAACCTGTAGGGATAAGAGTCCTAGCTTTGGATTTCTTCAAGTACGACTCACTAAGAATGGAGATTGGAGTGATTGCAGAGTTATTTGGCAAGCAACTAGAGGCTGAGATGCTGTTTTCTGAGTTTGATACTATTGAGGGGATGGTCTCTAACCGAACTTCACAACTCATGGAATCTCAGAGGCCGATTGTAGTGATGGAGCACCATGCTTCTCTTACTCGAGATCCAGTGGTACTTACTGGTACTTCTCAATGGACTGACATGATTTTCAAGGCGGGCGCGACAAACGTGTTCGCAGATCTACCAGGACATACTACACATGTAGATATGGAAGCGATTCTGGATGCAAACCCAGAGGTACTAATGTTTGATGGAATAGTTTTCGACATTGGCTTCAATTCCTACGACAATGAGAGTAGGTGCGAAACCCATTTTGATTTCATCAGAGAGAGACCCGGTTTCAACAATCTAAACGCTGTGAGAAATGATAGAATGGCGATAATGTCAGGGGAATTTGCAGGCCCAATGATGATCCATGGCCTCCCAACTTTAGCTAAGATAATACATCCAGAGATTTTTTCTGATATCGATGCTGACTACTTTATAGATCAATATTTCTCTAAATACCATGGAATCGAAAGAATTGGGAAGTTCATTTGTACTTCGGGGGAATGACCAACCAATGGATACAGCATCCGAGAAACACATTGCGAACTCGAAATTTCAGATTTCAATGATCGTTGCACTATTCATAGTCACACTCTTTTTCGCACTGTTGTCAATGGGATTGGGGTCATCTTCAAACCTTGATATGACGGAAACAATGAGGATCCTTCTTGGTTTGGATGAGGCAGACGATTTACAGTCGGACATTCTCTGGAAACTCAGGCTCCCCAGAATATTGATGGCAATTTTCTCAGGGGTAGCTCTTGCTACTGCCGGCGCGCTAATGCAAGGTTGCCTAGGCAATCCGCTAGTCTCTCCTTTGACTCTTGGAGTGGCCTCTGGTGCTGCTTTAGGGGCTGCATTCGCCATCATTCTGGATTTTTCTGTCTTTCCAGATTTAGCAATAGTGGCAAACTCTTTTCTTTTTTCATTACTAGTTGTTGGAATTATAATTCAACTTGGGAAAATGCGATCCATATCCGCTGAGTCCTATATATTGGTTGGTATTGCAATCACTTTCATTGCAGGGGCCATAGTTTCTACAATGCAGTACTTCGCTACTGATGCACAACTATCTCAATTGACGCATTGGTCATTTGGAAGCCTATCGAGACCCACTCTTTCCAATGTAATTTGGATAGGGGCATGCGTGGCATCACTATTACCATTGGCAATGTTGTGGTCCTGGGATCTAAATGCGATGTCGCTAGGGGGGGATGACTTCGCCATTTCCACGGGAGTAAATCCAGAATCTACTAGAAAGAACATATTGGTTCTCTCAGCCTTAATGACATCGATAGTGATCTCGTTTACCGGACTGATTGGATTTGTAGGACTAGCCGCACCACACATGAGTCGTCTAATTATTGGAAATGACTACAGGAAATTGATTCCATGCTCCGCCGTCTTCGGGGCTTTCCTGATGCTCTTTGCAGATACCACTGGCCGAATTCTATTCGCACCAGTCGTAATTCCTGTTGGAATAATGCTTTCCATAATCGGCGGACCACTGTTCATGTATCTTCTACTGAAGAATAGGGGGGCTAGATTCTGACAAATCTACTACAGGTAGAGAATCTAAGTTTTCGATGGGGCAATAGAGAGATCCTTAGGAATATAAATTTCGAAGTCGAGCCAAATCAGACGGTCGCCATCCTTGGAAAAAATGGTGTTGGGAAGACCACACTTATCAAGTGCCTAAACAGAATCCTAACGCCCCATTCTGGAACCGTTAGATTTTCCTCACGAGATGTTTCTGAAATGAGTCTTTTAGAACTATCCAAAATGTCTTCTTATGTCCCTCAATCAGTCAGAACCAGCTTCCCTATGGATGTTTTTGATGTCGTTCTTCTTGGTCGTAGACCGTATATCTCGTGGATAGTTTCATCAGAGGATCGGGAAGCAGTTAGTCGCACACTGAGTCTTCTGGGTCTGGAGGAATTCGCCTTCAGAAAGTTCGACAAACTTTCTGGCGGAGAGAGGCAGAGAGTCGTAGTTGCCAAGGCTGTAGCACAAGACCCCTCGATATTTCTTTTCGATGAACCGACTAGTGATCTAGATTTGCGAAATCAGATTGAGGTAATGAAGAGGATAGTTGAGATTGTTTCAGATAAAGAGCTCGGAAAATCTGCAATTGTTTCCATTCATGACATCAATATCGCAGCTAGATTTGCAGACAGAATCATACTATTGCACGAAGGAGAAGTAAAGGCGGACGGTTCTCCTTCAGAGGTCCTGACAGAAGACAATATCGCCGAAGTATTTGAAGTAACTTGCGATATTCTAATTCAAACTGAAAATTCACCAATGAGAGTCTTGATCAAAGATGAAATCTAGTCCGGAGAAATGGAATCTTGGTTCAAGTAGAAATAGAATATAAAATGGAAAAAAGAGGTAATTAAATGGGAGATAGAAAATTGCTATTAATTTTTGGAACTGAGACTGGGAACGCTGAAGAGTTAGCCGAAGACACGGCCAGTATGGCCGCAAAGCACGATCTTCAATCCAGCGTAATAGATATGGCAGACATCACTCCTGATGATATTTCAGGTTGGAAGAGATTGATTGTTTTTTGCAGCACTTGGGGCGAGGGGGAGCAACCAGATAACGCCCAGAATTTGTACGATGCAGTCTCTGAATCTGACGATTTAATCATGGAGGGAGTAAATTTCGGAGTCCTAGCTCTTGGAGACACAGCTTTCGAGTTCTTTTGTCAGTCAGGAAAGGAATGGGATTCAATACTCGAAGAGAAAGGCGGAACTAGGATTAAGGAGAGAGTTGATCTCGATACTGACTATGATGACTACGCAGAAGAATGGATCCAAGAAACTCTGGAAATATTGAAGGAAATCGAATAGGGGGTAGGAAAAATGAGCGTGAAAGAAAATGGTGAATCTAAGTTACCCAGGCATTTACCCCCAAAGGGGGCCAGAACCGAAGAACAAGAACTTCTCTACGACTCAAAAATTCCGACGCCAACTCACTCAGAATTAGCGAGAACAATGGTTAGCAAGATTGGCACTGGCACATTGTGTACAATGTCTTCTGAGCCAGATGGATATCCTTACGGTTCCTTCGTTACTTTTGCAATTCTTGAGGGCAACCCAATCTTCCTAATCAGCGCACTCGCTGAGCATACTAAGAATCTCACTGTCTCCCCCAAGTCCTCACTACTAGTTGCCGAGGCAGGAGAAGGGAACCCTCTTGCTCTAGGGAGGGTTACCCTAATTGGCGATTGCTCAAGAATGTCTGATGAGGAGGCCGATTCAGCCAAGAGGGAATTCCTGAAAAAGCACCAAAGTGCCTCATTCTACGTAGATTTCAAAGACTTTTATTTTTACAGACTAAAAGTCTCCTCCGTTAGGTACATTGGTGGTTTTGGAAGAATGTCATGGGTCGACGAGCAGAGTTGGTTTGAAGCAGAGCCCGACCCCTTATCTCCTTTTTCGAATGACATAATTGAACATATGAACGACGATCATAGAGATGCAATGGTGATATGCTGTCAGAATCTCAGCAAAGCAAAAGATACATCAGATGCAGTAATGACTGGAATTGACAGATATGGATTTGAGATGTCTGCAATTACAACTAATGGCCCACGACCCATCAGGATAGCATTCAGAAATCAGGCAACGACTTCCGAGGAAGCAAGGTCAGAGATAGTCTCTTTGGTAAAGTATGCCAGAAAGATTTCAGACAAATAGAATTTTACCAAACTCTAAGGGACTGAAAGTACGTTATCGGCAGATCTATCAACAACAGGAATGATTAGTTCTGAGAGCGAAGTTAGAACGTGAACAGTGCAGACATTACCACAAGCAGGGGCTAGGTAGTCCTCACCAGAATCAGTAAGAATAAACTTGAGCCCATCTCCAGGATTCACAATAGCATCAATCGCTTGAAACTCCATCATCATAGTAATTTCCTGACCAGGAACAACAGTTTGTGGTTCCGATCCTCCCTCGTGGTATCGCACGTCCATAGTTGCGTGACCTAGTCTAACTCCTGTTCGTAAGTTTTGCATTTCGACAAAAACCTGTCCACCATCAAATGAAGGCACTGCTGAAAGATGCAACGAGACCAAACCGGAAATGTGCATTGGAAAATCCGGATTTATTTCTGGACATTCCACAGTTATGCTTTGTCCACCACCTACCACAGGGATTCCTCCTCCAATAACTGAAATTCCACCAACGAAAGCTCCATCGTTTTCACAGGTCCCCATGTCTACAATATAATCCTCGTAATTGCTCGGGGGCCAACTATCTTCTATTCTCCACTCTCCATCATTTCGTTGAATTTGTGCGATCAAATCCGGCTTAGCCCCTCTTTCTTGTAGGTAATACTCGAACCACTCAAACAAATCTTGGGCCCAATCCCACCTAGTCATATTTGCAAGAGCCTCTAGGCCATAACCACTTACGCTGTCTTGATGTTTTGACCATTGGTCGGGGTAGTCGTGCCCCCATTGACCCAGCATTCCCCTAACTTCAAAGCCAGCATCAACATATTCCGAATACCAATTTGTGCCAGGAGGACCCCCAAACACCTGATGTGGATCTACGTTCCAATCCTGCATCCCTTGAACCCAGTAGATGCTGCCATCCCAATTCACGAATGCCTTGTCTATGTGACTCCTCTCTTCGTAGTAGTTTTCCATGTATGGATCCATTTCTCCTCCAATATAAGTCACAGGGCCAGCAAACAGACCTTCTGCAATGTCCGGACAAACATTGTCCAAGTCATCAGAATCATAGTCAACTGTGCTGGAGAAGTAATTCATGTGCATTATCTGGGATCTCGCTTCTGCGCTTCCGTTCTTGTACAATAATGGATGCAGGGCAGTAGTACCTGATATTGGAACTATAGTCTTCAGATATTCGCTCCCCATTGCTGCCGCCTCCCATTGAGTTGCTCCTTCGTAAGATTTTCCATAGAGTCCTACGTTCCCATTGCTCCAATCCTGTGTTCCTAACCACTCTACTGCAGCATGTATCCCGAGACCTTCTCCATTACCTCTATAGTCGAAGCACCCACTACTCTCTTCAGTACCAAATACTGCTACTTGGGCAAATGCGTAACCATGGGGAACAAAGTTCTCGAAAATAAACTCCCCCCTTCCAGCACTGACTATGTTGGTTGGAGTGGACTCATCTCCGGGGGTTCCGTAGGAGAAATATGGCGAAATAACTGCAATTACAGGAACCTTATCACCTTGTTCGGTATTGCTTGGCAACCAGTATGAGAGATGGACTTCAGCCGAACTGGGACCGGTCTCCCAGACTGATGATGTATCGACTTGTATCAAGGTCTCTCGGACATCAAGCGAGTAAAAAGGACCAGGTTCAAGCACCTTACTGAAAGTTCCACTAGTGTCCCACTCAATTTCATATCTTTCCCAAATATCCGGATAAGGACTATCTGTTTCGACTTCCGAATCAAGGCATCCGGAAAATATGCAACTAAGAAGCAGTGTGACTACTGCTACTGACTGCCCTCTCATACCCCCTCCACTAATTAATAGAGCAAAAAATTGGCGTTCCTCACTTCACTTCGTATGCTCCAACCATCTTTCTTACCGCGTCCTCGACTCCTATGACTCCATCTAGTAGTCTTCCCAGTGTGCTCAGGAAGGGTGTCGGATGACCCATCCTTTCCGATCTTTTCAAGAACATTCTGGTCGCTCTTACCCCCTCCGCAACCATGTGCATCTCTTCGAGCGACTCCTGCAGGCTCTTCCCCGATCCTAGCTTTTCCCCGAGAGTTCTGTTCCTGCTCCTAGGGCTAGTGGCTGTAACGTATAGATCCCCAATTCCAGCAGGCCCGAAAGCGGTATTTGGGTCGGCACCCATCTTCCTAAGGAGCCCGAGTCCCTCGTTGTAACCAGACAGTACAAGCGCAGCCTTCAGATTGTCACCGCCAATCGTGTCCTTCAAACCGTCTACAAGACCGCAAGCTAGAGCGACGCAGTTCTTGTATGCGCCCCATAGCTCCGCCCCCACCGGGTCTCCAGCAGGGGTCAAGATCAGAGAATCGGTTGAAAGCCTCTCTGCTACTCTCTGAGCCACTATAGTGTCGTGGCAGGCTACCAGAGCGCTGGTTATCACGCCTCTAGCCACCTCGGGTGCGATGGTGGGACCAGTCATTACGACTACCTGATTCGACATTCCTGCTTCCGAGATCCTCCTCTCTATTGCTTCGGAAATCATCCCCGAGCCCCCTTCAGAGGAGGGGGCCAGTCCCTTGGCCAGGTCAACAAGCAGGTGAGATGGCCTGAGGCTTGGAATTATCATGTCGACCACTTCCAGAATCGCGTAGCTGGGAAGTGCGAGTACGAGAATCTCACAAGCCTCAGTTACGTCATTGATCTCCATAGTGCAGTCTAGCTCGGGAATCTTGAAACCTGGTAGGTACTTCTTGTTCTCATGTGAGGACATCATCGACTTGTATACTTCCTGCTCTACGGTCCATCCTAGAACGTTATGCCCGTCCTTACACCATACGAGGGCCAGGGCAGTTCCCCAGTTGCCCAGCCCGAGAATACCTATTCTTGCCATTATTGCCAGTTTGCGGGGCGTCTAGAACCTGTTATGACCCTATTGGGGGCAGAGACGAGGATGCGCTGCCTTCTTGGTGGGTAATTATTCGCNCGGTGACTCANNAGCAGNGGTACCCGAGCGGNCAAAGGGGCTGGGNTNAGGTCCCAGTGCGTAGTGCTTCGCAGGTTCGAATCCTGCCCCCTGCACCATCATTGAATTCTGATTCTCTTTGATCTGATGCTGGAGACCCCTCTCCTCTTCCAACTCATTGTCCTGTATCCCATCAGTCCTACAAAGAAAATGGCTGAAACAATAATCGCCCATGTCTCGAGTCCGAAAGGCCTGGTTGGGTCCTTTGAGTAGATCCCAACAGAATTTGGGTCGCCGGAATTAGGATTCCTTCCGTCATTGATGTCCAGAATACCGTCGTTATCATCGTCCGTGTCCCATAGATCGGGAATGCCATCGCCATCAGTGTCTATTTCGTCTGAAGTCGTAATCTCTCCAGATACNCCNTCCGTCTCAGTCACCGTAATTTCATCACCAGGAAGGAAAACAACTGGGCACCCCAATTCGTTCCCCGGGAGTGCAAGCAAGGTCATCATGTTGCTATCCGAGGGATTGATTCCAAATTCGTAAGGGCACACATCCGAGTTATCCCCTACCCCNTCGCNGTCTGTATCTTGCCATTCGGCTGAGTTGTTGGGAAACANGTCCCTGTTGTCTCCGATATTGTCATTGTCCGAGTCAGCCCACTCAGTAGGATCTAACTCGAACGCGTCAACGCTGTCATTGTATCCATCATTATCGTCGTCGGTGTCATTTTGGTTCCCAATACTGTCTCCGTCTGTATCGTACCANTCGGATGGGTCAAGTGGGAACGCATCCCCTTGAGGTAGTGCGATGCAGTCAGGGNNTCCATCTTCATCGAGATCCGGGGGCAGGATTCCGGGNCTGGAGGGATCGTCACACAATCCGTCATTGTCGTCGTCGGGATCCAGATTGTCGCCTATATTGTCGCCATCGAAATCAGACCACTCGTTGGGGTCGTCTGGGAAAACGTCGAACTTGTCATCTCTTCCATCGCCNTCATCATCAGTATCGGAATTATCCCCGATTCCATCCATGTCAGCATCCTTCCATTCAGCTTGGTTATATGGGAATAGATCTTCAGTGTCGTTTACCCCATCATTATCGTCGTCAGTATCAATGCTGTCTGGAATATCATCGTTATCAGAATCTATNGACACACTCTCGTCCAGCCAGTCAAAGTCTTCGGAGTTAACAACACCGTCATTATCAGCGTCGGAATCGAACTGATCTGGAACCAAGTCTCCATCATAGTCGGGCATACACATATCGAAATTTGTGGAACCTTCTGCTANGGTCGAANAACCATCCGGGCACTGCTTCTGCGATTGNGCCTCGAAACCATCTACGTAGAATCCCANTGATGCGAGGGTGCAAGTCGCTTGACCCTTCAGGCTAGAGTACTCCCCTCTTGTGCATCCAGATTGTCCCAGTTGCCCTTCGAGAGGGACACTGAAACCTCGATCGGCAAGGATNCATGAGGTCTGACTTTCGTTGGGCTGGTAGGTTCCTGGGGCGCAGGGAACTTGCTCCCTAGAGCCATGACCTAGGTCTACGCTGGCTGGGGTGGNGCTGTNTGTGGTCCCCCCNTCCCCCAGCTGACCCATTGAGTTCATNCCCCAGCACTTGAGGCTTGCATCNTCCAGAACGGCGCAGCTATGCCTGTGACCAACTGAGATTGACAGCACCCCTGCTGACAGGCTAACTAAGTTTGGAATTAACTGCCCGGTTTGCGAACCATCTCCAAGTTGCCCCTCGGTGTTATCTCCCCAACAAGCCATATCCCCAGAGTCGAANAGTGAGCAACTGTGGAACAATCCTACCAATACGGAAGTCGGAGATTGAGTGGAGCTAAGAGGTACCATAATTGGAGAATTCGAATTCGTTGTCCCTCCATTTCCTAGTTGGCCGTAGGNATTGTATCCCCAGCAATACATTTTCCCGTCATTCATNCCAAGGCAGGTATGGAATGCGCCGGAATCCAGAGTTACTGCGCTGCTGTTGCTCGAAACCGAGACTAATCTGGGAGTAAGGCTATCTGAATTTGAGCCCAATCCCAATTGCCCATGCCAATTGTCCCCCCAGCAATTAACTGTGCGATCCAGCATTATCGAACAAGTATGGTATGATCCAGCCGAAATCTGATGAACTCCGGAGCCTCCAAACGACACGCTCACCGGGGTATTCCTGGTAGTCGTAGTCCCATCTCCAAGTTGACCATTGCTGTTGTCACCCCAGCACTTGACACTATCATCGTCGAGGATTGCACATGTGTGGGACTCTCCAGCCGATACTCCCGATGCTGCCGTTCCTCCTAGGTCTACGCTAACTGGAGAAACCCTCTCAATTGTTGTCCCATCGCCCAATTGGCCGAAATCGTTCGCACCCCAGCACCGAACTGACCCATCNTCCAANAATGCGCAAGTATGGTATGANCCTGCAGAGATTTCCAAGGNCTTCCTGCCCAATGGCATTGAAACTTTGTCCGGTTCGATGTGAACCGATCTAGTTCCNTCTCCAAGTTGACCATTGCTGTTCTCTCCCCAGCAGCTTACTGAACCATCATCTAGAATGGCGCAGGTGTGCTTCGCGCCCGAAGATACTTGGGTTAGTACGGGCACACTGTGCCCTGCTTCTGCCCAATTGCAAGCCGCTTCCGAGGTCTGCCCCTCTTCGTTGTTGTAGGTCCCAGCTGGACAGGGGGTNCCCTCTNCAGAACCAGTATCNGAAACGTAGTATCCGGGTCGAGCGGGTTCGCAAGAAGTCTGTGCAGACAACTCCTGGAATTCTCCTATCGGGCATTCTACCTGTGAACTTGCGCCGATGGAGTTGACGTAGTGTCCTGGACTAGCTGGAGTCATGACCGTATATCCGCTTCCCTCGACATAGTATCCCAATCCGGCCAGCCTGCATGTGAATCTGCCATATGATCCAGGTGAGCAGTTTACTGCCTTAGTGGGGTTGTTTGGGAAGTTATCGTCTGCATCAGGAAAACCATCGCTATCTGAATCACCAGCGACAGAGACTTCGAATATGTTCAAGGTCCCATCTGGGGGGTCATTAAGNTCCCTCTCAGATGAACTAATGTAAGACCATCTNGGGATAGAAAACTCAGAAGGAGAGGTNTCCATGGATAGATCTCCAGAACCATGTCCACCCCAACATCTGGGCANGTCATTGCTCGCCACTGCGCATGTGAAAGAGGTACCTGTGGAAACCGATAGGGCACCAAGGCTCTGGCCAAGATCTATTGTCGTGGGTGAGGAAATCTGACTGGACGTGCTACCGTCACCAACTTGGCCCTTTGCACTGCTCCCCCAGCAGTGTAGAGCCTTGCTCAAGTCAATNGCACAGGTGTGTGATTCCCCNGCATCAATTGNTGTGACCTCTAAATCACCAGATCCAGAAGAGACGTATCCGACAGAAGACGCATCGTTTTGTTGATTGGTCCCACCATCCCCCAACTGGCCCATTGAGTTNATCCCCCAGCACTTCATGTTGAAGCCGTGCAAAATGGCGCAGGTGTGCGCACCTCCAGCAGAAACTGCTACTGTGTTTCCACCGACGCTAACAGTGGCCGGGGAATTTGTGGATGTCGTCGAGCCNAANCCTANCTGGCCATTTCCATTAGCCCCCCAGCACTTCAANGACCAATCGTCTAGGACNGCACAAGTGTGATTAGCCCCAGTCGAAACCGCTAGGACCTTGTGNGGTGAGAGACTAACTTGCACCGCAGAATTTCTGTCTATGTTAGTCCCGTCTCCAAGTTGCCCGTGATCGTTTCTTCCCCAGCACTCCAGGCTGGCGTCATCAAGCACTGCACATGAGTGCCAATCCCCTGATGAAACCTGGACTGGGACNGCGGAACTGCTTGAGAATACTACTCCNGTAGGATNATTGGATTGGCTATCTGAACCATCGCCTAATTGTCCAAAGTTGTTCCTTCCCCAGCACACCAGTTCTCCATTGTCGAGGATTGCGCAAGTGTNCTCCTTTCCAGCACTAATGGATACNGCGGTCCTCCCTTCATCTAGATTCACTGGGGTCNTTGTGAGCCTGTCTGTTTTGGTCCCATCACCCAATTGGCCGTAGGAGTTATCTCCCCAGCACTGTAAAGAGGNGTCATCAAGTATTGTACAAAGATGAGTACCTCCAACGGTCATCGTCGTCTCAGTGAAAATTGAACCAGATTGGAAACCAGGCTCATTTAATCCGTCTGAAACCGGATGCCTCATGTCTTCGATCAGTCCTGCGCTAGAAGCCAAGTAGTACTTCTGAGGNCCAGATGGGACATTTGTTCCAGTGACAATGATTTCCCAATCTCCCACTTCCGGGCTTCCATCTACTGTGATTCCTACTAGGTTGTTCACATCGTCGTTTGTGTATGTCTGAACTACTCCGCTAGGACTCTTAAGAAGNATGTCAAGATCGTTGATAAGTTGCTTCCCAGAACCCGGTGAATTCGCTGGATCGTTCCATGAAAGCACAACTCTGAAGCTTTCGATTCCAGTATCGGGGATTGATAATCTGAAGGAGTGACTCTCCTCGGTCGAGATTTCAATCCCTTCTGTGAAACCGGTACCGACTACTCCCTGTAGGTCAACCCTNCCCCAGCCTTCGTGGCTGTTCGGAGCTTTTTCTGCCGCTCCATTACCATTCGCGTCCCCCCCTGTTTCGTACTGCCCCATCAAGTCGTGCGCTCCTGCNGCAACTATTGCTTTGATTAGGGACGATTCCGGGCATAGATCGCTTGNTGNATCATAAGCNAGATTGCAGTCGTATCCACCGAAATTATTCAAGTACTCTAGAATGAGGGCGATTGAACCTGCTGTAATCGGAGTAGCCATTGAAGTCCCATACTTGTGAGTGTAGTAGTCTCCAACATCTCTGCTGTTTGTATCAGCATAGCTTGAGCGAGTCGATAGGATCCAAGTTCCCGGCGCTACAATGTCTGGCTTTATCCTGCCATCACTGGTGGGACCTCTATTAGAGAATGCAGCCATTCCTTCTGGATTGTCNGATGCCGTGTCGTCAAAAATTGGATTCATGCTCCATTTCTCGTCAGTGTGAGGTTGTGGGCATTCTCCTTGAGCGGGGGGATTTCCGCCAAAGGTGCAGAAATTCCTGTAAGGTGTGGAGTATAGGGGCAATGTGTCACGGTAGTTTTCCGAGGCCCCAACAGATAGAATGTTCTTGGCAGTGGCCTGCCTATTCAATGCACCCAGATTAATTTCNCCATTTTTACCGCCGTAGCAGGTTGTCTGNCCGAATGAGTTGTATGTGCAGTCCATTGCATCGTTACCCATCGCGAATAGAATGGTCAAGTCGCTCAGAACGTTTGCTTCGGTATCAATTTCCCAAGCATCAGAACTGTAGTATGCAAAACACTCGGTGCCACTGCATCCTGTTGTTGAGTCGGGACCNGTCCCCCATGAATTGGTGTGAATCCTGGCTCCGGCATTGTGAGCCTCAGCAAAGAAGTCCTCGTAGTCGGGTTGGCAAAGCCTGGAATTACCACAATAGCCACCTACCGCATAGACTGCCTGCATGAACAANTGAGCATCGGGNGCCATTCCACTATTGTCCGTNCCTTCTGGTGAGTTCGACCCATCTCCCAGAACGGATCCGGTGACATGGGTNCCATGGCCATTGGGATCATCCGGACCATCNGTACATGTGGNGCATGTNTAGGAGACAATCCCTCTTATCCTTCCTGCGAAATCAGCGTGAATATCGTTGTTTAAGGTGTTACATTCGGAGATGCTGGAGCATACCACCGCATCATCCAGGCCAGAGTCCATTACCGCAACAATCACCCCAGCTCCTGTCAGAGAGCCTCCATAGATTCCCATGTTGGAGGCATCAGCAACCCAGTCTACGTCTATTATGTCGGCAGCCCCTTGATTGTCAAGCTGTGCTGGATATTTGGGCTCAACCCACTCGACGAAATCGAGCTNCAGTAGATTNCCCAAATCATCCTTGGAAACCACTACTTCTGCAATTCTGTTCGACCGGTAGTCAGAAACCTCAACACCAGTGTTGATTAGATCCGATAATTCGTCCGATCCACTCAATACGACGTTCATCACGAATCTATCGCCCTGCATTATTGCCCCATTTGATTGGCCTTCTACAAGTGAAATTACATCGGGTGCAAGTTTGTCTGTTCCATCTAGTCGGAAAGCACCAATTACGCCGAAATCCTCGAGTTCCATGGGTGTGAGTTTTGGAACTTTGCAATGGAATCCTTGAGGTGAGTAGAAAGTTCTGCACTCCATCCCCAGATCAGTCAAACTTTCCCTCCAATCAGAAGGAACTGGGTATTCGTGTGCCAGAGCGAGCCAACCAGACATGACAACTTCTCCAGTTNTNGATGACCAATCTTCAATTGGCACGTACGTCGCNGTTCGATAGAATAATGCAGCCTCGCCAATGTTTCCAGAGTCATCTTTCCACCCGTGGGANGGATCNCCAGAATTGGGNAATCCAAGGGGTAAATCCGAATCGGGAGTAAAATCAATTGGTGCCATTTTCGCCTCATTTGGCAAACTTTCGGCTCCAATTTGGTAAATCCCCAGCGTCATTANGCNTGGAAACACCATCAGNCCGACCAGCAGCAGGGATAGGCGTGACACGGCCGCGTTGCCACTGGACATGCTCCTCCTACTCCGTAGGAGGACATTAAAATTCCCGTCGTCATAGTTAGGAATCATTCCAGAAATTTATAGGTTCGAAATAGCATTNATGAGATAAATTGCAAATATCAAATATACTGGGACTGACTCGTTTATCCNCAATGACGGGAGACTCATTATATTCAGAGCCNATTGATTCTCTAGAAGAGCCCGNAGAGAAGNACACCTCAGAGTCAGAGTCAACAGAGGATNCATACGATCGAGTTGACATTGAGTTGGACAGAATTAGGCAGAGGAAGGAGAATCCAGGGAAGAGATTCTTGGTAAATTCGGTGATCCCTCAGACATTCGACGATTATACACTCGTTTTTGGACTAATTTCCGGATTCGTTTTCTTTAGCTTGATTTCCGTTGCTTCGTCAGGACTGATCCTCGGCGACTCCATTGTCGTGGACGAAACTCTATCCGGGACGTTCTTGGACCCGTCAGATTGCGTCGATCGCAGGGGAGAGATATGGATCGAGGCAGGTATCGAAGAAAACGATCTGCGAATCCGAAGCAACAACGTCCCTTCGGATGCCTCTTCTGCAATTATCGTAGAAGTTTNGAACTCTTCATCTTCGGGCGATTCTGATTCTCTCGACTCAGAAAAAGAGCTTTCAATAATCCAAGGTGGAAAGGGCGATCTTTCAATAGTTCTGGAGCACGATCAGTTGGATGACGGACATTTCCTGGTTCGCGTATCTGTGATAGTCTCGACAAACGACTCTTCGGGCTGGCCTCAAATATCACAGGAAGAATTCCACCAGAAGCGAGTCGTTGACTTGGCAGGAGAGAAGGAGTTGGATCTGTCTTTGCATACTGTAGAGGCATCATCTTTCTTCGGCCTATTCGGCTCCGATGAGTCTCATAGGAAGATGGAGAAGTTTGACGACGATGTCAGACCATGTTTTACCATACAAAAGATGGGGGGATGGGGATGGGGTCTGATGGCTGCCGAATGGGTAGGGGGCAGGGAAACAGCAATGTTGACTGGCGGAAGCTACGAAGTTCCACCTTGGTACATGGCAATTGTCTCACTTGGGATGTCTGTCTTTTTCCTCTGCGTCCAATATCCATTGATGCACAGGTTGTACCACAGGGAGACTGACGACCTTCTTTCTAGCGAACAAATGGTGAGACTAATTGAGAACACTATTGAATCGGCGAGCGAGAGACTTCACATTAGTCCAGACTTGAGTTCCATGAAGATTCAGGACAGGTCTATTTCAGTCGACGTATTCCTNCCATATAGATCTACNAGGAGGACAATAGTCCCTCCTGCAGAAGTAAAGGGTNCCATAATCAAGGACATTCTNANAGAATTCAGAATTTTTGGNGAGATGAGNCCCTTGCAACTCAAGATCGTTCNCACAGACTCTGATTCAGAAAGTGGAGCATTTGAAAGAAAAATTCAATCTTCACCTGAAGANTGGAATCCAAAAGAACTCACTGAGGACTACAGTGATTTCTTCTCTAACATGAGCCAATTCGGAAATCTGGAGGAGGCATTCCGTGACAGCATNTCCAGGTGGTTCAAGANACACGATGTTGCCGATTATGGTTCTGCAATAATGGCAGACGAGGAAGCAGTCTTTGTCAGAGTAATCTATAGGCCTGTAACGAGGTTCGCCTACTTCCTATTCAAGCCAACATTCCAGCATCTCCAAGGGGACCTCAGGAACCANCTTTCTTCAGACTTGCAGGATCTTCTNCAAGGCAGGNTTCTGGTAGTTAGCGCAAGAAACGAGAAGTCAACCTTGGGGGATAGAGCGGTAGCTGGCAGGGTCGAAAAAGGCTTTCAGGAATTATCCGGGGAGGCTATGGTTGCTAAGAGAGGGGGGATTGCTGGGGCACTACTCCAGAATCCGTTCATGGGCGACATCCTCTCATCAGTNGAGTATGTCGCGCATAAGAATCGNTCNAGGATTGANAGATTTGGTTTCTGGGGGCTGATNGTCTTTGTCTGGATCCCATTCATGGCAAGNGGGGTCCTAGTTGGCGCGATGCTCGGTTTGGTGGCACGAATGAGATTCCAGAGGGTCTTAGCCGCTTGCTTCATNGGCGGGACNGCAGCTTCGATCACTTGGGCGTATACGGCAAGAGGGATAATCGAGGTGATGGAGAGGTATCATGCAGAGGCATTCATACCCTTCCTAATCCTACTTGCAATTGGGTTCACTTGGCTCAAGATTAGAGACAATAAGAGGCACAGAAGGGAGGAACTATTCAGGGACTCTATGGCCTTTTTCGCTGGNGCATCAGAGTCATAGAATTGGCGAAGTAGTTTGAATACCANTACCCCTTCGTAGAGTCGGNGTAAAGTATGGCACTGGTAAGAATAAAAGGGCTGGAAAGGCACTATCGAATGGCTTCAGAGACAGTTAGGGCCCTTGATGGCGTGGACCTAGACATTATTGAAGGAGAGAGAATCATCCTTCTGGGACCCTCTGGTTCGGGAAAGACTACGCTACTCAATTGCTTGTCAGCATTGGACAGCCCTACAGATGGGACATACCAATTCTCTGGAAATGAGGTTCCCAAGAATGACTCAGAGGCAATGACAACATTCAGAAGAGAGAATATTGGATACGTATTCCAATTCTTCAACCTTCTTCAGGATCTTACCGTATTGGAGAACCTNCTCNTAATCCAGGAGTTGGCAGGAGGCAGGGACGAAAAGAGGGCTAGAAACCTATTATCCCTGGTGGGCCTTGAAAACGAGATGGACCGCTTNCCNGCAGAGATCAGNGGCGGGCAACAGCAGCGGGTAGCCATAGCTAGGAGCCTTGCCAAGCGTCCGAGGCTACTTCTTGGAGATGAATTGACTGGGAATCTAGACTCGAAGACTTCTTCGGTGGTGATGGAGGTACTAGTGAGGGCCTGTCAGTCAGAGGGAATCACATGCGTCTTCGTCACGCACGACGAGTCATTGGTAGATTTCGCTACNAGAGTANTNAGGATCGATAGTGGAAAAATCATCTCCGATGAGAAAGTAGGATAGGTGAAGCAATGTTTGTTCTCCTGACCAAGCGCTTGGCAAGGAGTATGATGAGATCAAAGGTCAGACTAGCCGCAGTCGTCGCAATGGTTCTTGTTGCCGTTTTTGCGGGGATTTCATTCGCAGCATACGCTCACACAGTTTCAGGGATGTACGACAAAATATACGAAGACACAGAACAAGGATTGAACCTGCCAGACGTTTTGGTCGAGAACCCAAGTGGAACTTGGNATGGTCAGACTTCAGAGTTNCTTTGCGAGGAGATTTCCAACNATTGGTCTGATTCTGACTTGGTGCTAAANGATTGCGAGCCTAGGCTAAGACTAGATGGAACTATGTTCCACAAAGAAAAACTGGTCCCTGCAGTCTGGCATGGAATTGACGAGGGATTTGTAGATAGGGTTTGGATCCCCGATCATGACTGCTGCTCAGGAAGAATGGCTAACGATGATAGTGAGATAGTCATCGACTATCGGGTCTCAACTGGAATGGAAGTCGATTTGGGAGAAACAATCACAATCAGTGCTGGCTCAGGGAGAATGAACTTCACTGTTGTTGGAATCGGTTTACATTCTAATCATCTATACTATGCACAGGAGGGATCCNTCTTTCCAGCAGAGATGGGGACATTTGCCACAGGCTACCTCTCTTCTGAGGGTCTAGAGAGGCTTTCTAATCTCAGTGAGGGCACATCAAATCTATTGTTGATAGACGTCGCGGGAACACCGGATTACGATTTGCCAAACACTGACGAGGAGGAAGGGGCAGAGCTAGCACTAGTTATCGANAATATAGACGAAACAGTCTCTNAGACGGTCGACTCGAANTCTTTCGTTTACGATAGATCCCAGATTTTCTCTGTCGAACTCTTAAGATTGGACGCTGATGGAGCTATGCAGTTCTACCTTCCAGTAACAGGAATGATTGCTGCCATTGCCGGAATAACAATTTTCCTCAGCCTTCAGAGGCTTGTCCAGTCCCAGGCCAGAGAGATTGCGATTTTGAGAACTCTAGGCATCCCCAGGCTTTCGATCATGCCTGCCTACTTCCTTTTGCCTCTGGCAATTGGGNCCATTGGNTCCTCGATGGGAGCATTNCTTGGAATTTATGTGGGAGCACCAGCAATGCTAGAAATCTANGAGGAGATATTGGGNATCCCGATCGTCGAAACAACTGACCTTGCTCCAANAGTAATTCAGATTNTAGGCGTTACGATGNNTGTCGTTCTAGTCTCAGGAGCGGTCCCGGCTATTCAAGCCTCAAGATTNCAGCCCCTTGAAGTTCTGAGNGGNCAGCACGAGATCAGGATTTCCTCTAGGAAAATACAGGAAATCACCTCTTCTCTACCCACGACGGCAGGTCTGACGATAAGGTCCAGCATCAGAAAGCCAACAAGGCTAGCCTTCACATTCCTAGCTGTAGGTCTTTCCATGCTCCTCTTCGGNAGCATCACTCTGATGATGGCTACAATGGAAGACATGACTGTGGGTTCCATTGAAGATAAGCAGAACTGGGACGTACAAGCAAACGTTCTCTCTGGAAGCGATCAAGGGGTTATTGAGTGGGCGGAGACAAGGGAAGGGAACTACGAGAGAATCATCACATTCCCGGCAAATCCCCTTGACGACTCCCGAGTAATTATGGTAAATGGAATGGATGTACTCTCTACAGATAGCGAGGCGTTTGTAGTAATAGATTTGAAGGAAGGCAAGATTCCGGAGAAAGGCAGGCAAACCACTGAGATCCTTATTGATGAAGGNCTCAATCACTTTCTTGGGTGGGGGACTGGCGATTTTCAGACTCTTGTTTTAGGCTCCACATCAATTGAGGTAGAGATTGTAGGCATCACTCAGGGAGAGATGAGCAGAACTGCGTACCTTCACAGATCGGACTTGGCAGGAGTAGTTGGATTCGAATCATCTGCTGTTCTAATCGACCTTCCAGAAGGGGTAGTTGCAGATGCAGACCTGGGTGACGTATCGTTGGTTGTAATCGAGAAGGAAGACTTGGTCTCTTCTTACGAGGCAATTCTTGAACAGCAGCAAGGCTTCCTGGGGGCAATCCTGTTTCTAGGAATTCTTATCGCGATAGTCGTTCTCTTCAATACCCTGATCATCAATCTCTCAGAAAGAGATAGGGAGATTGCAACACTTAGAGTTCTTGGAGCACCAATGAACAAACTTGGATGGATGTTGTTTGGGGAACATCTNGCAATAGGCATTATCGGGGGGTCACTAGCTTTCATGTTCACNTTGGTTGGGACACAAGCCATGATCTCATCCTTCGTTCAGTGGTCATTCTACATGTCTGTTTCAGCAGATCCAGTAGTTGCAATTCAGCTTGTCGGAGTAGTAGTTTTCATCTCTGTAATCCTCACTCCATATGGGATGAGGAGGATCAGGAAGATGGATCTCGTCGAGAAGGTCAAAGACCTATCNCAGTAGCGCATGACCATGNGAGTCGTGTCTTGGAACCTAAATGGAATACGAGCAGCNCACAGAAAGGGGCTTGATGATTTCATTGAGAGGATCGACGCCGACATTATGCTATTCCAAGAAGTAAGGGCGCTTCCTGAGCAGATGCCTAAGGAATGGTCCNAACCCGAGGGATATGAGGTAATCTGGCATCCTGCAGAGAAGAAGGGGTACTCGGGGGTAATGTCNTGCTCNCGAGTCGGTATGGACGAGATTGGNAGGGGAATNGATACCGATCTTGATGAGACAAGGGACCCAGAAGGTAGAGTGCTCGTAACAAAACATGGAAACCTCAATTGTATCAACATGTATCTGCCAAATGGCTCGGCAAGACAAGAGCGCCAGGATTACAAGGATCAGTGGCTGGAGGACATGCTTCAATGGAGTCAACAATTCCTAGATTCGGATGAACCAGCCTTGCTATGCGGGGACCTGAATATTGCACATACAGAGGATGACATCTGGGATCCAGTGGGTAATAAGCGCACTTCGGGTTTCTTGGAGCATGAGAGAGAGTGGTTCGATAGAATGCTAGCTGCTGGCTGGTCCGATCTTCTGCGAATTTTCGTGGGNGAGGTAAAGGGCCCTTACTCTTGGTGGTCCAACTTTCGAAGGGCAAGAGAGAGGGATAGGGGTTGGAGAATAGATTACATCTTAGCGAACAACTCTGCAAGGCCACTCTCTTGAAGTCTGCTCAGATAATGAGGGAGGGTGGAATGGTAGTCTCGGACCACGCCCCAGTAATTGTAGACTTGAATTTCTGATTAATGAAATCAAGAGTAAAGGAAGAAACAAGAATAAGGGACCATTCAAGAGAGGGGGCTTTGACGAGAATATGTGGCCGATGTTCTAGCAAACCGCTTAGAAACCATTCTTCCTAATGGTAAAGGAGTCTGGGTCCCTATGGATCACGGCGTCTCTAACTTCCCGGAGCATGGTCTCCAAGACACCGATTCAGCAGTCGATGCCGCCATAGAGGGCGGAGCCGATGCAATAATTCTTCACAAGGGGGCAATCACCCATCACTTCGAGAGAACGGGATGGAAACGATTCGTTTGTCATGCCTCAGCTTCTACGTCTCATGGTGGTAATCGATCTCAAGATAAGGTTCTAGTCGCGAACGCTTCTGAATCCCTGGATCGAGGTGCCATAGGGATTTCGGCTCAGGTAAATCTGGGACATGAATATGAGGCGGACATGATCGAGAGACTAGGAGCAATAACCACAGATTCCAATCAAAATAGAATTCCAGTTTTGGGAATGATGTATCCGAGAGGGAAAAATCTCTCTATTGATAATTCTGACANTACTNGNGGGGTTGCTCATGCAGCCAGACTAGCTTGGGAGCTTGGGTGCAATGTAGNCAAGGTCCCTTGGACAGGCTCCCAAGACTCATTCAGAATCGTAACCTCTTCAGTTCCAATTCCGGTCCTAATTTCAGGAGGTNCCAGAGATTCTACATTATCTGAACTATTAGAAGTCGTTGAGAAAGCAATCAATTCGGGTGGTTCTGGAGTNTGCATCGGAAGGCAAGTTTTCGGATCAGAAGACCCTGCGTCAATGATTAGGGCACTNAGAGCAATAGTCCACGATGGTGACAGCTCTGAAGAAGCGTCTAGACATCTGAGGTGATCNTTTGCAGATTTGGATTGACTCTGAAGATTCAAACTATGGGGAACTAGAAATGATTAGCAGATTCTGGACGGGTTTCTCAAACGANGTNTNCGAAGTAANAATTGGAAACTCTTCTGACCAGGAAGAAGCAATGTCACTAATCGGACTAGTACCTTGGATTCTAGTTAGATTCTCAGATTGGAAGATGGTGCCCCTTGAGAATCTAATTGCAGCATCCAGGGAATCAGGTACCCGAATCGCGGCAGCGATTGAAGATGAAATCGATCTTAATGGCAGCATCAATTCCCTTGATGTTGGCGTAGATGCAATTTTGGTCCCCAAACAACTAGTAGATAAGGCGAAAATGATGATTGGTGAGAAACTAGAGTTCGTTGAAAAGGCAGATTTTCAAGAGCCATCTCTGGTGGAGGCAGAAATCACTTCAATTGAATCGGCAGGAATTGGAGAAAGGGCCTGCGTCGATTTAACTCGGAGGTTGAAGGAAGGACAGGGAATCGCTACAGGTTCAATATCGGGAAAACTTTGCCTCATCCATGGCGAGACAATCCAATCTGATTACGTGCCAACTAGGCCATTCAGAGTTAATGCCGGAGCAATNCATTCCTATGCTCTTTTGCCCAACGGCAGAACGAAGTACCTAAGCGAACTCAAATCTGGAGACCAAGTCTCAATTGTGTCTAATTCTGGAATTTATGAAAGTGCCATCATAGGTAGAATAAAAATTGAAAATCGCCCATTGCTTCTGATTAGATTCATGGTTTCTGACTCCCATGGCCAGATAATTGTTCAACAAGCAGAGACAGTAAGAATCGTTACACCTACCGGAGAAGCTGTTTCAGTAACGGAACTATCTGCTGGAGACAGAATCTTGGTAATTGCAGATCCAAGATTAAGACATGTAGGAATTGCTCTCAAAGGACGGGGGGTAGAGAAGTGAGGATTTTGGGAAGGGGTTCTGCTAATGGGGCGATCTCAATCCTTCATGCATTGGGTATNGGAAAGGGTTGTTCAATAGGAATTCAGTTGTCCACAGAGGTCTTGTTGTTAGAGAACAGAGTTTTAGTCGAAGAAGATAGAAANGGAATTCTGGATGCTGTCGAATCCTGTTGGAGGTCAGAGGGCNTACCTCTTCCAAACGAAGTAGGNTGGAAGGTTGAAAGCAATATTCCAATAGGACAGGGTCTGAAGTCCAGCTCAGCTCTAGCCTGCGCAGCAATTAGGGCCGCAAACTCCTATTGTTGGACTGGATTGTCTGATTTCGATATTGCCGACATAGCCGTAAAATCACAGAGGTTGTCCAAATGTACAATCACAGGAAGTATGGATGATACGATGGCTTCATTATCTCCAGGATGGAAACTGGTTGATCCAACCCTTGCGGCTTCTGAATCAGTAATTTTTCAAGGCAAAATCGATCAATCGTTAGTTGTAATTTTAGGATTGAGAGGTAGTAGAAAGGCAGAAATCTCGAAAAACTCATTCTACAACCAAGAAAGGCTTTTCCAAAGATCATTAGCATCTCTAATGAATGGATCGCCAATGGATGCACTTTCCTCAAATGGAATGGCCGTCGCAGCTGCAACCGATGATTTCGAAGCACTTAGAATTAGTAACATTTGNATCGCCTCCGGAGCAATTGCAGCCGGGATTAGCGGCTCAGGACCTGCAATGGCAATAGTTTGCTACNAGTCAGATTTGGACACTCTTGAGNAACTTCTTAATGGCATGGGNATCGAAACCATATCTACCAGATTCGAAAATAGTGAAGTTGAGTTAGAGGGGGCATCTTGATGGGAATGGGTCTAGGNGAAGGAATTAGAGTCACAATATTTGGGGANAGCCATGGAAAGTGTGTAGGNGCATTAGTAGAAGGAATGCCCCCGGGAACTCCNATAGATACTGAGGCCTTATTGCGTGACCTATCTAATAGGAAAACAGGAAAGAGAGGATTATCTTCAAGATTGGAAACCGATGAATGCGAGATCCTATCGGGCGTATTTGNTGGAAAGGCAACGGGGTGGCCAATTTTACTGGTGNCGATGAACNCAGATGCCCGTCCAANNGATTACGANTTTCTTCCTGATCANCCCAGACCCGGACATGCAGACATGGTCGAGTCANTTTGGTCCAAGGGGTTCAATGATCCTAGGGGAGGGGGTTCTCATTCAGCAAGACTAACATTAGGGCTTGTCGCTGCTGGGAGTCAAGTCAGGACTATTCTAGATGATGCAGGATGGTCCTGCCATGCACATCTAAGCAGGGTTGGGGATATATCTGCACAACCATTGATGGAACTAGATAGAAAATCTCCTCTCAAGGAAGAATCCGAAATGTCATTGATGAACTGCAGGGATCCTGTCTGTGCNCCATTAATGGCCAAATTAATCNAGCAAGTTCGCAAGGATAGGGACTCGATTGGATCAGTAGTTGAGTTGGTAATCGAAGGACTNCCAATTGGAGTTGGAGAGCCCTGGTTTGATGGCATCGAACCATCNCTNGCAAGGGGNCTAATGGCAATACCCGGTGCTAGGGCNGTTGAGTTTTCGAATGGGATCGAATCCTCTCTGATGAGGGGTTCCGAGAACAATGATATGTGGATTCCAGGTGAAAATGAACCAGTTCTAGAGGGGGCAAATTCTGGAGAAGCAGACGGCTCACTGGGAGGAAGATCAACAGGAGCCCCAATTAGAGCTTTGGTACACTTCAAGCCACCCAGCAGCTTCCCTAAGGAGCAATTCACACTCCATCTTCCAAGTAACGAAACTAGATCCTTGAAAGTGGGTGGAAGACACGACCCAGTAATCGGTCCGAGAGCGGCACCAGTGGTGGAAGCGGTGGCGATGCTCGTTATTTGCGATCTAGGTGTAATGGGTGGTTTCCTAAATCACTAGGATTGGCTTTCCAGGTATTGCTGGATCCTTAGTGGCAGATTTATTGCGAACATAGATGAAATCACTATGAAGACTAGAATTGTTCCAAGTGCTACTCCATATACGCTGGTCAACTCCACACTCTCTTCGAGTCTGTTTGCAGAAACCGGATCCAGAATCCTTACAAAAAGAGGCACGATGAAGTTGATGAATAGGGTTAGCAGTGCTACGAAAGAGGCAACCAATGGGGTAAATGCAAGCGCCTTCCTGTACCTTCCCGAAATACTGTTGACGTTCATNACGTAAACCTCGCCTGTNCTGATNGAGGTATCCAACATCGAAAACCTAATCACTCCACTTGAAATCTCCATGTAAACAACTAGGATCACTGCATATAGAATCAAGAGCAGCTTTTGCACAACTTCATTCTCNGGAAGGAAACTCAGTCCAAACTCAACTTTGCTCCCCGCGAATCTGATTGTTACAAGAATTAGGGCAATGTAAGAAACCAGTATCGCCCTCTGATCGCGTTGGTAAACTCCGTAGAATCCCCCNACTAGTCCAAGTAAAATCAGAAGGAAATGGAGCCAAATACCTAGGAAACTCACNCCCAGTANGCNAGCAACAGCGAACCAAGCCGTTCCGGAAACAGGTGTTAGCATGAAGGTCAGAAAACTTAGNACTAGGAGGGAAGCCGAAGCCCACATCTGTAAGGTAATCACCATTTTGTTCGGTGAAACAAACTCTCTGTTCACCAGTACTGGACCTCCGAAAATAGTTTCTACCCAACTCGGAATTGCCACTTCAGGAACCGCGTCGTCCGGTATTCCTGTGTCTTTCTTTAGGGTCCCTGCTGCCTTTTTTCTGCTCGGAGCCGAAGACCGTACCACTTTCCCTTCGTACAGATGGGATGTATCTACCGGGCCCTTTTTCTCTTTTTCATTCATTACTATCCCTCAGAAACCCCTTGCCCCTGCCAAAGCCGTGAAAAGTAGCATATCCGGTTCCCAGTCCATTACATAGGCACCCAAGCCCCTCAACTCAGTCATCAGAATGTCCCGCTCTGTTTTCAAGACCTCATAACCAGTTCGATCTATCCTTCTCGCATCGAATTCGAACTCCAAACTACTTGGGGATAGTACGGTTACCTCAAAACTCCTTGCTCGCAGATCTCTTACTGCGTCTACGATAGTCGGATCGTCTTCCAGAGGTGAAAGAATAATTATCGGGCTCCCTCTGTGAATGTGAGGCATAATCCTATTCGTTACAATCTTCAAAGGTGTGTTCCCCTTAGCCATAGCACCAGCAAGTTTCGTCAGAAGGATGTAGAGTTGCTTCTTTCCAGTATCCCTGTCTACGGAAACGATCTCATCACCGTAAACCACTAGTCCTACTGAGTCTCTTCTAGAAAGGAAGTACTGAGATAGGCTAGCNGCNGCTCTAGTACTAGAAACCAGAGAATTTCTACTAACAGGACCTGTCTCACTGACTGCTCTGCTATCTACAATAATTATGACGTCGCTTACTGCATCCCTTTCAAACTCGTTTACCATCATCTTCCCATCTTGCCTTGCAGTGGCCTTCCAGTTGATTTTCCTCATCGGATCGCCTGGAAGGTACTCCCTGAGGTTATAGAAGTTCGAACCCTCCCCAGGGTTTCTGATATTCACAGCTCCAGTGAAGATCTTCGGTACCCTGCTCTTNATCATGGCATCCTTTATGTCTTCCATTTTNGGGAAGACCAAGAAGTCGTCAAAAAGCTGGATTTCCTTTTCGTTGTGGAAGAGCCCCAATTCATCCTGAACGCGGATGCACACCGGCCCAATAGTATAGAATCCTCTAAGTGGNGCCTCAATGGTGTATGAAATCTCAGTCTCTCTCTTGGGGCCCATCTCCATTAGGACGTAATTCGACCCTTTCTTTATCCTCATCACTTCAGGAACTCTGTCTCTGAGTTCCAGAACCTTTGCAGTGCTGGAACGGTTCTGAATCCTGAGNGTTACATCNATCTCCCCNTCCTCAAAGACCCTNGAGGAAGAAACCTTTCTCATNGCCACAATGCTTTGAAGTTGCACACCTTCGTCCATTGAAGCATCTTCGATCCGCCTCCCTGTCGAAGCAACATCCCCATGAGCAGTTCTGAGTGCTGCCCAGGTGAGAAACGACAGAAGTACGACTGCAACAGTAACCAGTTGTTGGTTACGGAGAACCAATCCTAGGAGGTACATTGCTACCGATAGCGACGCAAACATCGCTGATTTTCGGCTCCATGCCACCGTTCCACCTCTGTATCATTCAGATCGTCGGAACGTTCGCGGCATTCTTTCCGTGTAGTATATCTCTAATGATCTCTCCATTTTCTAGTCCTTTTATTTGATGCTCGGGCTTGAGTATAATTCTGTGTGCTACTGCCAACTCAGCAATAGACTTCACATCATCTGGTGTTACGAAATCTCTTCCTCGCATTGCGGCAACAGCCCTGCTAGTCTTCAAAAGTGCTTGCGAACCACGAGGAGACGATCCCACTAGGACTCTCGGGTCCTCCCTTGTCCTAGCCACAATGTCCACCATATATTCCCTTACCGATCTATCCACATAAACCTCTTCGCAGGATTGTTGCATCTTCACAACTATGCTTGGATCTGTGATGCTGTTAACATCGACTTCGTCCTTCTTTCGATCGATCCTCCTCTGGAGAATCTCGTTCTCATCAGCTCTGTCGGGGTATCCAACCATCATCTTCATCATGAACCTATCAAGCTGAGCCTCTGGAAGCGGGTAAGTACCCTCCTGTTCAACAGGGTTCTGTGTAGCCATAGTTAGGAAAGGGGCAGGAAGCTTGTGTGTCACTACTCCGATGGTAACTTGCTTCTCCTGCATGGCTTCTAGAAGGGCTGCTTGGGTCTTGGGAGGTGCTCTGTTTATCTCGTCCGAAAGAAGCAGGTTGCAAAAGATAGGCCCAGGTTTGAACGTGAATTCTCCCTTCTTTGCATCGTATATGTTGGTACCAGTAATGTCAGCAGGCAGAAGATCCGGAGTGAATTGAACTCTCTTGAAGTCGCAACCCAGTGCATCAGCGAAAGTATTGGTCATTAGAGTCTTTGCCAAACCAGGAAAATCTTCGAAAAGTAGATTTCCGTTTGAAAGGATGTCCACCATAACGTTGTCAATCACGTGGGATTTTCCAATAATCACCTTTTGTACTTCTGTACTTATCGCTTGACCCATTGCTCCTGTTGCTGACAATACTTCGTCAATTTTACTTGATCCTCGGGCTTGTTCTGCTTTCTTTGCTAAGGCCGCATCCTGTCCGCCCTGATTGGGTGTTGGCATGCCTGCTGCTGGTTTTGTCTCACTCATTTTTATCTCTCCTATTGTCAGTTATTTTTTCCCCATCGCCTGATGGCCTGCATCAACTTGCGCAACTCTTGTGGCGTGTACGTCCGGCTTTGGCTATAAGCCAATTCCACGAGACGAGGATCTCCAATCATCGCCTGAACCTCTGGCGGTGGAGTCTGTGCCATCTGGTCCCGGGTTAGGTCATGATGAATCCTGACCTTTGTCAAAAGAGCCCTTCGGACTCTATCTCTGTAAGTTGCAGGGTCTAGCTTTTCCGGTCTCTGATTGAATTTCGTAAGATCAAAGACGTGCCTCCAATTTTCCTTCTCAGGTACGACCATCATTGCCACTAGAAGCAGCAATCCTACGTTAAGTACGACCAACCACTTCAGGAACTGGTTCGAGGTAAGAAGAACAACAGTACCCATGGTCTCAACAAATGGGGCTGATATAATTCCGGTTACATGACGACTCTCGTCGAAGACAATTTGGAAATTACCAGGATCGGACCTAATTGGTGCTGACAAGTTGACGTTGTCGAATTCCATCATGTCATAGACTAGGAGTTTGAAGAATCTCTCATTTCCATTCCAGTCGTTGTTGTTAAGAATCTCTTGAGTCCAGCAATTGTTACGGGTGTAATCACCTATGGCGGAGCAGTCTCTGCTGAGCCCCTGTTCTTCAGCGTCGTCCAGTTCCCATAGCATGTTCGAGAAAGCCTCTTCGTCAGAAACAAAAACAATGCTTCCCGTGACTTCAATTTCTCCGACTCCTGCAGAGAATGCACCCCTGTCATCAACCGGAGTTTTGTCGAAAACCTTGATTCCTGGATAGTCGAACCTCATCATTAGTCTTAGATCCCCTGGAGCCGGATTTTCAGGATTCGTTGCATCCCCATCCCCTTTGATGTCAATGAATGCCGAAGGAGATGCCTTTCCAAGTGTCATCACTCGTCTGTGATCAGGTTCCTCTATATCCTTCAGTAGTGGTTCAAATTTCAGACCAGTTGGGGACTTGTACATTACTGGAAGCCTGCAATCCCTGAGCCCATCTGGATTTTGGATTTGGAAGGCAGTACACCCTTGCATGAGTGCCCCGGGAGACATGTCATCTACGTCTTGCCCTACTGATGAAGCAGTCCAGACATTTTTCCAATCAATCGTTTGCTCTGACTGCTGGGTGTATACCCAGTGTTGCTTTTCGTCATACAATGGGGAGTCGAAGAATGTGATTCCAAACATACTTGCTAGTCGATTTGCATTTGTATTGTCTGAGGCCACAATTACCTTCCCGCCCTTCTCAGTCACGAAGCGATAGATTTCATCAGCCTCAGTTTCGTCAATCGGCTTCTCGGGACCCATTATTGCCAGTAGGGTCCTATGAGGATCTTTCCAATCATTAACCAGCATCGGTGTTGACATGGTATTTGCAACATAGTATCCTTGATTCCTGCTCTCCACAAACTCTTCCTCAAAACTCTCTCTCATGTCTGAAACTTGATACAGATCTTCCTTCTCATATGCCGAATATGCGGTCTCCTTACCAATTACAAAGAACATCGGCATTATCAATAGCAGAATTGATGTAATCACTAAGGAATACAAAACCCTCTTGTTGAATTGATCTTCACTGCTAGAGTCTTCGGACATAGTTACCCATTCCCCAATTCTATTGGGCCTAAGGCCCAAGCAACATCCGCTCGACTAGCAAATCACGGTTATATGTTCCTGAGTCAAGTTCGGTTAAATCAAGCCCCTATGCCGACCTATATCCCGTCCCTATCCCTCCAAGAACTGAAAATTATTGCAAACAGCAATCCCACAAATGAGATCGATAAACCAGGAGCAGACAAGTTCGACGTAATGGACTCCTCAACGTCTTCTGGCTCTTCTTCTTCAGGTTCCGACACACTCGTAGGGGGCGGCTCTACACTAACCCTAGTCTCATCCTCCGCAAACAAGTTTACTCCTTGGTTCATTGCACGTTTTGATGTAATTGTAATCGTAATGTCACAATGCCTCTTGGGATGGCTCTCCGAGGCCATCNCTCTAAGGTTCGAATCCTTAGATTTACCCGGTTCGATATTTCCAATCAATAGCGAGTCTAGNCCGTTATCCGNAGTTAGCAGAGGGCAGTTGTCTTCGACTGTTACCTCTCCNACCCCGTCCTGAGTATTTCCGTTGTTCATCACAGTAACTGTTAGGATTGTATCGGATCCCGCATTCATCGGCCCAAACGGATCAGAAATTTCTACTGATAGATCCAAAATTACTGGAATTTCCAGATCCCCTTCCCTATTCTGCTGTGAAGATAGGGGATCTGGAATCCCTTGCCTTGCAGAAACCGTCGCAGAAATGGAGAATTTCTCCACCTTCTCAGCCTCATATGAATGCACGTCCACTCCACTAATCTTTAGATCGAAAGTTTCGTTCGTTCCTGCGGCGATTGTCTCCTCCTCTGTAGCCCCGTGTACCCCTCCGAATGGAATTTCATAGTCAAATTGAATCGTTATATCAGTTAAACCAGAATTATCGACAAAAAACTCAATATTTTTGGAACCATCATTTTCTAGCAAAAACGAGTTTGAAGAATCATCGTTGGGATAATTTATCCCTAATTCCCAGGAGTCCAACTCTTGAGCATTTGAAGACCAATCTGCAGATATTGAGAGCAGAAAAATGAAAACAACCAGGACGGACTTTCTTCCCATTTTGCTAACTCACCACTAGGTCCCTACAGGCCCTCTTCGTTAAGACCTTCACCATTTTTCTTCTGTAAGATGGTGAGAACCAAGTGTTCTGAACAGGTTTCACCGATCCTCTAATTGCCTCTGCTAGCATATCCACCGACTCTCCACCTTTCCAATCTAGTAGGGCATTCTCTGATTCTTCCGTGTGCAAGCTAGGAATAGATTCTAGTCCTGTTGTAGCGACTCTGAGATCAATTGGCTCCCCAGTAGAATCAGTTTTCCAAAGGACCGNTACTCCTGCTTCGGGGAAGTCCCAAGATTCTCTTTGCCTCAACTTTTGGTAATCACCGACCCATTCTTTAGAGTCTTCTGGAATTGTTAAGTGCGTAACCATTTCACCAGGCTGAAGCACATTCCTCGTCATCCCATCAAGCTCGAAAAAATCTCTCAGGGGCATCGAACGAACTCCACCNGCTGAAGCGAGATGTATCGTAGAATCCAGNCACATNAGTACAGGGGCTAAGTCAGCTTGATATGTTGCCACGCACAAAGTGTTCTGATTGGGTATTACTCTGCAATCAGCATCAGTCCCACAGTCACATTTGTGGCACCAATCAATGGATTCCCGCCAGGTTTCAGATTGATTTATCCAGTAGCATCTTGTGTCTAGACAAATGTTGCCCCCAACCGTACCGGACCTTCTAATCATNACACTCGCAACAGATTTCGCCGCTTTAGTCAAGACTGGATGGGCCTTTTCGTANGAGGCTAGGTTNTGTATGCTGACCATGGCCCCTATGTGCGTTTCACTCAATTTTTGTAACTCGGNNATCGAACCAAGAGAGATGACGTGCCCCTTCACGTTGATATGCCACTTGTAGTTTGGAAGCAGGTCNGTTCCTCCCGCGATCCAGTCAAATTCCATGTCCGATTGTGACAGCTCTTCAGAAATCCCCATCGCTTCTTCCAGGCTTTTTGGAGTATGCAATTTGAAGGGTGGCATCTTCATTTCAACTCCTCCTTTTTCCTTCTCTCAATATGCTTCCAAGCCGTTCCAGCAAGTCTTGGGGATTTGAGGTACTCCTCATCTGGAGAAACTCTTACTGACCACCTCTGATCTACTTTGTCAGGAGGAATTGTTGGGTCTAAACCGAAAAGGGCACCATTGTGGTAATCAGGCCTCTCTTTATCCAGTCTCCGAGCCTTATCCCTCTTCGCATGCTCGGATGCCCTGTTCTCAAGAACTTCCTGGAGTTCGGAGAACTCNATTCTNGGGCANTCCAAATCCAGAGGGTCGTCCNCTCCTTCAGTTCTACATCTCTNTTGAATAATCTTGTAGATTTTCTCTGGAGTCATCGGCAACTCAGATGCTCGGACNCCTATAGCATCGTAAACTGCATTACAAACGGCAGGCAGAATTGGTAGAAGCGGCCCCTCACCTGCTTCCTTAGCNCCAAATGGNCCTTCTGGGTCGTTNGACTCAACAATTATTGGGATTACTTCAGGCATCTCATGAATACTTGGAATCTTATAATCCAGCAAATCTGGATTCATCAAATTGCCAGTCCGTCCATATCGCATCTCTTCTGACAGAACTTGCCCCATTCCCATGTGGCAGGATCCAATAATCTGACCTTCAACTGCGAGGGGGTTAAGTGCCTTCCCACAGTCATGAGCAGCCCAGACTCGATCAACATTTATCTTACCAGTTTCTATATCCACTGTAACTTCAGCAATATACGCTGAGAAAGAGTAAGCCGGAGCTAGACCAGCTGCTGCTCCTTTGTGCGTTTTACCCATAGGAGGGGTCCGGTAAGACCCGGAAGAAACTAGAGCTCCCCTGTCTTCCTGCGCTTTGTGGAGTGCTTCCAAGTAAGNNACCCCTATCGTAGGGTCTTCTTTAAGGAAAATTCTGCGATCTCCAATAACTAAACCTTCCCTAACTTCACCAGAAATTATCGCTGCAGAATCCAGCAATTCATCCCTAATTTTCTCTGCTGCAGATATTGCCGCATTCGCATTCATGAATGTAACTCTGGAGGAGTAAGAACCCAGATCAACCGGAGAAGTGTCCGAATCTCTAGACTTTACCCGAATCATGTCAAGGGGTAGACCTAGGACTTCAGCAACTGATTGAGCCACCACAGTATCCGATCCTTGACCAATTTCTGCAGCACCCGTGTGAACGGTGACNCCGCCATCCATGTCAATTTTCAGATGCACTGTGGCGTGGGGGAACTTGTTTGGATCCCAATGAATAGGGAGGCCACTTCCTGAAATGAAGAATCCGCATCCAACTCCAATTCCTTTGCCCAAGGGAAGTTTGCGAAACTTCCTTNTCCAATTGCTTTCCTTTTCCACTCTCTCTAGGCATTCTCTCATGCCTATGCTTGTTACTCTAAATCCTGTAATCGTAGCCGAATGAGGTGGTAGGATGTTTGCTAATCTAAGTGTTATCGGGTCTACAGACAACTTCTCGGCCAGATCATCCATTCCAACTTCAACAGCGCATCTTGAATTTACTGCCCCATGCCCTCTCATCGCTCCGCTGGCCGGCTTATTTGTCCATACCCTTGCTCCTGTGTAGTGAAACGCCCCAATTTCGTATGGAGCTGTATGTAATACTCCATTGTAGTAGGTAGTAACATGACCAAATGAAGCAAAAGCACCACCATCAATTAANGCATCAGTCTCTATTCCACAAATTCTTCCCTGCGAATCAGCNTGTAGGTTCATTTCTATTCGAGANGGATGTCTNCCTCTATTCACCCAGTANACTTCTTCTCTATCNAAGGTGATTCTTACTGGTCTTCCCGATTTCCTAGCAAGTATTGCTGCGCACATCTCATGGGGAAAGGGATCGGACTTGCCACCAAAACCACCTCCAACAAATGTCCTATGAACATTGATCTGATGCATAGGAACCTCAAGCACGTCTGCAAGTGCCCTGTGAACGTAATGAGGAACCTGTTGTGGAGTGTAAAGAGTCAGCCTTCCAACCGGATCCCAGTGAGCCACCACAGCATGTGGCTCAGTAAATCCATGGTTCACACCAGCAAAAACCCAGTTCTGCTTGTGGCTGGCCACAGACGATTCGAACATTCCAGCAACGTCTCCGAATTCCTGAAAAACCCTCTTCTGAATATTCGAATCCCCAATGTGGTAGTCTCCTCTGTCATGTATTGGTTCTANGGNATCCTCGAGACCGTCTCTCATATCGTGAATCGAATCCAATANCTCATACTCAACCTCAATNAGNCTCTCTGCCTCTCTTGCAGTTGCTTCGTCTATTGCGGCCACACAAGCAACTAGGTCACCTGCATGACGAACCTTGTTCACTGCCATCGAATGCTCGTCTTTNGTTACTGGCAAAACTCCAAACTTATTCTTTGCATCTTCGCCNGTTGCAATTGCCTCTACTCCAGGTAGATCTAGAGCCTTTGAGCAGTCAATTGATAGAATCCTAGCATAATGGTGTGGTGAACGAACGATACGACCAACCAACTCTCCCTTTAGACGCACGTCATCCCCATAGTGGGCCTGACCAGTTACTTTCCATCTGCTNTCGACCAAACCCGTTGGNCTTCCAATCNCCTGGCCACTAATCAATGAATCATGCCTATGNGGCCCCCATGGCTGCTCAAGCTCACCACCTTGNGAAACAGGAATCNTCTTNGGATCCGTCTCTCTTGAAATTCGATCCTTCCCTCCAGAACCNGGTTTTGTGAATGGCAACTTTCCTGGNTGTTGCTTGTAACCCACCATCTCATTCTTTTTCTCTTCAGACATATTCAATCTCCTAGTCAATTCTTGGATGTGGATCACTCTTTGGGGATGTTGAGTCNTCTATCTCTGGNCCAGAAAGNAGAATTTCAGATGCAGCCTTTACCGAGTCTACAATCTGCTGGAATCCAGTGCATCTGCAGAGATTCCCTTCAATCGCGGATTTTATTTCACCATCCGTCGGACTTTTGTTTTCGGACAGAAGGGCAGAAATTACAACAAGAAAACCGGGAGTACAAAATCCACACTGGCTCCCTCCGAATTCAGTAAAGGTTTGTTGAATNGGATGCAAGTGATGCCCATCAGCCAAGCCNTCTACTGTTGTAATATTATTTCCATNAACCTCGGATGCTAGGGTTAGGCAGGACAATCTAGGCTCCCCTTCTACTAANACAGAACAACAACCACATGTGCCCATGTCACACCCCCTCTTGGTTCCAAGACTTCCCACNTTTTCNCTTAGAACATCAAGNAGGATGGCNTTGCTCTCGANGTGTTTTGAAACNTCAATTCCATTCACAATTGNCCTCCACTCAACCTCATCTGGATGAGGCAACATGGGTAGCCGGAACTGCACCATCAATGCGACCAATCGGAGTCATCCTTTGAGCATTCGGTTTGTANTTGATTACTATGNCAAATCATCCACGGCTCTCTTTATTATCTCGTTNTCTGCCCTCTTCAGGTGTTCGCCAATGGTGCTCCTAGAAATTCCCATTTCGTCAGCTAGTTGTTTAAGAGTTNCTTCGGANCCTTCTTCGTAGTATCCTCTTCTTGAAGCTAAAATCAGCGCTTCTTTCTGTTTCGTGGTTAGGNATTCNAAATCTNNAGAATCATTNGNCTTGAACGGCCGAACACTGATGCTATCAGGTGGCATGACTTCATCGATTAACCTTAGAAAACTGCGTATTGAACTGGAAAGGCCATAGATTCTAATTTCCAATCCTTCGGTCGAGTCAATCCCATAAGGTGGATAGAAGTATATGTTGGAAAGTCCAATGGCCATCTTCGCCATTGGATGCGTGCAAAGAATACTCACTAGCATCCCGTCCGAATCCTCCTCATGTTTTTCCAATACCTCAAAACTTTCCAAGTCCGAGAGCTCCGATAGTTTCCTACCATCTCGGATTTTCAATTCCACCAACTGCTTTACACCTTCTTCCTCAAAAGAGAGGTGGCCCAGCACCTCAATTCGCTCACAAATATCAGTCAAGCTACTGATTTCTTCCAATCCCGATAGAGAAGAAGGCCTCCATCGGAGAAGCACCTTCCTCATGACGAGCGGTAAGGCCAATCAATTTTGAACTAGTCGNCTCTAACCCCAGTAAGCCTCTCTGATATCTTGATTTGTTTCCATACAGATCTCAACGTCAATTGGCCTCTGAGGAAGAATTTTAGTCCCATTAAGATGCTCTATAATGGGTATNACATTGCTTTCGTTAACTACTCCCCATCCAACTTGGGTGCAGGGAGCAACCGGCGAAACAGGTGTAGTTCCCGAAAGAGGGTCCCATGTCGAGAATGATGGATACCAAGCAGAGAGGTTCAAAGCATCTCTCAAATCATCATTTGTAAGTGAAAAATTTGATCCATTGACCATTAGTCCTAGCCTATCTTCGGGATCGGCTCCCGATGAAAGNTCTCCAAACTCAGATCTTAGATGAACCAGAACCTTCGAAAGTAGGCCCGCAGTTCTTGGAGTGGCAAACGAAGTTCCGGATGTCTGGTGATACCCATCAATATCATCGTGATTAGGCAGAACTTGTGTCCAATCGGCAGCAATGTCTGGGTAGGATCCACTCATTGTTTCCTTCTGATCATCATCTTCTTCGGCATATCCTGAAACTCCGATGCTCCAAGGAGGACCTGCTGTAGGGTCCTGAATTGCAGGGGAAGGNGAGTTATCAGCTGCCCCGGTGTGCAGCTTCTTCTCTTGGACAACCGCGACTCTCGTCTCNTCCTCAATTCCTGGAAATGGCAAGGATAGGATGGGGCCAAAACTAGTGGTAATTATGTCCACCANTGGCTGATTGGCAGCTGCTAGCACTGCAGCATCGCTAAAACCCTCGACGAAGAATATCACAGCTTCCGGATTCGCATTTAGTACAGAACCAGTCACTGCGGTTCCATGTCCATCGCTCGGGTCATCCAGAATGGGAATATCTGTATCGTCATCCGGAGTGGTTCCAATAATCCTGGAACCTTTGAACCAGACGATATCTCCAGCCTCTATAACGTCCCAGCAGCTCTCTTTATCGGACTCGTACCGCTCTTCCCATGTGCCNTTTTTTGAAATCTCGCAGATTAGGTNGACNCCCAATTGGTCTAACAGCCATTGCGGGTAAGATTCATTCATCGAAAAATGNTCGTGATATACGTTAATTCCAGTGTCAACTGGAGCGACAATGCTGAAGGATCCAAAACTCTCTGGGACCTCTTCAAGGGGCCCGCTATCGTCCTTTTCAGCACNCATGCATCCTCCCAGAGTTGAAGAACAAACCAGTAAAGGGACCAGCATTTGTAATAGACGCACGATCTTTCGCAACAACTCTCGGATATCAGCATTAGGAATGTTTGTCCCTTCGTTCCAAAGAGAGTATTTCCGCACATACTGCAATTGCAATCTCCTCTGGNGAGTCCGCCCCAATGTCTAGACCAATCGGGCATCTGACAGAATCGACCCATCCATCCTTCACTCCTGAATGGATTGCAGACTTTCTAAACGAAGACCATTTTGCTTTGGATCCGATTGCTCCAATTCTTGGGNCCTCCCNCTTCCCTCTAATCTTCAAAGCCCCAATCAACAACTCCTCATCAACTCCCCAATCGTGCCCCAGAAGCAGAATATCAGAGAACCTACTTATCGATTCCTCATCCTCTGAATCCAAGAAATCGGATACGGTACTGGATATATGTTCCCTNGCGAAAGGAAACCTTTCCTTGTTGCTGNATTCTTTTCTGACATCGAAAACACTGTGAGACCATCCTAGCGTATCACAAATNNTTGCTAATGAAACCCCTACGTGNCCCCCACCAGCAATTAGCACGTGAGGCATTGGGTCAATCNCTTCCATCGCCACGGTAACTCGTCCGCCACATAGGCTGTCTAAGGCCGTCACTTCTTTTCCCTTCCCATCTTTGTGTAGTAGGAAGACTTCAACTCTTCCTCCACTTTTCCTATGGTAATCACCTCCGCTGTCGAGCATTTCTTCCAGTGCCTGCTCAACTTTGAGCTCTAGNCCAGCCCCCCCTATAGTTCCAAATCTAGATCCCGACGAACTGATCACAAGCCTGGCTCCTGGCTTTCCAGGGACACTCCCTTGAGCCTCTATAACTGATGCAATTGCTACTCTTTCGCCGGCACTCAATTTGTCAATGGCCCAGTTTAGCACTGCAATGGTCACACTCCCCTGAACGGGTATCTAGTTTTGGAGTTGTGTAACTNCCTNAATCTAACTTTCTANATCATATTTCAGGCTAAAAAGATACATCAAAANTCAATAATATAATTCCTATAATGAGAGCTGGAATCGTTGTGTGTAGTGTTGCCCATAGGCTTGCTGCTCGGTGTCTAGCCAATAATGGAAAAAGAGCATCTCCATCTTGACTTANCGCGTTCGCAGTNAGTGCAGGGAATGAGACAAGATCCTTAGTATATGCAGTAATGGCTATGATTTGAGGCCCACAACCGGGAATTAATCCGATTATTGAAGCTACGAAAACGGCAATCAACCCGTCACCGTATTTTGCTAAATCTCCTTCATTCATACCCGAAAACAACATGGAAAACTCGAAAATAAGGTAAGCAGCTATAACCCAAAATGTAACAAACGCNGTTTCGCTTGCAGAGTGAATCAAAGTTTCTCTTATCGAATATAGCTTGTCTCCAATCGAGGCCTCTGTATCGTCGCGAATCCAGTTTTTTTGAGTAACATAGAGAATAACTGACAAAGTCGTACCAATCAAACCTATCCATGTAATGAAACCATCAAGTGTTAGTGGGTTGTATTCTAGAACAAGTTCAAATTCAGGATCTCGAGAACTCCAGACTAATAGCATGATTGCGAACACTAGTCCGACTGAGGTAACCATCCACCAGAGTGTGTAGCCTTGGTGTAGTAGGAAATATCCCAAACCACCTTCATTCTCTCTTCCTAGATCATCAAATACTGTTCGAGAATCTTCGATCTTTTTGGATNCCATCCTTTCTGAATGTATTGGCCCTTCAATAATTGAGNCAAATCTACCTAAAGGCTGCTGCGGAGTGACTCTTAACGCATCGACTAGATAACCCCACGAAATTCCAACTAGGAATGAAATGAGATGAACCGCTATCACTGGAGCTACGAAAGATGAGTCTGTAAGAGCAGCTCCAATCAAGACAAAGGCAGCATCTCCAAGTGTCGCGATCAGTGTCGCGATAACCGTACCGTATGTGACATAGCCCCGTGTATACATTGGCATCATCACTATGGCCCCACCGCAACCCGGTGTGATTCCCATTNTGGCGCCAATAANCGGCTGCCAACGCTTGTTTGACCGTATTGTATCGACAAACTTCCCAGCGGTAATATACTGTAACCAACTGAATAGAAGGACCATTGCTGCTACAAACACAGTTACAGCGAGAAAAGCNTCTCTCATGCTTACAACAATCACTTCGATGACTTCAGCAGTGGTTGGCACTTCTCAACCCAAATCAAGTNTGTATAAATCATTTGACATTTTATCGATTCGAGAGCTCGCCGGATTTCAAGAAAGGCATCCTTACTTCTCTTATTCAAATATCAGTTGAAAATGACAATTTCTCAAATAATTTCTCAATATCATTAGGAGTATCTAAGTTTAGATGGAGATGCTTGTCGGCAACCTCGAGTCTTGAAGGCTCCACAATTTTGTTTAGTGGCATGTTTGATGGACTATTCCTCACTCTCTGAACATCTTTTTCGGCCAGTAAAAGAGGATGACCCCCTATTCCCTTATTTTGAGGGCATGAGGTTTCAAACGATGCAATGAGTTTCTCAAGAGTAGAGTCAGAAAAACCGGGCCTATCTACCGGCACCACAAGTAATCTGTATCCCGGGCCTCTCAATTTGTTGATTCGAGTAATTCCCAATTTTAGTGACCCAGTTCTTCCTTCATCGGGCTTGGGGTTAATGACAATCTCCGAGCTAGGAAGGGCCTTTACGATTTCAGTGGCATTTCTTTCATTCGCTACCAATGTAATTGATACCCCACGAGCTGAAATCCGATTGAATAACCACTCAATCAATGTTTCATTTCCAATAGAGATTTGTGACTTGTCCCTACCAAGTCTACGGCTATATCCCGCTGCTAGGATTACACACTCTAACCTNGACTTAACCATGTTAATCGGCACANATACTCCGTAATAGTGCTATACCAATTACCAAAGAAGTCCACTCAGGTAGGTCATGTATGAAAGATAGGTCAGAATCATGAATAATCCCATAGCTTTAGAAATCTCCTTGCCGGATAAAAATATCCAAACCACAATTCCNGAAGTAGCGAAAACGACCATTATGTCTCTNCTAAACTCATTATCAACTGGGATCCCATTCCCAATAATACTAGCAATTCCAATTATCCCCATTATGTTCATTACATTGGACCCTAGGACATTTCCCACAGCGACTCCCCCTTGTCCCCTCAATCCTGCAACCAGGGTCACTGCAAGCTCCGGTAATGAGGTTCCTAATGCAACTATTGTGAGTCCAATAACTGCCTCAGAGACTCCGAATCTTTGGGCAATTCCTTTCGATCCNGAGACCAAAAGTTCAGCACCAAACCATATCATTATCCCTCCAATTAGGCAGGCAGGGATCGCAATTGAAATGCTATTAGGAAGCCAAGTTTCTTCGAACTCGAAATTATCCTCCTCCACAACAGCCTTAGTGTAAGTATAGTAGTAGTAGCCAATAAGGCACAGAATCATAGTNATGCCTCCCAAGAGGGGAACTTCTCCCATTGAGACGAAAATTGCCATGAACAACGTTGCAGCCATTACCGCTACTGAGTCNCTCCTNANCCCATCATTTGATTGAGTTCCNANCCCAATGATTGCCGCAGANCCAAGAACTAACATCACGTTGGCNACATTTGAACCCAAAACTCCGCCCACTGCAATGTCTGGGGAATTGCTATTCACTGCTTCAATAGCAACTGCCAATTCTGGTAGAGAAGTCCCAATTGCTACAACAGTGAAACCAACAACTAATGGAGAAACATTGAGGTTCTGGGAAATCCTTGTCGCTCCTTGAACTAAACCCTCACCTCCAGTCATCAGGAGAACAAATCCAGAGAGAACGTATACAACGTCTATAACCGCATCATCCACAATCAATTCCCGGCAGGTTCTGCAAATTACTGTTTTTATTCGATCTCGTCAGCGCAATTCATGCGCATGCTCTCTCAATATGTCTAATTAGCGTTGAAACGCTAGGAATGGTATGATCCTCCAGCGTCGGAGAGAATGGTACTGGAGTGTCTAAGGCCCCAATAACTACCGGAGGCGATTCCAATGACCAGAACGCCTCCTCAACAATCCTGCTAGATACCGTGTGACCAAATCCTCCTGTCCATTGCGACTCTTGTAAAACAATCAACTTCTTGGTTCTCAAGACTGAGTTGATGCAGGTCTCAGAGTCGAAAGGAAGAATGGTCCTCAGATCAATTACCTCTACTTCAAAACCCTTCTCNGAAACTATCTCTGCTGCTTCNAGAGAAACATGAACCATCGACCCCCATGTGACTATCGTAAGGTCGGATCCTCCTCGGATTACTCTAGCCTTCCCGATTGAGTTTCTTCCCAGCGAAATCCTTTCTTCAACAGATTTAGTGTCCACAATCTGATTTATCGATTTACCCCAACCAGTTTTTCCTCCTCTAAGCCCGTATAAGCCGATATGTTCGAGATAAATTACAGGATCAGATAGGTGGTGTGACTCAATTAGAAGGTCATATGCATCTTGGGGATTACTGGGGGCAACCAGAACCAAACCAGGGTCATTTGTTAGCCAAGACTCGATTATATTTGCATGATATGGCCCACTACGAGTCTTGGCACCAAGGGGAATTCTGACGGTCATCGGGACATCNCCNCCCCACCTCCATCTAATTTGNGCCGCATTATTTACCAACGGATTCATGGCCAGAGCTGCAAATCCCCCGAATTGGATTTCCGCCATAGGNCGCATCCCTCCCAAAGCCGCTCCAGTTGCTGAGTGGATGATTATCGATTCNGAAAGAGGCATGTCCAGTAGCCTATTCTGGAATCCTTTTGCTTTCAGGGGCAGACTCATCCCAAATGCGCCAGCGACTTCCATGTCCTCNCCCATAAAGACAATCTGATNNCCAAACTCTTCAGCGAGATATGACATTGCATTTTGNATAGCTCTGCTGTATGTCCAAGAGTTCTGTGAATCATTAAATTCAATGGAATNTTCTCCAGGGAGTAGGATAGCTTCAGGAATATTCAATTCTTTGCCCAATCTATCAATCTGACTCTCATGGCTAGAAGCATCATTCAGCGAAGTCACACCCTTTACAACAGAGTTTCCCTCCGGCCAATCCATTTCCTCAACTTCTTTTCTAGACATATTTACTTTCACTTCTTCTTCTTCCACGATTCCTTCCAGTAGTTGTTCATCAACTCCTAAACCGATTAATATCTCTCTATGGTTTGGAATTGGGTCTTTTTCTGACCAATATGTCAGAAGATCCCGATCAACATAACCCGGTGGATTACCACTCACTGATCCTAAGTATAAGTCGTCATGATGATGAGCGTGGCCACAACCTCTCATCGTTTCAACGTGAATAAGTGTAGCACCTCCTCCTGAGGTCGAGAACTCTCTAGCCACAGCAGTAGATGAATAGAAATTTGCAGGATCCGATCCATCTATCGTCCATGNAGGAATCCCCATCGCATACCCTTTATCTCCGAAGGTCTCNGCTCCAGATTGAACCGAGGAGGGGGTATCTAGAGCAATTTGGTTGTTCTGAATCATGAAACAAATCGGTAGACCACGTGCACCCGAGAAGTTCATTGCCTCCCAGAATTCCCCACTAGAACTGCACCCTTCACCAACTGGTGCAAGATGGAAACGATCTATTCCGAGTCGTTTTGCTGCCAATGCAACCCCTGTCGTAGTGGCACTGGCAATCGGGAGCGGGGCTGTGGGCGGAAGTATTCCTTTCTCCCAATTTCCAATATGTAGGTCCCTACCTCCGCTCCCTTCATGACCNCCATCCATGTACGAACCTGCCTTGCCCATTTGTGCCGAAAGCACCTCGGTGGGAGTCTGTCCCATTGCCAAAGCCAGACCAACGTCTCGAATCATCGGAGCTACAATATCAGCACNCCTCTCATCCTCCTCCTGGAGATCCACTGCTCTTCTCATTGCCGAAGCGCAGGCTACGATGCCCTCTTGCCAAGTTGATCTGAAACCCTTTCCCCCGAAATTTCCTCCATCNGGGGTCGAAAGTCCATTAGTGAANAGATCCTTCAACTCTTCATCGACCAACCTTGTACGAACCATCCATCTTTGCCAGTCAATTCTTTGTTCGACAGAAATTGACCAGTAATGGGCAATCCTCCTCAAGCATAGAGTTACATCGATCAGAAATCTAGCTGTCCTTCGTCCTAGGAAAAGTGAACCAGTCCTTCTTGGGATGATTTCGCAATCCCCCAATTCCGAAAATTCAGGTTCAAGCAATCTATCTGAAAGNCTCATTGCGATTTCATCCACAAAACTCTTCGAGAAATTATCATATTCTTCCCCATCGAGCTTCTTNTTCTTAATTTTCGAGTTCCAGATTTCGGAAACTAAGTTCAGATGCCCATCATGTCTTTCTGCCACGAAGCTCATTAAACGCAATCTCGCGAANTCGGANTCCATTTTTCTGTGAAAAATTAGAGGATANCTGGGCTCCCAACCAACTCCCCAAATTTTGGGCAACTCATTTCTGATTTCCCTTGAAGCGGGATCTCGCTCCAGATCGCCCTCAATAGTCAATTCACTGCTATTCCGGTTTCTTCTAGCAATTTCATCCTCTAATTCAGCAATTCCTACCGAAGTACTCCTCTCCCAGATTTCTACATTCCTCCGCCTTCCTTTTCCAGTAGTCGACCTGTCGATTGTAGATCTCACCCTCTTTCCACAATTTGAGCACTTCCTGTCCAGATTATTTGATTTGGAGGANCTGGTTTTCCAGATTTGGTGAGTCTCGCAATCTGGGCACTTCCAGATGCCCTTCCGTCCCCTGGCCATGTTGGTGCCAAGCGATATAGTACTACAATATTCGCCATACTGTATAGCAAAAAACCACAATTANTGACAATTGTGGTTAATTCGGANTATAAGGTAAAGAAAAAANCAATTATTTACCATAATAAAAATAGATATTANAGTAAAGTATACCACATTAAAAGAATTATTTTCANATTANTCTTNAAATATNCTAATATAACCATAAATAAATGTTATACTAAGAATATATTTACCACATTAATATTTAATTAAATCCGAGTCCACAGTATCTGCCCATCTATTTATTCCTCCTGAAAGGTTGTATATTCTACCATTACAATTTCCGGATTCCGAGAGGAATCTGGCCACAGCCGCCGATCTCTGACCAACTCGACAATAGACCACTATATCCCTGTCGACAGGAATCTCCTCCAACCTTGAAGGAACTTCCAAATGCATAATCCTCGAATCAGTCCCCTTGATTGAAGAAATCTCTTCTTCATGAGCCCTNCTAACATCCAACAGAAAGGGCTCCCAGCCTTCTCTTTTTCTTTCTACAAATTTTTTAGCCTCAATATCGGCGAATCCACAATCCTTCACCCCATCAAGATTTGNAACTGTGCTTCGATCGGGATTTCTGGAGAATGTTAGTAATCTGAAATTCATTGTCNATGCATCTAATGTCAGTAACTTGCCACCTAGTGGATCTCCAATGTCCAGGATGATCTTGATTGCTTCAGTAGCTTGAATCGTTCCAATTATTCCTGGAAGAACCCCAAAAACTCCAGCTTCTGAACAATTTGGGGCAAACTCCGGTGGNGGCGGTTCTGGAAACAGATCTCGATAATTGGCTCCNCCCTGGAGGTTGAAAGTAGANACCTGTCCTTCGAATCTATGGATGCTTCCAAAAATCCATGGTTTTTGGAGGATTTCACATGAATCGCCAATTAGGTATCTAGAGTCAAAATTGTCCGTTCCATCAATTATCACATCGAAACTCTGCAATATTTGTAGAGAGTTCTCGAAAGTCAGCCTTTCTTGGATTGGGGTTACTTCTATGTCCGCGTTAATACTTCTGATCCAATTCGCAGCGGAATCAACTTTCGGATCCCCTATAGAAGCCAATCCGTGAATGATCTGCCTCTGTAAATTGGACAAACTAACCGTATCATTGTCGACTATTCCTATTCTTCCGACTCCGGCTGCTGCCAAATACATCAATGCTGGAGAGCCCAGCCCACCGGCTCCAACCACCAGAACNGATGATTTGAGCAATTTCTTTTGGCCTTCTTCCCCCACTCCAGGGAGAACTAGGTGTCTTGCATANCTCTCCCTTTGTTCAGNCCCNAGGTGGTCTGACATTGTATCGTGAAAGGGGTCCCAATCAAGGTATCTTCGGTCTAATTTTCNCTCCCTNTTGTCGGATTNAATGACCATCAAATCTAGGCTTANTTATAGCAAACTGNCTAGAAGGCTCCACCNANGTAAAGCCGGACAAATGCCACNNTGAAACCGAACCGACCCCATGCGCGAGTCAGAATTTGTGCCGATTCNGATGAAATATCACGGCGNAAAAATAAATTCCAAAGCCTGCGNATGAAATTTTGATCCAANGGATNNTCAGGTCTTGGGATTCCCTTGAAGTNNCTTTCNAGATCGGAGAGAATACAGAATCTACCTCNAAATAGCCAGAGTATTTCCGTGGCNGAGTATAGGATAACGACTCCCCACCACATCCATTGGTACGGTCCTAACCAAAGTACGGCGCACCAAAGNGTGACAATTGTATGTGAGAGGTAGAANACATCTCCGATACGATGAGAAAACCAACTTCTTTCTTGCCATTTNTCCGGATTTCTGAATACTCCGAATTCTACCATTCGACCAACTCAGTGTTGGTCTTCTAACCATCTCTCGGCATCTATTGCGGCCTGACANCCCATTCCTGCNGCCGTAATCGCTTGTCGGTATCTTTTGTCAACAACATCNCCNGCAGCAAATACTCCTGGGACGCTTGTCATGGTATTTTCCATGTGAATAATGTATCCTTCTGAGTCGGTTTCCAATTGCCCAGAAAGAAACTCTGTAATCGGCTTATGCCCAATGGCTATGAATGCACCAGAACAATCAATCGACTCTTCTGAACCGTCCCTTGGATCTTCCAAAACCGCTCCTATCAGGCCATTATCATCAGCCAGCCATTCCTTGACTTGTCTGAAAGTTTTAATTTCTATTTTCTCATTGGATTCTGCCCTTTCCAGCATCACTTTGGAAGCCCTGAAAACATCTCTTCTGTGGACGATTGTTACCTTTGTGGCGAACCTAGTCAAGAAAATAGCTTCTTCCATAGCAGAGTCNCCCCCTCCCACCACAATCACTTCTTCTTCTCTGAAGAAGGCACCATCACAAGTTGCGCAAGTAGAGATCCCACGTCCCTTCTGCTCATCCTCTCCTGTCACTCCAAGCCAGATGGCTTCAGCCCCAGTACAGATAATCAGGGATTCTGCCCTATACTCCTCATCTTCTACCCATACTCTGAAGGGACGTTCAGATAGATCGACCCTTTCGACATTCTTGTCTTGAATTTCCAGTCCGAATCTTTCAGCCTGCTCCCTCATTTCAACCATCATCTCAGGACCTCCAATCCCATTGGGGTAACCAGGAAAATTCTCAACGTCAGAGGTTAGCATCAATTGCCCGCCGGACATATATCCTGCGAACATAATTGGCTTCAATAGGGCTCTAGCAGAATATAGTCCGGCAGTGTATCCTGCTGGCCCCGATCCAACAATGATTACGCTCCTAGCCTCATCTCCCATGACTCGACGAGGAAAGAGGCATCCCTTGAATCTTGAGAGTCGTGGAGGTGCATTTTTCAAACAATATTTTTCTGGATAATCGTAATATATCACTCATTTTGGGACAAGTGACATGCCAAGATACATGTATTCTGGAAATTACACTGAGAAAGGTGCCGCTGGCCTGCTGAAGGATGGTGGCAAGGCAAGGTACGAGGAAGCCGAGAGAATTGCAAATGCGATGGGAGGGACTTTGCATGGATATTACTGGGCCTATGGGTCAATGGANTTCTTCATGATTATGGATATTCCTTCGCAAGCAATGGCCATCAAGTTCTCACTTCATGTGGGAGCTTCGGGAGTCTTCAATGGNAAGCTGACACCTCTGATTTCTGTTGACGAGATGGATGAGGCTACTTCTACCGAACTACCTTCCATGCGTCTTCCAGGTGAGTAAGTACCTTACTCTGACATTGCAGCAACAGCACCCACGGCTGCACGAGCATGAGACTCAAGCCTAGGCTCTATGTGCTTGGGTTCCGCCCCAGGGCCGATTATGCCCAATCCAATTGGCTTATTGTGCTTGATTTGCAGTTCTATTATCGCCTTAGTAATCGATTGCCCCATTACAAGACCATGATCAGTCTCACCTCTCTCAATNATGCCCAAAACCACCGCCCCATGNACATCATCCCGCTTCAGCATTCTTTCGAGAGCAAGAGGAGACTCCATCGCCCCAGGAACCCATGAAATGTCAANAATCTCCCAGTTCTTTTTCGAAGACTCGTCTTTCGCATACTCCAACATCCTCTCAACTTCTTTTCGATGAAAGGAACCGCACACAACACCTAGATTCATGTCACACCCTCNTTTCTTAGCATAGTCTCGATTACTGCTTGTGTTCTGGAGTCAATTTCGACATTTACNCTTTCTCCTACTGCCTTNTCTCCTATGGTTGTCGCCCTAAGTGTTTCAGGAATGATGTGAAGATTGAACCCAAAATGATCACATTTCCCCACTGTTAGGGACATTCCNTCAATAGCAATAAATCCCTTTTCGAAAATATATGGGCGCGTTTGATCAGAAATCGAGATTCTAAGATCAATGCCACCTCCAATTTCTTTTCTTTCGAGAATTTCAGCAGTACACATTACATGGCCAGAAAGGATGTGGCCACCTANCTCATCTCCCAATTTCAGAGACCTCTCAACATTTAGGAGATCCCCTTCACGNCTGTCTCCAAGGTTGGTTCTTTCAATAGTCTCAGNGATTGCATCAAAAGTGATTTTGCANTCTTCCTTTCTTGCCACNGTCATGCATACCCCATCTAGNGACACACTTGCACCAATTTNCANTCCANNTTCGAACCCCGAAAGATCTAGTGTNAAAGAACGNATTTCTTCCAANTCTTCAACCTTGAGNATGGGTGCAGTTCCTGCTACTATTCCAGTATACAAAATCAATCCTCCTCATAAGGNCCGCCTTCTGATCCAGGCCATAAATCCAGTATCCTGGCTATAATTTTCCTTGTNCCNTCTAAGTCATCTGACAATCCTTCTACTCTAGTNACTTCTACGTGGNCAAAACCATGATTGTCCAAACCNTCTCTAATTGCCTCAATGGAATGTTTCTGATCGTAACCTAATGCAATGATATCGGGCTCCACCGTTTTCAAAATTTCAAAAATTGGAATTCCAGGGGGGTTTCCCACAATTGCAGTATCAACAGGCTTTAGCCCCTCAACCATTCTTCTTCTGAGGTCATGTCCAGTTACTGGCTCGTGCTTTTGCCTTCTCACTGTTTCATCATGAGCAATAACAACTACTAACTCTTCACCAAGAGATTTGGCTTGTTCCACATAATGCAGGTGTCCTGCATGTAGTAGATCGAAAATGCCCACCGCCATCACTCTCGACATTCTGTCCTCCCTCCACATTGCTCAGTCTAATTCCTTTTCTTCGAATGCTGTAGATATTTGGTCACCTGTGAGAATTGGAATTCCGTGTCTGGAAGCGTAATCTCTAGCATCACTTAATGAAAGTGCTCCATCTCCATCCGGCTCTAGCATCTCAGCTCCTATTGTGCAAGGAACCACTCCTGCCAGCCTGGCTATTGATACAGCCAACTCTGTATGTCCCTGACGTGTTTTGAGGCCGCCCGGGGACTCTCTGCAAACAGGGATATGGCCCGGTGTTCTGAACTCATTACCCAATGCCGAGATAGCCTCAAAAACTCCCATTCCAGAATTTACTACCTCCTGTGCCAATTCACCAAATCTCCTGGTCGTCAGAGCTCTATCTTTGTCGGTAATTCCTGTGTAAGTTTCCCTGTGATTAAGCGATAATGTAAATGCTGATTTAGTGTCATATTGAAGATCGTTTGTCGCTAGATGACCAAGAACAGGATTTTCCTCGACCAATGATTTTTGTGAATGGATATCCTGTAGCCATGGAAGGCCAAAAACCTCTCCAATTTCATCACCAATTGCAAGAAAAAGTAGGCCACCACAATCTTTCCTAAGTCTTCTAATTACTTGTGGTGTAGCTGCAGTTGCCGGCCAAAGTAAATCTGTCTCCATTTCTCGAAAAGCAGAGTCAAAAATCATTACCGGTTTTCCTGAACTGAAGGCAGAAATTGCTTCTTCAACTGTCCCGCCCATGTGCTTCGGAGGAGTCACTGATACCCATTATTTTCGGTCTAGAAATAATGATGTCTCTCCCCAACCTGCCAGAATCGTGCCGATGAATATTCAAGCGTCTTCCCCAGTTCGAGTCGATCTCGCTGGCGGTTGGACAGACGTTGGCCCTTACGCCAGAGATTTCGGAGGAGAAGTAGTAAATTTCACCATTAATCGTAGAGTTATAGCCAGATCATCCTTGGAATCCGCTGATGAAGAAATTGAGTACGAGTTTCAAACCCCCAGGGGGTCTGGCTTGGGAACCAGTTCCGCAATGAATGTTTCCAGGGTCGCTTTGAAATCTCGCATCGGCGAACTAGATCCAGAAGAAATAGCCGAAAAGGCGTTTGCCGCTGAGTCAGTAGGAGGCAATCTTTGTGGGAGGCAGGATCAATGGGCCTCGGCATTAGGCGGTTTCAATCATCTACTTTTTTTCGGAGATAATGTGGAGAAAATTCCATTTGAGCCAATGAAATCTGCGAAGAATTGGCTGAGCAAGCACCTCATTATTGCTTACTCCGGAAAGAGTCGAAGGTCTGGAGACATGCAGAACCTTGTATGGGGAAAATATTCGGCTGGAGATGAGCAAATTGTCGAAGGCCTGCATATCCTTAGAAATTCAGCCAAAGATATGGCAAATGGCCTACAACAGGATCGAAGGGACCTTGTTGTAAGATCTCTAAGAGACGTATGCAAAGGGGTCGACATGCTCGACTCATCAATTCACATGCCATTCAAGGGTGTAATAGGGCCACTGATTGAGGTCGGGCAAGTTGTAGCCTGGAAAGCTCTGGGGGCTGGAGGAGGGGGTTGCGCTGCAATCCTATGCTCTCCCTCCGGCTTCGAGGCGACAAACTATTCTATCGAAAATTCAGGGTGGGAAATTATTGAATGGGATTTTGAAGAAGAAGGAGTTCTCGTTGAGGGATGAATAACGAAGTCCGAATGCTCAAACATGACTATTTGTCCGAGGGGTCATGGGCGGACGCCGTGCAATGCTTTCTTCATTGGCGATGCTGATCCTGATAGCCCCACTTGTTTCATCCTCAATATCTGTCAAATCCACCGATAGGGGCGGTCTCGATGCAAACGGGGATTGGACTCGGAGCGTAGAGTCTGAAATTCACTGGAGTTGGTGGACTGACTGGAGCAGGGACAAGGACTCTAATTCCATTGATGATAGGCTTGAATGGCTCATTGAGCAACCGGAAGAAACCCAGAGAGACTGGTGGAGAAGGGCTCCAGAAGGAAATGCTAGGATATTCGTAGACTATGACCACCATCCAACTGATGCCGATATTGCTGCATTGGAATCATTGGGCGTCGAGGTAACCTTCCGATTCAGGTACCTGGACACGGTCTCTGCAACTGCACCGTTTTCAACTATCACCGACGAATGGGGAATCAGGTCCTTGAATGGCGTGGTTATGATCGAGGATCTCGGATTAGCCGAGACAAACATGCACGAAGCGGTGCCCAACATGGGTGTGGATTCTGTATGGCAAGACTTTGGCCTGGATGGGACCGGCTCAGTAATTGCGATTCTCGACACAGGCGTCAGAGGGGATCATGAGGGGCTCAACGACATGGACGATGACCCCTTCACTTGCATTGAAGACCCTCCTGAGCCAGATCCACTGGATCCAGAACCGGAACCGATACCTGCTGACTGCGATCCCAAGATTATAGCATTCTATGATGCAGTCTTCACAGACGAGGAACAAGATCCGTCTACTTCATACGATTCGGGAACACATGGTACCCACGTCGCAGGAATCGCAGCTGGATCTGGGGGCGGGCAGACGGATCCAGAAACAGGACTCAGGTACGTCGGTGCAGCACCGGGAGCCTATCTGATCAACATCTTGGGATGCTGCGATGGCGACATTGAGGACGTCATGCAAGGAGCCCAGTGGGCTATTGACAATAGGGACAAGTACGGAATAGACATAGTGACCTCATCACTGGGGGAGCAGCAATTCGAGGTCCACCTAGACAACGACGGCAACTCGGCATGGAGCCGCCAGATGGATATGGTCGTAGAGGCAGGCATAATTACCACTCTCTCAGCAGGGAACGAGCTAGGTGGCGTGACTCTCGCCGGTTGTAATACAATTGACAGCCCCGGCGATGCCAGGCTCCCGGTCACCGTCGCAAGCCTCGACAAGGACCTCGGACTCGCAATATACAGTAGCAGGGGATACACCTCAGACCTCAGGGTCAAGCCAGACGTAGCGACAATCGGCTCCAGCATCATGGCTCCAGACGCTGCTACCCAGGACGGTTACACCAGCAAGTCAGGTACCAGCATGGCAACCCCTCTTATGGCTGGAATAGCCGCTCTTATGGTTCAGGCAAATCCAGACATCACTCCCTCTGAGTTCAAGTCAATTATCGCCACTCATTCCATTGAGCGTGACATACAGCTGCTTGATGACCCAGGATTCAACGACTGCAGCATTCTAGAGTCCAGGCCAGACAACGAGTTCGGGTACGGACAGGCCGACCCTAATGCATTCGTAGAGGCAGCGGGCAGCATCGATAGGTCGCTAAACGTCTCCATGGACATCTTTACTCTTCAGGGCCTAGCCAACGAAAGCTACGTCTACGGGAAGGCTTCCGGAGCAGACCCCGGATTCCCGGGGGCCAAGGTCGAGGTAAGGGTTGGAGGCGGGGCTTGGAAGGAAGCCACTGACGACTCCCCACTCGACGATTGGTCGATGTGGAGCATTCGCCTAGATCCGCACAACGAGTCAGGTAATTCCACCATTTTCGCTAGATTGGTTGTCGATGAAGACCACATTTCACCGGTCGACGCTCGGAGGGTGATTCTGCTAGATCTTCCGGCCACATCTAGCGGATCAGGAGGCTCCAGCAGCTCCGACATCCTGGTTATCGGTGTCGGNCTGATGATTGCCGNATTACTCGGNTTTGTNTTGATAAATAGGGAGCAGCTTTTCGAGGAGTGGTTCGATGGTCAGAGCCTTACCGAGAATCGNCTNAGGAGAATGACCTCTCTCTGCGTTCTCTACTTCGCTCAAGGCCTGCCATGGGGATTTGCCACAGTGGCATTCGCAGCATACCTGGCTGCAAATGGATTCACTCCTCAAGAGGTGGCGACCCTGTTCGCCACAATAGCACTCCCTTGGACCTTCAAGTGGATATGGGGGCCGGTAATCGACACNGTGAACCTCCCAATCTANGGGAGCCGGAGGCTGTGGATATTGTTCGCCCAGTTNGGAATGGCAGTAACAATNGGGATNTTACTCCTTGTNCCAGACTTGGCGGGCGAGATTGATTTAGTGATCAAACTAATGTTCATCCACAATATCTTCGCCTCTCTGCAAGACGTGAGTACAGATGCCCTNGCGGTGGATGTCCTNCTAGATGATGAGGTATCAACGGCCAACGGTTACATGTTTGCCTCAAAGAGGGCCGGGATGATTCTCGGAGGGGCAGTCCTAGGGGGTTTCGTCAACACTATAGGCATCAGGGGTATGCTTTCGATTCAACTCCCGGTCCTCTTATTGATCATGGTGCTACCACTCTTCCTGTACGAAAAACCAGGTACCAGGCTGTTCCCATGGACAAGCCCTTCTGACTCCGAGGAGTCTGAGATCATCGGTCCTGCGAAGGACTCGGAGTTCGAGACCGATGAGAGGCTCTACTGGGAGGAGCCAGAGGAATCCAGGTGGTGGGCTGCAAGGGCAGTCGGAAGGTCAACATTCGATGAGAGGATTTCCATCCCTGCTCTAATCACGATATTCTCCTTGTCAATTTTTGTCGCAGGTCTGGTGTTCGCGATACTGTCTGTTGACCTCGAAGTCAGGCCTTATTCGGTCGCAAAGAGAATAGCTTTCTTTGGCATANTTTCGGCGNTAGCCNCTACCTTGATTTCGAGAGCATTCCCTCTGCCGAAGGTTCCAAACCCATTCGCACTGCTTCCATTTAGGGCTAGGAGGACCCTTGCACAGACAAGCTTCAACCTAACCAAGGCATTCCACCTAAGANCCTCATTCCTGCTAATCTTCCTCTGCCTCCTCTCGGAGCTATACCTTTTCATTGACCCAATCGTCCTTGACATATTCATCAACAGAGCAGGCTGGGAGCAAGAGAAGTACAANGTCATAGTCGGNGGAATCGTNGTCTTCGCAATCATGATCGGGCAGATTACGGGAGGGATGCTTGGGGACAGATTCGGAGTAAAGAGGGTCGCAATGATAGGATTTACCTGNTTGGCCATATGCAATGGGATGCTTGCAGTGCTCGAGCCGATGTGGACAAATACATACGTCATGGTGGCCTANCTAGTTATTCGAGGGCTCGTTAACGGCATCGCATGGATATGCGTTATCGCAGTCGCGATGAAGATGACTTGGAGCAAAGTGGGAGGAACTCAGTTCACGGCCTACATGTCAATGTTCAATCTCTCCGCGGTCACTGCATACACATTCACAGGAAGGATGCTAGAATTATTCGATAATAACTACAGCGTAACCCTTTACGTAGGAGCAGCACTGACAATGATTACCGTTTTCTTCCTGATTTTCATAGACCCCGAGGAGTGCAATAAGGTTCTGGAGGATAAGTCGGATGAAGATGAAGTAATTGATGCTGATATTGGCGAGGCGTTGTGGGTTGAAGAGGGGGGCGGTAAGCCTGTCGCGACTACGTGAAATAATTGAAGGGACTGAAACCGATTTTCTAGTCTTCACCCAGACTATCTGCCCCTATTGCACGAGGGCATTCAGGACACTAGATGCAAAGGGNATGTCTTACACAGAAGTAAACTTGGACAANTTCGATGGCCTAAGGCAGATGGTCGTAAAGGAGACTGGTCATAGAACAGTCCCTGTCGTCTTCGATATGAGGGNGGNTGAGCCGATATTTGTTGGCGGTTCGGACCACCTAATGGAGTATTTCTAGAGAGACCATGACTGGGTGATTCCTCCAGCAATAATCACTCTGAGATATGTCGAACCGCCTGTGAATGTCGCGGTAAGGGTGTACTCCTCAGAAGGATAAGGTATGGTCCCTAGTGTTCCCATCTCACTAGCCCCAGGACCCCAAATCCTCTCAAGCGCGGAAACGGACATGTGATCCCTCAGTGTCATCGTAATCGAAGAACCAGACCCGCTCTCAGCATCCAGGAAGTAGATCATCTCGTCCCACTCTCCGTCATTGGGGTGGTCACTAACAAGGAATGTATCACGAAATTCGAAGTCAGTTCCAGTGTCCTCCCATGTGTCGCCAAACAGATCNCCACCCCTGACAAAATACACATCCCCAGTGTGCCCCTTTCCGTTGTCCGATAGCATCATTCGAAGATTGTCAATACCAGTTTGATCCTTCCAAATAAAAGATGAGAAGAAACCCACTTCATTGTCAAAAACATAGTCCAAACGGGAACCATCCGAAGATGTTGCCACGATTTCTGCCGAACTCCCAGAAACTCTGGAGGCATATGCTTCCCATTCTATTGAGAAAAGGGTGAATGACCAAGAATTTCCCTCCTCTAGGGGGAAGCTCAATACCGGCTGAGAGACGCCATTCTCAAAGGCCCCCAAATCTGAATGCATGATTCTGCCTAGGAAAGGATTGTGATTGAGAACAGCATGCCTCCTAGCCTCANTGAGACTNGAAATTGCGAGCATGTATGCAGAACCTTGNTCTTCGCTTGTGCTGGAAACGACTAGTTTGGTCGTATCATCGCTGAAGTCGGGAGTCGAGAATGTGTATAGCCACCAATCTCCAATTTCCCAAGAAGGTGCCACTAGAGACCCGTCTGAGTCATCTCCGCCACTAGAATTTCCCGTGCATCCTGCCATACAAGTCACGGAAAGCAGCACAATAACTGCACACGCGCGCCCCTGCATCATGCAAAGTGCCAGAGGTCGGGTGGTCAAGAGTCTGACGCCCATCCGTCTAAAGAGCNCCTAGCTCTCCTGTTTTTGTAAGAAGTCCAGCAATGACTACGCTCACGATGCTCATTAACTTGATCAGAATGTTTAGTGAAGGTCCGCTGGTATCCTTGAATGGATCTCCAATTGTGTCTCCGACNACTGCGGCACTGTGCGCATCATCACCCTTGGATGAACCTTCGATGTGACCCTGCTCAATGGCCTTCTTCGCATTGTCCCAGGCCCCGCCAGCATTTGCCATGAATAGCGCCATCAGGACCCCTGTAGCGGTTGCACCTGCGAGAGTCCCCCCTAGTGCCGCACTTCCTAGCAAGAATCCGATAAGGACTGGGCTACTTACTGCGACAACTCCGGGCATTACCATTTCCCGCAGAGCTGCCTTGGTGGAAATGTCCACGCAAGTAGCACTATCTGGCTCAACTCCTTCTCTACCCTCTAATAGTCCATCTATCTCCCTGAACTGTCTTCGAATCTCGGTAATCATGTCCTCAGCGGCTCTTCCAACAGACTTCATCGTCATCGCCGCTACCAAAAACGGCAGAGAAGCACCTATCAGAAGTCCGATTACTACAAGTGGNTCAGTTAGGCTCAGATCTGCNGCTTCTAGTTCAGCGCTAGTCTTGAATGCAGCAAACAGAGCTAGTGCGGTCAACGCTGCACTCCCAATAGCAAAGCCCTTCCCTATTGCAGCTGTGGTGTTTCCTATTGAATCAAGACCATCCGTAATATCTCGCACATCTTTGCCTAAGCCGGACATTTCGGCTATCCCACCTGCGTTATCAGCCACCGGCCCGTAAGCATCAACAGTCATCGTCACACCTACAGTTCCCAGCATACCCATTGCGGCCATGGCAATTCCATAGAGGCCNGCATCNCCCCCTCCCATNACATGGTTCGCACCGAAGATTCCTGCTGCCATCAATAGTACAGGGACGAATACAGATTGCATCCCAACTGCAAGTCCTGCAATCGCATTAGTTGCACTACCGGTTTTACTCGCCTCGCCAATGTATGGAATGGCCTTAACTTTGATTCCAAAAACATCCTCAATTCCTGTGTAATATTCAGTTACCAGTCCAATCAGTATTCCTACTAGGGATCCAATGGCAACTGCTTGGATGACAGTGGTATTTAGATCCAGATAACCNAGTGCCAAGTACCCGCCAGCAATGAATAGGGCCGCACCGATGAAAGTGGTGTTGCGGAGAGCTGCACCTGCTTCCATGTTCTTCATTGCAGAAATGGAGAAGACGCCAAAAATTGAAGCGATGTAGCCCACAATCGCTAACACGATTGGAATGGTCACGTAATCGCTTCCTAGGTCATCACTGGCTGCTGCAATAACCATAGCCGCGATGATGCTTCCCACAAACGACTCAAAGATGTCAGCACCCATCCCAGCAACATCACCAACATTGTCTCCAACGTTATCNGCAATCACACCCGGGTTACGCGGATCATCCTCGGGTATTCCTGCCTCAACTTTTCCGACAAGATCTGCACCCACGTCTGCGGCCTTGGTGTAGATTCCACCCCCCACTCTGGCGAATAGAGCGATTGAGGAAGCCCCCATGCCGAATCCTGCGATGTTTGCAACCGTCAGGAACTCAGTCTCAGTGAAGTAGAACATCAATGAAATTCCAAAGAGCCCCAGACCTCCCACTGCGAGCCCCATTACTGCGCCCCCATTGTATGAAGTAGTCAGAGCAGAAGCCTGACCACCATCGGCAGCTGCTTGAGCAGTCCTCCCGTTTGCGCTAGTAGCAGAGCGCATTCCACTGAAGCCGGCTCCTACGCTACAAAGTGCCCCAATGAAAAACGCTACCGAAGTTTCCATCCCAAGATCATCATTGTAACTCCCACCTACGAAAAGAAGAACTACAACCAGCAAAATGAATACCGAAAGCATTCGATATTCTGCCATTAGGAAGGCCATAGCCCCGTCCTGAATTCGTCCAGTTATCTTTGCTACAGTCTCATTCTCGATTTTTATCGAATTAACTTTGTTGTACAGGAAAAATGCTACCATTAGCCCAAAGAGGCCTGCTACCATTCCTGCTATTCCTAATTGTTCGCCGTCCATNAAANCACCATCAGTTCTGCCCGCCGAATCGAGTGCTGTATTTAATCCAAATCCAATTGTAAAACAGCCACAGTAGATTACGAATGATTGGATAGGATCACCGAGGCAAAAGAACTCAGAATTCCTACGCCATCATGTTCTCTCTGGAAGGATGCCAACTCTTCTTCTGAAATGTGACCCCATTCAAACGCTCTTTCCACTCTTGCCTTAGCAGCCTCAGGATGAAACTGGATGCCCCATGNAGGTAAAGGGGTNCCATCNGATTCGTTAACTCTGACTGCAGAAACTCTGTTGTGAACGGCTGAACCAAGAAGGGTGCATAATTCTGGAACAGNAATTACGTGNTCCTGATGTGAATATAGGGCNACNGGGGAGTTGTTNTTTCCGCTTCTTCTCGAAGAGAATAACACNTCTGTCTTCCCTTTCTCTGTGAGTTCCAGGTCCCAAACTCCACTGGACATGGACTCAGCTCTCTCCACCGTGGCCCCCANTGACTGGCAAAGGAGTTGATGCCCAAAGCAGATTCCCAGAGTCGGAATTCCCATCTTCGATGAACATCGAAGTAGCGATGCGCCAGCTCTCATCCATTCTTCCCACATTGATACATTTCTTCTAGAACCACTACAAATCACAGCATCAGGTTTTATCATTTTCAACCAATTTTTTGTACCTTCATCATCTCCCTGCAGAGGCATTGCTATCCTCTTGAAGGTGACCAAATTACCAGATAACTCCACACTGCACTCTTCCCAGAATGGGAAATCGTCATCCCAATTAGGTACATCTTCTTCAGTTAGTCCTACANNCCCCTCTTCTTGNGATCGGATACCGGCTTCTTCAGATTGCATCTGCGGGGTAACCAGNAAGACTTCCAATTCTCCTCCTTCAGCAATAGGGGATACAATCTCTTGATTTCCACCATGCCCAAACTCTGATCTCTCAACCAAGAGGTCCATCAGAACGACCCGCATTACTTTGTTCACACCTCTCCGAGGAGGCAATTGTTTGAAAGGCTCCCGCCCTATCAGAGGNTCNATGAGNGTGGTGGACAAGCAGCTAATCCTTGACTCAGTAGGNCCAGTTCAGGCAGTACTTGATGCACATGATGGCGTGGTAAATGTCGTAGACACTACTGANGGGGTNATNATGATCTCACTTGAGGGNGGTTGTACCGGCTGTAGTGCAACACCAATGACTGCGATGCAAATATACTACTCTCTAATGAAACTCGAAGATGTCCAAGACGTTGTATTCGTAAACGGTGAGCTTCCGGCTTATATGAGATCATTTATCGATGATAAGCTAAACTCAGAATAATCACTGTTCATCTCTACGTTTTTTCATTATCTTATGTGGGTTTGTCTCGCCTTGCACGTCTTTTCCCTTGATGTTCATTACCGCCGAAATGGCTACTACTATGGCCACAACTGCCAATGGCCTGGCTATGTTGCTCGACCCCCATATCTCGCCTCCTGAGTAATGAATAATGAATAGAAGGATTGCAGAAGAAATACAAATNATAGCAATCACCCTCTGGGCNATTACTTCGCTCCTGGTAGAACGAGAAAGNGATCCAATNGACATCCACAGAAATACTGCAATACTGCACATAGCAAATGATGCACTCTCGGCCAGCTCTAGGAATTCCATGACAAATCCAGTGCGACTTGGTTTGAGTAGGTTATGTTTCATCAACAACCCAATATATCGTCAGTGAGGTGGCCAGTCGTGGGAATCTCNCCTCGGTCAAGGTGGTCAAACAGGGACGACNCATCATACTTGGANAAACGAANCAATNACAAGGAAACCAGAAGGCCATTTGTNCACTACTTNGGGACGTCTAGAGGNGACTCATCGGCAGNCAAACTTCTTCTCGGACAGATCAGCAGCATGATTGCCTTAGCAATGTTCCATTCCGGTTTCGAACCTCCCAAGAANGAAACTATTGTGACAGNNTCAGNCTGGCAACTAGGGGGCCCTGCAATTCTTGTTACTTCTTTGTTTGCACTCACCTCATTTTTCTTGTTNTTCCGAGTAGCAATATCTGGAAGAGCCCCCAGGAGGAGGAGGNTATTGGCGAGATTGTGGCTAATCGNGTGNTTNATNGNAATTTCAATTTCTGCAGGATGGGCNCCNCCAACTTACAATTAGGGCAACTCACTTGAGTGGTATCGTCCTGCGCTGTCTTGGCGAGAGAGATGCACCCCCTGACAATAATGAATTTCCTNATTGCTTCCATTTTGNTCTTTGTCGGGTCAGCATTTTGGATCTCNGGGACCCCAGTTCCTTTCTTCTCCTCCGACGAAGCAGTCGAAGAGNTCGAATTCGAATTTACCGGGAATGATGGAAACTTNACCTTCATTGAAACAGAATCTCCTTCAAACTTGGGATGGGCAGTNTACTCATACGGAGATTACGCAGATNAGAATNTTGATGATTATTGGGACAAGTGTGNAGAAGTCNAANTATCCCTCTACAGCNTGGATCTTGAAAANCAATCCGCCGAGGACNCTGACTCCAACCAATCCGCCGAGGACNCTGNCTCNAACCAATCCGCCGAGGAAGATNTNGAGAATTTCTACTACCCTCAGTGCGAGAAAGGCTCNGAGAGGAATGATGTGGAAAATATGATTTACATCGGCCAATTGTGTTTCAATCCCTCTAACGACTCATCTCCAAAATGCTCTGATGGAAACTACAGTTTCCAATCCAGCGAGATGGTCAGGCTATCTTCAGAAGAGGAGCAAATCAAGCCTTCAGGAGGNATCATTAGTTGGCTAATCTCAGGTTTGGAGAACGGTAGGACATTAGTATGCGGNTCATTCGCCCTNTATCTCGTTGCATTCCTNCTTAGCATTGCTTTGANAGAAGANGAGNAAATCGATTTCGTCCAGAGTTCAGATGGGCCGAAAGCGGAGTGGAGGGCATACGCACTGTCTCAAACCGAGAGGGCTGCTGATGGACTGCCGAAAGCTTTCAGTCGTCATAAGGTGAAAAGAGAACTGTTCGGAAAGCCGAGAAAGGGGAATGTTAGGGGGGGCGTNCACAAGACAGGGGGGCTATTTCTAGATGGTTGGACCTCAGAAGATTCCGATGCTGAATACAAGAAGAAAGTTAAGGATAGGAGAGAGAGATGATCATAAGAGGAAGGGGCCGAACATCACCAGGAATCCAATTACCACGATTATGGCAATACTGATCCTCAGGAAGTTGAAAATCGACTTAAGCAACATCACGCCGTAATTTTCTCTTCTGCTGCGAACGAAAACCGGCATATGTCGATCCTCTTCCAATGCATGCACCTCTTTTTCCTAGGATTTGGGGNCTTTATCGCTTCGCTTGAACACGGGGATCGGTTTCATCTTGTGAGAATTTTCTTCATGAAGAGTTCTGTAAATTTCTAATACCCGATTTTCTNTTTCNGTTAATTCATCGCCAGATGGGCCCTCGACCTCCCTCATTGCCCACTCTAACTCTTCGTAGGTTGCACCNATCTGCTCTTCATCAGTTCTGGAATCTTCCCAAAGGCCGTCAGTAGGAGCCGCATCACGGATTTCCTGTAAAATCCCCATCTCTTCCGCGAGTGCGCTCACTTCTGACTTCAGTAGGTCAGCAATCGGGGAGATATCCACCCCGCCATCGCCGTATTTGGTAAAGAAACCGACTCCAAAGTCCTCAACCTTGTTTCCAGTTCCAACCACTATACCTCTCGACGAACTTGCGATAGCAAATAGGGTTGCCATTCGAAGCCTGGCTCTCGAATTGGCTAGTGCCAAATCTGATAGCTCGCAGGCCCGTAAGTCTTCTGAGAACCTGTCGAACGTTNCNGTCAGATCTATNATTCTCCCNTCTACATTTCTCCAATTCCCCTCCAACCATTCTATGTGCNGGTTGGAGAGATCGAATTGGGCGCTNTCTTGGTGAATTGGCATATTCACAACAATCGTATCNAGNCCCGTCATCGCTGCAAGAGTGGAAGTNACAGCGGAATCNACTCCCCCTGANACNCCCACTACCAAAGTCNGAATCGAACTTCCCTCGGCATATTCTNGAATCCAACCAGCAATCTCCCTTGACAAGGGCCCCCAATCTTCCACATAATCACCTCAGTGGCAGGCCACCCCGTATTTCTTCAATCTCCAATAATTGTAGGGCCACGGAGTCAGGAATCCCGCAATCAGCATCGGTGCGATTACCCACAAAGTTAGCTTNGCCCCACCNGTTAGGACAAAATCAACAATGTTCATTGCCGCTTCCATTGATAGCATGGAAATTAGCGACATTCCTATAGCTACTCGAAAAGCCTCTCTCAGAGGCATCTGCCCCAGAAGAATGAANGTCTCCAGTGCAATAGANGTCATTATTCCATTAAACATAGCCAAGGCCATAATCATCATGGTACTCCATCCTGAGTCGGTGAANACGAATTGGAAAGCCGCAATTGTCCCGAAGTCCCCTATACTGCAACCAATAAGGCACCACTTGGTGTTGTTTGCAGATTGCTTCCATACTCCCGTATCCCTCCAATGAAAATGATCCTCCTGTCCGTCAACTGCGTATCCAGCCGATCTCACTGCCCCACTAAGCTCCTCTCTTGTCNAGCCCTCATGANTGATCACTGCACTACCATCCTCATGNCTNACATCGGCAGAAGTTACTCCGGGCAANCCTTCCAACGCCAATCTAACTCGGTTTGAACAGCCTTCGCACGTCATCCCACCGACTTCGAGTTGAATCGTCTCTGCCACGGTTACTAACTGGTGCGTAGGGCATTTGAAGTCTTGCAATTTAGAGTCAATATTTGCGTCTTCCCTCCCCTCAAGTTCAAGACGAACTCCTAGGTCGCTTGGCCGATGAGTGTTCCTGTNCCNCCCGGCGATCTAGACCCTGTTGCTCTTGAGAACTCGCTGATGNAAGTCTGGGGGGAGGAGGGAACATTCTCTGAATCCATTGAATCTAGGAGAAAGTTCGAAGCACCATTCACATTCTTGGAAGGTCCACCAACAGCGAATGGGAAACCCGGTATTCACCATGTCCTATCTAGACTTTTCAAGGATCTAGTTTGTCGTTGGAAGTCTATGGAGGGGCACATNGTGGAGCGAAAGGGAGGATGGGACACACATGGCCTTCCTGTTGAGATCGAGGTTCAGAAGCAACTCGATCTAATGTCCAATGAGGCAATCGAGAAATTCGGCATGGAGGCCTTTAACCAGAAGTGTAAGGAAAGCGTATGGACTTACGAAGAGGCTTGGAGAGAGATGACAGAGAGAATGGGTTTTTGGGTCGACATGGAAGATCCTTACGTAACACTGCAAGATGATTACATTGAGTCTGCTTGGTGGTCTTTGAAGCAGATGTTCGACAAGGGGCTNCTCTTCAGAGGTCACAAGGTTTTGCCCTATTGCCCCCAGACAGGTACCAGCTACTCCACTCATGAAGNNTCTTTGGGTTACAAGCGAGGTCTCNGAACCTGCAGTTTTTGTGAAATTCAAACTTGAGGGTGACGATGCTTCCATATTGGCNTGGACAACCACTCCTTGGACACTACCTGGAAATGTTGGACTTGCTGTAGGACCCGAAGTGACATACTGCCGAGTCCGAATCTCAGAACCTCCATCGGAGTCTTGGGAGGGTAGAGGCGGTGCGGAGATCGGGGAGGAGGTCATACTCGCCAAGGATTTGATAGGGAACGTACTAAGAAATCACGCCGATATTGTAGAGGANTTCCCCGGTTCGGCATTGGTCGGCAAGAAATACTCTCCTCTATTTCCCGGAGCCATCAATAGGGGGGACTCGAAAACTGCTTGGACTATCGTCGCAGCCGACTTCGTGACAACAACCGATGGAACTGGAGTGGTTCACACGGCTGTGATGTATGGTGAGGAAGACTACAAACTTGGCATGGAGGTNGGATTTCCCGCGCAACATACTGTGGGTATGGATGGCTGTTTCGTGGAGGGTGTTCACGAGAATCTCGATGNACGATACGTCAAGGAATGCGATGATGACATTATTGACTTGCTCGTTTCACAGGGTTTGCTGTACAGNGAGCACATATACACGCACGACTACCCGCACTGCTGGAGGACAGACCATCCCCTCCTGTACTACGCGATGGACAGTTGGTTCGTCAGGATGACACAGGTTCGCGACCAAATCCTTTCACACAATGATAGCGTTGAATGGGCCCCCGAATGGACAGGGACAAAGAGGATGGGGGAGTGGCTATCCAATATCAAGGACTGGGCAATTAGCCGTGAACGCTACTGGGGCACTCCTATCCCAGTATGGGTATGCCAAGAGTGTGGAATTGANCACTGCGTCGGGAGCATCGAGGAGATGTCTTCGATGAAAACCGAAACATCTCCCCAGCCNCCAGAACTTCACAGGCCATATGTCGATGAGGTCAAGTTGAACTGCCCATCCAAAGCTTGCTCCGGAGAAATGACAAGAGAGCCCTATGTAATGGACTGCTGGTTCGATTCGGGCTGCGCATCATTCGCACAGTGGCATTACCCATTTGAAAACGAGGAAAGATTTTCTGGCTCATTTCCAGTTGACTATATCTGCGAAGCGGTAGATCAGACTCGTGGATGGTTCTATTCTCTACTAGCCGTCGCAACCACCGTTTTCGACGAACCATGCTTCCGGAGGTGCCTCTCATTAGGCCATATACTGGATAAGGAAGGTAAGAAGATGAGCAAGTCAAGAGGAAACGTCGTAAACCCCTGGGACCACTTCAACAAGGAGGGAGCNGACTCNATTAGGTGGTACATGACTACACAAAGCGCCCCGTGGTCCCCAACTAACTTCGATCCTAACGGAGTNAGAGAGTCCTATGCCAAGATGTTCCTGACTCTTTGGAATGTATATCGCTTCCATGCCGACTATGCCCATTTGGACGGCTTCGACCCAGAAGACGAGAAAGGATCGGTTCAGGTTCAGGACAGGAGTCCCCTGGATAGGTGGATTCTTTCCAAGACTACCGAGATGGCGGAAGACTACCATAGAAATTTTGTCTCCTGGGATTTCCACAAGGCTGGAAGAGGATTGGAGGACTTCGTAGTCAACGACCTATCAAACTGGTACGTCAGGAGGTCCAGAAGGAGACTCTGGGACGAGGCAGACAGTAACGACAAGAGGGCCTGTCAGCACACTCTTCACGAGGTTCTATTGATAGTCTGCAGGCTGATGTCACCAATCTCCCCATTCATCCCGGACCAGATTCACAGGGGGCTAACCGGGGCATCGGTCCACTTGGCAGACTGGCCTGTGGGTTCCGAGATAGTNGACTCAATTCTACCTTCGAGGGATTACTCAATAGAACAGGAGATGTCTCTGGTCCGATCATTGGCAGAGGCTGGAAGGAGAATCAGGGTCAACTCGAATAGAAGACAACGTCTTCCTTGCAGAACGGGTTGGATTGTGGGAGGTCCGGATATCTCCCGTTTCAGCGACATTCTCGCCGAGGAACTCAATGTCGAGACTCTTTCCACAGAAGACGACTTGGATGCCTTCCAGAGAATAGTNCTGGAGCCAAACAGGAAGTTACTCGGTTCAAAATGCCGCTCTGACTTGCCCTCTGTTCTGGCACAGTTAGATCTAGCCGATCCCGANGCCCTGCTACTAGAGATTGAGGCCGGNATAGCCGCCCTAGCAGGCTACGAGATNACTATNGAGGACGTAGAGATTAGAAGGGNGGAGAAGGAAGGCTTCGCTGCACAGACCCTGTCTTTCGAAGATGGGGACGTTTCCATNGTCCTTGACATGCATACTGATCAGGAACTACTCTCAAAGGGCNTCGCCAGAGACATTACTNGAAGGNTTCAGGCCAAGAGGAAGGAGATGGACCTTCAGGTGGAGTCCACAATTTCCCTATCGGTTTGGATTGAAGGCATGGAAATAGAGAACAGGGATTGGAATCACATTACGACTGAGACCAGAGCGGGCGAGTCTTCACTGAATGAAGGCAAACCCACGGGAGAATCCGACACCTTCGAGGTCGATGGGACCACTGTTCACTTCCATATTNGTTGAGTTGGCTATTNTAAGAGATATCNCTCTGGGATCAACATCTCTACCCCGAAGAGTGGNTCAGGGTCCGTCGAGTCGTGGTAAGCAATAAATGAGCCCCCATCTGGTAGGATGCCCATGCTCGCGAAGTCGAATCTGATGTCGTTCCCAGCTCCAGAAGTTGAGTCAAGATCGCCCTGTCCAAGATATGTAAGTAAGTCCGGCTCCAAACTCTGTGAGAATTCACGTACGTGATAGGCAACGTCGACGTCCGGCCCCTCAGCGCTCTGGAATCTAACGTTGAGTACGAATAGATCGTGGACTCCGCTGGAGTGGAACTCCCACTCCTCGATCTCAGTGGCTCTCTCTGAGAGATTGTATGTCATGTTCTCCCACGTCTCCCCCCCATCCCACGAAAGCATGTGTGTCAGAGATGTCTGTCCTGCACTGACACAGTGTAGAGCAGGAGATGAGTCGAATGCGCAATACTGTGACGGTAACGAGGAACCATTCAGAGTGACTCCCGTCCACCAGTTCAGTGACGTGTCCAAATAGGCGTCACTTCCATCGATGAAGTAGTTTGGAAAGTAAAGGCCACCAGATGGAACTGGAAACGCCCTCATCTCTTTGTGGGGCTTAGTGAAGTCCCACTCAGGTCCCAGACTTTCTGGGTTCAAGTCCACCTCCATAACGTCGAGGCTCTCGTCCCTATCGGGGAAGCCGAAATAGTCGTAATTTAGACCATCAGTCGATAGCTGACCACCTACATTCTGGACCTGATGCCAGAAGTTGGAAATAACTAGACTGGCCCAAGGCCCGTTTCCATACAGGCCGCCATTGATCGGACCCACTACCTCAACTTGCCACGACCTATCGTAGAAGGGCTCTGGGGTTCTGTTGAAGCACCAGCTCCACTCACCATCCTCAGCATCATAGAAGAAAGCGTAGAATTGGTCCGCTCCACTGGTGCTAGGGTATGGGAACCAACCCATCGAGATTAGGTCGCCATTCGTTGCCTGAACTATGCTCCCCTCCCCTAGCCCTTCTTGACCAGGTACCGTAGGCTTAGGCTCCAGGCATCCCAATTGAGAGAAAATAGTGGGCCTGTATTCTTGCCATGTAATCCCCCTGTCCTCCGACCATGTAGGATATTCACCCCCGAAGTTTAGGATCCACCCCTCCTTGGTAGCAGCTAGGTAATGCTCGCAGCAGTTGCCACCGTGCTCGTTCCCGAAGACAGTCCAAGTGGCATTGCCCCAAGTCTCGTTGTCAATCGGATCGGCTACTACGAAGTTGCGAGGATCCTCGTGTCCGCTTGGATCAATTAGAACATAGTCTCGATTCCAGTCAAACTCTTGTTCCTTGGAAGTGACCTCCTCGAGGCAGCCTGGCAATAGCATCATTAGAGCCAATGCCAGAGATGCGATGTTACGGCCGAAAATCCTTGAGAGCACAGACTTGCGTGGAGATGGTAATATATCGCACTTTCATAGAATTGATGACTATTCGATCCTCCAAGTTGCACCGTCCGGACCATCCTCGACTATTACTCCCATTCCTGCCAACTCATCTCGAATTTCGTCGGCCCTGGACCAGTCCTTGGACTTTCTAGCTGCATCTCTCTGGGAAAGTAGCCTCTCGACATCCTGGGAAATCTCATCCTTTGCACTCTCTTCACTATGTATCGCCTCCAGAATATCCGCCTCTTCAGGTAGTAATCCCAGTACTTCTCCTGCGAACTCGGACAGCCATCCGATTAATCCCGCGATAAAATCCGAAATGGGTCCGATGTATACGCCGTCATCAGTGACTTCATTGTAGTCGGCCATGTCGTCCAGCAACCCTCTCAGCATCTTTACCACTGCCTGAACCTCGACAAGAGCTACCCTTGTGTTGAAGTCGTCATCCATCCCTTCCTCGAACCTATTCGCTGCATCTACCAACTCAGGGAACATCCGCCAATCACATTCCTTGTTCATGGACGCACCTCTTCCAAACTTTGCAAGCCCTTCCCCGTAGCACGTTACAAGCCTGCCGTGATGAGTCTCCGAGTCATCTATCATTACCTGGTTGAAGTCTACGGGCTGGCGGTATGGGGCGTTAATCAGAGTATACCTCAGTACTAGGGGGTCCACATTCTCCAATGCCTCCGATATTGTCCAGAAGTTGCCCAATGACTTGCTCATTTTCTCCCCATCCACGTTGACCATGCCGTTGTGAATCCAATATTGCACCACTGGATCATGCCCAAGGCAGCATTCCGACTGGAAAATCTCGGCCTCGTGATGTGGGAATATCAGGTCAGAACCCCCTCCGTGGATGTCAANNCTCTCCCCTAGNTGCTTTAGCGACATCGCAGAGCACTCGATATGCCAACCCGGCCTGCCATNACCCCAAGGGCTCTNCCAAGAAGGCTCTCCCGGTTTCGCCATCTTCCAAAGAGCAAAGTCCCTATGGTCNCTCTTTCCGGAACCGGTTTCGCCNACTCTCCCCCCNGCNCCAGATCTGACCATCTCTAGGGTCTGNCCTGTGAGTTNNCCATACTTCTCAGGGGAAGTGTCAATTTCGAAGTATACGCCATCATCAGAAAGGTATGCATGCCCCTTCTCAATTAGTGATGCAACCATCTCTATTATTTCTGGAATTGTTTCAGTNACTCTNGGATAGGCATCNGCTCTAATTACATTCAGGGCATCCATAGATTGGAAGTAGTCATCTATGTGCCTGTTGGAAATTTCTAGAAAGTCAACTCCNTCTTCATTGGCAGCAGCAATNATTTTGTCATCTACATCGGTGAAGTTTGTTATGTAATTGACTTCGAAACCTCTCTTGCGAAGCCACCTTACAATGATGTCGAATGATATGGCTTGCCTTGCATGCCCAATGTGGCTNGGCGAGTAAGGNGTTATTCCACATGCATATAGGCCAACCTTGCCCNNTTCNAGGGTAACCAAGTCCCTCTTTTTCCGAGATCTCGTGTCGAATACCCTGACTGCCACTACCTAATGACGCGGCACTCTGGACATCAACCCCTCGCTGCTTCAACGAACTTTGTGAACAGAACTTCATGNNCAATTCGCTCCGGGTGCCACTGAACTCCAATGCAGAATCGCTTGTCCTTTCTTTCAACAGCTTCGATTAGCCCATCATGCACCGCCGTCGCCGAAACNGAAAGACTTCCGGGATCGGCAACTCCNTGGTGATGAGCNGAATTCACCGTCANNGAGGTACCCATCAGGCTAGAGAGGAGAGAATCTTCCGCAATGTCAACTCCATGATCAGATGTTCCTCCGTCATAAGCCCCGTGATTCTTATGGCCCGGGGTATCGTCTAGGTGCTGATGCATGGAACCTCCATGNAAAACGCTGAGAATTTGCATCCCTCTGCAGATNCCNAGAATTGGCATGTCCCTATCCAGAGCCCCTTCGATTAGCCCCATCTCCGCCTCGTCCTGTAACGGAAAGAACTCCTTGGTCATTTCTTCAGGCTCCTGGTTGTAGCTAGAGGGTGAAATGTCAGGACCGCCCGATACTAGCAAACCATCTATGCTGTCAAGAATNGGNGTCATATCTCCNGCTGGAGGGATGATGAGNGGAGTTCCNCCAGCCCTTTCAATCATCGATATGTATGCCGATGGAAGAACGGCAGCATGCCTCTCCCAGTTTCCGAAAGCTGTTCTAACAACAGTCTCACGCATGAAGCAGGTTATCCCGATTATCGGAGTCATTGTACCACTGAAGACTCCCTGTTTAGTCGAGCATTCCTGAACGACATTATCCCCACTATGATGAAAGAAACCCCAACCTGGATTAGCAAGAGGTGTGACACAANTACTAGAATGGACATGCCTGAGAAATTCAGAATTAAATTAATCGATCCAAGNAGGGCCATAACAAGTGCCAAAACCATTGATGAGTGCATATAGTGGTGCCTGTTTGCCACATTTTTCTCTGACAAAAACCCCAANAACAACATTGGAAATCCCAAAAATGCAGGAATCAGAGCAGTAACCGATGGAGGTTCTGCACTCTGAGCAAAATAGGAAAATACTCCATAGGCTGAAAGCAATATGCCGTTCAGAATTGCAATCCTTGGAACCGTCATCCCGAACATTCTGAACTCTTCGCCCATGGCTGTTCACATTGCTCATGACTTATGATAATCGCTATTTACAAATCTGCTAATCTAGGCCCTTCCGTGGATTTCTTCGTCCCTCTTTTGAATTTGCTCCCAAAGAATCTCTGCGACGTCTAAGACTTCCATCTCAGAACCTATTGCATCGAGACCGTCCTTAACCATNATCGAACAAAATGGGCATCCCACNGCAACAGTGTTGCACCCCGTTTCGGATAACTCCTCTGCACGAATCACATTCACTCTCTTATCTGCATCCTCTTCCATCCACATCTGAGCACCCCCAGCACCACAGCAGAACGAATCTCTTCCATGGTTCTCTGTCTCAACATCGACCCCACTGATGACATTCCTAGGCTCCTCCACGATTCCGCCAATTCTACCTAGGTAACAAGGATCGTGGAAAGTGATTGAACGCTCTTTTTCTGTCTCTACACCACTAAGATAAGGTAACTTAGCTTCTTCTTGAAGTTTTGATAATATCTCCGAGTGATGGTAGACCTCGAGCTCGTCACCCCCATAGTCAGCGTATTCCTTCCCCAAGGTGTGGAAACAATGCGGGCAGGATGCAATAATCCTCTTCACCCCTAATTCTTGGAAAGTCATCATATTTGTTTCTGCTAGCATTTGGAAAAGGTACTCGTTACCAGCTCTCCTTGCCGGATCTCCAGAGCAACCCTCTTGCATACCGAGAATGCCCACATCCAGGCCCGCCTCCTTCAGCAACGAAATCGTGGATCTAGCAACTCTCTGATTCCGCTCATCGAAACTGGCCGCACATCCAACGAAATAGATATACTCGGCTGGCTCCCCAATCTTGACATCTAGGTCGGATGCCCAGTCGGCCCTCTCGTGCTCCCCGAAACCGTAAGGATTGGATGCTGACTCGATGTTTCCCATGGCGGTATTGAGAATTTCCGGGTATTCCATAGTCTCCATCATCGCATTCCGTCGAAGATCTGTGAGCTTGGGCACATGCTCAATATACAATGGGCACACGTCAACACAGGCATTGCAGGTAGTGCAGGCCCAGACTGCTTCATCCGTTATCCTATCCAGAATAGTCTCTTCTGGAGTTTCTCCAGAAAGTAGTAATGGCGCGTGTTCGTTTGCGTAGTTCCGAACATCATGGATAACCTGCATTGGGTTCAGGCCCTTTCCAGAGGCATAGGCAGGGCACACGTCTTGACATCTTGCGCATGAGGTGCAAGACCACCCGTCAATAAGCTGCCTCCAAGAATACTGTGTATAGGTGCTTACGCCAAAGGAATCAATGTCTAACTCTTCCAAGGGGACTGCTTTCCCATCATCACCAATAGCAAGTGGGCGCATCTTTGCACTAGGCCCAGTATCGTGGAAGAACACGTTTGGAACTGCCATCACCAGGTGCATGTGCTTGGATAGCGGAATTAGGAAGAGGAAAACCGAGATTGACAGCATGTGTAACCAATAGGCAATTACAACAGTGCTATCTTCGAGNCCGACTTTGCTAAACTGGTATCCTATGGGCTCCCAGAATGCGCTTGGGTCCTCCTTTGACTCGATCATAAAGGAAGTAGTAGTAATNGTAAATATCANCATNAGAATTACGTTCCCTTCAAGTTGAGATTTTCCTTTGAGCTTCTCAGGAGTAAAAACAACTCGNCGAACTAAAGCCGCAACACAACCGATTAGTGCCATNGTATAGCCNAGCTCAACCATCCCATTCCAAGGNCCTTTGAGCAGGTTCGGCAGAATCTTGCTGGAAAACGCATTCGCTGTTGCCAGATCAAACATGTCNGAGGCCAGCATTAGNAAACCCCAGAACATCAGAACNTGCATTGTTCCGGCTACCCTATCCCTCAGAACTTTCTTTTGACCAAGCCACCCGACAACAAANTCCCTAATCCTGGGGCCCCATGAATCGAATCTAGAATCGCTGGAGCCAATCATGACCAGTCTGACNGCTTTCTGAACTTGGTAAACAAAGAAGCCGATTGAGATGGAACCCATCGCAANAAGAATCATCCACCCATCTATCGGCCCATATGATTGCAATAGAGGGTGCTTCACGAGTATTCCCCACCCAGACCTGTCTGGCACTGTCCCCATGGGTAATAAGTCCTTGAAACAACCGCACGATATGCCAACCCTCATGTCCTTCTGTCACACCCATGNTCCATGGCGGAGGCATTTGCCCCCGGAAAGTGCATTCTNTTCGGCGAGCANGCTGTAGTTTACGGACATCCTGCAGTGGCGGTAGCAATCGACCAAGGGGTGAGGGTGGGAGTCCGAGAATCCACTGAATGGATCCTCGAGGGCGAACCTTTCGTACCTTCAAGACACCCTCACATATCCCACATAATCAAAAACGTGTTCGAATACTCCGGCCCTCCACTCAGGATTGAAGTAGAAAGCTCGCTATTCTCGGCTGCAGGAATGGGTTCTTCAGCGGCTTTGTCAAATGCTTTCGGGGCAGCATTACATTGCCTGCTAAATCCGGAGGAACCATTGGATCCAATTTCAATGGCTAGGCTGGCTCACTCGGCAGAAGCATCAGCTCAGAAAGGTAGGGCAAGCCCCACAGACACCGCAACCAGTGCACTCGGGGGGTGTGTTGTGGTTTCTGACTCGCAAGTTCCCGGTACGAGGCATGTCTTCGACACTAGCCTTACCACTCCAGAGGGAAATAGGGACTGGACAATAAACGTGATCGATATCCCAGCTGGAATCGAAGATGCTAGACTCGTGATTGGATTTTCGGGAAAGGGGTCCCCTACGGGGAGGATGGTAGCTAGGGTGGCCAAGCTTATCTCTGAAAGTCCCGAGAGAATCGAGGACATGGAGGCAATTTCGAACATCACAAAAGCAGGACTAACGGCCCTTTCAGCAGGTAATTTGGAAGCATTGGGCATGGCTATGAATGCATGCCACGAGAGATTGCAAAATCTCGAAGTTAGTAGTCCTCAGCTGGACAGGATGGTTGAAGCTGCCAGGCCCCATTCCTTGGGTGCTAAGTTGACTGGTGCTGGAGGAGGGGGTTGTATGGTTGCCTTGACTCAAAACCCATCCAGAGTCTGTGAAGCCATCGAAGTTGCTGGAGGAAGGCCTCTTTCAACTGGACTAGGTTCAGAAGGAATCAAGGTCCTGCAGTCGTAGAATTATGAGATTCCTTGCCAATTGAGCCTGCCTAGTTTATATTATCATTTATAAGAGGAAGGTAAGTCGTCAACCTATGCTAAGCGATGAAGAAAGACTCACAGTAGTGAATGTTGTAGCTTCTACTAGAGTGGCAGAGGAACTGGACCTACCGGACATTGCCATCCAGTTGAACTGCGAATACGAACCAGAGCAGTTCCCAGGAGTTGTTTACAGAGTGGTTGAGCCCAAACTAGCCATCCTGATGTTCAGATCGGGTAGAGCCGTCTGTACAGGGGGGAAGAACGAGGATAACATTCAGACGGGGATAGACCGAATGATTGGAGATCTCAGAAATGCAGGAATTGAAACTTGGGACCTGAAGGATGTTGAGATCGAAGTCCAGAACATGGTTGCTACTTACTCACTATTCTACCCAGAGGATTACGGAGAGGTGGCCAAGATGGACGACATCAATACCAAGGTTATCGATGAAGGGGGCGGAATTAGGGCAGCAACCGACGAAGAGGTTGAGAATGAGGATCCGAGGATTCGCGGGATCTTGAAGGGGGAGCCTCTTGCTGCGCTTCCAAGGAAACTAAACCTGAACAACCTAACCTTTCACCTTCCATTCGACAAGGTTGAATACGAACCCGAGCAATTCCCTGGCCTAATTTACAGACTGGACTACCCTCGCGTGGTTTGCCTGATTTTCGGAAGTGGAAAGATGGTAATTACTGGAGCTAGGCACAAGGATGAAATTCTCGAGGCGGTAGAGCAAATCAAGGATGAGCTAGCAGATTTGCTATAGTCTCGAATCAATGTTATTGGGAAGACCGCCATGCGAAATGCATGCGACGAGCATGCTGGGCTGCGGCGATAGCCGTCCTTCTTTCACTGGCTCCTGTCACATTCCAGTCGATAAAGAGCGAAAGTAGGGGCTTAGTTGAACATCCAAGCGGGGGCGATGTGCAAGCCCGAACCCAAGGAATTTCGGACGTTCCAGTTTGGCGGGTGAATGATAATTGGGTTTACGATGGATACTTGGATGTAGCTGATTTCGCAGCAGACTCAGGAGTCTCAACGAATGTCGAGACTCTGAACGGGTCGTTAAGCAGGACCGTACAGGACATCTATATTTCCAACGTAGATGAAAACGAAACTCTGGTCTATGAAGTTCAATCAGTAGGGAGTTACCAGTCAGATGGCTCCATCGACCTCGACGGCAATAGCGGTTGCCTATACGTGGACATGGAAACCACTGAGGTAATACGTACATCTGATCTGGCCACCTTCTCCCAGCAAGTCTCCATAGACGTGTACTTCGATCCGTGGTGCTGGTCAGCCCTCAGGCAGACAGTGGGCGTTCTCTCGGTTCTGAACACGTTCACCCCTCCGCTAGAGAACTATGATTTCCCGATCTCCGTAGGTGAATCATGGGAGATGAGCTACCAGCAAGAGACGGAGTACGATGGTGAAAGCAACTTTGGAATCGAGATCCCGGACGACACTAATGAATCCAATTCCACTAGCTGGACGGTGGTCAACCAGGGAAACTCTGGGGTTTCCTTTCCAGGATGCTACCAATCATTCAATGTCACAAGCTATGACTCAAATGGGGACGAGTCAGGATTTAACTGGTACTGTCCCCATGTTAAGGGGGAGGTGAGGAGCTCAATAGTCCAGGCATTCGGGTTTGTCGCCGTCCACAACCTTGTAACATATCAGCCCGTTCAGGGAGGCAAGGAAATTACGATAGATGTCCAGTACCCAATTTCACCGACGGGAATAGAAACACTTGCTTGGATAAATGCTACAGAGCAAGGCCAAGCGATTTCTGATTTGGACATTCAGTTCAGGTACGAGTCCGAGACCTTAGTTCGAAACGTCTCCACTGACGCCAATGGCACAATACAACTGGAGTTCAATTCAGGCTCAAATCCAGACGATTCGATTGGGGAAGGTGAACTGGGGAGCCATGGGTTAGTTGCTTGGATAGAATCGGAGGGAATAATTGGGGCATCTACACTAATTATCGACTCAGATGTCCACCAGATCGACTTGGTCTCTAGATCATCGGGAGTTTCGGTTCAAAGATTCAGGCCTTCTACTGGCAATGAAGTTTCACTAGATCCAAGCATGGGATTCTCGGCCGTCAGATGCGATGTGATGACGTTCTCATTGCAGGTGATGAACAGGGGGCTAAACCCTTCTCCAGAGACTACGATAGTTGTCGACGCACCTGATGGATCCGAAGTAACTGGGCACGTCCCTCAGTTGGCCAGTCTTCAAGAGTCTAGGGTCGAGGTCAACTGGACAGTTCCAGAAAACCATCCATTTGGAAACGTGTACATCTACTTCGAAGTAGATCCCGATGAGATTTCTGGTGACGGTAACCGGTCAAATAACGAGGGTTCCTTTGTCATTTTCGTAGGNTCCTTGCCAANCCCCTCTCTCCAAATTTCTCCTACCGATTCCCCAATTACTCTGGAGGAAGTTNATTTCGACGGANCGTNTTCANTAGATCCGGACGGGGGTTCTGTGTACTGCAGATTCTCTATTTTTGCNGATGACGGNGCCGAATTTCTCNATGACGCAGAGGAGGAAGATTGCGAGATCAACTGGTCATGGGGCGACGATGGTTTGTACCATGTAGTCCTGATAGTTTCGGATGATGAAGGAGACAGCTCTTCCACCCAGAGTTCGATTTCCGTGCAAAATCAACCTCCAGTGGCAACTATCGGTTCTGAGACAGATGAAATCGAAGTCACAAATCCAATTACTTTCACGATTCTTGAGAGCTGGGACTTGGATTCACAGAATCCAGAAGCACCTGTTGAATTCCTTTGGGGTGCAGAGTGTTCAGAGGGGAGAGTAAGTACGACTTGCACAGTGACTCCGATGATCGAGGGGGAATATTCCATTGAAGTGCTGGCAACCGACGACGACGGGGCTACTACATTGGCCAGCCATTCCATCAATGTAAGCAATATCGCACCCAGCAATCCCGTTGTCGAATTGTACCTGGGCGATGGAGGGCGAATTTTCCCCGACAGTAGGGGGGTATTTACAGTAAACGAGGGCCAGGAGGTAACTTTCCTAGGACAAGCAGAGGACTCTGTAAATGACTTGGACTCACTGTTGTATGTCTGGGTTCCGGATGCAGAAACCAGTCCCGATGTAAACTACACTTCAGCGGGACTCAGCAGCTCAGTTAGCAACATTAGCTACAACTCCTCAGGGATGCATTTGGCAACTTTCCAAGCTTTCGACGATGACGGAGAAGGCAGCGAACTTCTGATCATACCAATCCAAGTCAGCAATGTCGCCCCTGAGATTGCCCCATTAACAACCGATCTCGGAAACCTGGAGGAGGACGAGGTGTTCAGAATAGAGCCTGGGGTCTCCGACACCCCAAACGACATAGACGACTTGACGCTCTGTTTCGATCTGGATACTTTTACCGATTCCGATGCCGATGGACAATCCGAAAATGACTGTGACATTCCTGGGGGACTACTTATCCACTCCTGGCCAGACTCTTCTACTGCATCAGGTTCGATTACTTTCCACGTGACTGATGATGATGGGGATTATGACTCCGTGGAAATATATTTTTCAGTGACCAACTCCCCTCCAGAAGCGTTCGCTTCTTCAAGCGAAGAAAACCCCTCACAGGGAGAAGCATTCGTCCTATCAGCCAACGGGACAATTGACTCAGCGGCAGATATGGACTCGCTAATATTCAATTGGGACGTGGATATTTTTACGGATTCCGATGGCGATGGAGATCCCGCAAATGATGTAGACTTCACAGGAAGATGGGTCGAAGTTTCGTATAGATCAGGTGGAATGAAGCAGGCAAAGCTGACAGTTCTGGACGATAGCTCCAGCCATTCAATAATTATGGACATTGAAGTTGCAGAGGCACCCACAAGCCTTTCCAAAACCATTCAGAGCAATCTTGGTTTCGCCATATTATGCATCCTGTTGGTTGCAGCCTCATTCTTTGCAGTAATGAGGTTAAATGTACAACCAAAGAGCCCTGAGGGGAGAGGTCATTCATTTGACATGGATTCAGCCTTCGATGAAACGAATCAAACCTTCGAGGACAATGAAACCCACTCTGAAGCCGTTGATTCGGAAGCAACCCCCTACGCAGAACCTTCGATAAATGCACTGGGAGACGTTTTCGAAGAACTGACTGGAACTAGGCAAGAGAATAAGAATCCGATTCCCCTACCCCCGGCGCCTGATCTCGGGGGCAAAAAACACGATCTTGACCCAGACGACATAGAAGCACTCTTTGAGGAGTAACCCTCCTCACGTCCATGGTCAATCTGTTCAGGCTACTTGGACTGCCCAATCCAAGCACCACCCCTAAGGCTATCTCTTTGGGCACCAGAGGGGAGGCAGAACCAGGTCCCAAGGCTGGAAACAGATTCCACGACTTGGGCGAGTCGAGGTGGTCAGAAAGAACAGAGAGGCTGACAGATAGGCCATCCAGGCGAGTCATTTACTTGGAGCCCGACAGAATGCACAGATTGCAACTTGAGGGCATAGAGGGAAACCTCTCAATGGGGGACATGGTGATTGTCGATCTGAATCAGTTGAATCATATGCCTAGCCAACAATCGGTCTGCTCCAGAAGGGTTCAGGATTTGGGAGAAAGATCGGGTTTGCCAGTTTTCGCACTAAACGAGGATGACTCCCTATTGATGGTGGCCGGAGCAATGATGCGGGTTGACACCCACAAGCACAGACTGGGGGCTGCATCCCATGACAGGGCTTTCGACAATTGACTACTCGTCCTCTAGCCAGGAGTCGAGATCACCCGAAGAAACCTCAATTGCAGCGTGTTCGGTGAATTCCTTGTATGCCGTCCACTTCGAGATCTCTTCTTCGCCTACTCCCCTCTCCCTCTTCCTGCTAATCGACTCACTAGCGTAATCCACGCATCTTCTGAGGAAACCAGCCACGAGTTCCCTCTTTTCCTTCAGATCCATCTCAATCAACCTTCAGGGATTCTATCAAGGATTCTACATGCCCCTTGGTCCTCACGCCGTATCCGACCCAAACCAGCCTTCCATCAGCCCCTATTGCGAATGTCGATCTCAGAGTTCCCATGTACGTTTTTCCGTACATGTTTTTCTCCCTCCAAGTCCCATATGCTTCGTGCAAAGCAGCCTCTTCGTCAACTATCAAATCAAATGGTAAATCGTGCTTTTCAATGAACTTCTGGTGAGATTTGGAACCATCAGTAGAAACTCCAATCACCCTCCATCCACTTCCACTGAATCTGCCGAAGTTATCTCGGAAGTCGCATGCTTGCTTAGTGCATCCCGGAGTGTTGTCCCGCGGATAGAAATATAGGATCACTTTCTCTCCTGAGGAGAAGATCTCGGAAAGAGAAATTGTCGTTCCATTGGTAACCATCGCTTCGAACTGAGGGGCCTCGTCTCCAACTTCCAATTCAACTACTGCCATGAAAGACCGTGAAGGGTCGCTCTCATGAAGGCTGCCATCACTCGATGTAAGTCTTCAGTCCAATGGAAGTCGGAATAGAGGGGGGTTCACTAAAACCAAAGCATGCTGTAGAAATGAACCTGCCCTTGTTCCCAAGACTCTCGCCACCCATCTCGGCTTCTGCAGTCAGTAATCTTGAAATCGACCTAACTGAGTACCACTCCCTCCTTCCGTTTCGGGTTATTCCAAATGTCTTCGTTCCGAAAAATAATCTGGCAAATATAGCCTCTATGGTGGAAATGAACCATAGTGGCCTCCAGATCGGAATAGCGAACGAAGCCCCCCAAGTCATTCTCACAGACATCTCTTCAGTCCTAATATCCAGTCCCTTTCTGCTTCTCTTTATTCGCATTTCAACAATCTTCACTTCTTCGAAATTATACAGTTCGGAGACATAGTTTGCATGCTCGATAGAGGGAGATAGTAGGACCCTGCTCCCATCAGGCCTTGCCCACATCACATTGGTGAATTTACCCAAGGGGGACTTCATCCAGTCGCCAATAACCAATCTATGCCCGCTATCAAAACCAGCCGAGGTGATCCTCCCTTCGAATATTTCCATCTCACTTCCCCATTTCCTCATTCATGCGCTTCTTGGTAGCTGCCCAGGAGCATATCGGGCATTCACGAAGATCATGCCTCAATGCAGGGCAGTATTCTCTCCCGAAGAAAATCATCTGGAGATGGCGACTATTCCAAGTCTCAATTGGAAAAATCGCCTTCAGGTCCCTCTCGGTTTTCTCTACATTTCTTCCACTGGAGAGGCCCCACCTCGCTGCTAGTCTGTGGATATGGGTATCGACAGGGAATGCTGGAACTCCGAAGGCCTGGGCCATTACTACACTGGCAGTCTTATGACCAACTCCTGCCAAAGACTCTAGGAATTCCCAATCTGGTCTTACTTCGCCGCCATCTTCCAGAATCTGTTCCGCCATCCTTCGAAGATTCCTTGCTTTGGTGGGGGCCAAGCCAACTTCTCTGATTATGTCATGAATGATGTCTACTTCAATTTCTACCATCGACTCAGGACGATCTGCAATCTCAAAAAGCCTAGGAGTAACCTCATTTACCTTCTTATCTGTGGTCTGAGCAGAAAGCATAACTGCGACAAGTAGTGTATATGGGTCTTTATGATCCAGTGGTATGGGGGCCTCAGGATAGAGCCCGTCCAATATTTCCCCAATGTGCACGGCTTTCTCCGCGCGCCTCAAATTTTCAGGCCTCCTCGTTGGCTAACTCGTTACTCCTCCAACCAAATACCAACCCTGCCGCTATACAACCGAAGAATGGGAGGTAGCAGGCCAGCCATAGCTCATAACCCCAATCCTGGGGGCTTCCGCTGATCGCCCAACCAATAACTGCGAGTAACATTCCTGGAATGGCTGCAAAGGCCCCGAACAACAGTGCCCTACCAACTCCCATGAGCCCTAGACAGCGATACCAGACTTGACTCTAACGGGACGTCTCCTTCCTAACCCAATTTGCCATAATTACCGTTTGTAATATGGAAAGAGCAGCAGCCCACCAAATCCAGATGGGGAGGCCCAATGCAGACGTGCCATTCTCACCCCACCACCAGTAGTCCTGGGCGAGAATAAATATCACAACAAATCCGACCATCGGTAGAATGCCCTTACGGTCAATTTCCAACCATTCTCTTAAGGAATAATCACTTGAGAAGAAGTATTGACTCAGTGCTAAGGAAATCATTGCTGCACCTAGGGATGGTATTACTGCAGTTGGCATAGCCGCCTTTACCGGTTGAACCCACCATCCGTCGAATGACTCGGGAGAGAAAATTGCCAGAAGAACCACCGACTCTCCTGCAACTATGGATGCAATTACTGAACGCCCGTCAATATTATTGGTGTGCGCCGATGCAAAAACCGCCGGAAACATTACTGCATACATCGAGAAAGCAAGAAGCCCCAAATCCAGGATTGAAAGATTTGACAATAGGGAAAGGAATAGTCCCAGAATTGCAAGGGAGCAAATCACAATTTCCCTTACGTGGGGAAAGTCACGCCCTTCTGGAATGAGGTCCCGTGAAACAAGAGAACCAGTAGCAAGCAGTTGCGAGTCCATCGTCGACATTAGAGCAGCAAGTCCTGCCACAAGAACTAACCCTCCAAGCCAATCACCCCCTATGTCCATTATCAGTGTCGGGAGAATCTTGTCTGAGCCCGCTCTGTCTAGCTCGGGGTATTCCAAATGCCCCAATGTCCCAATTAATATCGGAGGCAGGAATGCCAACCATGCAACAGCAGGGTATAGAGTAGCCATTCTGCCAATCGACCTGTCGCTATCTGCAGCGCACAGTCGCTGATATAACTGGGGAAACATTGGGTCAGCGAAGAGCCATAGGATCATTGTGCTGGTCCAAATTAGCATGGTGTAGTTNCCATCCCTTCCNAGGAGTCCTGCAGTCTGCTCAGATGCAGNAAGCTCTTCCATTGCTACTTGGATGCCACCNGCATTNCCCANCACCATGATCAGTCCCAGCCAGAGTAAGGCGAGTGCAATGGCCCCCTGAACAATATCAGTTCTTACAACGGCCTTCAGACCACCAGTAATAGTGTAGGCCACGACTAGGNCGGTGACAAGAACGGCCCCAATCCATTCTGAAACNCCAAATAGGGCCGAGACAACTATTCCCGCAGCTCTAGGCTGCAACGCCAAGTATGGTATCGTGGCTAGAACNAGAACAGTTGCCATNGAAACCTGGGCACCCCTGGATCCGGTCTGTCCAAGCACCATCTCTGGAGCNGTCATCGCACCATGNTCAAGCGAACGAGATCTCACCTTCCTCCCCAGAACATACAAAGAAACAGCCATGAAACCAGTTCCGAATGCCATTATCGGTAGGAATGAGAGCCCTATTCTGTAAGCTGCTCCGCTGGACCCGTAAACAGTAAATGCACTGAAGTTTGTTGCTGCCATTGTGATCAGGAGCACCGGTCCCGAGAGTCCTCTTTCTGCTAGGTAGTAGGACTCGTCCTCATCTCCTAAGTCCCTCCGGGCCCATATAGCAAATAGGACCATGCCTATTGCATATGTGCCGACGATCAGCCAAGCAGAAGACACGATTCGCCATAGGGGGGGTTGGCATTATGTTGTCTGTTCAAACCTCACCATGGGAACTTGTAGGTCCAAATCACGAAATCGTTGAGAATACACTGAATGGCCATGAAGACCGAGCCAACTATCATCAAGGAAGATCTGTCCAAACCATCTTGGTAGGCACTGACTGCTATGAGTCCCATCATCACATTTCCGATGGATGTCAACAACAGAGTGCCCACTACAAGAATTGGTGTCCATGAGTAATCGTTTTCCATATGAAAAATCGTGCTCTCCAACCATAGTGCAGATGGAATCATGATTAAGGCGAACGTAAGAAGAAGTCTGGATGCGCCCATTCCATCGGAATCCCCCCATGGCCATCTTAGGGAATCCATCACNCCCTCTTCGAAATAGAAGAAAACGATGTACCAGTACATTATGAATCCAATTGCTGCTAGGAACATGAACGGCACGATGAATGTCTGCCAGGATTCCGGNATGCCNCCCCAGAGTTCTGTTGGATNCTCTNNATGTGATACTCCATAGGCATATGAGNCAAGGACCATCGGCCCCATTACGAAGGTGAAGACGAGAACAAGTTGGCGAGTAATTTCCATGTGCATCCCAATGGGCCTCATGTCATAAAATCAAAGTCTACCATGCTCACCTCGAATGCGTGGCAGCAACTTACGAGGAGCCCGAATACGAGATCATCTCCAAGCACTCAGGTTTCGAAGTAAGGAGGTACTCTGACACAATTCAAGCGAGGGTGAGGGTTGAAGGAACGAACTGGAGGGGCTCTAGTGGAGGATTCCGTAGAATTGCAGGTTACATTTTCGGGAGAAACGAAAGGCAGCAGGAGATNGCGATGACTGCCCCAGTTCACATTTGGCAAGATAGAGGAGGGTCGATTATGGCATTCACTATGCCATCGGAGTACTCAATGGAAGAACTCCCTCAGCCTGATGACAATGGAGTTCAGCTTGTTCACTCATCTGGAAAGGCCATGGCAGCACTTTCATTCTCAGGGTTCTCCGGTAAGAAGAAGTCAGAGCGCCTAAAGAGGAGATTGGAGAGCCTAGTCGCGAATGAAGGGCTAAATCCTTCTGGACCGGCGATGCTAGCTGTTTACGACGATCCGTCAACGCTGCCCTTCTTGAGGAGAAACGAAATNCTCCTNCCCCTTNAGGGCTAGATATTACAAATCATTGCGCGAAATACGGGATTNATGTTAACCGAAAGCAGATTAATCCAGACCCGNAGCAGAAACTATGCAGCGTTGNGGCGTGGCGGAGGTTTCCAGAGCTCTAGATTCCGAAGATGTCACTTTGATCCTCTTNCTNAGAGGATCCTCGGACCAGGAAGCACTTAGGTTACGCAAGGTCGCCGAGAGCAGAGGGATCCCGGTTAGGGAATCCTCGAATAGCGACATGTGGCGAATGTCCCGGAAAAACATCGAAAACTCCCCTCCCCCTATCCTAGCTCTAGTNGGTAGGGACCCNGGGGCATCAATCNCAAAGACTCTGGATTACGGGGGCGTGATGTGGCTAATTGCTGGCGCGAAATACCCAGTCAACATTGGCTTCACAATTAGAACCGCAGAAGTTAGCGGCTCCTCAGCCGTCTTCGTGGACGGCGATCTGACTCATTCCCAGAAGAAAGCGGCCAAGAGGGCCTCGATGAAGGCTAACAGGTTCATGCCCGTGCATTGGGTGAATGGGGAGGAGATTGTGAGTAGGGCAAAGGAAGCGGGATTTAGGATTGTCTCACTTGAAGACAGCGGTGAAATAGAGCCATGGGAAGAAGATCTCACTGGGAATGTCCTAATCGTGGTTGGCGGCGAGCACGACGGCATCCCCGAATCAATATTGAGAAAGTCAGATTCTGTGGTCCGGGTTCCGATGGCAGGGTTCGTGCCTTCATTCAACCTCCAAGCCCCTGTTGCGGTAGTCTCCACCGAGTCACTTCGTCAGAGGAGAAAAAACTCATGAATGCCCATTTTTAGGTGTTTTTTTGAATATCTAGTGTTCAAAATTACACTAGTTGTAATCTTCTTCACCCTCTAGTTTAATTATTGCATCTGNTGCATTATTTATGGCAGTAATAGCGGGTTTCTCAAGATCACCCTTCACACCAGCAAGAAAGGGGTACTTGGCCAACTCAAGGCCCGATGATATAGCCTCAAAAGTAGTCAACAATTTACTTTCTGACTTGCAGATAGATCCATCAGAGATTGACGACTTGCTGCTGGGGTGTGCATTTCCTGAGGCGGAGCAAGGCTACAATTTGGCTAGAGTCGTAACCTTCCTCAGCAACCTTCCGGAAACGGTGCCGGGAGCCACAATAAACCGCTTCTGCGGCTCTTCTATGCAGGCCATTCACGACGCTGCATCTAGAGTCAACGCTGGACATGGTAGCGCTTTCATTGCCGGGGGGGTAGAGAGCATGAGCCGAATACCCATGACNGGGTTCAACCCGATGCCAAATCCAAANCTCCCCTCAGAGGCACTCACATCAATGGGTGTGACGGCAGAAAATCTGTCTAAGTTGTACGGAATCAGCAGGGAAGAGCAGGAGGAATTCNCCATTAATAGCCATTCGAAGGCCCANAGGGCCAGAGAATCCGGCGGNTTTCATGATGAGATCGTACCTATAGAAACCAGTGATCGGATTGTGNATGAAGACGGCTGCATCAGGCCTGAAACCGACTCCGAGGCTCTAGGCAAGCTCCGTCCAGCATTCGTCTCAAATGGTACCGTCACAGCCGGAACCTCCTCCCCTCTGACTGACGGTGCAGCATTCGTCTTTGTCTGTTCAGAAGATTTCGCTGCAAAGAACGGGCTCCAAAACTTGGCTAGGATCAAGAGCATTGCAGTTTCCGGATGCGCTCCGGAAATAATGGGCATCGGNCCCGTACAAGCAACAAGAAAGGCCCTGGAGAGGGCAAAAATGCNTCTGGACGAGATTGANTTGATTGAGCTTAACGAGGCATTCGCAGCNCAATCCCTTGCTGTNATTGGTGAATTGGGNCTTGATCACGAGAAGGTAAACGTCGAGGGTGGCGCCATAGCATTGGGCCACCCGCTCGGAGCAAGCGGAGCCAGAATTACCGGGAAGGCCGCTCAGTTGATGGAGAAAAGAGGCGCAAAGAGTGCCCTAGCGACCTTATGTGTCGGCGGTGGAATGGGCATGGCCACAATTTTGGAGAGGATATAGGTGGTTTTTTGACAAATAGAATAGGCAGCGTCGCAGTAATCGGAAGTGGCGTTATGGGTGCAGGGATAGCTGCTCATTGCGCCAATGCCGGTTGTGACGTTTTGCTACTAGACATCGCCAGCGAGGGCGAAGATCGCAGCTCAATCTCTCGAAATGCAATGCAAATGATGCAGAAATCTAACCCAGAGATGTTGATGCACAAGAGGAACGTAGACCTCATCACTCCCGGTAACNTTGAGGATGATCTGGNACTACTCAAGGAGGTCGATTGGGTAGTGGAAGTCGTCGTNGAGAATCTTGAAATCAAAAGGGAAATCTTCTCTAGGGTGTCNGAGTTCATTGGACCTGANACAATCGTCTCTTCAAACACCTCCACAATTCCACGATCAGAATTGATAGAGGGGATGCCAGATGAAATGGCTTCACGCTTCTTNATNACTCATTTCTTCAATCCCCCTAGGTACCTCCCACTACTGGAAGTGGTGTCTTCATCTGAAGTCGATAACTCGACCGTCGAGAGGTTCTGCTCATTCGCACACGAGAGACTCGGTAAGAGGGTCATATTGTGCAAAGACACCCCTGGGTTCATTGGGAATAGGCTGGGAATTTTCTTCGTTCAGAGGTCTCTGAAGGCAACGCTAGACCTGGGTTTATCNGTTGAACAGGCCGATGCTATGCTTGGAAGGCCAATTGGCGTCCCTAAGACTGCAGTGTTCGGACTGATGGACCTAGTCGGAATCGATTTGATTCCAAACATAGTCTCCAGCNTGCTCGATAGGCTNCCTTCTNGTGATCCTTTGCATGATTTCTCCGGTGCCGGAAAAGAACTAGTAGATGCAATGATTTCCGAAGGGAACATTGGGAGGAAGGNCAAGGGTGGATTCTACCGACTAAACATGGCTGTCGAGAAAAAGGTCAAGGAAGCTAGGAACTTAACTTCGGGAGAGTATTCACCAGTGGATCGCAATGCCGCATTCCAGTCAGCCAAAATGGGGAAGCAGGGGTTGAGTCAGATAATGGACTACCCAGACAGGGGTGCAGAACTAGTTCGNGAAGTAATTCTCGACACCCTNTCATACGCGGCAAGAATTGCCCCAGAAATTTCNGATGACATCTACTCAATAGANAGTGCAATGAAAGTTGGCTATGGTTGGAAAAGAGGCCCCTTCGAGATGATGGACTTGATTGGTTTGGAGGAACTCGCCTACCGATTAGAGTCAAGCGGTCGAGAAGTCCCAGATTTCCTGGCAAAGGCAATCCCNAGAGGCTCTTTTTACTNCATAGAGGACGGAGAAACAAACTTCCTCTCATTTGATGGCTCAGTGTCAACACTGGGTAGGACAGACTCNATGATTTCTGTTTCCGACCTCAAAAGNAGGGGCAAACCGCTCAAGAGGAATGGATCAGCTAGCGTATGGGACCTCGGAGACGAAATTCTGCTATTGGAGTTCCATTCTAAGATGAATGCTATCGACCCGATGATAATCGAGATGATCTCCAAAACAGTCGATCTGGCAGAATCGGGAGGCTGGCGAGGTATTGTTGTGGGTAACGATGCACAAAACTTCTCAGCCGGAGCAAATCTTGGACTCGTTTTGTTCGCTGTGAACTTGGGGTCATGGAAGGATGTAGAGGAGTTCATTTCTTCCGGCCAGATTGCATACCAGAAACTCAAGTACAGCAAGGTTCCTGTTGTTGCCGCCTCCGCTGGTATGTGCTTGGGAGGGGGCGCGGAGATCCTCTTCCACTGCGATGCAATCCAAGCCCATTGCGAATCATACATCGGTCTAGTTGAGGTAGGTGTGGGAATAGTTCCAGCATGGGGAGGTTGCAAGGAGCTCATAGGCCGACTTAGAGACTTCGAGTTGGTCAGCGAGGGCCCAATGGGGCCAGTAATGAAGGCCTTCGAATACATAGGAACTGCGCAGGTCTCCAAATCAGCAGAGCAGGCTCGTTCTATGGGTTTCCTATCTCCCAGGGATAAGATCACCATGAACAGAGATCGACTTATTGCCGATGCGAAGAACGTGGTTTTGGAGTTAGCAGAAGGCTACGAGCCTCCCGAGCCCAGAGTTTTCAATCTACCCGGACTAACCGGTTTGAAAGCACTAGAATTGGCGGTGAATGACCTAGAACTTTCTGGAAACGCAACGCCTCATGACGTGGTGGTGACGAGGGAACTAGCTAGAGTTCTGACTGGGGGCGTCACAGATTTCACACAATCCATGGGAGAAGAAGACATTCTGGAGATGGAGAGGGAGGCGATAGGGAAGTTGGGACGCCTCCCTGACACACTCGCAAGGATGGAGCATATGCTTGGAACAGGCAAGCCACTTAGGAACTGAGATGATAAGATGGCAGAATGGAATCCACCAAATCGGGAATACGAGTTCCTATTTTTCGAGGTTTTCGATGCAATAGAGTCGCTCGAAGGACTGGGATTCGATGACTTCGACAAAGATTCCCTGTCATTGATGATAGAAGGGTGGGGAAATCACACTAAGGAAGTCTGGCTCCCAATAAACGAGACTGGGGATAGGGAGGGACTGATCTTTGAGGGAGGGGAGATAACCATGCCACCTGGATTCAAAGACGCATACAAGAGGGGGATGGAGGAGGGTTGGTTCAGCACTTCATGCAAACCTGAACATGGCGGGATGGGCGCTCCTCTGTGTTTCCAGTCGGTAACTTGGTCGGAGTACGGTACTGCCACCTGTATGGCGCTAAGTGTCTTCCCGGCACTTTCCAACGGAGTCTACGAAGTCCTAAGCAAACATGGGAGCAAGGATTTGGTAGACTACTTCGCAAGAAAGCTTGCTACTGGCGAGTGGGCAGGAACCATGTGCCTAACTGAGCCCCATGCAGGCACCGATCTAGGGCTCATTTCTACAAAGGCCGAACCAAGGCCCGATGGCTCATACCAAGTTTCGGGCACCAAGATGTTCATCACTGCTGGAGAGCACGATATGACTGAAAACATCCTGCACCTCGTTCTTGCTAAGGTTCCTGGGGGGCCAGAGGGGACAAAGGGAATCTCCCTATTCCTAGTGCCAAAGCACCTTCCTTCAGATTGGGGGAGCGGTCCATTGGCAGGGTCTTCCCATGAATTAAACCACCAGAAGAATGGAGTCACCTGCTCTGGCTCAGAGGGAAAAATGGGATTGCACGCCAGCCCTACCTGCGTCATGAACTTTGAACAAAGCGTCGGATGGCTGGTCGGCCCATTGCACAGGGGAATGCCACTGATGTTCGAGATGATGAACAGGGAGAGGCTTGCGACCGGAATGATGGGACTCGGTCTCGCTGAGATTTCCTACCAGAATGCTGCGGCTTGGTGCAGGGAGAGGAGGCAGGGAAGGGACCTCAGGGGGGCCAGGGACCCCGAGGAAGAGGCTGACAGCATATTGGTCCATCCTGACGTACGTAGAATGCTGTTGCAAGCCAAGGTAAACATCGAGGGATGCCGCGCACTAGCAAGTTGGACTGGGATTCTTCTTGACCAGATGCACAGCGATGACAAAGAGGTGTCAGAGTCAGCTAGTGCGTTGGTCGCTTTGCTAACTCCAATCGTAAAGGCCCACTTCACAGACCTGGGATGCGAGACGGTCGATACCTGCATGCAAGTCATGGGGGGTGCCGGTTACTGTTCGGAATTCGGTGTCGAGCAGTTCTACAGGGATGTCAGGATTTCAAAAATCTGGGAGGGGACAAACGGAATTCAGGCTTTGGACCTCGCTGGCAGGAAAATCACCAAAGACTTCGGGGCGAACCTCCGCCATCTTATGTGGCCACTGATTGAATTCATCGAGGAGAACAGGGAGTCAAAGGATATGGAGGAGTTCAACAAACCCCTCTACAAAGGAGTCAGAGGTCTACAGCAACTCACTCTAATGATGGTCTCCGAAGGTATGGCAAACCCAAATTTCCTAGCTGCTGGAGCATCCGACTACTGTCGCTACTTCGGAAACGTCCTTCTCGGATACACCTGGGCCAAGACCGCCCAAGTATGCCTTGAAAGAAGGGGCGACCCGTTCTACGACGCAAAATTGTCCAGTGCGAGATTCTTCTTCGACCGGATTTTCCCCGAGACCATCAGCCTTGCAGCAAAAATCCAGTCGGGCCCAAAGACCCTGATGGAGTATCCAGAGGCGATGATTTGATGATTTCGGCCGAGGAAAGCTTCGTTCAGGACTCAAATGGAGCTGCAGCCTATGCAAGATCCCCGAAAAGTTGGGTCCCCTCTATCCCGACTACTCTTACTATATTCTTCGCTATCGAGGTTGGGCTGATTGCGATCTCACCCGATTTGCTAAATTTGCCGCTTTTCCTGTTACTAGTGGGTGCGTCTATCCCAGTCATAGCATGGCTATTCGTGTATTGGAAGATTTACCTTACTGTTTTCACAACCCCAACTCGGGAATTCGTGGATATCTCGGATGAGAGGTGGTCCGAACTGGACTTCGCTGGCTGGGGGGGCGAGCATCTCAAGGCATTCTGGCTACCCGGATCGGATTCTAGTCGAGACCTAGTCATGTACCTGCATGGCTACTCGTCCTCATTGGGTCGGGGAGAGTCCCGATGCCAGCACATCAACTCACTAGGCTTCCATGTAATTGGCTTCGACCAACGAGGTTTCGGCCGTCAAGGCAGGCGCTACGACTGGACGTTACTGAAGGCGGTTGCCGATGCCGAGGCCCTATTGGAAGCAGCACCAAGGAAACTCGGATTCGAGCCTTCCAGGGTCTTCATCTACGGCCACTCCATGGGGGGCTTCATTACCCTAAGATTGTCCAGCCACCCCTCCAGTTGGTGGTCCTCAAAGCTGGCGGGAGTAATCCTTGAATCACCGGTTTCCTCATTCCCGATGCTGATCGACAGCAAACTTCCCGGTCGGATGGTAATGGCAAAGCCCTGGGTCAGGCACGTCCTCCGAAGGGAGCACGAGAGGATCCACCCTGACCTCAATGTCAGGTACGCAAACTCAGAAGTCCCATTTTGGGGCGTTCCCGAACTCCCATTCCTGGTCATTCAAGCCGGCGAAGATGAGACTTTGGGTTTGGACCACTACGTATTGCTATCCGAGCATCTGGAGATCACTGACTCGAATTCTAGCATGCATTTGATCGAGAGAATGCCCCATACATCGGAGGTCGACTTCGCAGAGAGGAAAGAAATCGTGGAGAGTTGGCTCGAGAGAATGTCAAATCTGGGGGGAAAGAACTCGTCTGAAAGCAATCCGGGAGGGAGAATTGAGATTGCAAGCGTCTAGAATGAAGGCCCCAACTCCCTACTGATAATCATCCTCTGTATCTGACTCGTTCCTTCGAATATCTGGTAGATCTTCGCCCCACGCATTCTTCTAGCCACTGGGTACTCTTCCGAGTAACCGTAACCGCCCAGTACCTGTACAGCATCAGTCGTCACCTCCATGCACATGTCCGCTGCGAACCTCTTTGCATGTGCAGACTTCAGTGTCGCCCTATCTCCCGAGTCAAGTGCTTGAGCCGCGCTGAGGGTGAGTAGTCTAGCCGCCTCTATCTTCGTAGCCATATCTGCTAGCATGAATGAAATGGACTGATGCTTAGATATCGCCTTTCCAAATGTCTCCCTCTGGTTGGCGTACGCCCAAGCTTCCTCCATCGCCCCTCTGGCGTTTCCGACCGCAGCCGCAGCCACTGCTGGCCTAGAGTGATCGAAAGCCTTCATCGCATTCATCCAGCCCCCATTCTCGCTCCCTCCAACCAAGTTCGCCTCTGGGACCCTGACATCGCTGAAACTCACCCCTCTTGTGTCTGAACACCTCTGGCCCATGTTGTCCTCTTTCTTCCCGAGCTCTATCCCCGAAGCATCAGAGTCAACAATGAAACCACTCAGGCCCCCGTATCCGGCAGTTTTGTCAGTATAGGCGAGAACAAAGAACCAATCTGCGTATCCAGCACCAGAGATCCATGCCTTGTTGCCGTTGATTACGTACTCATCCCCATCTTTGACTGCCTCAGTACTCAGGGACTGCACATCTGAACCTGCGTCCGGCTCAGTCACGCAGTAGGCTGCAAGCTTCCCTGAAGCCACCCTTCCTAGATACTCTTCCTTCTGCTCCTCAGTTCCTCCTGTCAATATTGGAAGGGATGCCAGCATCGTGTGATAGCTGGCGGTCCCGAATCCAGGATCTCCCCTGGACATCTCTTCGCAGATTATCATCTCATCAACGGAGGTCATTCCGGCCCCTCCGTACTTTTCAGGAATTGTGACGTTTAGCAAGCCTAGCTCATGTGCCTTCCCGATTGCATCCATCGGATAAGTGCCGTCTCTGTCCCATTTCTCGGCAAAGGGTACTACCTCTTCGTCGCAGAACTCCCTGGCCATGTCTCGGATCATCTTCTGCTCCTCTGAGAGGCCAAAGTCCACCATAGTACGCGCTGGCAATGGCACTATTTGAGTGATTTCTGTCTATGCTCCATCTGCACTAATGGATGAAATTGGGGTCCAACCACATTATTCTTCAGACAGGGCCCAGTGGTTAATTTGTGCCTGTGGACGAAGAACGGCTTGCTTCAGAGATTAAGAAGATCAAGTCCCCCATCAGGTTCCTGCTTTGGACCTTCAGAAAGTTCCCCGCTTCCAGGTTCTCGGGGTTGAGGATGGACAAGCTAGACGCAGAATCTTGCGTGGTCTCGATTCCCGGTGGATGGAGGTCACAGAATCCTTTCAGTAGCATGTACTGGGCGGTTCAGGGAATGGGCGCCGAACTCTCCACCGCTGGTTATCCTCTAGCACTGGTGAACTCTATGGAAGCACCAACTCGAACCTTGGTAGTTGGTCAGGAAGCGAAGTTCACAAAGATGGCCAAGGGCAGGATAAGATTCACATGCGAGGACGGAAATCTCGCCAGAGGAGCGTTAGAACAGAGCATTGAGACGGGCAAACCGGTCGATTTCGAACTCACATCAGTCGGGAGTGACTCCCAGGGAGAAGTGGTTTCGGAGTGGGTTTTCAAGTGGAACTTCCTCGTCATGAAGGGGGGATGAACTCTTGGTAAAAACGAGGCTCACGGAACACGCTGGAGTAGAGTACCCAATCATTTGCGGTGCCATGTACCCGTGCTCCAACCCAGAGTTGGTTTCTGCGGCGGCAAATGGGGGTGGAATGGCAATCGTCCAGCCTGTCTCCCTAACTGTGGTTCACGGTTTCGACAAGCCGGACCTAAATCAGGGCCTTGTCGAAGGAATCAGGTACATTAGGTCGAAAACGGATAGGCAGATAGGGTTCAACGCCTTGATCGAGAAGGGCAACGACAAGTACCTGCAAAGGATGTCCCAGTGGATCGACATAGCATTGGACGAGGGAATCAGATTCTTCGTCACCTCACTTGGCAAGCCCGACTGGGTTTGTGAAAGGGTCCATGCCAAGGGGGGTTTCGTCTACCACGATGTAACAACAAGGTATCATGCTGAGAAGGGCGTGGAGTGCGGTGTAGACGGGCTGATATGCGTGAATAACAGGGCTGGTGGGCACCTCGGTACAGATAGCATGGAGAAGATGTACGAGGACCTGTCGGATCTAGGGCTTCCCCTTGTCTGTGCAGGAGGAGTCGGAAGCGAGCAGGAGCTGAAGGAGGCACTCAGAATCGGTTATGACGGGGTCCAGATGGGGACCAGGTTCATCGCAACCACCGAGTGCACTATGCCAGAGGGTTACAAGGTTGCAATTGTGGACTCCGGGGAGGACGACATAGACTGGACAGTCAAACTTACTGGGATTCCAGTATCCGTGATCAAGACTCCCGGCTACAAGAGGGACAACCCCTGGATTATCAGGAGACTTCTTTCTGGGAGGTGGAAGCACAGAACTAGGTGGATTCTGAACATCCTCTCCTTCAGGAGATGGCGGAGGATGTCCAATGGTTCGAAGTCATCGAAGGACATCTGGTCCGCAGGGAAGAGCGTTGAGACGATTCATAGCGTCGAGTCGGCGACCACAATAATGAGGAGGCTGGGCGAGTCCCTATGAAAACAACTCTGGCCACCTTTTCTTGATGGACCGGAAAATGACCCTAGAGAATACCATTGAAGCGAGTAGGAAGGCGACAGATGTCCACATCGGAGCATCTTCGCTAGTCGCGAGAAAGTATGTGACAATCAGAATTCCTGCCCCGTAGAAGGCCCGAAAGATCGAGAAAACCAAGAAAGCACGGAATGCCTTGCTTCCAACCATCCTCTGTTTCAGTGACATGATTGGAGACTCATCCATGGTGACCCAAAGTGTTCACATTTCCCGCCACACTTAGTCGTGCCCGTAGTAGTGTCCATGCCCGATCGGTCTTAATCGATACCAGATTAAGGAACACAATGCAACACAGGCCCACTTGCCTCTGATCCCTGCAAGTAGGCGGGTTGTTGATTAATAGGAAATTGTGGGATACATTCTGCGTGGCATTCAAGGTGCGACGCTTCGACCATGCACCGTGGAAATACCCCCCCAACTCAGAAATATGTTGGACGGTTCAATGGGCCCGACAAAGCAGAAGGCGGCCCGATTGGTGGTAGATCTTGCTTCGACTGCAGGCGCTTCTGAGTATATCGAGGTAGGAAATGCGCATGTTTCAGGAGTCAGTGTGATAACTGGGGGCCATGGTCTAAGGAGATTCCTCTCGGATCTCTCAGGTGACCCTAGGGGGAAAGTCTCTATTCCGACCACTCTGAATTCTGCTGGGTGCGACCATGAGAAGATGGAAGAAATGGGGATCGATTACCCGGACTTCCTCGAGCTTCAGTTTGAGATCGTCCAATCATACATTGATCTGGGAATCGAGGCAACTCTGTCCTGCACCCCATATGATCGAGGAATCGAGGGTCTAGAAGGCATAGGATCTTGGGCGGAGTCAAATGCAGTCTGCTTCTCTAATTCGTACACTTCCTTAGTCACAAATCGCGAGTCAGGACTCTCTGCTCTAGCTACCGCCCTCACTGGATGGGCCCCGAAGTGGGGTTTGCATCTAGAATCAAACAGGAAGCCGAACATTCTAGTCAATGTAGAGGCAGAAATGTCGGATTTAACCGACTGGAGCATTCTTGGAGACTGGATTGGCAAGCAGATAATGCCCGATTGGGACATCCCATGGGGCCCCATGCCGAGGCTTGTTGGATTGCCTGGTGCCAGTTTTGAGATGAGGAAGGCACTGACTGCAGCAGCGGCCAACTATGGATGCCCCATGCTATGGGCTGATGGAATTACGGCAGATGCCCCAGAAGTGGATTCATACGAGGGCGAACTGACCTTCCAAGGATCCGACCTCAGGCAAAGGTACCTGGAGTTGGCACCCAGAGGAAGGGTCGACCTCGTAGTAATCGGATGCCCTCAGGCCAGTGTTGGCGAGGCTAGGGAAACAGCCGCAGCGGTGAGGGCTAGGATGGAGCTCGGAGAGGTAATTGAAGACAAGAGACTCTGGCTCTTCATGAGCTCGTATAATTACGAACTGATTGCTGCAGACGGAACGCTCGACCTTCTCGAGGAGGCCGGAGCACTAGTCCTGAAGGACACCTGCCCGGAAGTCACCCCTTACAATCGCTCCAAGTACAACCACTTGCTGACAAACTCGCTCAAGGCCGAGCACTACCTGACCAGTGGGTTGAACCGAATCCCAACCAGTGTGACTTCCATCGTGGATTGTGTAGCACACGCATTCGACGACTCCCTTGCTGATGCCCCCTCGCCCGCACTATCTGACTCAATTGCAGAAACGTTTGCCACTGCGAAGACTTACCAAGGTGAGAAATTCGAGACATCCGGGAAGGGGATACCAAGCCAGAGCGATTGGGTTGTCCAAGGGCGAGCCCTTGTGACTGACGTCCCCATCACTTACCTCGGGTATGTAAATAGGGATACGGGGGTGATTGAGGAGCCTGGCCATCCACTCGACGGCATTTCCATCAAAGACACCGTTCTGATTTACCCTAAGGGATCAGGTTCCACAGTCGCACCCTTCGTCCTGATGGGACTCGTTTACACTGGCAATGGCCCTCTTGCAATCGTTAATCGTGACGTCTGCCCTCTAACACTTCCTGCGGCCTCCTTGCTTGGAGTCCCATACGCCCATGGATTCCAGGAAGATCCCACCATCGGAATCAATACTGGTGACGAGGTCCGCTTGTCTCTCAAGGGAGGTTCAGTGTCCCTCGAAGTCGAGTCTAGATCGACCGAGGATTGATGGCACCCACTCCCTGCAATGGCCATGGCCGCGCGTCCGGACCCGGAAGGTTGCAGAGAACAGGACCTTGGTCTGTTCGAAATCATCCAGAGGGACGGCCTTGCTCGTATCGGGCGCTTCCATACAAATCATGGAGTAATTACGACTCCGATGCTATTGCCAGTGATCAACCCGAACTTACGGACCATAGAACCACGGGAGATGTGGGAATCTTACGGTGTAGATGCCCTGATTACCAACTCTTACGTGATTTGGAAGCACGACGAACTAAGGTCCGAGGCGCTCTCAAAAGGGATCCACTCACTGTTGGATTTCCCCGGTGCCATAGTGACAGACTCTGGGACGTTCCAGTCATACGTCTATGGCGACGTCGAGGTATCTCCCGAGGAGATCGTGTCCTTCCAGAGGGACATGGGTGTCGATTTAGGAACCATGCTCGACGTTTTCGGCAGGCCAGACATGACTAGGGACGAACTCGAAGGAGCGGTAACTGAGACTGCCAATCGGTCTGTGCCTTCGCTTTCGGTGGCAGGACCGGACCTACTTCTCAACGGCCCGATACAAGGGGGGACACATTCTGACTTGAGGGTCCAGTCTTCCCTGCTAATGGGATCATCGGAAAGCAACGGAAGAGGTTTCGCAGTGCATCCAATCGGCGGGATCGTTCCGCTGATGGAACAACAGAGGTACAAGGAACTCTTCGAAATCCTCCTGTCTTCAAAGTCATCACTTCCACCAGAACGTCCAGTGCACTTCTTTGGATGCGGTCATCCGCTGCTTTTCCCGATGGCCATTGCTCTGGGGGTAGATCTTTTCGACAGCGCTGCTTATGCTATTTTTGCTAGAGACGACCGAATACTCACGCCGGATGGAACGTTGAAACTGGACGACTTGAAGGAGTGGCCATTCCAATCAAGCGCACTATTCGGAACTACTCCCCAGATGATCAAGGATCTAGATGCGGAAGACAGGTCGAGGGTCCTCGCAAGGCACAACCTCGAAGTCACTCAGTCAGAGCTAGCAAGATGTCGTGAGGCAATCAGGAACGGGACAATCTGGCAGCTAGCCGAGCATAGGAGTCACGCCTCACCTCATCTCCGGGAGGCGTTTGTCTGGCTGCAGGAGCAATTAGACGAACCTGACGATGGGCCAGTGGGCGAATCGGTGCTGAGCATGATCGCCTCATCTAACCCGCTAAGAGAAGGGGGGGAGAGTCTAGGCGAGGAAATAGAGTACCGTCCGCACATCCTCCACATTCAGGCCCTATTGGCGATGAGGTGGAGGGTTCCGGGCTCTTGGTGGGACTCGTCCACTGACCCTCCCGATGGAGTCCTATTGATCGAGGGCGCGCCTCCTCCATGGAGGAATTCCGCATTGGCTTCGGTCGTCATGCACTTGATCGAAAATCCGAGGACCGTAGTCATGATTGCAACCCCGATCGGCATTCTGCCATTTTCCCTGGAGGACCTCTCGCCTTGGTGCCATCTGATTGGCCCGGATGGGATCTGGGACCCGGTTCTGGATGACCAGGAGGTTACAGAATTGCTGGAAGAGTTCGGCTTGGCCGATTTGCCAGTCACAAGATTAGTGCCCCGGGATGGCACGGAAACATACCCCGAGAATGGGAGGGATGTGAGGGGGTGGCTAGACCGATGCTCGGTTGTCGACAAACTATCCATTCTGTGCTCTATCCACCCATTGGATGCATGCAAATTGACAGACGAAATGACCAGTAGGAGGTCTCGCACTGATCGAGTGATCAACGTTAGCTCACAGGGTGAGCACATCCTCTCGCCTAGGCTAACTGACGGCGGAATATCCCTAACAATCCAAGGCGCCAATGCGGCCAATGAAATGCACAACTCAAAACCACCAGAGTTTGGCACGGGGGAAGGGGATTCAGAATTCCCCGGGCTTCCTCGGGTTTGCATCATCGATGATGCAGTCCCTTTCGTGGGCAAGGGCAGGAACGTGATGCATGGCTACATCTCGGGGGCCGACTCGCACCTAATTCCCGGCCAACCCTGCATAGTTGTCGACTCAAAGGGGGATTTGGTCGCACATGGCACGCCAATTACGACTCATCTGGAGATGGCTCACATGAGGAAGGGCGTCGCAGTAAAGGTGAGGGCTGGAGCAATGAAGCCCGACGAGTGATGGAACGCTCCGGGGATTCATTCAAGTGACTGGCGCATGACCATGGTTCGACTCCCAAAGGGAGTCGGAGCCAGACCATGCCCGAACAAGGCCAACTTATTGAGTCCCCAATCATCGTCACCAAGGGACTCCGGAAGATGTACGGCCCCCATTTAGCACTAGATGACGTGAATCTGGAAATCCCAAGGGGCTCGGTTGGGATTCTGGGTCCGAACGGTGCAGGGAAATCGACCCTCTTCAAGTGCCTATTGGGGCTGATAACCACCACATCTGGAGAGGGAACGGTCCTGGGTCACGATATTCGCTCAGAGGGAGAATCTATCCGGTCAAAGATAGGATACATGCCGGAGTACAACGCACTGGACCCGAATCTGTTTGCAATCGACCAAGTAAGATACGCCGGCGAATTGCTCGGGATGAACTCAAAGAACGCAACCAGAAGGTCCCATGAGGTCCTTGAGTACGTTGGCCTGAAGGATCAGAGGTACAGGAAGATCGAGACTTTCAGCACTGGAATGCTCCAAGCCACGAAGCTAGCATGCGCTTTGGTTCACGACCCGGAGATCCTGATTTGCGATGAACCCACCAACGGACTCGACCAGAGGGCTAGGTCATTCATGCTTCAGACCCTAAGTCGTACTGTAAGGGAGGGAAATCGTTCCGTTTTGATGAGCAGCCATGTAATGGACGACGTCCAGGAAGTCTGTGACAACATAGTGATGATCCACCAAGGAAGAATTGTGGTCCAGCGATCCATCGAGGAGCTTGTAAAGCAGGTGGACAAGGAAATCGAGTTGGTAGTCTGGGGCGGAGCCAGCAGGATGGAGGATAAACTGAGGTCCTCGGGCCTAGAGGCTAGGAGGCTGGGAAGGGTAATCAGAGTAAAAATGGAGAGCGATGAAACGATCGAGGAAATCCTCCGTGCAGCGGTCCAATCTAGCGTCCAGGTCCGTCAAATGAAGGAGTACGAGCCAGATCTGGAGGACATCTTCTTGCTGATTATGGACAAACTTGGAGCCGAGATAAAGGGCACAGAGGATCTGATGACTCCCGAGCACACAGGAGGTGCCTGAGTGGAGGATCAGGTGGATATAGGGGGCGGACAGACTCGCATGGAAGCCGCTTTCGGAGCGGGTGATGGTGATGATGAGGCTACGGCAGTTGTAGCAAAGTCCCAGAGTTCACTCGGCCAAATCTTCGAGCAAAAGTACCGTCCCTGGGAGGGTGACCTGGGACCTCGCTGGATGAGGAACTACGCCATCTACAGGCACCACGTGTATGGCGTTTTCACTAGCAAGGGCCACAGGCAGTACCATCCAATGGTCAGACTACTGATTCTGGTCATTTTCCTGACATCGCTCACCCCGGTTCCGATGCTGTTCCTCTCTTCGCTAATTGGCGATGATGGTGGCTTCTTCGAGAAAATGTGGGGGATTAACCGATACAACCTATGGGGGCAGGTACTGGGATATTTCCCTAGGAACATCTGCATGTGGCCCCTTCTGACAGCAGTTGTTGTGGGGGGGATGATATCCGACGACAGGCAGCATGGGACCAGCGCAATCTACTTCTCAAGGCCTATTTCCAGGCTCGACTACATCGCGATGAAGTACCTAAGCGTGGCGATAATTCTCGGTTTCGTCATCGTTTTCTCGTACTTCGTCTACTACACAAGCGCGATCGTCTTCAGGGCCGAGGGATGGGCATTCCTTGCTGACACGCTCCCGATATTCCTTGGAGGCATGCTCGCAGGCTCCATCCTGGTGATCACCTACACTTCGATCGGCCTTGCCCTTTCCAGCATCAGTCAGAGTAGGTTCTTCGCCGCCATTGGCTTCCTCAGTATAATTTACGGAACAAAGTTGGTCTCCTTGCTGGTGGAACTGCAATTCGAGACCACTTTCCTCTACATCATGAGTCCATATGACTGCCTCGCTCACTTGGGCCAGTACCTCGTGGGGATCCCCTTGAACTACGATCACCCGTTATCGTTCTCGGTGGTTTCGCTAATTGCGATGAACTGCGCGGCAATTTGGCTTCTCGTCTCTAGGGTGTCCTCTCTGGAGGTGACCAGGGAATGAGCGCGGATGGACAGGGACCTCCCGCGGTGATTATCGACCAGGTCTCGAAGTGGTATGGCCAGGTTATCGGGATCAACGACCTTTCACTCGCGATCGACGGAGGGGTGACTGGGATTCTGGGACCCAACGGAGCGGGCAAGTCGACACTGTTCAAGCTCATGATGGGGAGGCTCAAGCCGAGCCAGGGTTCAGTTAGGCTGTTCGGGGTCGACCCATGGTCTAGCACCTCCCCCTACAGGCGAGTGGGCTATGTCAGTGAGTCAGAGAAGCTGTACGAGTGGATGACTGCCCTAGACTTCGTCACAACCCTGGCCCGCCTACACGGGATGACCAGGGACGAGGCCAGCCAGCGCTCGGCCCACGTCCTCGATTTCGTCGGTCTAGCCGATGTGATGCACAAAGAGCTAGGCAAGTACAGCAAAGGGATGAGGCAGAGGGTGAAGATCGCTCACGCCCTGGTCCACGATCCCGATCTAATCGTCATGGACGAGCCACTGCATGGGTGCGACCCCATTGCGAGGACCAGCATCATGAACGTGATCCGCGAACTCGGTAAGCAGGGAAAGACGGTCCTCGTATCGAGCCACATTCTCGAGGAGATCGAGAGGATTACCGAGCAGATAGTAATACTCCACAGCGGCAGGCTTCTTGCCATCGGAAACCTGCATGCCATCAGGGACCTGCTTGACAAGCACCCCCACAGGATTCTGATCAAATGCGAGGACCCAAGGGCCCTTGCGAGCGCCTTTATTTCCGAGGGGCCAGTCTTCGGGGTCCGGTTCCCTAGGGAAGGGGAGCTGGAGATCCAGACCAACAACCTCTCGGCGGCGCACTCGCTACTCCCATCGATAGTCGTCGACTCTAAGCAGAGGATTACCAGTATAGAGAATCCAGATGACAACCTCGACTCACTGTTGAACTACTTGATCAAGGAGGCTAACTGATGGACGAAAGTGGGAGGAAACTCTCCGAGACAGTGTGGACTCGACTGGACAGGAAGGCGGGAGCCATCATCGAGCTCACGGTCAGGCAGCTGAGGCACCGCGTCTCGACATGGGTGGTGCTGGGTGTCGGCATCCTGCTGATGGCCCTCCTGCTCGTCTTCTACGTCGATGCCGTGAGGGAGTCATTTGACCCCATTGACAATGACGGCGACAGTTTCGACAGCGATGGCGACGGCTACCCTCTCGGGCAGGAAAGGAAGTACGGGACGCCCGACTGGGACCCGGACTTGTACCCCGGTGCCAGCGAGTACATCAAGGAGAGCGACATCGACTACAATGACGAAGCCAGGACGTTTTCCGGAAACAGATCGTGGGACGGCTGGGCGTTCTTCGAGGCCAAATGGCTGGACTATGAGTTCTCGGGCCAGTGGTGGGAGGGCCACATTGACTGGACTCCCGATTCTGAAGGGCTGCCTACTCTGACCGACTGCTCGGACTGGAGCCTAGACAGGATCCAGAACCGAATCGGCTGGGGGGACGCTTGTGATCTCGGGGACGGGGATGGGGACGGGCTCGTCACATACTACGTCGCAGGCCTCTGGAAGGGAGAGGGAGAGGCCACGGTCCCCATCGACTACTACCTGGAGTGGGGGGTCTGGACCGAACCCACCTTCATCGAGCCCGATCCGCCGGAGATGTACATCAACGAGGACGGAATCGACTGCTTCGACTCCCAGGGGGAGAGGGTCGACTGCCCTGCAGCAGACCGACTTTCGGGGAGGCACGGCTTCGACGATGACGGGGACTGCACCTCGACCGACTATCTGCTCGACGACGCCAACGGCAATGGCTACGCCTGCGACGTGGTATGGCAGTCGACAAACGGGGTGGTCACCTCCATCTCGGCCGACGAGTACGTAGACGAAGACCCGGACGAGCAGGAGTACATAGGGGAACTCAGCCATAGGACGTTCATCATAGCCGTAGGAAAGATGGCCTTCGTCATACTGCTCGGGCTTTTCATACCCCTATTCCTGGCCCTTGGACTGGTTCGGGACGAGACCGAGAACGGCACCCTGCACCTGCTTCTATCGAAACCAATTCACAGGGCCGAGTTCATCGTGTACAGGCTAATGGGCTACCTAGCGATTTCCGGGACCTACGTAATCACACTCTCCCTCCTGGTTGGAGTCATCTCTTCCTTCCTGGGTCCCGGGGAGCAGTTTTTCCGGCTCTCCGACCTCCCAGTGTGGCTCGGCATTGGGGTGGCCACTATGCTCGTATTGGCAGCCTACGGGGCGATGTTCAACACGATGGGACTGATCTCCCCCAAGTACGGGGTCTACGGGTGCATCATCTTCGGGATTTGGGAGTTCATCATGGGCAGCTTCTCCATCGTCAGCCCCAATTGGTCGGTGGCCAGCGTCTCTATTTCGCACTGGGCCCTTCAGATGATTGACGCTATCGTCCTAATGGCCTGGCCGGACACCATCCAGTGGGCCGAGATGGACAGGGCTTTCGAGATCGACTCAGGGCTCTCGGTATTCTGGCAGCCACCCGTGCACACCTTCGGAACCCAGTCAGCCGGAATCGCTCTTCTCACGAGCATCGTAGTCCTGGCCTCGGTCACCGCTGCAATGATCCTCATCGGCAAGTCGGTCTTCGCTCGAAGGGAGATAATGTGAGGCGAATATGCAGGAGATGCCAACCAGGTTCGAGGGAGACTTCTCCTCACTCTGGCGACTTGACGTCATGCCCCCGATACACAGACTGTCTTGGTGGTGGTACTGGGTCATCGTCCTGGTACCCGACCCAGACCGCCCGGGCAGGTCCCGCCAGCTGATGACGCTCTGGTCCACCAAGGAGACCGATGCCGTCAGGGTAAGCGGCCATTGGTGGGAGCCCGGCTCCAGGATGCACAAGGACGATCACGGAGGCTTCGTTATCCCCGGGATGGTCTGCGCATGGTGGTTCGACGGTGAGGTGATGCACGAGCCATTGACCATGAGGGAGTGCAGGATGGCGGTTGTAAGCGACGAGCACCCCCTGTGGCCCGGAAGCGGCGACGGCAAGGGTGCGGGCGCAGTGGTCCCAATCGACAGGGAGGACCTCTCCATGGGCATGAAACCGGGCAACGAGTCTATGTGGCTGAGCCTCTCTAGCGACCGCGAGGCAAGGTCCGGGGGAGCCCCATCCAGCTTCGAGGCGATACTCACCCCATGGTGGGGCCCACCCAGCGAGCTCACATACAAGAACAACAACATAGCAATGGGGATGGGTTACGACATCCTCAGGCTCCAGGGGATGAAGTCGAGGCTGGTCGTGGACGGCGAGGAGCTGGAGGGGACGGCCTACTTCCAGAAGGTCACCGTCCAGGCCCCCTCTGTACCTTGGTTCTGGGGGATGGTTCACTTCGACGACGGCTCTTACCTGGACTGGTTCATGCCCCACATCACTCCCCTGTCAACCGCCAAGGACGATAGGCCATGGCGCAAGAGGGACACGACTAGGATCCCCCTGAGGACCGCAGGAGTCTTCCATGACAGGAGGAGGGGGAGGACCGAGGAGTTCGACAACTGCGAGGTCGAGCTCACGAAGTCGGACAGGGGCCTGGTGGACTCCCAGGGGAACCCGCTCCCCAACTTCGCCATCAGGGTCTGGAACGAACGAACCAGCGTCTCGATGTCGATCAGGGCATTCAGCAGGGCGAGATGGACGTTCGACCAGCCAACCAGGGGGGGCTTGGTGAGCCACCTCACCTACAACGAGTACCCGTTCGAGGTCTGCAGCCTAGAAATCAACGACGAGCACGGCTCTCGCCAGCTTTCCGATTACGAATGGCTACATGGAAACGCAGAGCATTCCTGGGGTTTCCTGCACTAAATGTGAAAACTCCAGGCAATCAGCACATTTCATAAGTCCGCTCCCGCTAGTTTGCCCCGATGTGGCCGTTCAGTAGAAAGACGGTGGGCCTTATTGACGACAGATGGCTTCGCGAGAAGGGAATCCCCACAGAATACAGAGATGCGTTCAATCGCAGCAAGAAAGACATGAAGACGGAGATCCAAAGGAACACAGACAAGGTCTCCCGTGCCGAATCTGAGCTGGACGAGCTAGAGGCAAGGATAAGGGAAGGGCACGTCAAGATGGCGACCCTCAAGGAGGCCAAGGACGAGCTCAGCAAGCGCGATGACGCGAAGAGCAGCCAAGAGCTGCAGGAGAAGATAGCCGAGATGGGGGTCCTCCAGGGGATCCAGGACAGGCTGATTGCAGACAAGGCACGATTCACCCAGACCATTGACAACGCCAACGAGACGGTGAAGATGCTCCAGATGGTCCAGAACAAGAGCGTGAGTAATCCCGAGCAACTAACCCAGAGCCCAATCTGGGGGTCCGGCGGCCAGACTGCCGACATCATCGACGAGTTGCCTAGCGCTCTGGACATCGACAACACAGAATTCATCGACAGCCCCTCCGATAGCGAAGAGTAGGGGTGTTGAGTTGAGCCGGACCGAGTACCAGAAGCTTGCGAAGATCTCGAAGAGGAAGCTGGACAAGCTGGAGTACGAGCACCAGCAGCACCTGACGAGGTTTTCAGGAGCCATGGAGAGCAAGGTGAACCACATCAACGAGCTCGAGAGGTCCTTGGAGAAGCTTCGGAAAAAGGCCGAGAGGGGCATGCAGACCTCCGTGCCCAAGTCACTGGGAACCGCCATGGAGATGAGGGTGGTCAAGTCCGATCTATTGATCGCGAAGAGCGTCCTCACCGTTCTGAGGTCAAACCGATTCTACCATAGGATGATGGTGATCCTGATCCAAGACGTCAAGTCGGGGGTCGAGTACGACCCTCGGAGGATAGACGACCTGATCCCAGCCGAGTTCTCGGAGCTGGTCGAGGGATCGGTCCTGTCCACCAAGATGGAAGGCCTCCTTGGGGAGCTGAAGTCCGATCTGGAAGGGGGTGCCTGAGTAATGATATCATGGTTCTCGGATGACAGGATAAGGGGCTACCTAAAGCTCCCTAGGAGGAAGCTGGACAGGATAAAGAAGGACCTCGATGAGAAGATCTACGACCAGAAGACGAACCTGGACAACAGGATGTCCTTCGCCAAGGACTTCGCCAGGAAGGCCGACAGGATGCTCAAGAGGGGGAAGGAGTCCAAGGCCAAGGAGGAGATGAAGAACTTCGAGCTGGAGCTCACCTCGAGCCAACCCGTACTCAGCGCCTACGTGCGTTCATCGCTTGAGAGGAGCCTGCTGGACGTCATGTCCATGGAGGGTTTCGTGCTCCCGGACGTTCTGGATGAATTGGTCGATGGGATAGACTACGGGCTCTTCTCGTGCAATCCGACGGACGAGCTGGAGGCCATACTTAGCAAGGAGGTCGACCCCCTGCGAGACCTCGGGATAGAGATCTAGCCCGCTCCGACGTAAATCCTGAAGAGCAGCTCGAGGAACTCGGGTATCTCGGTCTGCAGGATCGTCATCAGCGGGATTCCTATGTACAGGGCGAACTCCTTCCAACCATCAGCCATCCCGTAGCAGAGGTTTCGGATGTAGGCCCACCTGGTGGAGAGGATTAGGAAGGTCAGCACTATCGAGGAGCAGGTTACCGCCGAGAATGATCCGAGATAGCCATTCAGCTGAATAGCGAGGTCGGGGTAGCCGCTGAGACCCGAGTGGATGACAATGGCATAGATCACCAGAGCACCGAACGTCGATGTCCCGTCATTCTTAGGCAGAGTCGCTAGAATCGGGTCCACGCCGAGGGTCAGGATCACTGCAACGCAGAAAATCCTCGCCACGGAGAGCGCCCCAATATCCCTCGATGACAGTATGAGGGGGATCATCCCCAGGACAAAGAAAATCGAGAGGATCCCAAACAACCAGAAGGCCTTGTTGTCGAAGAACTCCAGCATGCTTCTCGTGTAGTCCCTCATCTCATCCTCGTATCTCCCTCCCAGATAACCCGTCCTCTGGACCAAGAGGACTTCTTGAGCAATCATAGCAATCGTCAGACCGAAGATCAAGGCATCTGGAACAAGGTTGATTGGGACGTCCTCGAAGAATCCAACGGCCAGTCCGATGCAAATTGCAATGGCCAAATTGACCGACTGGTCCATCACGAATCCCTGGACTCCCCCTCCTGCCATCTTAATCCCCCTCAAACTTCCATCCCATAAAGGGCATCCATCTTGTCACCCCAGACGCTACCTTCATTCTCGTCACGACTCAGGGCTTTGAGGCACTTCTTGTGCTTATCTCGCAATACTGAAACTTCTTCTTCTGCGAGATCCCCAGAGTCAATCAATCCCTGAACGATTGCTTCGATCTCCTCCAACTGGTCCTTGAACCTAGCAACCTTTCCTGGTAAGAACTGCTGGGGTTGCCGGTTCCAGAGGTACTCCAGTCTGCACTTCATCGCAATCGGGTTCCCTTCGTTGAATCTTAGGGACTTCTGGAGGGCCTGATCCATCGATCCCTGCTTGTTTCCACGGTGCCGGTGGAAGACCGCTAGTCCTGCCCAGATGTCTGAGAGCCTTTGCTTGCTGTTTCCGGGGTTCTTCGTCATCCTCTCTAGTTCCGAGATGAAGCCATCGATCTCCTCCGCAGAGTAGATTCCTTCCCTGAGGTCATCCATGGTCTCAGTGTTGATCACTTCGGAGAAAGAATAGCTCTTACCGCCCTTCCCCTCTGGCCTCAGTAGGTCCTTGATCGTGGTCTCTTCGAACTCACCACCCTTTAGCTTCAGTGCCGCATCGACAATCGAGCCGATTTCGACCCTCTTCTCGCCAGATCTGATCTGGGACTCCCTCTCCTTCCTCTCGAGCTCGATTTCCAATCCCTTCTTCTTGACATCGAGCTCCATCTCCCTGTTTGCGATATCCGTGGTCACCCTCTGCTGAGCCAGGTCCATCTCTTGCCTCTTCCTCTCTCGTTCCAGATCCAGCTCCGCCTTGGCCCTGGAGATCCTCCTCTCTTGCTTCAGGTCCTCCAATTCCAACTCGGTCTCTAGGACGGCCCTCTTCGTCTCGCTCTCTTCTTGTATGGCGACCCTCTTCGCAGACTCTGTAGCAGCAACGACTCTCGCCTCGTCCTCCTTGAGGTACTCTGTGGCGATAGCCTCGGTCCTGCTCTCCTTCAGAACATCCATCCTGTCGGACTTCATCATCTCCTCCAGAGACTTCTCTTCCACTAGGGTCTCGAGTACTTCTTTCCTACGGGATATTGTGGCCTGCTTCTGGCCTAGCTTCTCCCCTCCTGTCCGCTCCCACTTTGTCCTTAGGCTAACCATCTCGAGCCCAGTCTTCGATAGCATCTCGGACATCTTGGACCTAGCAGCCTCGTTGACAGACTCGATGGTGCCCGGGTCCCTGAGGTTGTGCTCGCTCAGACCTTCGAACAGGGAGTTCACCTTCCCTGTGGTGAGGCTCTTCACGAGAGAGGATAGGGACTTGCCGTCGAGGAGGCGAGTAGATGGGTTGGCGGAGAAGTATCCGTCAACCAGCCTCGATGCCCCCAGGTCGCCATTCACCTTCAGTCCGACCTTCATGCCTCCTCTTAGTACGGGCGAGTTTGGCTCTGGGGGCTTGTACTTGATCGGAATCGCTACCTCCCTGACGAGATTGCTCCAGATCAGGATGGACCTGTACTCGCTCCTGACCGAGGACTTCCCCAGGTCCAGCTCCTTGTTCTTCGGCCAGATTGTAGTTTTCCTGGAGTGAAGTATGGCGGTGTCGTTTTCGGGATTCAACTCTATGATGCCCTTGAGCTCCTTGGGAAGGCTGGACATCTCGTAGTATCCGGCCAGAGGGGCCGAACCCTGCCTCCAGTCTACCTTGCGTGAGGAGAACATCGGCTGACCTAGTGGTTATGGGTATTTCAATTCTTCAAGGCGCCAAGTCGAAAACCAATACGCTGCAATTGTCGCGACTCCCCATTCTCAGGGCCTCGTCAACCATAGAACGAGCCATCCCCTCGTCCATATCGGGAAGCCAGAGCCCTTCTTCGGTGTGCAGGGGGCCCCAGACGCCGTCACAGCAGAGGACGAATCGCTCCAAACCATCCCCCTCAATTGTGAAGACGTCTGCTCGTGACCCCCCCTCGTCCCCTATGTTCCTAGTGAGGACGTTCCTGCCTGAGGTTTCCTCTACCTCGTGAATCTTAATGTAACCTGCTCTAACCATGTCCCCTGTTAGGGAGTGATCGTCAGTAATTAGACGGCCTTGCCTTCCTTCGACCCTGTAGCACCTCGAGTCACCTATGTTTACAATGTCGCACACTACTCCTGCTTTGGCAGTCGAAATCAAGATTACTGCGGTCAGGGTGGTTCCGGAAATCCCCTGGCCACCTGCAAGGGTAACAACCAGTTCGTGACAGGATTCTATCAGACTCCGGTAGTGATTGCGCCTCGATTCCTCGTCGCCAAGCAGCTCTTGGCCCATGGCATCCATTTCACCCACGCCTTCTATGAATCTGCGTGCCACCTTCTCAGAGGCCTTCTCTCCAAGCTCCCCGCCGCCCATGCCATCGCATAGGACTCCTACTCTGGCCCATTCGAATTGTCCGCAGGCGATGAAGTCCTCGTCTATGTCACGCCTTCCTTTGGAGGACGCTCCATCTGCGTTCGATACACCAGATAGGTCGACCCTGGACCTCAAGGTATCTCGCCCTGGTTCTCTAGCCTGATCCGGAACTCGGCCACGGACTGGATCCTCTCGTCGGGAGCGTGGGGCACTATTGAGGAGTTGACCAGCTGTGCTAGCCACTCGGGGTGCCCCAGCTCGGTAATCGACCTGGTCCTCTCCTCCTCGCCCATTATCCCAGCCCTCTGGTTGGTCAGCATGCTCCATAGCAGCTGTCCCAGGCTGTAGACGTCGGTGGTCGGCCCTGTGACTCCGTTCTCCCTCTCGGGCGGCGCCCAGCCGGGCGTGTGGTTGCCCCCTGAGAGCGAGGTCCCCAGGCCCGCCGCTACCCCCTTCGCGAGGCCGAAGTCGATCAGCACGGCGCCGTCGTGGGGAGTCATCATAACGTTGTGCGGCTTGACGTCCCTGTGGTATATCGGGGGCTCCATGTCGCTCATGTGCTCCAGGGCCTCGCATAGCTGGATCAGTATGGTGGAGACCCGATCGAACTGCATAGACATTCCAGAGCCCTTCATCACCTTCATCTCCTGGTTTAGGCTAGTCCCCTCGATGTACTCCATGATGAGTACGCTCACCAGCTCGTCGTGGCGGTTGATCAGCTTCCCGGAGTCTACGAACCTGGGGACCCGCGGGTGGGCGATGGCCTGCAGCATCTCCGCCTCATTGTCTATGGCCTCGTTGACAGACGAGAGGGTCGTCTTCCTGTCGGGTGCCGCCTGCTTCCAGATGACGTTCTCGCCGGTCTTGTTGTCCCTGGCAAGGTAGACCTCGGCCATCCCACCGTCCTCCTTCATGTGCCGGATTATCTTGTATTCCCTCTCGATCCTGGACAGTGGCTGGGTCCCGTCGTCGGCTTCCTCCTCCACCGCCTCATCGGGCTCCGTGCCCGGCTCCTCTTCCTGCACGGGGCCCTTCAGCTCCTCGAGCCTCTGCTTCGCGAATTCGTGCACACCGCGCAGACCCTCGAGCCTGGTCGGGATGGCCTGCGAGGCCTCGATCGCATCCTCCAGTTCGGACATGAAGTGGTCGAAATCCTTCCCGAACTTGATCGACTTTACCGAGCCCTTGTCGAATAGATTGTCGCACTGCCTCTCCATCTCGGCGGACGAGATGTCGGGCACGTCCTCCAGCGAGACTAGTCCCCCATCTGAGAAGACTCCCGATTTCTTGCCGCCCTTTGATCTGAACATGATCCCGAGACCGTTCTTCTTTCCGTGCCTGTACTCTCCCTCGTAGCGGTCCCCGTTCCCGTAGAACAGGGCTCCAGAGCCATGCCTCTTGTAGTTCTTGAATTCGCCCTCGTAGCGACTCCCGTCGGCGTAGTGGAACACTCCCATGCCCTCTCTCTTCCCTTCTACTGACTCGCCCTCGTACCGGGACCCGTCTTCGTAATCGTAGACTCCCCAGCCGTGCTTCTTGTCATTTAGGAACTCCCCCTCGTAGGTGCTGCCGTTGGCGAAGGTGAACTTCCCCTGGCCGCTCATCTTTCCTTCCAGGAAGCCCCCTTGGTACGACCTGCCGTCGGGCCAGACAACCTCTCCCTGCCCGTGCCAGACTCCCTTCCGTGCCTCCCCTGAGTACGTCTTGCCGTCTTTGTAGAGGTAGGTTCCCTTGGCGGTCGGCTCCCCTTGGTAGAACATCCCCTCGAACTCCGTCTCGTCCGAGTAGGTCAGCTTCCCGAAACCCTGCCTCCTGCCGTTCACGAACCCCCCAATGTAGTAGTCACCGCCTTCGTAGTGCATCTTCCCGTTGCCATTGATGACCCCCTTGCGGAAGCCGCCCTGGTATGAATCTCCGTTGCTCATCTGCAGCTTGCCGTTCCCATCTCGTTCGCCGTCCGAGAACCCTCCCTCGTACCTTGTACCGTCAGGGTGTTCGAATACTCCCTTACCGCTCATCTTTCCGGACTTGAAGCCGCCCTCGTACCTCGTCCCGTCGGATTGTAACAGGATCCCTGTTCCATGGTAATCCCCGCCCTTGAAAGGGCCGGTGTAGTCTCCTCCGGACTTGAATTTCAGGACCCCGTCGCCCTCTCTCTTTCCGGACTTGAAGCCGCCCTCGTAGAGGTCACCGTTGTGGTAGGTCATTTTTCCTTCGCCGCTCATTTCGTTCTCAGACCATTCTCCCTCGTAGGTGCTCCCATCCGCGTTGTTGGAGATCCCATTGCCATGCCTCTGCATGTTGGATATGTCACCCTCGTAGCGATCTCCGTCCTTGGAGTAGTACTTTCCACCGGGGAGCACTTCATCGCCTTCCCAAGTGCCCATGAACCTACCACCGTCATTGAAGATGTATGTCCCCTGGCCTTTCTTCTTGCCATTGAGCCAGTTGCCCTCGTACTGTTCCCCCGATGAGTAGGTCATCGTACCGAACCCGGAGATCTGGTCGTTCCTCCAGCTGCCGCTGTACTTCTCGCCGTTCTTTTGTTGCATGGTTCCTCGGCCGTGCTTGTTTCCGTCGACGAACTCGCCTTCGTAATTGCCGCCCGTCCAGTAGTGCATTTTTCCCCTTCCGTGGGGCTTCCCCATTCGGATCTCGCCGGAATATCTGCCGTTCTCGAATCGGATAATTGATCTGTTGGCATTGATCCTCTGTTCGTCCACCGCTCAACCCCCTCCATTCGATTTTTCGCTTCGGCGCGATGCCCGCTCCGACCAAGTCGTTGGCCCGTTTAGATATTGGGGACGGGCAGATCTGCATGTGAAATGAGGCACTAGATTCCTCCATCAACATCATGAAAGGGTCCCCCCTCGGAGGTTTGATTGCTGTGACAGAGTATATTGAGAAATACAAATCGAAAATAGACGAATCCGCGACTAGGTCTGCCTTCCCGGAGATTACTGATTCGGAGACTCCGATCTGGAGGAGCTCTCCATCCTTCTTTTCCATGGCCGACAAGTACGTCCTATCATTCATGGTCCTGCTGATCCATCTGGTTTTCTTCGGGGGCGAGTGGCTCGAGGCCCCAGAGGGAGAGGGACAGGCCAACTTCCTAATCTCACTCTTGGTCTGGTTTGTGGACTATACTGGGGTTTTGGGGTTCATCATTGCGATGCTATTTCTGACGAAGGTCAACCATTATGCCAACTTCTCAACGTCGGGAGGCTGGACAACATCGGCCCTACTTGCTGTAACTTTCGTTCCGGGAATATGGAAGCTGATGGACATAATGGAGTGGCTCGGGGGCTTTATCGGCACAGAGTTCACCAGCCCGCTTCCCGAATGGAATTATGCATGGTTCCTCCCTCTGGGAGCAGCATCGTTCGCACTGATGACGCTTGCAAGTCTAGCATTCCAGAGGTCATTCAAGTACGCCATTACCGACAAGAGGATCCACCTACGCAAGAGCTTCTTGTTTTTTGACACAAGTGTCCATGGAATAGCCTTCCAGAAGATCGAGAACGTCAAGGCCGACCCCACAATTCTCGGACGAATTTTTGGCTTCGGGAACGTTCACATTCTGACCGGATCTGGAATGGGCATCCAGAGGGAATCAATGGGAGTCAGCGTAGCTGCTGCGCCTGAGATCAAGGAAGTCCCAACAGGGGTGAAGAAAATCTTCTCTCTTCTTTTCGGAATGATTTCCAAGCAAAGGGAGAGGAACGTGATGGCCTCGGATCCTGCCGATTGCCTTTATGGAATTAGGAAGCCGATGGACGTCTATCGATTGATAAACGAGCTGATCGATGCCAGAGTGCCCTCGATCGGGGTTCCGGAAGACCAGTAATATGCAAAGCCACAATCCGCATTTTTCATAACCAATCGCCACAACGTGAGTTAGAGGGAGTGACATGCCAGACGACGATTCGATTACACTAGCAGCCCAGGCCATTACTCGTGGAGAGTATATGGATGCGATGGAAATCTTCGAACAACACATCAAGGAAAACTCAGGGGATCCTGCAGGGTACCATGGCTGGGCAGAGTCAGCACTATTTGAGATTCAGGAGAACGGGAACTTCGACGAGAAGGGCAATGACCGCATCAACGAGGGACAAGTAGCAGCCTACTTCAAGAAGGCAGCGTCTTTAGATTCGGAAAGTACCGAATACCAAGCTGCATATGCCAATGCGCTAATCGAATTCGATAGGATTCCTATGGCCATAAGGGAGCTCAAGAAGTTGAAGGAATTGGGCGACTCCTCCGATGAGGTTGATGTCACTCAGGACCTATACCAAGCCGCCAAGATGCTCATCGACAACATCGACTTCAAGACGAACTTCGACAGGAGTGAAGAATTTGCAAAGCAGTTTCTTCCTGTAGCGGTGGAGTTCGCACTTCTCGGAATGGGCTTCGCATCCGCCGATGAAGCACTGGAGTACCTCCAGACCGAGTAGGGTGTTATTTTGGTAAGCGACCGATTTTTGGTCGCCATAGGTTACCATGGTAATTCATTCCACGGGTCCCAGATTCAGCCCGAAGTCAGGACGGTAGAGGGCTCTATTCGTCAAGCGCTGAGGAGGTTGAATTGGTGGTCGGATGGCTGCTTGGAGATTTCCAGCCGAACAGATTCTGGCGTTAGCGCTAGGGTCAATCTGGCCCGGATAGACCTGCCAAAGGCTGTTTCAGAAAAGGTCAGCCATGAATCAATAGTCAACACCCTGAATGACCACCTCCCTGTTGGCGTGGTGGCTATTCGTGCGAGGCGTTCACCATCAGGGTCCCGTGTCAGGAACGCTTCTTTCAGGAGGTACCTTTACCTCTTGGGGGCGATCGAGGAGTGGCCATCCGATCCGGATCCCGATCTGATATCCCAGGTTTGCCCTCTTTTCGAGGGCGAGCATGACTTCACAAACCTATCAAGGCTCGAAGAGGGGACCAACCCGATTAGAACCGTAGACGACTGCTCCCCTTGGTTTTCCGGGGACGGCCGTCCAATCGGCTTCTCAATAAGGTCGAGGTCTTTCATCTGGAACCAGGTTCGCAGGATAGCCTCCTCGATTTCGGGAATTGCCTCGGGAAGGATAGGTATTCCAGATTTGAAGGCGGCAATCGAGGAGCCGCATGAAAGAGTTGATCTGGGCAGGGCGCCAGCTTCCGGACTCGTCCTGTGGAGCATCTCCCATCCCGACTTCGAGATGCCGATGCCAGACAAACCCCCGCCCGGCCAGAACTTCACTGGACGTCCTCCTGAACCCAGGGATTACAGGAGGTGGATGGCCATGGCAGGTTACGAGATGAGCTCATTGTTGGAGAGGGAATGGCTATCTAGGATAGAGTGAGATCGATATGTACAACTTCCCCATCTGAGCAGGGGAGGGACTCCCTCAGGAAGGATCCAGAAATCACCTCGGCGGTGCTGGTATGTCTGGTGAGGTCCGGGATCAGGACCGCGCAGTCTTCCGAACCCCCGCCTTCTAGGCTAATCCTACCTCTGAAGGCAGTAGCACCTCCGAAGGACCTGCCGTCCCTCTCGAAACCGTCAATCCTGAGTGGCTTCACCCGGACTAGGCCCTCTCCCTCTTCCAATCCAGCCATCATTCTGAGATTTCTGAAACCCTCCTCGCTCCCCTCTTCCATGTCGACGTTCAGGGTCCCCGGCCACGCTCCTACTCCTAGGACTAGCTTGAACTGGGACTGGTAGTGCTTCTGGGACATGAAAACATGGGCTCTGCCAAGCCCGCTGCTGACGGTCCCACTAATGCGCATGGCCCACGCCCGACTAGGAGACTCATAATATTCGGTGTCCGGCTAGAGCACAATGACAGAGCGCTGCTCGGCAACACCCCATCCCATTGAAACCACCCTACGTAGCTGTTCTGATTTTGGGTCCAGAACGGGATTCGTGTGATTTAGGTGAATGAACAAAATCCTAGGATCGCCCTCTCTCCTCTCCCCGAGCCTGCTAAGCGATTCACAAATTGTGGGATGGGGAACATCGGCCATGTCCCTGCCTTCCAACTCATCACTGTCCCAGAAAGTCCCGTCAAGTAGTACTACGTCTACTTCCAGAGATGAAAACCACTCCCTGATCCCTTTTGACCCCGCCATGGTTAGGGTCTGCCCCCAGTCATCATGATCCGGGAGAAAAAGTAACCTTTTGGCACCCCCTCTTACCATGACTGCATGAGTATCTGAATGCTCGTCTCTATGAGGGACTTGTACCAATGTGTACTCGAAACCACATCCCTCGGACGGCGAGAAAGGAACCCCTGGCTGAACAATTCTGGAGTCAAAGGGGCCCAAGGAATCTCTGCCTCTCAGCAAACTAACTACAGAATCACTGGCGAAAAGAGGCACTCCGGAGAGGCCCATGGACTCCTTTCCGAATTGCCCAAGTCCGTCGATGTGCCCCAGATGGGCATGAGTTAAGCACAAGGTTTCGGGAATAATTGAAGTCCCTAGGCCTAGGACCGATGAAGCCATTGCAAGTTGCTCATCCAACCTCCTGGTTGCTTCGATAAGGTGGATGCTCCCATCAATTCCTCTAATCACGCAAGAAACAGGATGCAGCCTTCTAGATGGCTCCTCGATCGAAGATGCACACGTATTGCATCTGCAACCGGGCTGTGGCACCCCTCCGTCCTGTGAGATCCCGAGAATCACGACCTCCACTTGCCCGGTTGCCATGAACGGGGATGGAATCTTGCCAATCAAGCCTCTCCTAGTACTTCCGATTAATCCATGAACCGGTTGACCTTCTGAGGGCCATGCCAGTAGACCTCTCTTGGATGCGAGATAGGTACCAAGAGCTCAGATCACAAGGATTGGATTGGAATCCTCCTACGCTTGAAGCAGCCAATGAGCCAAAGTGCGTCATCGATGGCCGAGAAATGATAATGCTATCCGCGAATAATTATCTCAATCTGACAACCCACCCACGTGTCATAGAAGCGTCGATTGAAGCGACTAGGAAGTATGGCGCTGGATCGGGTTCTGTCCGTGCAATTGCGGGAACGATGGACCTACATCTGGAGGCTGAGAGGACCTGTGCCAAGTTCAAGGAAGTAGAGGCGTCCCTAATTTTCTCAGCGGGCTATACCGCAAATGTTGGCTTGATTCCCACGCTTGTTCGGGGACCGCAGGACGTCATAATTTCGGATGAGTTGAACCACGGCTCGATTATAGACGGTGTCCGACTCACCAAGGCTTCGAGAGCGGTGTATCCACACAATGACATGGATGCATTGGAGGCGGTTCTGAAGGAACACGAGGATTCTGAGAGGAAACTCATCATTACCGATGGGGTGTTTAGTATGGACGGGGACATAGCTCCTTTGGATGAGATCGCCGACCTTGCCGAAGATTACGGCGCTATGACGTTCGTTGATGATTGCCATGGCGAGGGGGTACTTGGGGGTGGGAGGGGGATAGTCTCTCACTTCGGTCTACAAGGGAGGGTGACTTTCGAAGTCGGCTCATTTTCCAAGGCCTTGGGGGTACAGGGGGGGATTCTTGCAGGAAGCGATGAAGTAAGGACGCACGCCTTGAATCACAGTCGTTCCTGGCTACTCTCCGGAAGTCAGCCTCCGGGGGTTGCAGCCGCTCAGAAGGCCGCGATAGATGTCCTGATATCGGAACCAGAGCACGTCTCTAGGCTCTGGGAAAATACCTCATACTTCAAGTCAGAACTAGATTCAATGGGCTTTGATACCGGGGTCAGTGAGACTCCGATAATCCCTCTAATGTGCGGAGATAGCAACTTGGCCCAGGAACTCTCCTCCCTGATGCGAGCAGAGGGAGTAATGGTGGGGGCGATCGTTTTCCCCATGGTATCCCGTGATAAGGCACGGGTTCGGACTCAGATGTCGGCAGGCCTAAGTCGTGAAGATCTTGACTCAGTCTTGGAGTCTTTCGATAGATGCGGCCGCCAGATTGGACTGATTTGAGGGATTGTCTTGGAAGGTGTCGACGAAAATCTTGGTAGGTGGCCTGTATCAACAGAGATTCCCGTTCAATGGGGGGACATGGATTCGCTGAATCACGTAAACCATACCGTTTTCCTAACTTGGATGGAGACTGCTAGGATGATCTATTTCGATCAATGTGGGATCATGGAAAAGATGGAATCAGAGGGAATTGGGCCTATATTGGCCTCCCTCAAGGCGAATTACATTTCTCCTGTGCATTTTCCAGACAAAATGACGGTGAAGGCAACGATTTCTGCCATGGGAAACTCTTCTTTCGAGATGAGTTACAGGATTTTCAGCGAGAAGAATTCTGGAAAGATTGCCTGTGAGGGAACTGTTTTGGGGGTCCTTTTCGACTACAATTCTGGGAAATCAACCCCTATTCCCGATGAACTAAGATCTAGGATCGTTGAGATCGAGTCAAAGGGAAGCGACGACCCTTAGAATTCAGAAATCCGCGTCGGAGGAGTTATGACAGGGCTACCGATTCCAGCCGTGCAGGGAAACGCATGACTGGCGATGAAACTATTTTCTCGATTTCCGAAGGGCACTTGGACACGGGTCTTCGTGGGATCCCGGTCGGGACTTGTCGGACTTCTTACGTGGACCCCATTGAGGGCGTTCACTACGTCGGTTACCCAGTGGGCGATCTTGCGAATCTGGAGGAAGAAGACGTAATCTTCTTGCTGATGCACAAGAGGTTGCCAGATGCCCAGGAGTCCAAGGCTTTCAGAAAGGAGCTTGCTCACAGGGGGGAGGAGATCCCCACGGGCGCGCTGAGGGTTTTGGAGACTCTAACTCCTGGTAGCGGCCATCCTATGGATTGGCTTTCCATCGGTATAATGGCAATGGGGGCCGCAGAAACCACGGGAGATGTTCGAGCCGACTCAATGAATCTAATTGCAAGGATGCCAGAACTGATGGCCCGGATCTTCCTTCTGAGAGGGGGCAATCCCGAGAATCTCAGGCCCAGAAAGACCAAACTGGGACTCGTTGAAAACTTCGTTCACATGCTTGGAATTGATGGGGATGAGGCAGATAGAATGAACAGGGTACTCCGGTTCTTCTTCATACTTCACATGGATCATGGGGGAGGCAACCTCTCGACCTTTTCAGGAAAGGCTGTAGCATCGGGCAAGGCCTCAGTGTACGCTTCCCTGGCCAGTGCAATGAATGCACTTTCTGGACCTCTCCATGGGAGGGCAAACCAAGCCTGCCTAGAGTTCGTCCAAAGGATCGGGACTTCCGACGCCGGCGAGATTGAGAAGTTCGTGAGATCCGAATTAGCCGCGAAGAGACCAATCTACGGTTTCGGACATGGAGTTCTCAGAGCTGAAGACCCCAGAGCCAGACTATTGATTGATTTAGGCTCCGAAGTCTGCCCAGATGACGAGTTCTACAAAGTAGTGAAGTCCCTGAGGGAAGTCGTACCCCCAATTCTGAAAGAGCACCCGAAAATCAAGAACCCCTACCCCAATGTAGACTTGGCCAGCGGCAGCTTGCTCCATGCGATAGGATTCAGGAAGCCACATTACTACACCACTTTCTTCGGATGGGCCAGAGTGGCGGGAATTTGTGCACAGATTCTCGATGAAAGAGAGGCTAGAGATGGAAGGGGTGTGCCAATCTACAGGCCAAAGTACATAGCGATTGACCAACCTCATAGAAGGCTAGAGTGACTACGAACTATGGGTTTTCCCTGCTCCTCTATGGCCCAATAACCTAGGACTTCCCCATGGAAGACCTTCCTCAGAGAGTCTTAACCACCTT
>PBFP01000006.1 GCA_002718695.1 Methanobacteriota archaeon
GAACCTATTGGGGCGATCAACCCGACATTCTGGAAACCTCCTGGTTTTTCTGGAAGGTGGAATGATGCTGAAACTCCCGCGTGGACCGCGGAACCTCCCAGTATGTCGGATCCACTAGCTTCGGGAGTTTCAATGTCATCATATCCAATGCTACCAACAATCACCAAGTCCATTCTATCGCCCCCTTGAAAGCAAATCCGGATGCCTTTCCAGATAGTCAATTGTAATTTGTCTTTCTAAGAAATCTGGTTCTTGCAATATGGCACGGTGCAGAGGAATCAAAGTATCCAAACCCAAGAGAATCGTTTCATCAAGAGCTGCTTCCAGCCTAGGAATTGCCATTTCCCGAGTCGGGGCCCACGCGATAATTTTAGCAAGAAGTGAGTCAAATGAACCTGGCATGTCATAACCTGAGAATCCATGTGTGTCTACCCTTATCCCCGGTCCGCTCGGCCAGTGACATTCCCACAACTTCCCCGGAGATGGCTCTAGTGTAACTGGGTTCTCGGCATTTATCCTAGCTTGGATTGCATGTCCATTGAAAACTACCTGGTCTTGGTTAATTGGCAACTCTTTACCGGAAGCAACAATTATTCCAAGCGAGACTAAATCCAGCCCAGTAATCATCTCAGTTACAGTGTGTTCGACTTGGACTCTTGGGTTCACCTCCATAAAATAGAATTCGCCTTCCGGGCTTCTCAAAAATTCAAATGTGGCCAACCCACTGTAGCCAATTGCTTTGGCTCCGGCTACAACCTTGGATCCGATTCGTTCCCTCTCTTCTTCGCTAATCCATGGCCCTTCCTCTAGAATCTTCTGATGTCTCCGCTGGATTGAGCAGAAACGTTCGCCGATGTGGATGGCATTTTTTCCATCCCCTATTACTTGAAATTCGATGTGTTCCGCGGATTCAACATACTCCTCGATAAACACTCTTCCATCGCCAAATGCCGACTCCGCCCTCCCTTGGCAGAGTCTTAGAGCGGATTCGAATTCGGCCTCATTGTTGACGACTTGCATCCCTATACCGCCACCGCCTGAAGCAGCCTTAATTATCAAAGGAAATCCAATTTCAGAAGCCATTTCTAGAGCCATTTCCAAATCCTGAACTGGTTTTCCTGATCCCTTTGCTACGGGAATTCCTGCACTTGACATAGCCTCTCTAGCAGAGATTTTGTCACCAAGTATTTGTAGTGACTCGGAAGATGGTCCAATGAATGTTATTCCCTCGTCAGATAGGCGTTGCGCGAATGAAGCGTTTTCTGATAAGAATCCATAGCCAGGATGAACCGCGTCGGCCCCAACTTCACGGGCTGCAGAGACTATTGCTTCAATATCAAGATAAGATGCAAGAGGATCTTCCCTTGGTATGAAAAAGGCTTCATCGGCTAGCCTGACTGGCAGAGATAGTCTGTCTTCCTTTCCGTGAATAACCACAGACTCGATACCCAGTTCCCTTAGAGATCTGATTATTCTGAGTGCCACCTCACCCCTATTTGCGACCAGGACTCGTCGGAACACAATGCAATGCCAAGTGTACTTTCGTATGAGTGAATCGGACGATTAGTAGACGTCCCTGAGATATCTCTTCTCTGACTTCATCAATCCATTTTCTACAAAATCCTTGGCCTCTTCTATGCTCATTGAACCGTAATCCGAACAAATCTCAATTAGAGTCCTATGGACGTCTTTTGCCATATATTGCTTATCCCCGCAAACATAGAAGTATGCGCCATTCTCAATCCAGTTCCAGATCTCTTCGCCTTGCCTTTTCATCAAATGCTGCACGTAGACCTTTTCCGAACCTTGACGGGACCATGCCAGATCATGTTTAGAGATTATTCCTCTTTCCTTCCAATCTTCCATTTCTTCTTTGTACAGATACTCCCCCTCTTCCGTCCAATCTCCAAAAAATAACCAGTTTCGGCCTTTCGAGTTGTCAATCTCCCTTTGTTGCAAGAAAGCTCGGAATGGTGCAATACCAGTCCCTGGGCCGACCATAATTGCATCCTTGGAGCCATCCTCTGGAAGAACGAAAGATCTAGTTGGAGACATATAAACTCCAACTTCAGTGGAATCAGTTTCACAACGATCTGCCATAAAGCCGGTGCATAATCCGGTTCGATCACGATCATGATGGTTATACCTGACTATTGCCACCGTCAAGTGAACGGTTCCTTTCTCAAATTCTGGACTGCTTGCAATTGAGTACAATCTTGGCTTCAATCGGCTCATCCCCTCAATAAGTTGTTGCGGAGTGAATCCAATACTTCCAAAGTCCCTCAGAGCGTCAACGTAATCTCTAGACCAGATGTATTCCTCCAATGAATCATTATCTGAGATTAATTTATCCAGGGAGACTGATGGATTTTCCCCAAAAGTTCCAATCTCGGAATATCCCTCGGGCAGTGATCCCCCACTTCCTTCGCCACTCCATTCAACAATCAGAGATCCGCTTTCGGTAGAGTATCTCGTCCTCTTTACAATTTTAGCCTCAATTGGGCCCGATGTATCTGGAGCCCTACCTGCTAGAGACCCTATCCACTTTTTGGAAACTCTATGGATCTCGAATCTTTCCGAAAGGGCCTCCCTCAACGAACACTTTCCTAGGTTTGTTTCCACGACCTCGTCACCAGAAAAACTTGTGGATGAGAGGATTTGTTCAACCAATTCCGGAGGGCAGGTCGGAACTACCCCTAATGCGTCGCCAGCCTTGTATTCAAGTCCTGAGTCTTTCAGATCGAAAACTATGTGCCTAGTCTCTTTACGAGAATTTTCCCCGTTAAGTATGAAATTCTGAGAAATAGTGGTCATGAATGGATTCTTAGCACTCCAGTCAGCCATGTCCCTACACCTAAGCCTGCGAGCCGTTTATCTCTTATGAAACGAATGCGAGATGGGGTTCCCGACAAGGTAAGCATCAAGTCTTGGGTATTGAGTCGGAGTTCGTGGCAGAGGTGCTTTTCATCGGAAGTGGCAATGCTTTCTCACCACCTGGTAGGATGCATGCGGCTGCCCTATTCGACAGAAATATTCTGGTTGATGCACCTCCAACTATATTGCCACAACTTAGGAATTCAGGAGTTTTTCCTAGTCATATTAAACACCTACTATTTACTCACTGGCATGCTGATCATACCTTTGGCTTTCCATTCCTGATGTTGAACAGAAGCAAGATGGCATCTATCGAAAATGGTGAGGAGTTTTTGAATGTCCATTGCAGACCAGGGGGGAAGGAAAGAATGGAGCTACTTTGCAAAACAGGTTTCCCGGGTAGTTTGGAAACGGAAATCGAAGACAAGGTAATTTGGAATCAAGACGAGAAAGGTGAACTAGAAGGGACTGATTGGTCTTTCGAGCGGTTTCCGGTAAGGCATACTCCAGAAACGGATCCCCACGGCTACAGGATGATCCACAGTAGCGGCCTAACCATTCTTCATTGTGGGGATTCGGGGCCATGCGAAGAGATCGAAAAACGTGCTTCTGATTCTGATATTGTAATACTTGAGATGGGAGTCCCAGACTTCGTAAATAGTCCATTCCACCACAACCCTTCCGATATTGAATCATTTGTGAATAGGCATCCAGATGCAACTGTTCTGGTGACTCACAATTTTTCCAGATCCCCAAGTAGCAAAGGGGGTTTTGAAATTCCAAAACTCCCTGAAAAGGTCGTGCAATTGAAAGATGGGGATTCTCTGAAGATTAGTGATGAAGGTTCATTTGTTGTAAAGAACTAAGTGAAATTATTAACTGATATATATATCTAGAAAAACCGAAATGGCAATTTCTGCCAACTTGTGTTGAAAATACATCAATTATGGGGGCGTAAGAAGGTGAGATCTTTTTCTTTCTCTTGCCTAATCAATTTGCCACACATTAAATGGTAATTGGTGTAAAAAATAAACTGTGATAAAGCACAATAAAGTGTGCTATTGAATTCTATCTTGAGTGTTTTTTGTTGGCAATCATAGGGGTGATTTTTTGTTTCTAATATTGTAATCAAACCCCTCGAATAATCCACCCTCCCAAGACAGTCTTATTACCGTAAACATACTCGCTCTGAAAACCTCGCCGCAAGTAATGAACCCAATGGGGGGGAGGAATTACAATGGGTGGGATTTTGGCCAAGGTGTAAAAAAATGGACGGAAATATTTTCGAAAAAATCCTTGGCCAGGATAGTCTCTTTACTGACAGGAGAGCTTTCGATCATGCTTTCGAACCTGCAAGATTGCCTCACAGGGAGCATGAGTTGGATGCACTAGTAAGGAATCTTGTTGATGCTTTGAATGGTCATATCCCTTCAAACATGCTACTGTATGGAGTGCCTGGTTCGGGAAAAACTGTGGTCACTAGATTCGTACTAAGTCAACTTAGAGAAAAGGGGCTGGAAATGAGTCAAACTGTAAAGACATACGAAATTAATTGCAGAAACGTCGATACAAAATACAGAGTGGTCCAGACAATTGCAACGCAGCTTTCGCAAAGAGGGGATGTTCCTGTTCCTTTTACAGGATGGCCCACCGATCGAGTTCTAGAAACTCTGGTTGAAAGGATGAACAGGATAGGGGGAGTTCACATAATCGTCCTTGACGAAGTAGACAACTTGGTGGATAAGGGCGGTGATGACTTGCTATATGCCCTTACTAGTTTGAACACTGTTCTCAATAATGGGAGGTGTTCAATAATCGGCATTAGTAACGATTTGAACTTCACCCAGCATCTTGATCCCAGGGTAAGTTCTAGACTGAGTCAAGAAGACATCGTGTTCCACCCTTATGTTGCTACGGAAATTCAGAACATCTTGTCCGAGAGAGCATTGATGGGGATAAAGGAAGGGGTCCTTGACGAGGCCGTGATTAAGCTATGTTCCGCTCTTGCAGCTCAGGAACATGGAGATGCTCGAAGAGCATTGGATCTGCTGAGAATTTCTGTTCAAAAGGCTGAGCAAAGGGCACAAAAAATGGTCAACGTCCAACATGTCAAATTAGCCCAGAGTCAATTGGAGTATGATCAAGTTACACCGGTGATTCAAACTCTGCCTCTTCACCAAAAGTTAGTGTTATTATCCATATGTATAAACGAAGAAAATGGTCTCCGTAATATCTCAACTGGTGAGGTTTACAGGACATATTCCGAAGCCTGCTCAAAGATTTCTACAGAGCCCCTCACTACCAGAAGAGTTTCCTCATTGCTGAATGAATTAGATACGATTGGTCTGATCATGGCGAGGAATGTGAGCAAAGGTCGAGGGGGCAGGAGTAAACAAGTTAACTCGGCGATTCCCAAAGCAATTGATGCCATTTCCCTAATGAGTGAGAGTGAGCATCTAATCGGAGAGGCGTCCACTGGGAAGTACAATCTACAAGCACATCTCTAGGAAATGTCCTGACAATGGTTAAACCAAATGGTCAGGTCGACGGCTCGATGCCAGAAGGAGATGAGGAATGGAGGGGGGCCCTAAATAAGCCTAGTAGCACTCTTTCTGCTGGGGCAATAATTATCGGTATTTGGATGGTTTTTCTAACGATAATTAACATCTTAATTGGTGCATATTCGGAGGGAAGGAAAGTAAACTGGATAGCATTCATAACAAATGGAGCTGAAACGAATTCTGCTCACCAAATAGCTCTAACTTTTCCCGACGACCTGATGTTTGGCATTCTAAGCATTATTGTCTTGGCAATTGGCATAATCGGAATGAATTCTGCCCGAGAAGACGGTTTTATGGGATGGGTTTCTAGTCTACACAAAGAAAAGATAGTTGCTAGCCTCTTTTCGATTGAAGGAGGGATGGAAAGGGTTCTGGCTAGTTGGATGGTGCTTTCGGGATTCCTCTACTACGTAGTCTGGAGTGCATTTGAGACCACATGGGTTGACCCAGGAGTTTATTCTGTAACAATTGCATCAATATCGATAGGGGTTGGCATCCATTGGATTCAGGATTCAAAGTCTGAGAATTAATGGAAATCTAAAGATCCCAAAAGATTCCTGCATGTAAGCTTTGATTCCTCATCGCATATTCTCAGAACTAATCCCTTTCCCGGCTGGCCGTAAAGAACAATTGCACCGATTGGTGCTAGTGGGTGGATAATTAATGGTGCAAGGTCCTCTTCCCCTAGAACATTGACCAAGGTTCTTTCCCGATTACCTTTCCACTTAGATAGTGCTAATTCCAAAGCTTCTAACAATGATCTAGTAATTCTCCCAGGCGGGTTATGGCATTCTAGGAAATGATCGTAAAGAGAGTGGTCAATTTCATTTGATTGGGGCCATTTTTCTCTCTTTGTTTGCCCATCAATTAATGCTATATCTGCAGGAAAATTTTCTTTTTCTAGACCTAGAACCGTGACATCTCCTACTCCGATTAGAGGGGCTTGAACCCCACCCAATTGAGAGATTGCCTTTTGTATTGCTACAGATGTGTCCTCCTCGGGCCCGGTAAGAAGCTTGCCGAATGGCTCCTTAAGAGCCATCTCTACTTCATCAGTCATATAAGCATCCATAGTAGTAAAAAATTCTGGAATCCAGGGTTTCCCGAAACGATCAATTGACCCCGACCTAATCCTTGAGCTTGAAATCGGTTGTCCGTCCCAAGAAGGAGTCTTCTCAATGGGGAATATTTCCAAAGGTTTGAGGCCACTCTCGGACCTCAGCCGGTTTATCTCAATACAATTCTCCACCGTTTCTACTGAACAGAATATTGCTGTGGCATTTTGATGCTCTTTTGCGGGTCCAATCCAATCCCTGAGAATATTTGTTGAGACTCTTGAGGATCTGTCCCCAATATATTCCAAAATCTCATTAGACCTTTGTTCCCATGAGTGGATTCGATTGTCCTTCAACTTGGCCAATTCGTCCCCAGTAATCCAGATTTCCAAAAATTCACATTCAGATAAACCTGATTCAATCAATTCCTTATGTCCAGAGTGGAAACGGTCGAAAGTGCCTCCGACTAGTCCGATTCCATGCATTTTGTTTTCTCCACGGATACCCAGATATCATGGTGTGCCCCGGGGCGTAACGGCAACCTTCACTGCTTTACTCAGGCGCCTGACCCACCCCGGGACGTCTGTCGGACTGCGGGGTAGTCCCTTGATTCATTCTATTCCGTCCTCAGGGGACCTACGCAATCCGGCCACCTGATTTGCGTCTTCGGTCACCCTCCCATGGGGAGTCGCGAAGGTCTTCGACAGGTGGTCACCCAATCAGTGGTGCCGTGTATCACTCTCCACCTCCGGCGAGGGGGTTTCGTCCACACGGTGTTGCCAGTTGGGCATCACTTGGCACCCGGATTTGCTCAAGAACCCAACGGTTCCGATGAATTTCTGTCAGCGTATAGTCCGGGATGGAAACCGGACTTACCAAGAATCAATCTTTCCGAGATTGCATTATCCCCCTCCATCATTNCCTCAATTGTNAAAATNGGCCATTTCTCATATGGTTGGGCCAGCCAACCAGATAGTCTGTGNGACCTCCCTGCTGGTGGGGGGGATTCTGAACGAATNGATTCCAANGCACTCATTAGATCCCACAAGGAAGAGNTNGAAACTCCTTCTTCGAAGCCTGAAATGTTCGTGCGGAACAGATTATGAAGTGGCCCGATAATATCTGGACTACATGCTTTGTGAGAAATTGAAGATAGCCCTGGGGCCTCAGATTTTTCCCCCTCGGGACGTAATATCGCTGCACACCAAGGAATTGGGATCTGTAGCATTTCTTCTTTTCTGTTGCTTTCAAGAATCGATAATAAAAATTCAGAAGAGAACGGACTCCACCAAGAGAGGGGTAAATTTCGGATTATTAATTCTATATCATTCAAATCTGCAAACTCTGATCCAAATGCGTGCCCATATAACTTGGACCAAGCGTTGAGATTGTGATTTTCAGGTAGAGAGGTGGATCTTTCCCTAATACGTGATGCATAAAGGTCCATTTCTTCTTGTGGGACCTTTCTAATTCTAAGTAGCCAATCCAACCCTATTAGTGCTCCTAGAGAATAAACAGGTGGATGAGATAGCCATGCTTCTACCGCCCAATCTAGCAAATCTGGATAAGAATCCTCTGGCAGCCAAGCTGAGTTTTGAATAAAGTGTGAAGCAAGCCAAGCAGCTCCTCTGTTGGCTTGATTAGGATCTATAGCTGGCCAAGATCGAAGCAGATTGTCTGGATCCTCCCTCAGTTTGGATGTAATTTTCTCAGAAAAAATCCTTCTGACTGATTCAGGTGCTTGATCTGCAAGTTCAGAAATCTTCTCTATTGGCATATGATCTATGTCTAGGAGTGCCAACCATTCTGGAGCTATCCTGGAAGATAACCTCTGCCACCTCTGCCACCTGGAACTTTTTGGTGAGGCTATCCACGATGCTAATGGATACATTGCCTCCATTTGATTGGCCCATTCCTCGTTACCATTGGGATATTGAGATAATGCAGAGCTTACAATAGAGGCTGAGTCACCTTTGAGTTCGATTTGAAAGGGGTCTTTTTCGGAAGGATATCCAAGAATGGACAAGGGAGAAATTGTTATCTCCATTGAGCTTTCAGTCATGGGAGCAATTTTCCCGTGCTCGACGAGTCTAACCGGCATTTCTAGGCCCGAGTTTGTTGAGAAAATCATCCATGGAAGAGTTCTGATCGCATCTACTTCCAAAGTATCGAATGATGAGAATGGATTCATCATATTCTTCATCAATATCAACCTAAGTTTTGGATGTGAGGCGAGCTTGGAAATCACCTCACCGGGGAGTGAGTCATCTATTTCAATCACCAATGGAATGCTTTCAACATCAATAGACCACCTGATTAGAGATTCGGTGGCTAATTTACCCATTCCTCGTAAATTTACCATGGTGATACTTGAATCGTCTAAGGTGAAGTCAGAATCCCCCCAATCCTTTCTAAATTTTCTCAGTGTGGATTCATCGACTTTCACCTTCCTCGGAGTAGATATCCTATCTCTCAGCGTACCCAACCTTCTCTTTCGTTCGGCTTCGGAAAGACGAGGATGGGCCATGCCAATCCAATGATCCAGTGCCCCTATAGGGAAAATTGAGGAGCCGACATCCAAACCACTCAAATCTGCTACAACCAGAGAGTCGGCTCTTGCGGATCGAAGCAGTACTGATCTAGGTAGCCTTTCCCTGATTATTGCTGCAACTGGTTGAGAGGGCCTGACATCGGGAGATCTGCTATGGGGCGACCCAAGAATCCACCTACCTCTGTGGAAAGTTAACTCGTCGAGGGGAGTTTGACTAATCTGCTCCGGTTGAGAGAACCATTCCCCCGGGGATATTGTGGAAGAATTCTCCGGATTCAATAATTTCGCCCTAATTACTCCGAAAACTGGAGAAATGCCGACATAAGACTCTATGCTGCCTGGAACTGCCAATTCGGGAGGGGAGTCAGAAACTTCCAATTTTTCCTTATTGAACCACCTGGGATTTCTTTCGGATAGCACTGCCCAATTCCAAAACACCCCTTGGTTTCTACTGGATATTTGTTCGGCATCAACTTTCATCCTTACTCGGTTTGGAATTAGCACCATTGGCTCCTCCGGAGGGCTCAGAAAACAAAGTGTAACATCCGATCCATCTCTGAAAAGAATACAGCAATTTCCCTTGTCAACTGGAACATTTTCTAATTCTAAAATTTTTGACCATTCATCATCTTCTAGAGCTCTCCAACCGTTTTCAGTCAGTCGAATTTTAGAGCCTCTAGAACCCGGGGGCAGGTCACTTGAGACTAATTCTTCTTCCCTCATTCTACGTATTTCAGCAGACGTGTGAGGCATTCTCAGGCCGGTTTCAAATGACAATTCCGAAACAGTAGCCTCTCCTTCTGTGAGTCGAGAGATGATTCTGCGCCGGTGCATGCTTCTGATTCTACGAGGGGATCTCGATCGATCCGATTGGGAAGCTTCTGACACGAAGTAGCACCTACAGAATAAGTCGCATCATAAGATAGTAATAAAATATTTGTTTTAGTTACATTTGATTACATTTTTCCAGTGGAAATTACTGATTGATTGATAATTTTAGAAAAAACTTAGTAAATTACTGCAAAAAAAGTGAAATTATTTGTAACCAACAAGGGAAAAGACATACAGAAGCATTATATTAGCACCCGCCATCCTGTAAAAAGTGGCCGTCGTGGGAGGCCACGTAGAGAGAAGAGTGAGGAAGATGAGGACCACAAGACTGAGACAAAAGATCAAGAAATTCCTAGACGATAGGGGAGAAGCGAACACGACCGAAATACTGGAGCATGTGAATTCCACGATGAGACACGGCACTACGCCACAACAGCTGGGCAACGTTCTCTCAAAGGATAAGGACATTCTGAAAGTATCCACCACAAAGAGAGGAGGTGCTCTTTCTGGGAGGTACGAAATCTGCGTGTGGCAGGTACGTCCAGGAGCATTGGAAGGTAAGTAATCAGCCCTCTAATTTTTCGGACCAACTTCCAGTTCTAGCTAACCCATTCATCGTAGCTCGATGGAGAAATGCATTTCTGCTATTTGTGTCAGAATCGTCATTAGATTTTGCCCACTCAATTAGCGCGCTAGCCTGTAAGGCTCGACCATAGGAGTATGATAGTTGCCACGGATGTTCCACATCCATCTTGTTCATCAAATCGAGGTGAGCAGTAGCATCTTCGTCTGATTGGCCCCCGGAGAGGAAAACAATTCCAGGAAGGTCATGAGGGACGTGTTCAGTCAGGCATTTGACCGTCAGATTGGCCACCTCTTCCCTAGAAATCTGGTTTTCGCAATCTTTCCCTGCAATGATCATATTGGGTTTTAGCAGGGCACCGGGAATGTGCACTCCTTGTTTGATGCACTCTTCGAAAGTGGAGTCGAGAATTGAAGCAGTTACTTCGAAGCATCGATTTGCATCATGGCTGCCTTCCATTAGTACTTCTGGTTCGATGATTGGAACCAGGCCCTGTTCTTGACAAATCGATGCGTATCTAGCCAGGGCATGGGCGTTTGTTGAGATGCAAGCATCGCTTGGGATTTCATCGTCGATTTTTATCACAGCACGCCACTTAGCGAATCTAGCCCCCATGGCGAAATACTCAGAACAACGTTCCCTCAACCCATCCAGTCCTTCTGTGATTTTCTCACCTTTGTGGTTTGCGAGATCCTTTGCCCCAGTATCAACCTTAATGCCAGGGATGACTCCCTTATTTGACAAAGCCACCGGAATCGGAGTACCATCATCCATAGACTGACGCAATGTCTCATCGAAAAGGATTACCCCACTAATCGAAGATTGGTATCCATCTGCTGAAAAGAGGTTCACCCTGTATGATCTACGGCTTTCTGAAGATGGTTCGACGCCCACTGATTCTAGTCGGTTGGACATAGTGCCGTTACTTTCATCCGCCGCTAGAATCCCCCTCCCTGGGGAGACCAATTCATTCGCTGTTTTCTCTAAGAGTTCCTTGTCCACCTTTGTCCCCTCGTTATGCTGGAAAAGGTTCAGAGAAAAGAATCCATCGTCGAACAGAAAGGGAAATGATGTTGCCCCCTCATTGACTAGTTACGATTGAAGATACGAATTGGTGCTTGTTTGATTCGACATCAATAACCTCCGAGTTGACTCTGAAAACCCCTTCTTCTATTTCCTCAACTCCTTTTGTTCTACCGTCACAAACTCCTGACCCGATAAAAACTGAATCCTCCGATTTACAGAGATCATCCCTTCCCCAAATTCTTTCAATATCCCCTTCGATCATTTCAATTGCTCGTTCCCTATGGCCCTCGTTCCTGAAAACCAATCTGCCCTCAAAGGGAGCATTGAGGCCCCTAAGAGCAGTTGCAGTAATTACTCCCTCCGGAGCTGCTCCGATTCCCATCAGCATATCAATTTCAGATGCCGGATCTGCAGCATTCAATGCTGCTGCGATATCGCCATCCCCAATTAATATTGGATTGATGCTTAACTGCTTTAGATCCGAAATTAATTTCTCATGCCTCGGCCGGTCCATTACAACAATTTGCAAATGCTCTGCTTTCTTTTCAAGAGCATTTGCAGCTCCCTCGACATTGTAAGCCACGTCAGCTTCAAGACTGACGTGTCCAGAGATTTCTGAAGGTCCAGCAATCTTGTCCATATAACAGTCCGGAGCATGCAACAGTGAGCCACGAGGAGCCGCGGCGAGAACTGCCATTGCATTTGGCAAATCCTTTGCTACATGATTTGTACATTCAAGTGGGTCTACAGCAATATCGATTCCTAGTGCGTTTTGATCTCCTTGCATGGAACCCAGGGTTTCGCCGATCCACAACATCGGCGCATCGTCCCTTTCACCTTCTCCGATAGCCACTCTACCATCGAAAGGAACGGAGTCGAAAACGCCCCTCATAGCCTCGACTGCAGCCCCATCGGCAGCCTTTCCGTCGCCTAGTCCTTTCCATTTTGATGCGGCTATTGCTGCCGCCTCGGTCGCTCTGAGAAATTCAGATGTCAACTCGGATGTCGGCACGAGCCTCTGAGAAGGTAGAGAAGTTCAAACCTGCGGGTCCGACTTCTTCTTTCGTAAAACACGGATATTCGAGATTTCTACTTCTGGATATTGCCCATTATTATCTTTCTCAATTGGTTTTAGCATATCCCAAGCACAAAGTAAACCTGCACTTACCCCGCATAAAGCCTCCATCTCTACTCCGGTTCTCCAATGTGTTCGAACCGAAACGGTGCAACGAAGGCCCGTGTCCTCAATTTCCCAATCTACTGAGCAACCCTCGATAGGAAGGGGATGGCAATGAGGAAGCGTGCGTGAAGTCTCTTTCACAGCCTGAATTGCTGCTATAGTTGAGGCGCCTCTAACATCTCCTTTGGGGGAATTATTGTTCTGAATCGATTCTATAGATTTTGGAGATAATGAAATTGTCCCCGTTGCAATCGCTTCTCTCTCCACCAGTGGTTTAGAGCCGATGTCTACAATCCCATTCGAGTTCTCGCCCAAAGCCTCACCATGCATCGCGAGGTGGTTCATACTATTCAGAGACTCGGGAAGAAGCATTGGAATGAAATACCAAAACATGGATTGAGGGGCATGGCGGAGGCATTCAGGAACAAGGCCACCCCGGGAAAGGTTCCGACCCTTAAGTCAGGGATTTCGCATGACAGGCCCATTACTGATGGCACAAAATTGCAAGTTCTAGGTGACTTGTGCGTAGGTTGCTCTTATTGCCTAATGGCCTGTAAGGACGATGCTCTTATCGTCGAAGGACTTTGTGAAGTAATAGATAGCAACTGTACTAACTGCTTGAGATGCCTACTATGGTGCCCGACTGGGGCATTGGTGTATGCTTGAGGTGTGTATTTGGGGAAGGCAAAAGCAGTTATCATAGGCGCCGGATTAGGGGGCCTGTCCTCTGCTGCTATGATTTCCCAGACTGCAAAATATGATGTTTCGGTATATGAGAGAATGTCTTTTGCAGGGGGGCGTTTCACCCAACATGATCACGATGGATTTCAGATTCCAACTGGGGCGGTTCACACCATTCCCCACGGAAAAAAGGGACCTTTCGCAAAACTTATTCTCGGCAGGAAAAAGTATGGTGGGCTTGATCTTTCTAGAAGAGGGGTTGATTTCATCCCAACTACAAAATTTGCAGGAATGGTAAGGGAAGGGAAGCATCACTCATGTAAAACCGCATTCGGACTATTGCCCTGGTTCCCGATCAAAAACACCCTCAACATGCCAAGACTTCTTGCTACAAGAGCAAAAAAACCGTGGGGAGAAGAAATTGTAGATGGGAGAACATGGCTGCAGAAAATGTTCACTGACGACTTCATCGATTTCCTGGACTCATTCTCAAACTTCGCGATTAGCCTAAGATTCGATCAAATGCCTGCTTCGACAGTGGCAAAAATGTTGCAGAACTCATTTTGGAGTGACAGGCCCCACATTCCCAAAGGTGGATGTAAAGGAGTTATCGATGGACTAAGGTCGGAACTAAAAATGGCAGGAGCAAAAGTAAAATTATCTCACGAGGTTACTGAGATTCTGCCTGGTGACGCAGAGGAATCGACTAAGGGGAATCGATTCTGCATAGGAATCAGAAGGAGAGGTCGGAGTAGTCCAAAATGGATTGGTGCCGATTCGATTATCCACAATGGGGGCCATCCCAATCTTCTTGATTCACTTTCTGACGATTTCGAGGTTTCGAAAGAAATTAGGAGTCGGGTAGATAACACCCAGGCCGTAGGGGGAATAGGTTTCGTTTTTGGGCTCGATGAGAACATTCCTCAAAGAGACAGTGGAGTGACTATGATTCCTGGCAAAGATCGGGTTGGTGGTTACATTATCCCTACGTTCAGTGAACCGGACCTAGCGCCGGAAGGGAAGCACATGATGATTACACACCAGTATGTTCCAGATCCTAGCGTCAAATCGGAAATCGCCAAAGGCAGAGAGGAAATTTACGAAGCAATACCTTGGCTTTCGGATCATGGAGAAGAGATTTGTGTGCATACCTATCATAGAAATTGGCCGTGCAACAGAGCCCCAATGGGTGCTGAATTACCGTCGGACATTGGTATCGATGGAATTAGGCTAGTGGGTGATGGAGTAAAGGGGCACGGATGGATGATGATAGAGGGGATCGCATCTAATATTCCAAAGGCGGTGAGTGAAGTATGCGGCACCATGGATTCTAGGCACTAACCCAATCCAGACTTCCAATATTCTCCATCCTCCCTAATTTCCTTTTTCCATAGGGGGGCTTGTTTCTTGAGCTCTGAAATTAGCCATGAGCATGCTGAGAATCCTTCTTTACGGTGTTCTGAACCTACATGAATGCAAACAATGGTATCACCTGGACCTACTGAACCAATCCGATGGGCAATTACGACAGATTTTATTCCGAAAGAGGAAATTGACTCCTCTGCAATTTCTCTTAGAACGCGAGGGAGTTCTTCCTCCCAGGCATCAAATTCCAACCTTTTTACCAATGAGCCACTTTCCTCACTTCTAGTCAGGCCAACGAAAGTAACAATGCTTCCGCACCCTTCAACATCGATAAAATGCCTTAGATCCTCTGGATTCAACGATTTGTCGTCGACTAGAACGTGGACTGCCATGGTGGCCCAATGGCATTTGTCGCTTGAAAGCGACGGATGACCCAACCGTTCAAGCGGAAAACCTGAGTCGTGGTGCCATGGGTAAAGAAGTGCATATCCTTGGAGCTGGACTATCTGGGCTTGCAGCAGCAACCATTCTTGCAAAATCAGGTAAAGAAGTTCATGTCCACGAGATTCGGGAAGATAGCGGAGCGAGGTTCGATGGAGATTTCCAAGGAATCGAGAACTGGACAAGTGAGGTGGACTTCTTTGATGAATTGGAGGCATGGGGTTTTGATTCCAGATGTTTCAAATCCGACTCATTTGGCAAAATTGATCTGATCCACCCAGATGACGAAATTTCCAATCCAAAGACTGATGGGGTGGCATTCAGAGTTGTTGAGAGGGGAACATCGGGACACACTATTGATCAAGGATTCAAGAAGATGGCATTGAAGTCAGGAGTGAAAATCCATTACGGGGTCAAGAAATCTCCTGAAGATTGTGACATAGTAGCGGCTGGCCCCAGAGAGTCGAGCGCGGTGGCGTTCGGGGAGATTTTCGAGACTAGCCACCCTAATTTAGTAGCATTTCAATTAAATGACAGATTGGCCCCTGGCGCATATTCCTACATGATCATTATCGATGGGATTGGATTAATCTGCACATGCCTGTGGAGGAAGCAGAAAAAGAGTGGGAGATACCTAAATGAAACTATAGCTTGGTACGAGAGGAATTACAAACTTGACAGAAGGCCGATCAAGAGAGTTGGAGGCAAGGGGGACTTCGGCCTCCCATCAAAGTATGTCCATGAAGGGAGATACTACNTCGGGGAGGCNGGTGGACTACAGGATTTCATGTGGGGNTTCGGAATGAGATACGCAGTTACCAGCGGCGTTCTAGCAGCAAAGGCCATCCTAGGCGAATGCAACTACGAGAAAGAGGTGCGAAATCGATTAGTTCCACTTGTTAGGGCGAGTGCGATCAACAGATTCCTGATGAACAGGGTGGGAGACAGAGGTTTCAAGATGGTTGCAAACCAATGGATGAGGGATCAGAAAAAGAAAGGAGATGGTTTGATATTCATGAGATGGCTGTACAAACCGGGTCTTTTTCGCAGATCTCTCTGGCCAGTAGTGAAATTTGGAATGCTGCGGAGAAAGAGCATCCCTGATGGAAGAGTGGTGTACAGGATGCCCTTCAGGAAGGCCCTCAAGAGGGACAAATGGGAACAAGGGATGGAAGCAAAAGAAATTGGAGAGCAGTGGAAATCTGTACAGAGGAGTGGCGGGAATCTATCTTTCAAGGACTCAGATGCATAGTGCAATCCTGCTCCGTTTGGTTGATATGGCTATACTCAGCCGCGTATCCATGACGTCGTGGCCTGAACTAAAGCCCATGAAAAATAGACTTGTGAATTACGGAGAAACAGACAACGGGATAGCAATAATTGAGTTNATNTCCGACTCTGCTGGAGAGCCCCTTGAAGGAGACAAGACCCCGGTAAATACCTACACTAGAGAAATGTGGCATGACATTGACGACGCCATACTCAATGCTCGATTCAATGATGGGATTTCGGTAATTCTAGTCACTGGNCATGGTGAGAANTTCTTTTCGGCGGGTGCAAGCATAAAGTATCTGAACACATTGTCNCCCAGATACAAGTACTTCTTCTGCCTNCATGCGAACGAGACTCTCTCACGCTTAGAGCAAACNCCCAAACTAGTGATAGCNGCACTAAATGGGCACACTGTTGGTGGTGGATTAGAAATCGCAATGGCAGCGGACATTAGGATTGCTCGNAAGGGAAATTTCCAAGTTGGCCTCCCAGAAGTTGCTTTAGGAGTTCTGGCTGGAACTGGAGGTACNGCCAGNCTTTCTAGGTTGGTCGGNAAGGCCAAGGCAATGGAAATAATGGTCACGGGTAGGAAATTCTCTTTCGAGGAGTCAAAGGAGATGGATTTAGTGCATGATATCTACGATTCTATGAGTCTTGAGGANTTCAGGCAAGACGTTTTGGACTATGCTGGACGTTTCTCTCTTCCATTTGCAGCCTCTAAAGCCATTGGGAATATCAAGAGGAGTGTTCAGAGTGGACTAGAAATCCCCTTGGAATATCACCTTGCCCTGGAAAGAGAGTTGCAATCGGATCTGTTTCAGTCTGAAGACGCAAAAGAAGGGATAAAGGCATACGTGGACAGAAAGACCCCCAGATTTGAAGGAAAGTAGGTAATCGGNCCTCTAACGAACGGAAGCAATCTCTGAAATACCCGTTAATACTGGGGCACTTGATGACAGAGACGGACGTCGTAGAGAATTATCCCGCAAACTTCGAGACATGGATCGAGGAGTTCAATGATTGGCAAACTAGGATTGGTTTCGACCCTTCATGGCTTGGCGATTACAGATTTGATATCAAGTTTGACTGGGATACGGCAGGAGGGGAGATTGAATTCGGGGACTTCCAAGGGATGCCCAAGTGGGATAGAAGAATGCAAATACCGCAACAAAATATCACTGATGCAATNATCACCATGGTAAGCGTCCAAGGAGACACTGAGTTTGCTAGTGTGGAGCAACAAAACCACCTCCTAGAGACTGCTCCGACGGAATACGACAAAAAATCGGCGCTTAGGATAATGTGTGAAGAACAGAGGCATGGCTGGCAGATGGCTTATCTTCTGTGTACATTCTTTGGAGAGCAGGGAGTTAGAGAGGCAGCCAAATTGCTCGAAAGGAATGCACAAGAGGGAACGAGAATTCTGGGGTCATTCAATGAGCCGATTGATCATTGGTTAGATTTCTTCATGTTCNCCCACTTCATCGACAGGGATGGCAAGTACCAGCTCAAGATGTTGAGCACCTCATCATTCAAACCNCTAGCTGCAAGTATGGGNCCGATGCTCAAGGAAGAGTCTTTTCATCTCGGAACAGGAGCAAACGGACTTAGGAGAATTGTCAAGCAGGGAGTTATCCCCTGTTCACTAATTCAGAAGTACGTGAACAAATGGGTCAGTACCGGACTAGACTTGTTCGGTACTGATGACTCCACGAGTGCTCAGTGGGCTTACGTCTACGGAATAAAGGGAAGATATGACGAGAGAGAAGCGAAGGAGGTTGCGGACCGAGNGCACCTAAANGAAGCTAGCAGAGAGTTATACTTCCAAGAACTGAGAGAGGAAATGAGGAGGATTAGTCAGGCTCGCAAAGAAGGTGAGCCAGAGCTATTCATACCATCTGACAAGTTTAGAAGAAGCATCGGAAATTATGCTGGGAAGAACTTCACCGTGGAAGGAGAGAAGTTCGAGGGTAGCGATGAGGATTACCAGGAATACCTTGTAACAGTTCTACCTACAGATGAGGACGAAGAGACACTCATCAACGTATATATGAAAGAAGATTGGATCCAGTATAGNGAATGGAAGGGAAATTAACAGGGTGAATAGATGCAACATGTTGCCTTATCTTCCTTCGACAAAGAAGCTTGTCGGCCTTTCTTTGATAGGCTGACCGACTTATTCCATGACCATCATCATTCCGAAGAACAGGGGCCATTGGTCTACGAAGAACTTCTGTACAGAGTCCACAGACCTTATTCGCCAGAGATGCTAGACAAGATAGATTCATGGATGGGGCTTGGCAAGAGGAAGTGGAGAGAGGAGACGCAGAGAGAAGTCCTCCTTTCACTGTACGCAATCAAGTACCCGGACACGCTACTCATTGAGAGTCTGACAAACAATGCTAGATCTGACATTCGGCGTCTTTCGGCCTACCTCCACTTCACACACCACACCTACTCTATNTGGGATGAAGACTCCNGAGTTGGNCTTTCCAAATTAGGAATTTCCATNCCNCCNCTGATTGAAGCGGACCCATTCGTATACGGAGCTTACGTTTCTTCCATTGAGTTACTAAAGGATGTGGCNCCGTTNACTTGCTTCCTTGAGCACGATGTTCCTCGGCAGAGGCTTTTCCAGTCTGCATTNGCCGCATTTGGTCGCGAAGGTTAGCACGGCTTATTGCCNGACATGCCNTCGGCATCGTATGGAAATCCGCAGAGTNGGCGTCATTGGAGCAGGAGTGATGGGNTCAGGAATAGCCCAGATNTGTTCCCAAGCTGGATGGNAGACCACANTGTACGATTCTATTTCAGATTCCTTAGAAAGGGGCTACGANTCAATTCATCATTTCTGGCTGAAGGGANTNGAGAAGGGAAAGACGNACCATGANGATGTAAAATCTTGGAAATTAAACCTAAAAAAANCGACAGATATTTCTNACGCTTCAATGGGCATGGATCTACTTATTGAGGCCGTTCCAGAGAAAATTGANCTAAAGAAANCAATTTTTATCGAGNTAGAAAAATTAGCACCTAAAAACGCTATTCTGGCNACAAATACATCNGGATTATCGATTTCTGAAATAGCTTCGTCNATTAATACTCCTGACAGNGTAATAGGGATGCATTTCTTCAATCCGGTTCCTCTGATGCCTTTATTGGAAATAATTAGGCATGATTTAGTTTCAAGTAAAACCATTTCTACTGTAGAAGAAATTGGGAAGATTTTAGGTAAGACGACGATACTGGTCAATGATGTTCCAGGATTCGCAACCAGCCGTTTAGGAGTTGTTCTTGGAAATGAGGCAATAAGGATGCTGGCAGAAGGAGTGGCTTCGGCTAGTGACATTGATACTGCGATGCGTCTGGGATACAGGCACCAAATGGGCCCTCTGGAGCTATCTGACTTGGTTGGACTCGATGTAAGGCGGGACATTCTGAATAGTTTAGCCGATGCCTTTGAGGACGAATCGTACAAACCACATCCAATGCTTGAGAAATTGGTAGAGGCCGGTGAATTGGGAAAAAAGACCGGGAGAGGGATCTACGATTGGACTTCAGGAGAAAGAGTCGATAGAATAGAGTAGTTACCAATCTCCTTCGAAGGTGCAAGACGTCTCGCATAAATCATGTAGGATACCCGTTAGAAGGTATCCATATGCCATTTGTTGTGCCTCTTCGACCTCGAACACCAAATTATGTGCTAATGAATGATGCCATCCTGGACCGTTTGTATTTCCTGTGGGCAATGCAGGGAAGTTTCCGTCAAAATATGCTGCTGCTGATCCATTCACTGGGCCATCTACTACTTCTACACCGAAGGGGTGATGTGCGGATCCATTGATTACAGGAACGTTGCCTGTTCTAGCTGCTCGATCTGCTGAGAGGGTTGTAACCTGAGCATCCATCATTGAGCTCAAATAAAATACGTCGAATGCCTTCAGAGTATCGCGCCATCCGGTTTCCCTGAAAGGAAGGAATGTTTCACCATCAGTCGAATCCCAAATTGATTGGAGCAATGCAATTGTAATTGCCCTATCAATTCTTGATGGCAAAGAGGCTTCACTGGACAATAAGGTATAGAACTCCATAGGATATTCAGATGATCCGTAGTGAGTGGAACGCTCGACCTGGTGAGTGAATGAAGTCCCTCCAACCCAAAGCACACCCCAGTCCAACTCAGGCACTAATGCCAAGAGGGATGGGCCCCGGAGTCCTCCAAGAGAAATCCCCCAATAATTCACAGTTTCCATGTCAATTAGTTTCTCCCCATTGTGTTTGAAATAATCACTCTCAGAACATGACCCGGTGATGGTCCGAACCATCGAAATGTGATTAATTACGGCTTGCATCTGACGTTCCTGTTGATATTGAAATTCCTTAATGTCCAACAACGCAAATGTCATTGCATCTAAATCTCCATCGGAGCTCCAGCCCTTGAAGTCGGTTGCAAGAAGAGTCGTGCCGTATTTATCTCCATAGAAGCGTCCCATGCTATTGCTGACATAGTCTCGTCCACTTCCGAACAAACCATGACCAAGAACTGTCAGGGGCCCCGATGAGTTGTTTTCAGCAAGAGAGTTTGGAATCATCATTGTGAAGTTTATTTCACGATATTCGACGAATAAGGGATCACCTGAGGAATCGCGCATCAATGGTGATCTGGCTTCCTTCTCTACCATGTAATGAGGCGTTGTAACTGTTCCTTTGATTACTCTTAGAGCCAGACCATCGTCACCATAATCCTCAATCACTTCTATCATATTGCATGCTAATCCATTTTCCCCTATTCTTGATTCGGCATCGTTTCGCATGATTAGGAGGTCTTGGAGTATTGATTCGGTTGAAGCGGTATGGAACCACCAAGCGGATTGAAGGCTGGAACGAATAATGCCTATTTTTCCTAGTGCATCGAACATTTTTTCGTAATCTTGACGTTGGGACTCTATTCCCTCATTATTTGTAGAAATATTGTCCCTAAGAGCACGAAAACCATCTGTTGGAAGGATTTTTTCTCCGTTTTCCACAAGTCCTGAAAATGCGACTGCGTAGGCAGTGCCATGTTCAAGCCCCTCTAGAGTTCGGAGGAAAAGCAAAGTTGCCTCTCCTTCTTGCGAGCGCGCATCGAGTTCGACCCAATGGTGGATAATTTCTCCTGAGTCGAGATTCAAGATTACTGACCCATGCCCTGGGGCCACGGAAGTGGAGATGTCAAATTGGCTAGCCAAGTCAGAGATATCCGGAACTTGGGATCCAAATGAAGTAAATATCTGAGTTGATGGGCTAAATCCATCTAGCCTATCCAAAACCACCATGTTTTCGCTTTCCACTGAGTTTGTGTCAGGGATTGCTTTTCCGGAAATTGACAGAGAAAAACCCGTTGCAGTGCTGCTATCTTCAACCAAAAATGACCCGGAGGGGAAGGGCAACATGCAATGATCAGGATTGGTGTCGTCACAGAATTCGCTGCCAAATACACTAATTTCTTCGATCCCCTCTGAAGCAGTCTCTTTTTCGAAATTATTTTCCTGATCGGGAGTGATTTCTCCTTCGATCTCATCTACCTCTGAGGTACAGCCTGAAGAAAGAAGAATGATCAGCATAATTGCCGCAGAAAATTTCCTAGACGTCGAATCATGGAAATTTGGCATATAACCACTCAGAATCTTTTGCGTATTTTTTCCCGGTTTCCTCTATTGGAAAAAATAGATATTGCTGCCAAAATAGAAAGTCCGGACAGAAGGGCCGAAAATCCAGAGGTCGATTGTGCCCCCTCATTTTCTTGTAGTGAATCGAGAGGGGAATTATGCTGAATTTCCACTGAGATTGCGTCATCAATGGGAATTTTGGACCAGTCGCCATTGAACTCGACTCCATCAATGAATACCCTGATTGAGCCACCATTAGCTGTGGTAAATCCCATTACCTGTTCGGATGAGAAGTTCTCCCCCCAAATTTCGAAGAAGTCATTTAGGCTCAAATTGTTCTCAACTGACGCAATTATGTTGACAGAGCTCTCTCCGGTATACATCACGTGGGTTGATTGTCTACAAACCTCAGTGTTGAAACCAACATAGCTTGGAATTGGGATGTCGACTCCGTTACTAGTTATTGTCAGATACATTTGCCGATATATCGAAGTGCTCCAATCGAAGCAGGCCTTGGTCAAATCGCCTTCAATGATTATCACCTCATCAACGGTTTCTGACATCCCGAAATCTGCCAGATCAAGCAATTGCTCGTCGGTTAGTAGAGGATAGTCCCCCTCCAGACGTGGAAACTTCTCGTTGATTGCTTCCATCATGTAGTTTGCCAACAAACCCTGTCCTACGGAAGTCGGGTGCAGAGAGTCTATCATTATGCAATTCTTATCGCACATTTCAGGAGGGGATATGACCTCTTCACCTCCAATTGTCCTAGCTGAAGCGTTCTGCAGTAAATCGTCTGAAGCAGTCATTAAGTCAAAGACTTGGACATCACTGCCATATCTTTCTGCCATTTCATCGAGTCTTTCTGCCCACAAAATACTAGCTTCTGTGAAATGATGATGGACCTCAGTAGGGAAAATCTGTGTCAAAAAAGGGAGAAACGACATATTTGGTAGATTCCACACCAGAACATCAATTTCTGATTCCACCAATACGTCTAGAATGATGGTGATGTTCTCCTCCAATTCGTCAATGAACGAATAGTCACCATTAACTATATTGATGTCAGAATCAATAAAATCCCAAGCCCCCACCATCATTGTAACAAGAGTTCCATTGCCATAGTTTTCTGCAATATTGGTGTGCCTTCCTGCATTTATTAGTGTCCAAGATCGATCGCCACCAACGGCACCCTCATAATATTCTATACCCATCAAATTGGCGGCATGAATGCTTGCAAAGGGCCCTCTATAACCTGTTGGGTCGGAGCCTAAAGTGCTATCCCCTAGGGATGCTATGGTGTGATATTGGAATCCGGTCTGCAAAGATGTGTCCTCCTCCGAGGACGCAAAAGGAGCCGTTAAGCTAGTCAATAAAATAAACAACATTACTGTGGCAACTGTCCGTGGCGCTGATTTCACAATTTAGCCCGAAACTAATTGATATTTAGTTGGTATTGTGTAAAAGATTATTTTCACTGNATCAGTNATGGCTGTTTTTTGTCAAAATCCTGTGAAAGTGGTGAACACCAATTTCCTTTTTCGGAGAATACCTGCCTCNGTCATANGATCTCGCTGAGACNCCTCTCTGGGTCGCCTCTACAATCTCTTGATCTTCTNCNTCGACCTTGTCTAAGTCACTACNAGCACCTTCATTCAAGAGTGACTTGTCTCCAANAAATCCATGGTAGATTATCCTAGTTCGATTTNTAGAGATTGGGACTACGATATTNACTGAGAGGCCCCAGGGATAGAAGTTNAGCATCAATCCTGGGAATAGCCAATAGTAATATGCAGCTACTCTGAGCCCAAAATCTGGTGATGACTTGGGCAAATCAAAAAATGGTTCTCCTGGANTTGCAATTCCGATCTGAAGTACTCCGCCATGGAAAATTTCGGTCNTGTAGNCATCATAGTCTAANCCGNCATTGAGATCACTATGAACGAAAGGAATGTGAAAACCTTCCAGATAGTTGTCCACGTACAAAGCCCAGTTTGCTTCGATCTCGTAACTCCTATATCGGGAATGGTCATGCTCAAAAGACTGGATATCGAGCCAATCTAGTCTAGTTCCTAACTCTTGCAAGAATGAAGTCATCTCAGAGGTTTTGGAGCCGACAAAAAGAAGTCCATTCCATAGGAGCGTTTGGAAGTTTTCCAAGTCGTCTTCCTTAGCAGGGAAGGACTCAACTCGTTCGAATTCAGGCATCGATTTGAAACATCCATCAAGTGAAAAGGTTCGTCCGTGGTAAGGGCATTGTAAGGTTTGATTATTGGATGGTTCATTAGCGATAATCATACCCCTGTGTGTACAAACATTTGATATGCATCTGGGCCTATCGCTTCTGGTCAAAAGGATGGGGCTCCCCATCAAATATTCAAGGTGAGGGACTGGGATAGCAGTGAAATTCTCAAGTTGGCAAATATGGCCTGCGAAATGCCAAGATTCCCTGATTCTTTTCATCGACTCAGCGAATCTAGAATCATCGGTGTAGAATGAAGAAGGGAGGGTCCTAGCCTTGCAGATGTCTGGGTCAATGATGCTGGGCACGTTAGAATCGAATTACTGCATGAAGCAATCTGATGTAGGCATTTCGTATTGGGCCATATGTTTTGCGAAACTATTTACGCGATTCTTATTGACACCGATATCCGAAATTCCGAGTCTTGATTTGGAATATACATGAATAACTGCGTCCCCATCATCACAATGCCCCTTCACTACGAAATCGTCTGGAAATCTAAACATGAAAGATCTGAAGACNGAGTGAGTTTGGTTGGGCCNTTCGNTGACAGTTTCAGTCCTCGGTTGTGANTCCACCCATTCGTTTACTACTNCCATTACNATCTCCAAACTTGAATTGAATCGCAATTCTTTCAATCCGCCACTCCTATGTGGATCTGGTCCGATAAACGAGCAGTTTAGAGATTCGCTTGGGCATCCTTCGGGGAAGTCATTCTGACTCATTTCTGGGTCTGGAGCAGCCAACTTTATTGCTACTATTGAAAGAAGGTAGACTGAAAATAGTCCCAATGCGAACGAAAATCGCTTTCTTAATGGATTCATGAGTCACCTTCGGCGACGATAACCCTGGATGCCCTCAGAACNCGGTCGTGCAACATGTAACCGCTTTCGATTACTTCGACGACATTTCCTGGCTCNTGCTCTTCGGNGCAGGGAATTGTAGCAATAGCTTCCATGCAAGTTGGATCAAATGGTTCGCCAAGTGATTCAATCATGGTAATGCCCTCTGATTCTAAGGAAGCCCTAAGGCCATCAAGGGTGAGTCTGATCCCCTCAATAACTGAATCTGAGCCACCATCTGCCTCAGCAGAGTCGATTGCTCTACTCAGTAAATCGATAGAAGGGATTAGTCGCTTTGCCAGNGANGAACTNCCATATTTGAGTGCCTCGGATCTATCTCTGGAAGACCTCTGGACAATGTTCGCTATCTCCGCCTTTGCGTACTGTAGTTCCTTCTCTAAATCCTCTACTCGGGCTTTGTAATCTGTTTCTTCCTCATCTGGGAGTTCAGGGGACTCATTCGGNCCGTCTTCTTCCACAATCGTGGGCTAGAATGGTACCTCAAGAATCCAGTGGTTGGAATCAGTCGGCGTAGAAGTATTCNCCAGTTGACTTTTGCTCACGGTCCTTTCTGCTTGAAGGCTTGTTAATCCTTGGACGNTGGGATTCAACATCTCTTCGAAAAGTTACATCGGCATCCGAAAGGAAGAGGTTCATCCCCTTGCGTAAAGAAAGTGGCCCTACCGCCTTTCCATTTCTGCCCCCCTCTCCTCTGAAAACAAGAATCGAGTCGCTAACGATATCCAAAAAGTAAGTATCGTGATCGATTACCATGGCGGCATTTTCGTTTCTTTCCATNGTCCTTCTGATAGCTTTGGCCGCCTCCATTCTGGCATTTGCATCAAGNTGAGCACTGGGTTCATCGAATAGGTAGAGATCTGCATCCTTGCCCAAGCAAATCGCAATACTGACGGCTTGAAGCTCCCCTCCTGAGAGTTTGNTTGAATTTAGTTCCAGCATCTTGTCGACTTGAAGAGCTCGAATAACCTGAGTGTGGAATTCTCCTGACCTCCACTTTTTCCCTAGCTCCGAATCAAGCCAGTCCTGAACGNTTCCCTCATAATCAGCCCTAACATGTTGTGGTTTGTAGGAAACCTTGGCATCCATGGTGCACCATCCTTCGTCAGGATCCATCTCTCCGGCAATAATTTTTACCAAAGTTGTCTTTCCTGTTGCATTGGGCCCAACAATGCCCACTACTTCTGCAGATTTTACTTCCCCTTCCTCAGTTTCAAGTCTGAAGTCGCCCAAGGACTTCTCAATGCCACCCCATTTTAGGATGGGCGGGCCAACTTCTTCCCNCCTGTTGCGCCCCCTAAGAAACTGGATAGGTTTTTCTCNTATTCTGATATTTTCTTCAGGTAGGAANCCATCCAGGTATGCGTTTATCGCTGTTCTGGTTGTCCTTGGTGGGGTAAAAATTCCATATGCCGATCTGTCCCCATATATTACGTGAATAAGATCGCAGAGCACGTCCAGTATTGCTAGGTCATGCTCGACAACCAATACTCTCTTGCCTTTTTCTGCTAGTTCCCTAACTACCCCTACCATCCTCATTCTCTCGAATATGTCCAAGTAGGAAGATGGCTCGTCAAAGAAATAGACGTCGGCTTCTTTTAGTAGAGTAGCGCAGATGGCAACTCTCTGTAGCTCCCCCCCGGATAGATCTACTAGGTTCCGATCAATAATGCGATTTATNCCCATAATCTCGGTAAATTTCNCCATCTCCCCCTTGTCATCGACTCTTTGAAGGAGNGCNGATACCTTNCCATCAAATATAGTNGGCAATTTGTCGATGTATTGGGGCTTGACTGCAACCTTCACTTCACCCTCAGAGACTAGTCCTAGGTAATCCCTCAATTCCCCCCTTGGAAANGTGGCAATCACTTCTTCCCAATCTGGNGAAGGATTTGACCAATCTCCTAGATTAGGTCTGAATGAGCCAGAAAGGAGGTTTATTGCAGTTGACTTGCCAATTCCATTTGGACCGAGAATTCCAACGATTTGCTCCTGTTTAGGNGAAGGTAGTCGGAAAAGTCTGAATGAGTTCTCCCCATAGCAATGAGTGAGATCAGTGTCAAGTTCTTCTGGCAAATTGATGATTTTCACTGCCCCATCTGGGCAATGCTTCGCTCTCGTGAAACAGACCGGGCATGCAGTTTCAAGAATTTTACATTTGTCCCCTTCTATCTGAATGCATTCCCTTTCACATAAAGCAGAATATTTTTGCAAGTAAGAGAAAGCATTGCTGTTAGGTTTACAGCGTTCTTCTAGAAGTATAGCTACCCTCATCCTACATCGCCCCTCTTTAACTCAACCAGCTCTAAGTACGTTATAGCACTCACCAATCTTCAGAAGCCGAAGAATCTGTACCTCACATATACATATGCTGCAAGGAAGATTTTCTCTGTCTTTGAAAGTTGNATTCTTTCAGAAAAAACGTCTCCTTTCTTCTTCGTAATCTTTGTCATAATTGACTGGTAGAATGAAGCCATTGCTGCTGGGGAATATCTTGCTGATTTGTCCAGATGAGAAAGTAGTTTGAAAGCTCGCTGCCTGTAACCGTCTGCCCTCTGCAAGTATTCCTCCACGAAAGGTACCCAGCCCGGATGCTTCAGCAAATCCTTCCCACTCTTTATGTCGCTCTCAGATATCCCCCATCTCTTCAGATCATCCAGTGGCAGATATATCCGATCCCTCTCTGCATCTTCCGCAACGTCGCGGATGATATTGATTAGTTGCATGAACACGCCCCACGATTCCGCGTATTCCTTTGCTCTTTGGTNATTGTAACCGTAAATCTCGATACACACTAAACCTACTGTCGAAGCAACTCGATAACAGTAAGTATACAATTCCTCAAATGTCTGATATCTGTTCTTATGGAAATCATTCTCCATGCCGCTAATCATGTCATCAAGGAGCTGGCGTTGAATCCCAAATCTGTTTACTGTGTCTTTAAGAGCTATGAAAATCGGATCGGTGGAAGTTACGTGNCCATATGCTGTNGAGAGCTTCTTTCGGNAGTAGAACAATTGTGACATCTTTTCATTGTAGGTCGATCGATCTAATACTGGATCTCCAGGACTCAACCTCTCGATGTTTGTCCGATATGTGATTAACTCGGGATCATCAGANGAGCNCCCNGGGAATGAGTCCACAAAGTCCCCATCTGCAATGTCATCNGCCCTTCTGCAGAAGGCATAATATGCCATAATTGATCTTCGCTTCTCTTCGGGTAGGTACTTGAAGGAATGATAGAAGTTCCCTGCCTCCCTTCGAGTTAGTTCCTCGCAGAAGGAGTATGAAGTCTCAATCATGTGCTGTGGAATTTCTGGTTCCGTCCAAATTGCGGCGTCTATATGTTTGAATGGATCGATTAGCTCTCCCCGAGAGCCAATGACCCCCATGAATAGGGCCCCCTCTCGAACTGCCTCGATTGCTGTAATGCTGATTGCCCGGGCTGCTTCTTTCGTAATATCAACAGTTGCTCTAATCAGATCAATTGGCTCTTCTGGGACCTGGGAGGAGCCTACGTACAANGGGTCCTGCACACTACNTTCGGAAAAATTTCCAGTGCCAACTTCACTGCCCTGTGCCATAACTCTCTCTNTCGGCGGCATAGNGGNCCACTTGAATGTCTCCCGAAAGAGATTGCGNGTGGCTTCAATAATCNGGCNAGTAGTTANCTTCCAAGNAGCTTCCTACTTGAACCNCGAAAAGGAATTGCCATCAAAACACTCTTGATTACGTCTTTGACTTCTTTACGATCAATCTTTATCCTGTTTNTTGGGTCTAGAACGTTGCCTTCCCTAAGCATCGAAACNGTTCGCTTACCGATTACTACTGGNATCATGCAGGATCCTCGAAGTCGAAATTGAGAGTGGGGAATTAGTGAGATGTAATCGACTGCTGCTCTAAGGTGGGAGTCGGTAATATCCAAGTACTTATTGTAAAGAGGCCTGAATTGTTCCATTTTCTCTGGTTCCATGAGATCTTCCGGTATTAGTCCGAATTCTGACAGAGCTTTTTCGGGAATGTAGCAACGTCCTATAGAAAGATCAGATGGAACATCTCTAAGGATGTTGATCATCTGTAGGGCCTTTCCAAACCTGACCCCTTTCTCCAATAGCCCTTCCTCGGTTTCACTATCCACATTGAATAAATGTTCCAGTGACATTAGTGTCCAAAATTCCCCTACACTTCCCGCCACCCTGTACGCATAATCATCGAGATCTCGTTCTTCTCCTATCGATTGGATGGCCCCTTTTGTGAGGGGGGATCTCTTCAGATCTAGAATCTGGCCACTAATGATTATCCCAAGACATCGTCGGATTTTTTCCTGGTCTGATTGAGAGAAATCAGATATTCTCGAAGTTACCTTTTCCACGCATTCCAGCAACCTTCTTTCGGATTGGTTGGGTTGCACTATAGCTATTCTAGAAAGATCAGGAGAGGTTTCTGATGATCCCTGGGAGAATCTATTGAAACTCTCCAGAGCCTCCAGACGAAGCTCGATAGGACCTTCTTTAGAATCCGCTATAGTGTCAGAAATTCTGGCTAGCAAATATAGGAGGCTGATTTGAGGCCTAATGGGTTTCGGAAGTTCCTTGAGGGACAGGTAGAACGAGCGAGAAGTGCCTTCCAGAATTGATTCGAGTTCCAAATCAAAGATAGCGGACACGTTTAACCAACCAATTTTTGCTATGCGCCTCTACTCCTAAGACTCTCGGAGTCCTGCTTCGACAAGTGCGGTTACTAGAGCCTCACCGATTTTTGATGGGTCTCTTGCAATGTATATCCCGGCTTTCTCAAAGGCAGAGAACTTTTCTTCTGCAGTCCCCTTGCCTCCGGAAATAATAGCACCTGCATGCCCCATTCTCTTTCCTGGTGGTGCGGTTGCTCCGGCTACGAAGCCTACTATGGGCTTGGAGAAATTCTCCTTCGACCACTCCGCTGCCTCCTCCTCAGCAGTCCCGCCAATCTCACCAATCATCACTACTGCTTTAGTCTCAGGGTCTTTCTCGAATTCCTCCAAGCACTCTATGAATCCTGTACCGTTAACTGGATCCCCACCGATCCCAACGCAGGTTGTCTGNCCTTCGCCCACACTCATCGTTTGTGCAACTGCCTCATAGGTCAGAGTACCTGACTTGGAAATNATGCCAATCCTGCCTTTAGAGTGAATATATCCTGGCATAATTCCTATCTTGCAACCACCATCCNCTCCCGGAGAGATTATTCCAGGGCAGTTTGGGCCAATCAGCCTCACNCCAGGTTTTGTTTCTATGTGTGCTACNACCTTTACCATNTCTATAGTTGGAATCCCCTCTGTGATNCATATAATTAGGCCGCCGCCGNCCTCAGAAAAGGCATCNGCAGCCTCAACAATTGCACTNGCTGCGAATCTAGCTGGGACATAGATAACACTGGCTTTAGCACCGGTTGAAGAAACGGCCTCAGACATAGTTTCGAAAACGGGAACATTTCGTTCGCCAAATTCTACTACCTGGCCGCCCTTTCCCGGAGTCACGCCTCCGACAATTTCTGTGCCATAATCCAGCATCCTGGTTGCATGGAATGTGCCCTGACTTCCAGTAATTCCCTGAACTANAACTTTGGTGTTCTGGTTAATCCAAATACTCAATCCAAATTCCTCCCAATGGCCTCAACTATGGCCTCTCCGGCTTCCCCCAGAGTGCTCACAGTAAATACGTCTAAATCGCTGTCCTCGAGAATCCTCTTTCCCTCTTCGTGGTTGGTCCCAGAGAATCGAACTACTAGTGGAATCTGCAAGTCTGTCTCCAATGATGCCTCAATAATGCTTCTGGCAACCATGTCGCATCGGATTATTCCTCCAAAAATATTCACAAGTATGCCCCTCAGACTGGGGTCCTCCAATATAATTTGAAATGCTGCTGTTATCGATTTGCTGTCCGCACCCCCNCCTATATCTAGGAAGTTCGCNGGCTCCCCCCCATACAACTTGATTACATCCATTGTAGCCATTGCNAGACCAGCNCCATTTACTAGGCAACCTATGTTTCCATCNAGGTCNACATAGGAAAGTCCGTGTTCGTGTGCTCTGACTTCAACATCTGACTCCTCAGAAAGGTCCCTAAGTTCCTTTCTCCATGCATGCCTAAATGAGGCATTGTCATCAAAACTAACTTTGGCATCCAGTGCTACCATTTCCCCTGATACGGTTCTAACCAGAGGGTTGATCTCGATCATTGAGCAGTCCTTTTCTACGAACATAGAAGCAAGATTTGTGGCCAAATTCACGAATAAGTTTTGAGANTCACCCNTTATCCCGAGTGANTCGGCCATTGAGCTCGCTTTAGAGATTCCAAGGCCATTAGTTGGATCAAACCACTCCTTGTGAATAGCATTGGGATTTTTCTCAGCCACCTCCTCGATGTCGACGCCCCCCTCTGTTGAACCCATGATGAGCAAGCATTCTTTCTCACGATCGACTAGTATGGCAAGATAGAATTCTTGAGAAATATCACAACCGGCTTCCACATACAGATTTTTGACCATTTTCCCCTGGGGTCCGGTCTGATTTGTAACTAACTTGTGACCCAAAATGTTTGTGGCAAAATTTTCGACCTCGGCCCTTGATGATGCAACCTTTACGCCCCCTTCCATAAGTAAATCTCCCGAATTGGGGCAGAACAGTTTCCCCTTNCCCCTACCTCCGGCATGAATTTGGCTCTTCACTGCAACGATTTCCATCCCCATCGAGTCGTAGGCTCGAAGTGCTTCTTCGACGGTTGTGCAATGAACTCCATCCTGGACAGGAACTCCAGATTCTCGGAACATCGACTTTGCTTGATACTCGTGAATATTCATCGAACCGCTCCAATCGAGGTTGGCCCTTNAAAGATGCGGCTCTAAAGTTTGAGAAAAATTACGAAGTGATGAAATGCANATCCATGTCGNGGGNGTCATGGAAGTTGTGGTCCTAGCCGGAGGATTTGGCACTAGACTAAGACCTTGGACAGAAGAGATNCCCAAGCCTTTGCTTCCAATTCTNGACAAGTCGATGATAGAACACGTGGTTGATGTTCTGCCGNAATCTCTTGTCGACAAATTACTTATCGCCNCTGGATATGGAATTGAGAANATCAGAANNCACTTCGAAAATATCCCNCTTCCGTACGAAGTAGTNATTGTCGAAGAGAAGAGTCCTCTTGGAACTGGCGGAGCCATAGCGAATTGCAAGGAGCATCTATCGGGAGNNGCATTTTGCGTAATTAACGGGGACTTGATTACCAGTCTAAAGGTAGAAGAAATGCTAGAATTCCACAGAAGAAATGGAGGGATAGCGACCATNTCNCTCTGGGAGGTAGAAGANCCNTCTAGGTTTGGGGTTGCAGACTTCAAGAAAGAGTCGGGGAAGATTTTGAGGTTCCAAGAGAAGCCCCCTCTGGAGGAAGCCTACTCAAATCTGATAAACGCTGGAACATACATACTAGAGCCTGAAATCTTCAAGTTGATGCCAGATGGTGCACACAGCATTGAAAGGGATGTCTACGAAGGATTGGCCTCAGCTGGAGGATTGAATGGTTTTCCGTTTGAAGGGTGGTTTGTGGACGCAGGAACTCCAAGTTCTTTCGTCGAGGCAACACAGCAATGCATAGCGAACATGAGGTTTGGTAGTGGAAAAATTGTGGGTGACTCATGGTTCGGAGAAGACTCGAGAAATATGGGAAATGTAAATGCTAGCTCTGTAGGAAAATCTGCAATAATTGGCCAAGGGTCGATCATTCGTGACTCAGTGATTCTTGAAGGAGCCAATATTGGTTCTGGGTGCNAACTAGAAGGCTGCCTNATCGGAATGAAGTCAANAGTCCCAGAAGGTACCGTAATGCAAAAACAAATTGTTAACCACNATGAANGTTAGAGTTTGNNNGGNTCTTNCNGATNAAAACCNNCAAATCTCGNGGAGCNTNCAAACTCATGAACAGTGCTGGGGATTNGNCNAGTCCCCGTCATGGTCAAAGAGGCACAGCGGCTCCCGAGACTATGGGNGAGTCCCTCATCGTTGTTAACTTCAAGACGTATCAATCTGCTCAGGGGGCTACGGCTGAGATCTTGGCTCAGGCAATGGCTAGCATTGAGACTAGTGCGAGGCTGGTCGCTGCCGTCTCGGCATTTGATCTGTCTGCAGTAGTCTCGGCTGCTCCTGAGCTTGAAGTGTGGTGTCAACATTTAGACCCAATTGGATTCGGTTCTAACACNGGCTGGCTGCATCCCGCAACTGCAATTGAAAGGGGAGCNAGNGGNACNCTGATCAATCATGCTGAACACAAGGTCAGTCTTGAGCAGGTGGCAATACTCCTAGAGCAGTTGCCCGAAGGTTTCGAAGTCTGTGCTTGTGCTGCAAACATAGACGAAGCTAGATCCCTAGCAGCACTAGAACCGACATTTGTAGCAGTGGAACCACCGGAGCTTATTGGGGGGGGCTCCTCAGTAACAGAATCTGATCCAGAGGTGGTGAGTGGTACAGCGAAAGCTGTTAGATTGGTATCGGACTCTGTTGGAGTTCTATGTGGTGCAGGCGTCAAGACAGGCAGAGACGTGCACATGGCAATAAAATTAGGTACTTCTGGAGTCCTCTTGGCTAGCGGCGTTACCAAGTCACTGAATCCCATTGAATCTTTGAGAGATCTAGTGAGCGAGCTATAGGAAAAAANTGTCCNCTGGNNACTAAAATCAAATTNTGGTTCTACTTTNATGACCACAGCACTTTTGTTAGGGTCGGTAATCCCCGGGTCGTTGACCATGGGCCAAAGTGATGTGGAAGTTNTTGAAAGAATAGGAAAGAAAGTGTACAATAAAGAGTTGTTTCGGCTACAACTAGAGCTGATTAAACTCCAAGAATGGGTCAAGGCCAAGGGCCTCAAAGTCGTTGTAATCTTCGAAGGCAGAGATGCTGCTGGCAAAGGGGGAGTGATAAAGCGAATCACACAGTATCTGAACCCCAGAGTGGCCAGAGTAGCCGCACTTCCGGCACCCACTGAAAGGCAGAAGACAGAATGGTACTTCCAGAGGTATGTGAATCACCTTCCTGCAGCAGGAGAGATTGTTCTGTTCGACAGGAGTTGGTACAATAGGGCAGGAGTAGAGAAAGTCATGGGATTCTGTGATGGCCAGGAGTATGATGAATTCATGAGATCCTGCCCCATGTTTGAGCGGATGCTTATGAGATCTGGGACGATTCTNATCAAATACTGGTTTTCNGTATCAGANGANGAGCAATTGAAGAGATTCAAAGCTAGACTGGATGAGCCNCACAAAAGATGGAAGCTTAGTCCGATGGATTTGGAATCACTAACTCGGTGGGAGGATTATTCGGAGGCAAAGGACGTGATGTTTGCTCATACCGATACAAAGCAATCNCCATGGTATGTAGTAAAATCNGACGTCAAAAGGCATGCCCATCTTAATTGCATNANNCACTTCCTTTCGATGATTGAATACGAGGACCTGACNCCTCCGCCAATTGANTTGCCAGAAAGGAAAGGAGCNAGGGGCTATGTAAGGCCNCCAATGTCNGAACAAACCTTCNTTCCAGANCACCATAGTANNGTNATTGCTGAACATGAAGAGATGANNGGCGAGAAAGAAGGTTCAACTGAAGAAGAAGNNTCTGAAGAAGANTTCGAAGAAGAAATTGAAGTCATGGAAGAAGATNCTGTGNCCNCAACTGATGAAGATTCTGATGTGTCTGAAGGAGACAGTGGAGCTGAAGAATCGAATGAAGAAGAGTTGGAAGGGGAGGAATCCGAAGATCCGCATGATGAGCCCGATGAGCCTTTCCAGTGGGACGATGAGGAATGAGATTTAGAACAGATGTCAGAAGACCCGATTTGGGACTTGATTGAATGCGAGTAAGAATCAGTTCAATAGTTCTAGCAATTCTTCTTCTATTCTCTGGATGTATTTCCAATCCTCCTCCGGACTTGGATAATGATGGCATTCCAGATTTAGAGGACTACGACATAGATGGAGATGGGTGGAGTAATTCTTTGGAGGAGAATTGCAGTACTGATACGGAAGATAGTGAGGAAGTGCCATCTGACTTAGACAAAGATTCGATTTGTGATCTCCTCGATGAGGACGACGATGGGGATGCATGGAAAGACGAGGACGAAAATGCATGCGAATCTGACCCATTGGATTCGATTTCATTTCCCGGCGATCTTGATGAAGACAAAATCTGTGATGTTTTGGATGTGGATGCTGACGGGGATGGGCTCCCTAATTATTGGGAAATAGAACGAGGTTTCGACCACATGGATCCTAGTGACAAAATCAGTTGCCATGGGAACACCGTATATTGTCTTAGAGCGTATGACAACTTTACATTCGCCGAGACTCACAATGCTTACTCGACGGTAGAAGACAACTTCTTGATTGGGATCAATCACTATACTGGGCTACAAAGGCAGTGGGATGGCGGAATTAGGGCATTCATGGTAGATTCCCACCACAGAAATTATGAGAATACTTCTGACGAAGATGTTAGATTCTGCCACAGCACGGGCGAGTTTTTCCACCCTTGTCAGTACGGCGAGGTTGATGCCTTTGAATGGCTAAGAAAGCTAAATTCCCTCATGAATAACACGAGTGGCGATGTAGTAACACTTCTAATCGAGAACTATGTTCCAGCCGAACATCTAAGCTTCCTATTCAATGAGACAGGGATGAATGAAAGAATCTACACCCATACCCTAGGCCAACCTTGGCCCAGCATAGGGGACATGGTTCTGGATGGAACTGATCTGGTGGTATTCTGGGAACAGTCTCAAGACGAGGGGTTTCCATGGTTGCACGATTTTGGTGTTTTCGGTTGGACTACAAATTATGCCGAAAATAGCAAGGAAGAGATGACATGTTCGGTCTATAGAGGCGATGGTAGTCAACCGGTTTGGCATCTGAATAACTGGCTTTCCAGCGCCTATGGATTGCCCGACCCGGTTGCTGCTAGGGATGTAAATGACTACGAGACTCTCCTGAATCGAACGCTGGAATGCTGGAAGAAAATTGGGGATAGACCTACATTCGTCGCGGTTGATTACTGGGAAGAGGGGGAAGTAACTAACGTGACCATAACATTGAACAAGATGGGGGATTGGTCAGATGAAGTGCCTGGTCATCCTTAGAACTATATTTCCTTGGGCCTGATGACATCCACAACTGTCCAATTTCCATCGGACTCACTTAGTAGTGCGGCGGCTGCGGTTGGCATTACATGCCACTCGCCAGAAAGAGTATTGATCAGCATCTCAGAGCCTGGATTGTGACCTAGGATCATCGTTGTGCCGACCTCCAAAATATCTTCGAGCTCAATAAGTAGGTCACTCACGGAAGCATGATAGATTCCGCTTCTCACTTTTGTTTGAGCTTCGCCAAACCTATGAGACATCTGTTCAAGAGTCTGTCGTGTTCTGGTTGAACTACTGAGTAGTATCAAATCTGGAGTCCATCCTTTTTCGAAAATAGCATCTGCTACCTTTGGAGCATCCCTAAGTCCTCTCTTATTCAAAGGGCGATCGTGATCAATCAGATCGGGATTTTTCCAGCTACTCTTTGCATGCCTCATCACAATTAGTCTTCTTTGCATCTATTCTTCCTCCATATTGGAAAAAGAGGGTTTTCGATTTTCCCTGAATGCGCTTACCCCCTCTCTGAAGTCGGCAGTGATAGATGAGGCCACCATTAAGGATTGTTCAAACTGCAATTGGGTCTCGAAAAAGGTTGATGTGGATGCATCCAGAAGTTGTTTGGTGGCCTTCCTACTGTTCACAGACCACTGCCCCCAGTGCATAGCTACTTCCACTGCCCTTTCAACAATTGAGTCCCTGCTAACGACTTCGTCCACTGCACCTTTCTGAAGTGCCTGTTCAGCAGTCCAAGATTTCCCTTCGAAGAAGAATCTCTTAGCAGTCTGATTCCCTACCAAACGAGGAAGGAGCCAAGTCATGCCTCCGTCCGGAGGAAGTCCTAGGGAGAAAAATGCTGGTGCCAACTTGACCTCGGGAGCACAAACTCTGTAGTCGGCTGAAAGCGCTAATCCGAGACCTCCTCCAGCAACTGAGCCGTTTATGGCACAAATGAATACAGTTCCAGAAGTCCTAATTCTCAACAGTAGTGGATGTAATCTATCTGTCATTTCTTGGACGATCTCACGTATATTTCCCTCGTCGATTGCCTTTGAGAAATGATCGATGTTGCCCCCCACGGAGAAAAATCTTCCAGAACCAGTTAGAACAATGGAGCTGCAATTTGAGTCGGTCATCAGATTGTCCAATGTTGCAATAAGAGGCAGAAAGTTTCTCGGGAAGAAGGTATTTGACGAAGCTTCAGGAGATAAGGTAACTAGGGCGACACCACCCTTTCGCATTTCTGTTGACACGGGCATGATTTATCGAAGAGGGGGTGTGCTATTGAATTGCATGAACATGATAAGAAGAAACAGTTTGGCACAAACATGAGCGAGCGACGGCACCTCTACATCGATGGAACTTGGGTGGATCCGATTGGCGAGAACTCAATCGATGTAATCAACCCGGCCTCGGAAGAGAAGATTGGATCTGTGCCTTTGGGCAACAAAGATGATGTCGACTCTGCTGTTAGTGCTGCTCAGGAATCCTTCACCGAGTGGTCTTGCAGCGAAGTAGGATACAGAGTTGAGTTGCTAAATCGACTATCTGAAGAAATTGGCTCCAGAAGCGAAGAGTTGGCACAACTAATTACCTCTGAAGTTGGGACTCCCATCGAATATTCTCGAATGGCGATGGTGGGGACTCCAAGAGTTGTAACAAGGTCTTATGCAAAGATTCTGGATAGTTTCCAATGGGAGCAAGAAATCAGGAACTCCCTGATCGTTAAGGAACCAATAGGAGTGGTGGCCATGATTACACCATGGAACTTCCCCCTCCATCAGATAATTGGCAAGGTTGCTCCAGCGATAGCCGCTGGTTGTACTATGGTTCTAAAACCATCAAAAGAAGCTCCACTGAATGCCTTTTCTCTTGGAGATATCATTGATGATATTGGCCTCCCAAAGGGTGTCTTCAACATTGTTTCCGGGCACGGAAGAGAGGTTGGCGAAACGCTTGCTGGCCACGAAGGAATAGACATGGTTAGCTTCACTGGATCTACAAGTGCAGGTTCCAGGGTTACAGAGATTGCCTCCCGAACAGTAAAGAGGGTGACTCTAGAACTGGGAGGCAAAAGCGCCAATATTGTTCTGAATGACGCCGACATACCTCGGGCGGCTAATTCGGCGATCTATTCCTGCTTCGGTAACTCTGGTCAAGAATGCTCAGCGCTGACGAGATTATTGATTCCAGAAGAGGCAAGAGAGGAAGTAATTGACGTTATATCAAGCAAGATCGGGCGGTACCGTGTGGGCGATCCAATGGATGAAACAAACAAGTGCGGCCCACTTGTTTCTAAGAAGCAGCAAGATAGCGTCACTTCCTTCATTTCCAAGGGAATTGAAGAGGGGGCTACCCTTGTAGCAGGAGGAGAAGGAATGCCAGATGGACTCGGCAAGGGATTCTATGTCAAACCGACTGTTTTTGCGGACGTGACTCCAGAAATGACGATTTTCAGAGAGGAGATCTTCGGCCCTGTTCTTTCAATTACTACCTACTCAAATGAAGAAGAAGCCATAGAATTAGCGAATGATTCGGATTATGGCCTATCAGGAGCCGTATGGTCAAGCGACGAGGAGAGGGCAATGAGAGTCGCAAGAAAGGTAAGGACTGGCCAGATAAGTATCAATGGAGGCGCTTTTAATGTCACTGCCCCATTCGGTGGGTACAAGAAATCTGGCCTGGGAAGAGAGTTAGGGGTGCACGGATTGGAAGAGTTTCTCGAAATCAAATCAATCCAAAGATGAGGAACACTATGCGTTCTAATCTCCTAATCATTGCCGGAACTAGTGGAGTAGGCAAGTCTACTTTGTCAGCCAGAATTGCATCATCGCTTAACTTTAGAAAAATCGCTGCAACAGACACAATCAGAGAAGTCCTTAGAGCGAGTTTTACCTCAATTGAAAGGCCGGCGCTGCATCGATCCTCATTCGAAAATGCTGGAGGTTCTGCAGTAGAAGATTGGAAAGAAACAGTATATGCGATTTCTGAAGGGGTAAGTGCTGTAATTGAGAGGTCTATGGAAAATTCAGAAAGCCTATTGCTGGAGGGAGTTCACTACGTTCCTAATGGGGAGATACTAGACAAATGGAATGAAAGCGGCGGGTGTGCACTAGGGGTGGTTCTTCGTGTTTCTAGCGAAGAAAGGCACAGGGGGATGATTGCTATGAGAGAGAAACACAATGGGAAGAGTGTTGACCACTACCTCGAAAAAATGGACAGGATTAGGGAGATTCAGAAAGAGATGGTTGTTTGCGGAGAGCAGTCAGGATGGGCCATAATTGATGCTACTGAGGAAAGTAACGTAGAAGAAATATTCTCGAAGAGATTGGGTAAAAATGAATTATCTCTTTGATGTTATGATCTTTTAGCGCCCGAGCCACCTAGGATCAGATCTTTCTAGGAATGCTTGGACCCCGATTTCTTTGTCATCCGTATCAAAAAGAGCGACGAATTCAGAACGTTCCATAATTACTCCTTCCGAGAAAGGTAGGTCCAAGGCTCCTCGGACAACCCTCTTCGCTACCTTTGTCGTGTAAGGTGATTTTTGAGAGATCTCTTTGGCGAGAGCCATTGTTACTGATTCCAAATCATCATGAGGAACAATTTTGTTGATAATACCAATTCTGGATGCTTCTTCTGATGAGATAATCTTCCCAGAAAGGACGATTTCCATGGTCCTTCCATACCCGATTAGCCTACATAGCCTCTGAGTCCCGCCGCCTCCTGGAATCAATCCCAAGTTTATCTCAGGCTGCCCGAAAGAAGATCTGTCTGAGGCGATTCTGATATCGCAAGAAAGGGCTAGTTCGGTACCCCCTCCTAGGGCAAAACCATCTATCATTGCAATTGTAGGTTTAGAAAGGTTCCAAACAGCTTCCCATGCGTTTTCTTCAAAGAAGGGCCGGACATCGTCGGAGTTCTTTCCTACGAACTCGGAAATGTCTGCCCCGGCTGCAAAGGCTGGGGGCTTGGCCTTCTTGCCCGGTTCTGGATCGTTTGGTGGTGCACCCCTAATAACAACACAGCGAACATCGTCATCCGACTCCACGTTCTTGCAATGTTTCTTTATTTCCTTATGCGATTCGCTGTTCAAAGCGTTAAGTTTGTCCGGCCTATTCAGTGTCCAGACAGAAATAACGCCACCTGTGGGATTTGATCCTTCGACTACGATTTCCTCTACCAACAGTGGCCCTTCAGTCATGTTGATGCGAACTGGCCTTCTGGCTTCAACGTATCACCGAGTTAATCTTCCCGGAGCGGTAAATCGGGTGGCTCGGGAGGCAATAGAGGCGGTAATGGCATTCCAGAATCAAGATGGGAGGGAGGGGGCATTTCTTCCATCTCGGAAAATTTGGTTCTTTCTTCGTCCAAGGTGATATTTTTTGGTACATCGAGTGAAATTCTAACTTTTAGGACTCTGTTGTCATCTATCCTCACGTAAGATGTTCCCTGTGGGATTGTGGGGTCATGATCTTCCGGTTCAAAAAAAACACTTAGACCTGAGTCGGGCATCTTAGTGATGGCCGATAAATCCTCGCCATCTTCTAATTCGGACCACTTTCTCAGGTTAGCTGAAATCCTCTCTGATAGCTCTCTTCGCCTCTCTCTGATCATCCTCTCCCTGAATTCAGCTCTCCTTGACCTCTGCTTTTCCAGGTAACGGTCGACCTCTGCTTCTGCCAAAAGTTCTGGATCGGATCTAGCTATGTGGACCTTGGCCAATCCCTCAATTTCTTCCTCGAAATCTGTTATCGGGGACGTCTCGTCATTCGAAGGATCTGCCGAATAGTGCAGGGGTTCTGGAATCTGGAATTCGTCAATTTCTGAGAGTTGCTTCCTCCCTCTGGTTCTTCTCAACTCAGAAACTGGACTTTTCGAAGCACTTTCATCTGAAAGTACGGAATCGGGGAGTTCAATGTCTCCGAAATCAACTTGTTCGTTATTTGGAGAAATTGACTTTCTAGAATCAGGGGCGATAGGACTCCTTCCCGTGAAAAGAACCAGAGAGACTAGGAAAAGGATTACGACCGCTCCTGCTACTTGCACCAAAAGCCCCTCTGATGTCATGAATGCGAGATAAACTGGAATTGATGCAACTGCAATTGCAATCAGTAGTAGACGGGGCGCGCTAACCATGCTTGAGCCCCTACGGAGGAGCACATCTATTCATTTTGACGGGAGATTCAATAGTTTGGAAACCTCCTTCAAGGCTTTTCCCCTGTGCGAGATTAGAGACTTCTCATCTGGTGTCAACTGTCCGCAGGTCCTTCCGTTCAGTTCATGAGGAATAAAAATTGGGTCATAACCAAATCCATTATTTCCTGCGGCTTTATTGGAGATTTTTCCCCTACACGTTCCTTCAGAAAATATCATGCTACCTGATATGTAGACTCCCAGGGATGCTCTATAGTGTGCTTCCCTGTTGCTAACCCCTTCCATTAGCCTAAGTATTCCATCGAGTCCTATTTTCGTCTCTACAAAAGAAGAGTAAGGCCCAGGAAAGCCTGCTAGATGATCTATGAAGAGTCCGGAATCTTCCACCATAATTGGGTATTCTTCCATTTTAGTTCCTGAAACTAGCTCCCTAGCCTGAGAAATTTTTGATTGGACAATTTCTTCCAATAATTCTGCTTGTGGTTCTATTAAATCTGGTGGCTTTCCACCGATCAATAGCTGAGATACATTGAATCCGAATTGTTTGAGGAAATTTGATGCCTCGGAAACTTTGTGAGTATTTCCAGATGCAAACAATATATTCACAGAATCACTACCCATGGTATCTGACTCGGCCAGTAATCTTTCTAAAACGCTCGACAACCATTTCTGCAGATGGTGCCAATTTTTCCTTGTTTCCAGCGGAGATGTAACCGTTGCAAACCTGTTCAATCGCGTCAGGAATTGAAGAATGGCTGGCGCTCAAGCACTCATTTAGAACTTGGAGATCTAAGCCAAGATGCTCTATTTCTGGAGATTGCCTAGAAAGACCAAAGTCAATCAGACTGATTGAGCCTTTTTGGGAAACCATCACATTGTGAGTGGTCAGGTCGCCATGGGAAACTCCAATCTCATGTAGGATACGAATTGTAGTTCCAAGTTTTCTGAGTTCGGAAGATCCCGCTTCTTTAGTTTTCAATAAATCATGAAGTGTTTTGCCCTCAATCTTAGACATTAGGATGTTTGAATTTCTATCATCTAAGTGGATTATCGAAGGGGAGGGGAAGCCTTCTGAAGACAGTCTGTTCAGTATTCTTGACTCAGCGGCTAGTCTTTGACGAGTGAGTCTTCGATCCAAATCTGGATGCCTATAACCTCGGGATCTTCTTGATTTTAATACTGACACCTTGCCCAACCAGAGGCCCGTTGAAACCGTTGCCTCAGCGCCTTCGTGTATGTTTTCCAAGTGAATCCACATTGGGATTCCTTCCTCGCCCATGGAAGTGCGATGCCAGATGACTTCAAAGCGGTTGCACTCCGAGGATCAATTGGTCGAGATGGTTCTGGATATGCCTGCGGCTCCCCTACCCAGAGGGTTTGTGGGAACTTTTGGTTTCTCAGAGTCTGAGATAGAAAGTGAAGCACTTAGGCTACATTATACGATTGGGCAACCTATGCGTTGGAGTATTGATGTCTGTAGATCACTTTCACCAATGACGTTGCAGATAAACAAACTCAAGAAAGAGAAAGGGGTGTTCCTAATTGCGCACTCGTATCAGACTCCGGACATCACCTATGGAGTAGCAGATTCTGTGGCTGACAGTTATGCACTTTCCAAGGAAGCAAGAGACTCTCCTCAGCAGACCATTCTTTTTTCGAGCGTGCGGTTCATGGCTGAGACTGCCAAAATCGTTAGCCCGCACAAGACCGTGCTGCATCCTTCGCCGGACGCAGGGTGCTCTCTCAGTGATGGAATAACAGCTGAAGATGTGATTTCGTTAAAGGAGAAGAATCCCGGTGTACCGGTGGTATGCTACATCAATACGAGTGCTGCAGTGAAGGCAGAATGTGATGTCTGCGTCACCAGTAGCAATTATCTAAAAATCTGTGAGCGACTTCCGGGGGAGAAGGTGATTTTCGTCCCTGATAGATTCATGGGAAAACATCTCCAAGATTCCCTTAGAGGGAAGAAGGAAGTTCTGATTTATGATGGAGAATGCGAGGTCCACGCTGAGTTCACGGGAAAGAAAATCAGAAAATGGAAAGACAATATGTCTAATCATGGAATTGATCTAATTGTACTAAGCCATCCGGAATGTGATTCTGAGGTTCTTCAGGAAAGCGATTTCGTGGGTAGCAGCGAATCATTGAAAGAAGAAGCGATCAGGTTGGCAGGAGAGGGTAAAAGAGATCTAATGCTGATAACAGAGTGCGGGACTGCTGATAGGATATTGGCTGAAACTAATAATCATCTCAACCTAATGGGGTCTTGTGTAATGTGCAGGCATATGAAGAAGACCCAGTTGGAAGACATACTCCAAGCACTTACTGACCCATTGCCGCAACAGATTGTAGAGATTGACGAGCGGACAATCAGAAGGGCTTCTAGGACCTTAGAAGAAATGTTCAGGCTGGCCGAATAATCCTTGATTCGACCCCATATGATTGGATTGTCCAGAGGAAAATTAAGGGAATCAGGGCTAGAACCGAAGCCTGTAGGAGAAGTTCGTTCCTATCTTCAATCTTGTCTTCGAATGAATGGAGCTCCAAGACCTTGATTCCTTGTTTGTTTTCCTCGATGTAGGCAACCCCTTGGAACAGAGACTGCGGTTGGGACTGGTCAATATTCTCATCAAATGTAATCTGTACGGTCTCTCTTAAATTTAAATCATACAAGTAGACATCGTTGTTCCTCTCTGATCCAGCAGTTTGAGATGGGTCGTCCCTAGTAACTTGTAGGAATGCCACAACTCCCTCTCCTACACTTGCAGATGAAGAGTCCCATCGAGGATTGGAAATTAGAGTTTGATTTATCGAAAGAGTGTCTACAAGGATGGTCCTATTGAAAGGGCCCACATCCACTGTGGCAATGAGCCAGTTTGAATCCATCACTAATTCTACCACTGTTGAGTTATTGAAATCAAGTGCTACTCCAGAATTGATTATTGAGTTGTCAACCTTAGTTTCTGACCTAGGATCCAGGGGGATGGTAACTACCAAATCAGAATCGATAGAAGTGATATTTACCAAAGGGCCTCTTCCCGAGGACTCCGATATTGCAATAAGCGGGCCTGAAGAAGCGATTACCGAAGAGTTCGATTGCAAATTGAGTTCACTATAAGATCCATCATTGGTGTCGATTAATCTCAGTTCATCCTCCAGAAGGACTGCGAGTTTCTTTCGGTCAGTTGAATCCGATGTGATNGCAACATCAACAATTGGCTCNGTTGTTTCAGTGCTGAAAATTGGTTCTAGAGGNCCGGTTTCTGGGTTATGCTCNAAATATTCTATTTTGTGATGGNCAAAGACCACGAAACAACTTCCNGAGGTGACCACATTGGGGGGGTTTTNCCAATTGCTTCCACNGACNCTCCTATTNTCCCAAGAAGTGACGTTACCTGCAGTAATCGAAATTGATGANTCTTCTTCCTCCACCCAGACTAGCCAATCCCCAGAACCNGATGCAGAGGTCGGAGAATCTGCCTCTTCGATGGAAATCCTTTGATGCGTAACATCCCAGAGCAAAACNGANCCGGTCATCAGTAGCAGACTCATGATTATGGCTCCCGTCTGATTCTTTCCTGGCTCCTTGAAGGGCTCCAGAAGGCTCGCATAATACCTCACAGTTCTCCTAATTGTGCCTCTCGGATNATCAAGAATTCNCGCAAGTCGTCTAGTAAATAGCCTCTCATCGGCGAATCTCCAAATCGGGCCATGTGTCTTCGAGGTTAGGTTAACCGCCAAAATTGCCACTGCCATGCCGCCGATGATGTCTACAANCCAATGGATGCCCAGGTAAATTATTGAAATCGACGTNAGTAGCATAAATACTACAAGAAATCCCCNAAACCTCGCCCATCTGCCATCCTCATCCCACCTATGCATGGAAAGCCAGATTGCGAATGGCAGCCCAATATGCAGACTTGGCATNCCATTTGTGAATGGATCNATTCTGTTGAACCAATTGTGAATCTCTGGAGTTAGGTCATAGGCAATGGTCTCCATACCCGGGATGTAATTTCCCGTGACCCTTACATTTAGAAACAAATAGAATGGTATTGCCAGNATATACACCCAGAACATGGAAAGAGATACCCTNTCCGCCATATGTCTATCGTCAAAATATATTGGATAAACAAAGGATGCAAAAGTTGCAGTCATGAATCCCATAACATAGAAATGAGTCATTATGACATCTAGAAGATCGCTCCGCAAACCATCTTGAATCCATAGAACAGTGTCACCCTCAATCGCATAAACTAGGAAGGTCATATCAAGCTGGGTGTTCGCCATAAGAACTCTATCTAGTCCGTCAAGTAGATCCTTCCATAGGTAAACAGAGAAGACTACAACCATGTGTGCCCAGTAACGCCTGAACATATCGATGAAACCGTCGGCACTAATCCTCGCATAGGGGGGCTTGAATATTGGAATCATTGCAATACTGATTAGAATAGCCCCAGTAACCCAAGTGATGTAAATGCCTGTATCGGCTGCCATTACACACTCACCGAGACGCGTCTACGTCATCAAATCGACCCTGAAGATAGCCTTCAGATTATTCTTAGAGAACGTTCTGAACCCTTTTCGAGTTGTTCCAATATTTTCTCAACGATTGAAGAAAATGCCTTAGCAGACTCGCCTTCTGGTTCTGCAATAATCCTGTGGACACCGTCATCCCCTCCCCTGACAATCCCCGGATCAAAAGGTAGTGATCCCAGGAANGGGACCCCCATTTCAGAAGACGAGTTTTTTCCGCCGCCTGATTTGAAAACGTCTAGAGTGGTTTCCCAGTTTCCTTTTTCATCAGTTTTGGATTCATGAGGAATACCTCCCGGACCTATGACTGAGATTGTAGAATTTGGCTCTGCCATCCCCCTAATGGTGTATCCACTCATATTCTCGACGACACCAAGAACTGGAACAGAAATTGTCTTGGCGAAATTGATCGATTTTCTACTATCAAGTAGTGCTACCTCCTGAGGGGTCGTAACAATAACGACTCCGTCGATTCCTGGTAGNCTCTGGCTGACNGTTAGAGGTTCGTCACTGGTACCAGGNGGGAAATCGATAATCAGGGCATCCAATTCCCCCCAAGCAACATCCCCGATGAATTGTTGAATCGCTCCGAGTTTGATCGGTCCCCTCCATATTACGGGCTTGTCGGGGTCCTCTANGAGGAATGCCATCGAGATAACTTTCAATCCATTCGGACCATCGGCNGGATGAATCTGCCCATCCTCGACNTTTAGATCGGCATCCTCCAATCCCAACATCTTTGGAATGTTAGGTCCGGTAATATCAATGTCCATCAATCCCACCTTTTTCCCCTGACGCGCNAAGGAAAGGGCCAACCCAGTGGCAATAGTTGACTTGCCCACTCCNCCCTTTCCCGATAGGATCATNATCTTGTGTTTGATTTGCTCATCCATTTTTCCTATCCTAATCTTTCTTTGCATCTGTTGGTAGGCTTGTTCCATCTGGGCCTTCTGCTCATTTGATGCCCCTTGTTCCTGACTATTTTGTCCGGAACCAGCTGGATGATGNGAGACAGGNGATTCTNCCATTACTCCCAGGGCTAGGACTGTATTATTGAATGCTGTTCNATAATCAATGNNGAGAAAAAAANNCTATNNNGGNTCNNATTAANTAGATCNNCCTNTTGANNNCTTCATGCGTCTTCTGTTTGTTTGCGTGGGAAACACCTGCAGAAGCCAAATGGCAGAAGCCATTGCTAGAAAAATGGGTCACGAAGCAATGTCTGCGGGAACAAAGCCTCCTGAAAACAAAGGTGTTGCAGAGTTGGCAATTGAAGTTCTTATGGAAATCGGCATTTCCACTGAGGGACTTCATCCCAAATCGATTGAGNCAATTATTCCCANTGACTTCNATATGATNATCAGCATGGGTTGCGGAGTCAGTTGTCCCNCGATTNCTATCGATAGAGACTGGGGACTAGAAGACCCTCATGGTCATGATATTGATTTCTACAGAGTTATTAGAGATAAGATTCGAGAGAAGTTGCAAATGCTNTCCTAACCTTACCGACGCTTAGAAAAGCCACTCTGTTTTCGAAGTGAGTGCGCGAGTGTAGTGTAGCGGTTATCACCCCACGTTGCCAACGTGGGAACCCGGGTTCAAATCCCGGCACTCGCACCAACTACTCGATATCNGAGTTCCTGACGATNATCACCAAGGTTCCNANCCCTNAAGCTAGAAGCNCTACTATTGANCTCAANATTATCAGAGTTGAGTTTTCTTCAATCCAAGATGNNCTANCTGAATCCGATATGGACTTTGAGATTGTGATACTGTGCCCCTGATCTTCAACGTTAGTAGTTGAGAGAAANACNTCGGTTGCACGAATNAGNACTGAAATCTCNCCCTCGCTCAGTGAAGATCTTGCTGAAAATGAAATTGAGAAGACGCCATCNCCGGAAACGCGATCTGCCCCCGTTCCATCATCCACCAATAGCATCCATGACTCAGACTGCCCTATAGGTGCAAGCCTCCCCAACTTAGCCTGAGCGGAAGAGATTCCGTCTAGATCTTCGATTGAGACCTCCATTGTGTAGTTTTTCACTCCGGAGGACGGCGAGGTAACTGATTCTACNACTTCCCCNTCNCTCAAAAGTGTTAGATTGCCTATCGAAGGNGGNAGATTCGNAATCAGGATCTTTTTTGCAGATTTCCCGGGAATACTAGTAAGGATGCTTCCAGTTGACTTAGAAGAAACCGAAGCACCATCAAAGTCCTCAAGAAGAATGGGGATATTTTGCCTACCAGGAGATATACTGGATGGAATTTCGAAAAATCCTGACCAAGACTCTATTTTGGTTTTCTTTACTTTGCCTTCGTGTTGCCATTCCCAGTCCAACTCGCCAACGAATTGCAATGGGACATTTTCCCCCCCAATGCCGAGGAGATTGACTGATACCGATTTAACACCGTGTCCGTCAAAGGCTCCCACAGTTACTTCGATTGTTTCCCCTCTGAGTGTTTGCTCCGGTGAGAACTCTAGTTGTACAATTCTTGGNGGGGCATTGGTTACTTCAATGCTGGAGNCTTCCTCAACTGTAACCCAGTAGTCCTGCATAGAAACGGTTACTGGGATAGACCCGTGTTCTAGTCCATCGTGGACAATTCTAGCAGACCAAATATCATCATGAATTACTANATCCCCCAATAGGCCGGAATCTGAGAGTTCCACAATCCCTAATCCGATTGCAGATAAGTCAATGCTTACCCCAGAAATGTCNGTATCCACATCATCCACTAATACCTCAANAAAGGCGATNCCNCCCTCNGTAGTCAAGATTCCTTCGCGGAACCTAACCGAGGANCCNATTATAGANGATAGAGATGGAGGAGTGTTCTCGTCGAATGTGACTATAGAAGGTGACATGATTCTGTCAACACGTTGATTCTCGAGGAATGTGACGCTTTCTTCGCCCCCGCCTAACCCTATCGAAACGATTCTGCTTACCTCGTTAAGCAGTCCGGAAAGTGGTCCTTCGTTGATTACACTGCCATTTGCAGAGCTCATATCTCCGAAATTACCTATCCAGTTCGCTACCATTATCGAATGGCCGTCTACAATTTCTGAACTAATGCCAATAACTGAGACGTCAAGAATCATTTCCTGATTCCCAGCAAGTGAGAACGAATCGCCTATAGAAACGATCTGCGGGCATACGCCNGTCTCTCTAGAAATATGATNAGAGAAGATGGGGTTGGCTTCAGGAGGTTCTGGGTTAGATATTACAGGGGAGTTTTCAGGGTANTCGTCCTCAGTTCCGTTATCTTCTACATAAGTGAGNCGAATGGTCCTGTTCAACCAGTCTTCCTGGGGCACAACATACTCGTAAGTTAAATTGTGTTCAGCGCCCCACTCCTGGTCTATTGGCCCGAATGGAGTTGTAGAGATATTCAACCAAAACTCGTTCCTAATTTTGTCGGCCTCAAAGGGCTCTCCAGTGGCATTATGGAAAACTCCCGATTCGACAATCTGTCTGACGAGGCCAAAGGTTCCCTGAGCGTCTCCATCATAAGTCCCATCGACAACGAGAGTGTTCGCTACGGTCTCCCCTCCCTCTGATTGTAAATGGANGACTGGNATCGTCCCGTTGACCTCAATGTATGGATTCTCCTCGGATGCTACGAAATCGAAATTCCCNCCACCAAAGATTCGTGAGTACTGGTCAGTCCTAATTCCCTCTTCCCATTTCTCCCTTAGAATTAGCTCATCGAGTTCGAAAGAGAAATATTCNCCNGCTGCGGAAAGTCTTGCAGTAGCGTTTGCCTCAACCTGGAGATCCTGAAGTCTCCTGAATCCATTTTCGTCCCAAATCTCGAAGTATAGTAGGAAAACCTCTCCGAAAACACCTTCGGAGCTCTCGTTATCNCCNCCGTTAAGAGAGAGCCAACCGTCTCCTTCAAACCTCATTCTCTCCGTAATCTTTCCTTCTGCGAACGATCTAAGCACGTAGGCATCTTCGATAACAGCGTCTATTACGNCNTTCTCCCCTTCNTCACCGGTTTCAATCAATAGTTTTCCAGATCCTGTCATCTCGAAATCTTGCGNCAAAAGTTGCGTTCCTTCATATGTNTCATTTAGCCANATNCTATCCANNTCCAGATCAATNATTGCCCCGGTTGAACCATTTGTCATATCCAGAGAAAGCGTCCCATTGCCAAGCTCATTTGACTCCAATACACTTCCAGTTCTCTTCTGCCACCCTCGACCTTCGAAGGATATTCCCTGCCCNTCTTCCATTCCAGATATTGACCACAGAGTCTCCCTAGTAACTTCATGATCTGAAATTGGCTGGTTCCAATTTGTAATGTTCAAAGATCTACTGCATACGGCTTGATCTGAATTTATTGAAATTGAAATATAGTCTCCNAACTGCGGTTCCTCCGGCAAAATGAGATCTATCTCACCNCCTGCTGCAAATATGGACAAATTTTCTGTTGCCANATCTAATTCCCCTCTGATGTGCTCAACAGTGNCATTTACTGAAGTCGGAGAAGAGCCATTCGACAATGGGGGATTGAANGANACCCTGTANCTATGCANCAANGTTGGCANGAGCTCTCCAGATTCGCNCCACTCCCACTCTTGATCCCAGTCAACTAGAACCGTGCATATTCTCGAGCCCGGATCGAGACCTAGNGTGAAAGAGANACTTGAGGAGNCCAGCATATTCCCATCTACATCGTAAGACGAGGAGAATGCTTCGTAATTTCCATCACTATAATTGCTCAAGTCGATAGAAAAGGATCCATTGTCTATCTCGACTGCAGTGTAATAACTTGGAACAGTGGGGCCTGAGCTGTTGTTAATCGTGATGATTGAGTAAGAGTATAGTTCTCCACAACCATCGTATACTTCCAAATGGAGTTCATCATCGTTAGAAATAGACAAATTGGAAAATACGCAGAACTCGTCCTGGTCATCATCTCCTAAAGCCAAAGAAGAAGGGACGCTGATCATTAATATCGTCAGAACTACCAAGTTCACCTTTGTCCGAGTCACAGCATTAGCCTCAAACCAAAGGATATGAATCAATTCCCGTAATGTTTCTAGAAGAGAGGTTCCTCGTAGTCATCATCGACTCCTGATCTCTCCCTCCATAAGTCTGCGGGCATTCCATCGTAAATGTCTGCATAAGGATCATCATTTTCTTCCTTGGAGTTGTTTTCCAAGGAAAAATTTGCGAAGTTTTCTGCATTTGGTTTGAACTTCCAGTAGTGGATTCTCCACTCTCTGCCATCCCAAAGAGTGGTCTCCTCTGATTCAGTGGTTAGTAAGTCATAATCTTGGAGTTGGTAGAACAAATTCCTATCTGTTGGCTCTAGAGCATTGTCAATAATCCTGTTTGAGAATCCAAAGAACCCAAGGGCATGCTCTGCAATGGACTCGGCAACGGTTGTTTCCATTGTTTTGTCTACCTTGCTCTTGATAGCCTGAGTTAACTGCGCCAGTGTCAATCCCATGTCCCCACCGTGAATTGTGAGGAGTCTCGGATATTTCAATGGTCTTGATTGATGCTCCGAATTTCTATTCTTGATTCCCAAAGCGATTAATCTTGGAGTTCTACTCGATTGAACATGAAAGAGGGCGGGGCACCCAGATTTCTAGGTCTGGATGAAGATGATGTTGGGCCTTGGGATGTGGTCGTTTTGCAGGTTCCCCTGGAGGTTTCAGTCAGCTATGGCGAGGGTACTGAGCTAGGCCCCAAAGCATGTGTTGAAGCCAGTTCACAAGTTGAGCTTCATGACCCTATTCTGGCTAAGGAATTGCCTTGTGGATACAAAATACTCACTGCAGAGCCATGGTCTTCCGAAGCCCCCACACTAAGGGGGCAATTGGACTCAATCAGAGAATATGTGAAGGGTTGGATGAATGATTTTCAGTTCCCTCTAGTTCTTGGGGGCGAGCACGGAATCCTCCTTCCCATTGTCGAGGCCATACAAAATCACGAGATAGTTCCGGAGCTCTCGGATCTCACAATTGTGCAAGTAGACGCACATGCAGACCTTCGGGACGAACTGAATGGGGAGAGGTTTTCTCACGGGACAGTAATCAGGAGGTCCCTGGAATTGGGAGTTGGTTGCGTGATTCAAATTGGGATTAGAGCATTCAGCGCCGAGGAGGGGTCCTTGATTGACAGCGATGAAAGAATTCATACATGGTTCGCGAGAGACCTGCTTTCGACTCCAGGAGGAGTCACTAAATGGGAGGAGATGATAGCGAGTCTGTCAGAAATCGAGGGTCCCGTTTGGCTAACATTTGACGTGGATGGACTTGACGGATCATTGGTCCCTTCTACAGGTACACCAGTTCCAGGAGGATTGAGCCATTGGGGTGCAGTCGAAATAATCGAGAGTCTTTTCTCTTCTGAGAAATGCAAGGTAATAGGGGCTGATATCAACGAAATCGTTCCCGATACAGAAGGGTCGCTAACCCAGTTCAGTGCTGCACTTATTGCGACCAAGATAGTCGCCTGCCATATCTCTGAGCTTTCGAACATACAGGGATAACAATTGTAGCATATTGCCCCACAGCGACGCCATGCGTCGCTCACTTGCTGTGGTAGCCCTAGCTTCACTGGTAGTTGCTTCGTCATTGCCAATGTCCTCAGGCCAGGTAAGTCAACCAGACATTGTGCAGGAGCATTGGTACCACAGTTATGCTACACTTACACTAGATGTGAATGCATGGGCAGATGAATATCCAGAAATTGTGGATTTGGTAGTAGCAGGGCAGACTGAGCTAGGTAGAAATCTGTGGGTGCTGCGGATTTCGGACTGGAGTGTGGAAACAAAGCCTGATGGAACTGAGAAAGAGTTGGTGTACATTGATGGGGGGCACCATGGAAATGAGCACCTAGGAACGGAGTTGGCCTTCCTAACTGCAGAGTACTACATCGAGGGTTGGGCAGAAGGGGACCAAAGCGTAATCGACGTGCTTTCAACTACTGAGTTGCACATCCTAATTATGCTCAATGCAGATGGAAACGATTTTGACACTCGATGGAATATCAACCAAGTAGATTTGAATAGGAACTATGACCATTACTGGAATACCTGCCCGACAACCCAACCAGGGAGTGGTGCATTCAGTGAATCTGAAACTCTAGCGAATTCGATATACATGAATACGGTAGTTCCTGACGCCGATCTCTATGTCACCATGCATACTGGGGTTTGGATAATGCTGTACCCCTGGGGTAAATGGCCTGAACAACCTTCAGATTGGGAACTGTTCCATTTCATCAGGGACGATGTGAATTCGAACATCTCGGAAATCCCGATTAGAAACGCAAATCAGGGCCTATACCCCAACTGCGGTACTAGTCGAGACTACGGGTATGGCGTGATGGGTTACCCCACATTCACATTTGAGACTGATGACGAGCAGTTCTTGCTGGGAACGGTTGAGGCATTATCAGAAAGACTCGGAGAGGAGCTTGACGTGATGAAGTACCTTATTGAGAATGTGTGGTACTGGAGAGCTCGTCTTGTTGTTGAGTCTCTGTTGGTGGAAGATGGGATAGTACATCTTAGCGTTTCCAACCTAGGTCGTGCTAGTACGTCAAATGCAACATTGACATACTTGGCCGAAGATGGAATCACCTGGTTTCCAAGTGGATCCGAACCCGATAAAAACTCTTGTGATGGGTCGGAAATGGAATTCAACTACTCTTCTCCCGGGTGCGGATTTGGAGTCAATGCCACGAATCGAACCGTTGCGACCCTTGATTTCGGAGATGCCCCCATTTCAAGTGGCGAGGGGGTTTTCTACCTATATTACCAGAAGAGAGTGATAGATGCTTCAACTTGGGTATCAGAGCCGGTGAATGATTCGATGGTTACATTCGAGAGCAGCTCGAATAGAGCGCTTTCATCTCCCTCAGTAGTTCTAAGCATAATCTGTGTAATTCTATCCGCATTAATTCCTAGAGAAAACGAGAATTAGTGATATAATATTTGATTCTGCTCTGAAATGGTGATTTTTCAAAGGAATTGTTTGTAAACTATTGACTAATCCGACGTTTGGGACTATTTATGGAGATTAGCAATAGCGAATTTACGGAATTGGGATCACAGTTGGTTCTGCCGATCTTCGAAGGTAGGGACAAGGCGCCAAACAATTCCCTAGCAGGCCTGAGTAAGAGTCAGAGGGGCCTCGTCAGGGATGCGATTTCTTCTGGTGATTTCGACGGGAAGAAGGGAAAGAGAATGACACTATGGACGCCGGGATGCAACATCATCCTAGTTGGAATGGGGAACAAGGAATCAATGGGGCACAAGATTGCGAGAAATGCTGGCGCTAGGCTAGTTGCAGCGATGTCCAAGAAGAAAGGGCTAGAAGTTTCAGTCAGGTTCACTTCTGGCTGGTCAACTAAGCGAATGATTGATTTTGCAGAAGGAATGATGTTGCGAGACTACGAATTCCTAGAGCACCAAGAGCCGCCCAAAGGTCACATCGATGAACCTTGGATTGTTGACTTCCAAGCTAGTTCCAGGCATCAAGAAGGGCTCTCGGATGGTTTGTCCAGAGCTCATTCGGTTGTCAGAGGAGTTCACTTGGCTCGTGACTTAGGAAACGAGCCTGCAAATATTCTCTACCCAATGGAGTACGCAAGAAGAGCACTGGAATGGTCAGAGGGGAAATCAAATGTTGAGGTCGAAGTTTACGACTGGGAAATGTTGCAAGAGTTTGGAATGGGTGGCCTCATCAACGTAGGCAAGGGAAGTGAGAGAAAACCATGCATGGTCCTATTCACATTGAATCCAGAAGCAGATAGAGGCGTTCGGAGACCTTGCATAGTGGGCAAGGGGATTACATTCGACACAGGAGGAATTTCGATCAAGCCAACAGGTGGGATGTGGGATATGAAATACGATATGTGTGGAGCTGCAACCGTATTCGGCCTAATGGAGGCACTCCATTCGACTGATTACGAAAGACGAGTTAACGGGATTGCCTGCCTAGCTGAAAATATGCCAGGATCTGGTGCCTACAGGCCGGGGGATGTTTTCAAAACATATTCTGGTAAGACGATAGAAGTCTTCAGCACTGATGCAGAGGGCAGGAATGTTCTTTCCGATGGGCTTTGGAAGGCAGGAGAGTTCGATCCAGAGTACATCATTGACCTTGCGACACTAACCGGAGCAGTGGTGACTGCTCTTGGGAATCAGATTTCAGGGATGTGGGCAAATAATGAGGGAGTCGCTAAGAGGCTCAAGGCAGCTGCAAGCAGAAGTGGAGAACCAGTCTGGAGGATGCCTCTGAATTCACAGTTCCGCAAGTACATGACTGACTCTGCATTCGCTGATATCAGGAGCGGTTCGATAGGTGGTAGAGCGGGGTCATCAAACACTGCGGCCTCATTCCTTGAGTTCTTCGTCCCGCATAGAGGCTTTGATGAGGATGGTGAGAAGATTCCATGGGCCCATCTAGATATCGCCGGGACTGCTTGGGGACCAGGATCCAAGGCTCGTTCGGAAGGAGTTAACCCCCTATTCCAATACGGGTCTTCTGGAGTTCATGTTAGGACCCTTCATAGGCTAATCAGTGAAGAATAATCAGTCCGCTTCTTCGTCTTCTGATTCAACAACCTCAAAGTCTGCATCGACAACGCTGTCACCATCGCCTCCATCTTGTTCCTCGGCCATTTCAGCTGCAGCTGCCTCGTAAAGCTTGGTTGAGATTGCATGCATGGATTGCTCTAGTTCACTCATTTTTGTCTGAATTGCAGCCTCATCTATTTCTTCGAATGGTATCGGTTCCTCATCTCTGACGATCAATGACTCCAATTCGTCAAGTTTCTCGAGTACAGGTTTTGTGTCGTCTTCAGACAACTTCTCTTTGTTTTCATCAATCATTTTACGAGTTTGGTAGACAACACTGTCTGCGGAATTTCTCATCTCAACCTTTGCCTTTCGTCTCTTATCCTCCTCGGCAAACTTCTCGGCATCCTCCACTTTCTGTTTAATCTCCTCCTCGGTGAGGGAAGTCTGACTTTCTATCTTTATTGATTGCTCCTTGCCGGTGCCAAGATCTTTAGCTGAAACATTGACAATCCCGTTTGCATCTATGTCGAATGTAACTTCGATTTGAGGAATTCCACGAGGTGCAGATGGAATTCCCATCAGGTGAAACCTTCCAAGAGTGATGTTATCCTTTGCGAATTCTCTTTCACCCTGTAGAACGTGAATTTCGACTGCCGGTTGGTTATCGGCCGCAGTAGAGAATGTCTCAGATCTCCTGGAAGGTATTGTTGTGTTCCTCTCAATCATCGTTGTCGTGACTCCCCCGAGCGTTTCAATTCCAAGAGTCAGTGGCGTGACGTCCAGCAGTAGAACGTCTGTCACCCCCTCGTCGCCCACGATAATTCCAGCCTGTAAGGCAGCACCCATTGCCACGGCTTCATCTGGGTTTATTCCCTTGAATGGGGCCTTGCCAACTTCCTTCTCAATTGACTTCTGAACAGATGGAACTCTGGTAGAACCGCCCACTAACAGAACCTTATCGACATCCCCCTTCTTTATTCCCGCATCTTTCATTGCCTGGCGGGTGGGCGACATTGTTCTCTCGACCAATGGGGATATTAGTTTCTCGAAATTTGATCTGGAAAGAGTCATGTCGAGGTGCTCTGGTTGACCGTCGTTCATTGTTATGAAAGGCANATTGATTTGGGTTGATGGGGTTCCCGAAAGCTCGATTTTTGCCTTCTCGGCTGCCTCACGAATNCTGCTTATAGCCTGAACATCTTTCTCCAAATCTATNCCAGTAGACTTCTTGAATTCTGAAGAAATCCAGTCCATAACCACTTTGTCAAAATCGTCNCCACCCAATCTATTGTCGCCGCTAGTTGCCTTGACCTCGATCTGAGGTTGTCCGTCGACCTGGTATATTTCTAGGATAGAGACATCAAATGTACCCCCTCCCAGGTCATAGACCAAAACTGTCTGATCTTCTTCCTTGTCTACGCCATAAGCAAGTGCGGCGGCGGTTGGTTCGTTGATTATTCGCAGAACCTCCAAACCTGCAATTCTTCCGGCATCCTTGGTTGCCTTTCTCTGGGAGTCTGAGAAGTACGCTGGGCAAGTTACTACTGCCTGCTTCACCTCAGTTCCGAGGTACTCTTCTGCGTCTGCCTTTAGTTTCTGCAGAACGAATGCAGAAATTTCTTGGGGGGAATAATTGTCCTCATCAATTTCCTTTGTCCAATCTGTGCCCATTTCCCTCTTTACAGAGATGATGGTCCTCTCAGAATTCGTTACTGCCTGCCTCTTAGCGGTGACCCCAACCAAACGCTCTCCATCTTTGGTGAAAGCTACTACGCTAGGAGTGGTCCTAGAGCCTTCTGAATTCGGTATCACTACTGCCTTACCGCCTTCTATAGTTGCCACACAACTGTTTGTCGTTCCCAAATCAATTCCAATTACTGATGAACCCATTTCCATTCCTCCAATTTTTTCCAATCTACTTCAGCTTGAATGTNATATCCAGAATCCCATTATTGATCTCCCATATAGGATCCCCTTTCGACACATTTGGGAGAACAAATGTTCTGAATGGCCTAATCTGATTCCTTCTTAGCATCTGAAGCACTTGACCCCCTCCTGTCAAACTNAATTCGAGATTTTTCGAATCGATATCATCNAATTTTGAAACGTCTATGGTAACGAACATTTCGTTATCTTGGACATANACGTCGTCATCTGGGATAGAGTTGTCCTCCATCGAGTGTTTGGAATCGTCTACATCCACCTTTACTTCTGAAACAGATGGTTTGATGTGGATATCTACNCCCATCTTCTTTAGAAAATCGCCAAGACCTTGGGGNCCGCTAAGCATTGATTCNAATGTCTTCTTGAACTCTTCTGGATCCGAATTTAGACCGAACTTTACTTCGCTCATTGACATCTTCTCTGGATCCAAACCCATTTCTTCAAACTNAGAACGNACTTGCTCNATCATCGATCTCAACATCCTTGANTCGATGGGCATTCCCATCTGTTCAAACATCTTAGCCATCTCCTCCATGGCTTCCTCATCGAAATCATCCCAATTTNCATCAGACATANTACCACTAATCAACTTGTAGTTGTATAGTGGGATGATGCGGTGGTATTTGAATGAAACGGAAAGAGGATATGATTTTCAGTAACAATATGGATGAGCGAATTGAAAACCGAGACTTTTGTGGGCGTGCCATGGTGGAGCCAGATCAAGATGTTGCTCTGGAAGACACTGACAGAATTCATGGTAGGACTGCGTTGGTAAACAATGTCAGAGCAGCCACATCACTCGCTGGAGCGATTCGTTCCACACTTGGCCCGAAGGGCCTCGATAAGATGTTAGTGGATGAAGACGGTTCAGCATTGGTAACAAATGATGGAGTTACGNTACTTGAGACAGCGAATGTTGAGCATCCTACTGCAAGATTGCTTATTGGGGCCTCTTCATCTCAGGATAGAGAAGCTAGAGATGGCACTACTACCACGATATTACTAGTAGCCGAAATGTTGCAGAATTCTCTAGAACTAGTGAGAATGGGGATTCATCCATCAATTATTGCGAATGGATACGGAATTGCTCTGGAAGAATGTCTTTTGGAAGCCGGTCGTATTTCAAAAGAGGCTGATGAGGGGCAAAAGAAACANGTTGTTTTCACANCACTACAAGGAAAGGGTGACTCGTCACTTTGTAACCTTATTTCCAGNCTNGCAATNGAAGCNGCGAGTGAAATTCCTTTGGATGATTTCGGAGATGAGGCAGAGAGNATGAGGATCAAGAGGCTTCCTGTTAGCCAAGGAAATGTGATGGATACAACATTAGAGAAGGGATTGATGCTGCTGAAATCGAGAGTGGANGTTTCCAGTCCACCCGTTTCAGAAGGGGGGAAGGTGGCAATAATTGATGGGGGTCTGGATCAAGAAAAATTGGAAATAAATGCTTATATTGAAGTCGAAAACCCTGGAGTTCTCCAAAATTTCCACAAGAGGTCGATTGAGAAGATTAGAGGTCAAGTTAACCACCTATCATCAATTGGAGTGGAATTACTGGTTGTTCGTGATGGGATTGCTGAAGAAGCAATTCCTTACCTTACAGAATCAGGAATAACCGCATATAGGAGATTCGAAAAGAAGGATTTGGATTTACTATCAAAAATTACAGGGGCAAAGCCGGTAAGGGACCCGTTGAAATTGAAAGAAGATGGCTTGGGGGAATTCACGAAAAGGTCCGAGGAAAGTATTGGTGAGGTGAAACACACATTAATCGAAGGAGAGGGNCTGGGAATGACTCTGGTCGCCAGAGGCTCTTCATCTGTGATTAGGGAGGAGGCTATCAGGATCTTCAATGATGCCATTGGAGTTGCTCATCGTCTAAACGGAAAATCGAAAATTCTTCCTGGCGGGGGGGCGATACAAGCCCACCTAGCAGGACACCTCAGATCCTTCTCTCAGAGCCACAAGGGAAGAGAGCAGCTAGCCATAGAAGCATATGCGTCTGCTCTGGAGTCGATTCCCAGGATTCTGGCCGAAAATGCTGGAATTGATCCAGTTGAAGTAATTCTTTCACTATCGGCAGACCAGAAAGAGTCCGGGGCTTGGATTGGTTTTGATTTGCATAATAGAGAGAATGTAGATATGCAAAATATTGGGATTCTAGACCCACTCTTCGTGGTAGAGCACGCACTTTCTGGAGCGACTGAAGCGGCAATCGGTGTCCTTAGAATTGACGATGTTTTATGGGCAAAGACTGATCCCAGCACTCCTGATTGGGAAGAGGGAAGCAAAGAAGATTAGTTTTCTTGGAGGNCATGGAGCATCGCATCGACCATTTGGTAGAGGTCAAAGTTTGGGGACCAACCCCATTCCCTTTCAGCCACGGAACCATCAATCGAGTCGGGCCATGAATCTGCATANTTCTGACGAACATCNNGGGCGAATTCATACTTGAATNCTGGAATCTTTTCGGAGATTGCCATNGCCAATTCTTCAGCAGTGAAAGATAAGCAGGAAATATTGTAGCCCGCCATGGAAGGGCCAAGGGATTCTACTGATGCTTCCATTAGTGACAGAGTGGCTCTAATTGCGTCATCCATGTATAACATGGGGAGTCGAGTGTCTGGCCTAACAAAGCATCGATAGGTTTTTTCTGAAATTGCTGAGTGGAAAATCTCAACCGCATAGTCAGTTGTCCCCCCTCCGGCTGGAGCCTTATATGAGATCAAACCCGGATACCTGATCCCCCTAACATCCACGCCATACTTCTCTCGATATTCCCTTGCAAGTAATTCCCCGGTTACCTTTGTCTCCCCATAAACAGTGGTCGGATTTAGTTCGGCATCCTGAGGAGCATGTTTTGGTGAGTCTGGGCCAAAAACTGCTATTGACGAAGGNGAGTATACCTTCAAAGANCATTCTTTTGCAGCTTCAAGAACCGAAACCGTCCCTCCGACGTTTATTCGTCTGCAAAGTTCGGGGTCACGTTCACCAGTTGCTGAGAGAATTGCTGCAAGATGGAATATTGTGCCCACATTTTCTTCGATACAGGTTTCGACTATAGCGCCATTATCCATAACGTCTAAAATTTTGAATGGGCCCCTCTGGAAGGAAGGATNCCCNGGTAATTGCCGAATATCGGAGGCGATAACTGTATCAGTTCCGTGCTTTTTCCTCAAAGCCTCCACCAAATCCGTTCCTATCTGGCCTAAGGCACCGGTTACCAGAATCCTGTCACCTGGGGGGGCGGACATGGGTATCGCTATTCATGACGATACTTGAAATTAGAGTAAGAAGGGACAGCATCGAAATAGCCAATGTTGATATGCGAGGGGCAACGGCTTCAGACCCCGTTGATGAGATGAAGTATGTCGTCGTAACGGGTGGTGTCCTCTCAGGATTGGGGAAAGGCGTCACTGCTAGCAGCATNGGGGTACTCTTGAAAAGTGCTGGACTGAGAGTAACCGCAGTAAAGATTGACCCGTACTTGAACAGTGATGCNGGGACCATGTCTCCGTTCGAACATGGGGAGGTATTCGTGTTAGACGATGGAGGAGAAGTTGACTTGGATCTGGGNAACTATGAGAGGTTCCTAGACGTAAGCCTGACCAAGGAGAATAACATCACCACTGGCAAAGTATACGACAATGTGATTCAAAAGGAGAGGCGNGGGGATTATTTGGGGAAAACCGTACAAGTAATCCCTCACATCACCAATGAGATTCAAGATTGGATTGAAAGAGTGGCCCATACCCCTAGCGACGGCAATGGGAAANGNCCTGATGCNTGNGTAATAGAGCTTGGAGGTACAGTTGGAGACATTGAGAGCGCCCCATTCGTTGAGGCNTTGCGTCAATTTCAATTCAGAGTGGGNCAGGAAAACGTTTGCTTCGTNCACGTTAGTCTAATTCCTGTNATGGGGCCNGTTGGTGAACAGAAAACAAAACCCACACAGCACACTGTGAAAGANCTAAGGGGCCTAGGNATAAACCCGCACATGTTGGTTTGTAGATCCAAAAGCGCTTTAGTTNACGAAACNAGGCAGAAGATCTCAGCNTTTTGNCACGTGGCTCCGGAAGCTGTNGTCTCGGCCCATGATGTTTCNAACATTTATCAGGTTCCAATTATGCTTGACAGNCAAGGAGTNACTAGGATGCTTTCNGAGAGATTCGGGTTCCAACTTAAAGAAANGAGNGAGATGCTGGAAAACTGGAAAGAAATGGCTGACCACGTGGATTCTCTAGAAAGTGCCGAAGAAATCCACATTGCAGTTGCNGGNAAGTACACTGATCTAGCNGATTCTTANCTTAGCGTAATCAAGGCCCTTCAACATGCCTCATTCAAAGTTAACAGAAAATTAGTTATCGACTGGATTGAGTCATCGGACCTGGATGATGACTCAAAAGAGTCGGATTCGGATTCTTATGACTCAGCATGGGATCTACTTAGGTCTGCGGATGGTATCCTTGTTCCAGGAGGGTTCGGCATCAGGGGCATAGAGGGCAAGATCAAGGCGGCGGAATATGCTAGGCTGAATAATGTCCCATATCTTGGAGTGTGCCTGGGACTTCAAGTNGCAACGATTGAGTTTTGCAGGAATGTTTTGGGACTGGANGGGGCAAATTCTACAGAGTTTGAAGAAGGGNCTGAACACCAGGCAGTGATNTTCATGCCNGAGATATCAAAGACCCATATGGGAGGTACGATGAGACTTGGTACCAGACCAACACCATTCTTAGTAGAGGACTGTAAGATTAGGAGGCTNTATGGCGGGTCAGATCACGTCGATGAGAGGCACAGGCANAGGTATGAGGTCAACCCAGAATTGATTGATGNTATCGAGGATTCGGGATTGGTCTACGTTGGGAAGGACGAGACNNGCNAAAGGTGTGAAATTATGGAGCTGAATGNNCATCCATATTTCGTTGGAACNCAATTCCACCCCGAATTCAAATCTAGACCGGATAAACCAAGCCCACCATTTCTGGGCCTTCTGATGGCTGCTTCTGGAATGGAAGTCTAATCGACTGATACTGGCAGAATCCTAGTNGTNCGATATCCCTGAATTACTTTCATGTACCTCATGGAAGAAAATTCCNCATCTAGGGCATCATCACCAGTCTCAACCCTAAGTGCTCTGACACTCAGAAGCTTTGCTGGGGTTACCACACCTAGAATATTGTCAACACCAACCTCTCTGAGTACAACAGGAGAGAGTTGGAGATTGCCCCTGCCGATTAGGAATCCCTGACCACCCATAGGAGACAATAACAATGTCCTGTCACCACTATGTGAGTTGAGGATTTTAATCAATCCTGATTCGTCTAGATCGGTCCCAATCTGACTATTCCCAATTGTTGCATCGATACCCAAAGTTGTCAACTTAAATCCGATATTTTTTCCTATTGTACTAAGTGTCCCCCCAGAACCCCAGATAATTAGCCTCTCGTCACTGAGGAATGAGTGTTCTATGTATTCTGACAGGCCCTCAATAATTTCATCTTCAGAATCGGTCTGAATCAATTCTTTCGAACCCTGCATCCATCTNGGTGAGTTGGGCGAGAAGGCTTCAGCATAGAGTCTGACAGCCCACTCNCCCTTNCTGTAGAGNTCCTCATCCAAATCCAGTACTTCTGTGCTTGAAACCAGGAGATCGCCCCTAATCCAAGCGGATAGAACCTCAGCTGCAGCTTTGGGTGAACTGGCGAAGCACCCAGAGTGCATCTTCACCCCAGATGGGACCCCAATTACCGGAAGTGATGGATATCCTTCTGATTCAAGAGCTGAAATGATGTCTCTCGTGGTTCCATCGCCCCCTGAATAGACCAACAATTGGATTTCTGACTCGAGCATTTTTCCGATTGCAAGTTTGGTATCTTCNNCCGAAGTTTTTCCGATTGTCTTATGCACGTGACTAATCNAACCGAATTCCAAATCATCAGGAATCCATTCTGATCCCATCCTCCCGAAACTGGTTACCAATTCTATGTCTCNGAATCCCCCCCTGTGGATTCTATTGAAGTGTCTAAGCATAGATCTCATTCTTGGTCCTGATCTGTCCTCAGCACCCCTTGAACGGGCAAAATCTGCCTGCCCGTCTGATCCTTTCAGGCCCAATCTACCCCCTAGTCCTGCGTCTGGATTCGCCAGTAGCCCAATGCGAACCATGACCACCGCAGAGGGAACGTGTTCTTATCGGTTCACGCTTGGCACTAGTTCGATGAGGATCGTGGTGGCACTGGGAGGCAATGCCCTTCTTAGAAGGGGAGAACCCATGACAGCAGAAAATCAGAGAAGAAATGTACGAGCAGCATGCAAGGCTCTTGCCCCCCTAGCAAAGGAGCATCAGTTAGTAATCACTCATGGAAATGGNCCCCAAGTGGGACTGCTCGCACTTCAATCGGCATCCTATGATGAGGTTGAAGGNTACCCNTTGGATGTATTAGGTGCGCAAACGGAAGGAATGATCGGATATATGATTGAGCAGGAGCTTGGAAATTTAATGCCAACTGAGACTCCTTTTGCCACTATTCTGACCATGGTAGAAGTTGATCCGGAGGATGNAGCCTTTCAAAATCCCACAAAACCAATTGGTCCAGTTTACGATGAAGAAGAAGCACGAAAGATTGCAGAAGAGAAAGGATGGGAAATTGCCCGAGACGGCAGNAAGTGGAGAAGGGTAGTGCCCTCTCCTGAACCTCATAGGATTTTCGAGTTGAGNCCNATCCACTGGCTTCTANAAAATGGCACAATTGTGATTTGTGCAGGAGGCGGTGGGATTCCCACTGCATACAACACGAAAGGTGATTTAGAAGGGGTCGAAGTTGTTATCGACAAGGATAGAGCCAGTGCATTGCTAGCTAGACAACTTGATGCTCGACTGCTAATTTTGGCGACTGATGAAGATGGGGTTTATCTCGATTGGGGGACGAGCAATGCAAGTAAAATCGAGGGCACGACCCCTGAAGAGATTGAGGAGGTNGTTTTTGACGCAGGTTCCATGGGNCCCAANGTGGAAGCNGCCTGCGACTTTGTTCGAAGAACGGGAGAACGCGCTGTTATTGGTGCGCTTTCTGAAATTGAAGGAATGGTGGAAGGCGGGGCGGGAACCCAGTTCACCATAGAATGAAGGAAAATTTGTTTTACATGGCAAGGCCTTCATATCANCGGGACGTCGGCGCAGCCTTNGAGGAGTACCAGTGAACATGATTTNCGTCGACTTGGAATCGGGCGAGTCGCATGAATATGCTAAGGGAATTAGCGTTGGGGACGTGATAAACAATGCATACGGAAAGAAGTCTGGNTCAGTAGCTGCTATNGTTGATGGGGAAGAAAAAGACCTTTCATTTATTCTAGAAGAAGATTGCAAGGTCGAGNCGATATTGGGNGATTCTGAACGNGGACTGTACATTCTTAGGCATAGCTGTGCCCATCTTCTTGCTCAGGCAGTGACTGAGTTGTACCCTGAGGCGAGGCCTACTATCGGACCTCCNATTGAACATGGATTCTACTATGACTTCCAAATGGAACCGATCGGTGAGGAAGAACTGCGAAAAATCGAGAAGAGGATGAAGGAGTTGGCAAAGAGAAACTTGCCGATAGAAAGAGAGGAGCATGACAACGAATCACTGAGAGAGATGTTTTCCAACAATCCATTCAAATTGGAAATNATGNATGATAAAATTGGGCATGACGTAGGCTCTTCATCTTACAGACAAGGAGATTTTGTGGATCTCTGTAGAGGTCCGCATGTTTCATCAACTTCTCAATTGAGGTGGTTCAAACTTACCAGTACCAGCCAGGCCTACTGGAGGGCAGATAGGGAAAGAGAGTCACTGGTCAGGATCTACGGAATGTGCTATGCTAGCAAAGAAGGACTGAGAGATAGGGAGCGTCAGATNCAGGAAGCTTCGAAACGAGATCACAAGAAAATTGGCAAAGAAATGGAACTGTACATGATTGACGATCTTATCGGAAAGGGACTTCCTGTTTGGCTCCCNAATGGAGAGGTACTGAAGTCAGAAATTGAAAAATTTGCGATAGAGACGGAAGACGCATATGGTTATGTCAGAGTCACAACACCTGTTCTGGGAAAGAAGGAGTTGTTCGAGACAAGTGGGCACCTACCTCACTATTCTGAGGGCATGTACCCTCCCATGGAGATGGACGATGGAGAGTATTTCCTCAAGGCGATGAACTGTCCGATGCACCANCTAGTTTTCACAAATAGTAAGCGTTCCTACAGGGATTTGCCTATTCGGATAGCAGAGTATGGTACTGTCTACAGAAATGAGCTTTCAGGTACTTTAGCCGGGCTACTTAGNGTCAGAATGCTATCCATGAATGACGCGCANATCTACTGCACTCTGGACCAAGTTNCNGAAGAGGTAGAGAGTAATGTTAGGATGGCTCAGGAATACTACTCTACGTTCGGTTTCGAGGATTATGACTTCCGACTCTCCCTATGGGATCCCGAAAACAAGGACAAGTACATTGATCAGCCAGAAAACTGGGAAGAGACNCAGAATTATCTCAGAGCGATTTTGGATGGTCTTGATGTCGTTTACACCGAAGCTGTAGGAGANGCAGCATTCTATGGNCCGAAAATTGATATTCAATTCAGAACTGCTCTTGGTAGAGAAGAGTCTCTAGCTACAATACAACTAGACTTCGCGGCAAAGGAGAGATTCGGCCTATCATTCATGGACGAGACTGGAAGTGAGAACGGAGAGGTTTTCGTAATTCATAGGGCACCATTGTCCACTCACGAGAGATTCTGCGCATTTCTGCTAGAAGAGTGGGCAGGGAACCTTCCTACTTGGCTCTCCCCCATACAAGCACAAATAATTACCATCTCAGAGAAGCATAAGGAATACGCACAGAAGGTTAGANNACAATTAGAGATTGCTGGAGTTAGGACTAGGGTGGATGACTCGGACAACACCATCGGAAAGAANATCAGAACTCATCGTAAGGNGCGTCCAGCCTATATGGTCATCCTGGGNGATGATGAGATGAGTCAAGAGACTGTTTCTATNAGAAGNAGATCAGGCGATCAGAAGAATGGTGTTGACCTTGCGGAATTCGTTTCGGATTTATTCGCGGAGATTTCGAACAGAAGTAAGGACTTGTCCCTAACCGAGTGAAGTATCAATACTGGGCTCCACCTACGACCTTTGCCCATGTCATCCGAGGANGGTTCGATGAGCNGAGCCAATGCCGAAGCGATGCTCTCTACGGCTCGATCCGTGGTTCGAACCTGTCTTCAGGTAAGAAGAGAGGAAGATGTCCTGGTGATCACAGATCCATACACTGCGGAAGTTGGACAAGCACTGTACGAAGAGGCCGCGAGGGTGACTGACAGAATTCTTCTGGTCATGATGCCACCTACACAAAAACCCGGGAAGGAACCTCCTCTGCCAGTCTCGGACATAATGCGTAAGAATAGAGTAATTATGATTGCAACAAAGGACTCTCTGACCCACACTAGGGCAAGGCAACAAGCAACCAAGGAGGGGGCTAGAATAATCTCAATGCCGGGCATTAGCAGATTAGCATTTGAGACTGGTGGTATGACTGCAGATTACAACGCTCTGCAACGTGAGATCAGTGGAATGGGTTCTGTGTTCCGGAGAAGGAGGAGTGTTCGAGTGGTTAGTCCTTCGGGGACTGACGTAGAGTTCACAACAGGTGGGAGGTGGATTCTCGAAGACAACGGTATCTGCAACAGACCGCAACAAGTCTCGAATCTGCCCGCAGGGAAGGTTTTCGTTCTCCCGAAAGAAGGGAGCATGAATGGAAAAATAGTTATTGATGGTTCATGGGAAGGGAGGTTGCTTTCCGAAAAGATCGTTCTTAGAGTTGAGAATGGAGTAGTTGCCGAAATAGAGGACGGAGAAAACTCTCAAGAGATTAAAGGCATCTTTGAGTTGGCCAAGGCAGGAATTAGAGGTTCCAAGAAGGATCTTGTCTGGACTGTCGCAGAATTTGGTTTTGGAATGAATCCCAAAGCTACCAAAATTGTTGGAAACAGAGTTGAAGATCTAGTTGTTAGGGGTTCGGCATACTTCGGTTTCGGAGATAATACGCATATTGGTGGTTCTGCTAGAGTTGGTCTTCATCAACGAGGGACTGTGAGTCTTCCAGAAGTTTCTCTTGATGATTTAACGGTCATTTCTGGGGGAAAGGTTTCGGCGAGGTAGTGTAGAGGATGCGCGTAGTACTATGGTGCAATGGATCAATGCCCAGTAACGAGTTGATTGATTCGATAATTGAAGATGGAACCTTAGTAATTGGTGTTGATGGAGGAGGGGAGAAGGCAAAAAATGCAGGTATTCAGGTTTCGGAAGTAATCGGTGACCTTGACTCGATTGATAGGACTAAGTGGGAAGGTAGGACGTTAGAACTGAAGAGTCAATCCAGAAGTGATCTCGCCAAGTCTATAGAATTGATGATTGAAAGGGGATTCTCCGAGATTGACATCCTAGGAGTGGATGGTGGGGCAACCGATCATGTGCTGGGAAACTGGGCTGCTCTTTGTGAATCCTCGCCTGGCGCTACAGTAAGACTTCACCACGAGAACAGCTTCTCCCATTTCCATCACCCTGACGACGGGGCCTTGGAAATGCATCTAAACGAAGGAGTAGAGTTCTCTGTTTTTGCATTTGAACCTACAAAAATATGGATCTCTGGAGCAAAATGGGAACTTATTGGAGAGAGCATATCTTTCTCCACTCGTGGGCTTAGAAACCAAGGATTAGGTGGGATGATATCAATAAAGAGTGAGGCGCCCGTGGTGTTGATCTCTCAAAGATAGTTACTCTTCTTCCACCTTCTTCGAGAGCATAATCGCTATTGGTCGTGTCCTCTCGTCTTCTTCGAGAATTATTCTAGCAATTATCATAATTGGAACGCCGATTATTGCTCCTGAAATTCCCCAAACAGATGCGGAAATCATTACAGTTAGTAGCAAAACTAGAGGGGAGATTCCAAGTCTCTGACCAGATAGGTTCGGTTCAATAAATGAGCCGAATAGTTGTTGGTTTGCAACCATGGCCATTCCTAGAAAAATTGCTTGGAGAGGGTCCAGAACAATCATACCGATGATTAGTGGCGGGATTGTGGCTAGAAGAGCACCCAAAATGGGGATGAAGTCCAAAAGGAAGCAAAGTGCCCCGAAAAGGAACCACCCTGGAATTCCCATTACCCAAAGAAGCATGGAGAGGACTATTGCTTGGCCAGCGCTGCAAGTAGCCTTCGAAATTACGTATGTAGAAATCGACTCTGAAGAGTTTGCGACTATCTTCTCAAATCTACCATATGATTCTGGGAAGGCAGCCTTGAATCTTCCTGGAAGGCTGCTCTCTTCCATCACAAGGAAAACAACGAAAATTGCCACTGTAAGCAATGTAGTCATGAAAGAAGCCAAATCAGCAAGAATCTCTGTTGCAAACATCTGGATATTCTCAGGATCTAGAATGTTCGCAATTGTATCTTGGCTGGTAATTATATCCTCAAGACCATAGAGGTTTGTTTCCCCCAGATTGGTCCATTTCTCATTGAATTTATCTACCAGTCCCCCTTCACTCTTCACTTCCTCACTGAATTGGTCAATGTTCCTGTAAAGTAGAATGGACACGAAATATGACATTAGAGAACCTATGCTAAGTATGACGCCGTATGCAAGCATTGGGTACTTCTCAACAACCTCAAACCTCTCTATGAGATATTGCTCTGGGGCCCGAATTAGGAAGTAGATTAGAATCGCAATAGAAAGAGGCATCAGGATTGGTTTCAGGTTTACAAGAACCAAGTAGGACACCAGAACTATGATGGAGAAGTTTGCGAGTGTGGTGGAATTGGATCTTCTTGAGGTTACGACAGTGCCCTCCATAGGCATTCGGAAGGAGGATGAGCAATCAAGAGTTTCCCCGTGAGCCTGACGAAGAAAGGGCCTGATTGTAAACCCCAATGAAGGCTTTTGCGTTGCCTTCGAGAGAGAACTTCTCAACGACTCTATTCCTCCCCTCTGATCCTTTTTCTTGTAGTTTTGACCTAGATGAGCACTCTTGTAAAATCGAATCGGCGAGGTCTTTCTCCGAGCCGAGTTCGAACAACGCACCGACTTTTTCGTCCACCATCTCTGGAAGAGGACCATGATTCACAGTAACCACGGGAGTTCCGCTTGCCATAGCCTCCAAGGGGATAAGCCCCTGCCCTTCGTAGTAGCTTGGATATGCAACAAGGTCTGCGAACCTGTACATCTCTGCAATTTGGTGGAAGGGCATTCCTGATTCTATAGTTACCCTGCCAGACAAACCAAGCCGTTCTGCCATCTTTCCCAACTTTCCCTTCAGAGACCCCCTACCAATGATTACCAAGTGAGCGTCTATGGTCTCAGAAACTCTCGCGAAAGACCTAAGCAGCATCCCATGGCCCTTTCTTGCAGCTAGTCTGCCTACTGCCAGAATTAGAGTAGATTCTTCAGAAATGCCATATTTTCGATGGACCTCTCTCAACTTATGAGCCTCGTCCTCGCTATCTCGATGAGGAGGTACAAACATGCCAGTGTCTACGCCCCAGTGAATAACTTGGCAGTTCCAATCCCCTGGAGCGGCATAACGTGCCTCTAGATCTGCCATTGTTGCTCTAGAATTTGGTACTACGAGTGCCGATTTCCTGATTGCGAATTTCTCAAAATTTGAATACCTCTTTGCGAGGAATCTGATTGCAATATCATTAGGATTTAGCCAGACAGCAGGTTCACCGAATTTGGCTGCAAGAAGCAATCCATCCCTCTCGCCAAGCCATGTTCCATGCATGGATGAGACCACTGGAGCGACTTCCCTCTGACAAGTATCGAACTGCTTTTCATCCCAGGAAACCATGGGACAATGGAGGTGAACGATGTCAACCTTATCCACAGAGTGGATTTTTTGGAGCTCATTCAAGGCAGATCTCCCGTAAGATCTAGTGAACGCCATTGGGATCTTCGTCCAAGGGACTCCGATGACTCTGACTCCATTTAGTGCCGGAGCCTCACCTTTGAATTTTCTAGTTATAACAGAAACCCTGTGACCCATCTGGGATAATTTCGAGGAAAGATGGTAGACAGTGGACCCCATTCCGCCCCACCTTGGAGGGTACTCTCCCGAGATCATAGCTATGTGCATCAGTTCCCCCATAAACCGGTCCGGGGTGTTGTTATTGAAGAGAACGGGAGAGTAAATGCGCTACAATGGTTAAAAAATACGCCCTATTGGGAACGTTTCCTATGGAAGAAAAGTTGCCGGTGCACGTAACAGTGGTGATTCCAACTAGGAACGAGGAAGAAGCCATAGTTGACACGATAAGGAGTGTGCCAGGAGGGTGGTGTGATGCTCTTGATTTTCTCGTTGTAGACGGAAATTCAACCGATAGGACTAGGGAGCTGGCCNAGGGTGANGGAGCCTCCGTATATCTGGAGCCAAGGAAAGGATANGGGAGGGCATATAGAACCGGTTTCGNTATGGCACCAGGAGAAATAATTGTGACTATGGATGCAGATTGTACTTATCCCGGTGAAGAGNTNCCCTCTCTAGTGAAGAAACTGATAGAGGANGACCTGGATTTCATTACCTGCGATCGNCTAAAGAGAGCGGAAGCAGGANCAATGTCCGGATTACATGGATTTGGGAACTGGGCACTCTCCTTTACAGCGAGGCTTCTATTCCTCTATGGAATCCATGACTCTCAATCGGGCATGTGGGTTTTTTGGAAGAGAATCATGGAAGACCCGAGGATGCGTCCTACAAACGACGGCATGCCACTTTCAGAGGAGATGAAGATAAACGCTAGAAGAATACTAGGAAAGAAGAAGGCAATCGAGGTTTCTGTACCCTATAGGACTAGAGTTGGTCAGGCTGAGATAAACACATGGGGCGATGGTTGGAAGAATTTCAAATTCCTTTTTTCTAAGAGAATGGGGCTCAATCGCGAGACTACACCTTGGGGGCCAAAGGACTAGCTTTCTGAGTCGAATTCTTCGTCCATCTGTCTTGGATCAAAGGAAGACCAAGACTCGATAACTTCCATGTCTTTTTCTATCTCGGATCTGACTTTCCTTTGATATGCTATTCCAGCAGCAAAAAAGAATAACATGGAAATTATTAGAGTCGGTAGTCCGAAGTTTGCCACCCATGATTCTATGCCTCCGGCATCGGGTTTCACAATTGGGACTGTGTGGACTTGCCCCGGACTAACCAATTCACCATCTATTGCCCAGACCTCCACTCTTGCCCAAGAACCATCGGAAACGATCCAAGCAAAACGCGAGCTCCAGATTCCATCCCCTTCAACCGCATCTCCGTTGGTTCCATCATCTCTGAAATACATAGCTTCAGAGTTTCCACCTGAAGATAGTTGCCCGCGGACTGTTTCGGTGGTTCCATCTGGATCCTCGAGTCTTACGGTAGTCAGCACTTCAGTGGGTACGCCTTCCTCCACACTTAGCACGGAAACTGTCAATTCAAACAACTCTGGTGCGCTTGAGCCGACAGTGAGGTTGATTGAGGACTGAGAAATCTCACCCCTGGAGTCCTTGACTAGTAAGTCGATTCTCACTGCTCCGGGCTGGAAGGATAGATTGACAGTTTGTCTGTCACTAACTACTTTCCCGCTCACGCTCCACTCGTAAAGAACAATATCGTCGTCGTAATCATATGATTCAATAGCGCTGAGCAAGATATCTTGGCCCGGTGGGAGATATTGTCCATCTTCCATGCCTGAGATGACTGCTACTGGGCCGGTTTCCAAAACGGAGATGGTCTGCGAGTGGTTTCTCTGCATTCCGTTTTCATCGGTAAGTAAGAAGGTGAGAATGTGAGTTCCGGCCACCAAATAATCATTGTACCAGTAATCAGTAGTCTTACCCTCCAGCAAGGTCCCCATGAGATTGGATGAAACTGTGACTGTGAATTCATCCCCATCGTAGTCCAGAGAATTTCGGAAATCGAATAATACTGGCATATTGGAGTAAACCTGGGCACCCGGAACCGGTGAGTCCAACACCAATGAAGGGGGAGACTCTGCGACATTAACTAGAATCTGATCAGAAACTGGTCCACTGCCGTCATCCAATGTAAGAGAAATCCTGTGCTCACCCGCAGGGAGTCTAACTTCTTGTTTCCAGTTACTACCAATTGGTTCCTCCATCATATTCGACTCCCAAAGTACAGAAACCAAGTCTCCGCTAGATTTTCCAACTGGATTGCATAATAATCCGGATCCATTGTCTGGGAGGTTCTCGCAAGCGATGTCCCAGTCTCCAGAACCGGTTGAGTCGAGGGTCAAAATCATCGAGGAGTCGCCGTAAGTCCCGGTCTGAGGTGCTGAAATCATCGCCAGAGGGATTGAGTTTGAAACAACTAAGTTCTCTGATATCGAATTCCATTGACCTGCATGCTCCATTCTGGTGTCACTTGAGAACAATGTGATTGTGTGACTTCCCTTGCTAAGAGTCCCGACCCATTCAATCTCTTCATCAGGTGACGTCCCGGAGCCGATAACCCCGTCGATATCGCTATGGAACTCGAATCTCACATCATCTCCCTCTGGATCAGATGTAGAAGACCCGTCTAGACGAACCCAGTCTGCAGAGGATTCCCCGTTTCTAGTTACTTCCATGGCTGGTTTAGGCAACTCATTGTACAGGTGAACATTGAAGGTCCAAGAAATTGTTGGGTTGACGCCGTCAGAAGAGAAAACAGAGACTGTGAAGTCATCTTCTAGTGCCTGTGTGAAAGACCTAATGATTTGATTTGGACAATGCGGATTGTCTGGATCAAAATCTGGTTCTTCTTCGTAAGAGGCGACGGCCCAGCACCATAAATCCCCTCCTTCTGGGTCGAAGGTGCCGTTGAGGTTAATCGTGACATTTGCGGTTTTTCCCAAGTAAAGTGTGCCCCAGGAGGAGATTGGTGGAGCGGTGCCAACGGAGAGTACTGGAGGAAGGTTCACCAGTTCCACACCCCGAGTCTCATTCACGCAATGGCCCGTGGAGTCACAAACTTCCAGAGAAATCTGATGCGACCCATCGGAGATGCAGGTGGATTCGTCATGGTTTGCTACGAAAAACGATGAGTTTGAGTTCTTTTGCTGGGGACAAGCTGAAATTAGGTCCCCGTCGATATTGCTATTCCAGTTGAAGGTTAGATCGTCGAAGTCCAGATCCCAGCTTTCTCTGGCATCGAAAATAATCTCGCTCCCACTTGAGAACAGATCCCCTTCAATTGGAGATTCCCAAATGATGAATGGGGGTTGGTTGCTAAGCTCCAATCTGCAGTAAACTCTCTTGTCTTGATCAATGGTGATTGGTTCAGAGTCGTTGTGGACTGAGTCATAGTCGCAACCGATATGGGCTGTATTGTTCACCGACCAACCATGGACTGGAGTCCACCTCGTGCCTACAAATGGGCCATACTCGAGAGCTCCAGAATATGGTTGGATTACTGATACTTCTCCTTCAAAATGGTCGAAGGAGATGTTCACTTCGGCTAATGGTATGTTCAGAAGATTCTGGTTTATCGTGTGTATGTCGACAAACCACATAATGTCCAATATGTTGTTCTCTCCTGAGAAAGCAGGAGTTAGTAGAGGTTCAGATGAAATCCATCTTAGGTGGGATTCCGAGTTCATGAAGAAAGACTCCGATGCACCCGGACTCTGGATCAAATTCGAATCGGTGAAGTTGACGTAACTCTGTTCCAAGAATGGATGGGATTCGTCGCAGAATAGTCGAACGCCCTCGGCAATTAGCTCGATGTGATTGTAGAGGTCCAAGCACTTTGTTTCACTGCCGAAGATAACGCTGTTGGACAGATGAGAGGTCAAATCCCCCTTGGCCCTCCAGAACATTCCCCCTCTCGCTGAGATATCAAGGCCTCTAATTTCTGCATCGACTTCATCCAGCTTAACTGCAGTTTCCATGGATGAGGAAGATATCGACATGTCGTCAATTAATATTGAGCCTGCAAAAATTGTATTTGTGTTGTTTACATCGAGAGCAGGCAATGTTTGGGGCTCGGAAATAGAGGTTGAAATTAGCCTGAGGTCGATACTGTCTCTTACTACGATTCCTCGGAAATCACCTTCGGATACGCATGCTATACAAGAGACATTCTTACCACCACTCATCACATAGTTTGATTTCTGAAAGTTGATTCCTGCTCCTCCAGTAGATTGGTTTCCATTTGAAAAAGTGTTCACGAAGGAAAGTTCGACATTGCTGGAATCTACCACAGAAACCCCATGCCTGTTATTCTCCCTACTAACCAAGCGTGTGACCTCGGGGTGGAACTCTACGAATGAGACGCCATCGACAGCATTTCCTGACACATTCCAGTTTTCTCCGATTACTCCTCCTTTAGCCATCACCACTCCAGAGCCCGTTGAGTTCTCCACGACTAGGTCAGAGACCTCTGCGGGACCTTTGCTGGTCCAACTAGTACTCCTGAATAGAAGCCCGGCTCCTTCATGGGGTTTCGAGGGAGACTCCGGGCCATTGTTCCTGATTGTAATATTTGATAATGAGGTTGACGAGTCGGTTGTATAAGCTCTAAATCCGACTATTGCGTTATTCTGAATGAGCGCGTTTGTTACCTTCACCCCTGAGGTGTTTACATCGAATGCTGCACCTATTCCCAATCCGGGAGTTTTTGCATCTGGACCTCCTGTTCCGCTAACCTGCAGTCCGTCGAACAACGCATTCGTCTGTAGATTCGAGAAGTTAGTGTGGTCGAACCTCTCTACCAATACCCCCCTGTACTGGTTGTCCTCAACCTTTGTGTTGAGGAAGGTGGGACGAGTTGTTGAGTCCTGCGAGATGTGTCTGACAATTATTCCATTGTCGGATTTTGAGGCATTGGAGCCAGAAATTAGAGGGATCGAGTCTTCGACCCAGATAGCGCAACTTGCGGCTAATGTGGCTCCAGTTATATTGTGGATGGAAAGATTGCTCCAAAGCCCCCCGGAGTTGTACCATATATTTACGCCCCGGGTAATCAGATCTCCTATCTGGGCCCTCTCTATGATAGGGGCTGAGAAGTCGCCCGCTGAAATCCCTATCCCGTACCTCCAAGAGTCCGAGGATCCGTGAATATCCTGTCCACCGCCATCAATCACGATATCCCTAATCAAAGGGGATGCTCCGCTAAACATGTCAATTGCTACCTTATCTGCGTTCAGTATAGTGACGTTGTTTATCGATGGGTTGCTGGAGTAGATGGTGATGCCGAACTCCGAATCCAAGATAGTGATGTTTTCCATCACTGAGCCCAGATCTTTCGAGCTTGAGTTGAATTGAATTCCTTGGTGATCGCCTGAAATAGCTCCGAAAGTCACGGGAGAGGCCTGGGTTCCTTGGACTGTCAGACGTCCGTCGACCCCAAGTCTCTCCCCCTCGCCCAATAGCACGGTGGTTCCGGCATTAATTACTAAGACCTGATTTGAGTGAACTAGGTAACCATCTGGCAAAGTGACTGTGCCACTCCAAATTGTGGTTGTTTTGGATGTGCTGGCCATGGTGCCGACCAGCATTGGAGAGAGGAGGATGACTAGAGCGGCAAACACCGAAGAAGTCTTGATCGTGCTCAGGCGCATGGTCCTTGCCGCCCGGGGTCAACGTTAATCTGTTCCGGGAGTTGAGTAATGATTTCGTTGCTACGTAGGAGTCATAAGCAGCCAGTTTTCCCAACAACTTGATGGCACTGGCATGGATTCTGATTTCTTGTGATCCGGGTCGGGAAAGAGACGTCTACTTGCAGCTTCTGGATATGGATACGGTTTCCGAGGTGTCGGTGGTCTACGGAGAACTGGACCTAGTTGCTAGAATTGACTTCGAAAACGAAAAAGAGATGTCAAAGACACTNATAGAAAAGATGAGGCATGTCGAGGGAATAAAGAAGACTGAGACCCTAATTGCGGTGGAGGTCTGATATGCCCGTTGGATTCGTGCTCATCACTACCGAACCGGGGAAGGAAGTGAGCGTCAGAGAGAAGGTTTCCCAGATAGAATGCGTGAAGGGAATTTGGGTAGTTTTCGGCAACTTCGACTGCTTCGTGAAGGTTGAGGCTGATGACGAAGCAAAACTCACCGAGGCCATAGTCCAGGGAATCAGGTCGGTACCTGGAATAGTCGACACGAGGACGCTGATTGGCGCGGAGATCTAGAGCTCCTTGACTAGCATCTCGGTAAGCTTCCTAGCTGCCTTCCCGCACTCAGAAGCGCGGAGCCGAGCGATGGCCTCCTTCCAGCTAGATAGCCTGTCCTCGGCGTAAATGACTCCTCTCCAGTACCACCAATGCGAGATTGCTCTCCTGTGGGAGGCTAGGTCTGGTCGAAGAGATGTAAGATCGAATGAAGAATGCATGCCAATTAGCCAATCCGGGGGATCGGACGAGGCTTCGAGGGACAGGTGCAATGTCCTAATCCTATCAAGTGGGTCTTCTGAAGACTCGATATGTGACTTTGCTGCCTCTAGAGCTTCCAGAAGAGCATTTCCCTCTGTCCCAGCAGATAGCCTAGCCCTGATGTCTAGTGATTGGATCCTTGGGTCATCCGGTCCCATCCTTTCCTCCAATGAAGCCCGAGTAATGGATGCTGATTCGAGATCGCCGACCTCCAGTGCTATTGAGTGCCTAAGTAGATCCAGAGCTAAGGAAGCCAGTTTACTGTCCTCTGTTTGTAGTTTGGAGATGTCCACTGAATCGGCTCCTGATTTGATTTCAGCTGCGAGTTCCTCCGTTACCCTTCCCGGAAGTCTGTCGTCATACTTCCTAACTAGGGATGCAATCTCCGCTCTTGCTCGGATTTCGGGAGTCAATTTGGTTATTGCAGAGGACTCAATCTCTTCGGCCCTCTTCCATTCACCTTCTATCCTTGCTAATCTCGCAGACCTGAGGTCCTTGGTGGGGCCTTCGGACAGCGAATCGATATGCCTGGCAGCAATTCCTGCCTCGCCCCTCTCGAGGGCTAGATCAGCTGCCATCTCTACCAGCTCCTCGTCTGGTATCTGGAGGATAGCCTGTTCAAGCACTACCGCTGCAGCTGAGCTGTCCTCGCTTGCTATCGCAGTAATGTTCGCCGCGATCCATTCCGAGTCGACCCCGACCATGGATTCTATCCTGTGGTGGGATTCCATCCTCCTTGCCCTTGTTCCCTGCCTAGAAGACCACATTCTAGCAATTCTGGAGTGAATCTCAGTTGCTTCTTCCTTGGAAAGCGAGGCGTTCCTGACATTTCTAACCAAGTGGTGGGGCTCCACCTCTATTCCTGACCACCTCAGGATTGCTGACTCATCCAATTCGTTGGCACCTCCTGGAGAAAGAATCTCCTCGACGGACAGGGGCAAGGGGGACAGAGACAGTTCATCGAGAGTCTCGATCGCCCCCTCGCTGAGTCTTCTAATCACCGTGGACTCGACGTACTCTTGCACGGCTCCTGCTCCTGGAAGCTCGTCTTCAGGAGACCAAAGTTTGATTCCAAGGGGATGCCCATCCATTGCTTGGCATATCTCTAGAGCCTCTTCGTCCGCCATTTCCTCAGGCAGTAGTGGTCTGGCAAGTCGAGGTTCCAGACCCTCCAACCTACTAAGGACAAAGCCTGACATTCCGCTGAAAGGGTTTGGTGCTCTGGTTACTACCAGGACCGAGCACGATGTCATGGAGCAAGCCTCCAAGAGGGTTTTGACACTTGAAATGTGCCTGCTACTAACCTGCTGTGCCTCGTCTAGAACCAATAGGGTCTTCTTGGTGTCTACCCTTGAGGCGATTGCATCCGTCGAGGAAGGGGGGCGCCTACCAAGCCACATTGCCGCCAGGGATGAAGAGTCGGAGTCGGAGTTGCAAGTTGCCCACCTGACCGTCCACCCTTCTTTGAGCAATGACTCGCAAACTGAGGAAGAGAGGGATGTCTTCCCTATGCCTGGTAAACCTTCCACTAGGAAGCTGCCTCCATCTGAGAAACCTTGGCAAAGCTGAGCGACCAAATCCTCTCTGCCATGAAGAATAATCGGATCTGGGATTGGCCCAATGGCTCGTCCTCGGATGGGCTTGGTTTCTTCGGACTCTACTGAGATCATTCTTCCCTTCTCTGTCACGTGAAACACCTTCTTCCTTCTGGGAGAACCAATCACGTGGGCAGATCTGGAGAAAACCAGTTTTTCCCCCTGGAGTGACTTCAGGGGCGGATTGAGTGCTGAACGAACAACTCCTATTTGCTCGGCGATTCCCATTAGAGACAAGCCTCTAGGCACGTCCCAAGACTCCTCTAGGTCCCTTCCAAAACCGGAAAGATGAGCGAGGATATCGAGCTGGCGCTGGCTGAGCACGACACGTCGGCTTGCAAAGTGTAAATCAAACCCAGCGCCCACCGCTTCACCGAAGTATGGGCATAGACCTCGGAAAGTTGGACCTCCCGAGAAAGCCGGGAGTGTATATTTTCAAGCGCAGTGACGATCGAGTAATGTACGTTGGGAAGGCGACAAACCTCAATGCCAGAGTCCGATCATACTTTTCCAAGAGGCAGGACAGGGAGATGGTCCCACGGCTGCTTGAAGAAGCTTCGAAAATCGACTTCATTGCCACCCAGAGCCCTTCTGAAGCGCTTGTGCTTGAGAGGCAGCTGATTAGAACGAATCAGCCAAGGTACAACTCTATGCTAAAGGATGGAAAGTCATTCCCTTTCATTGCACTCACTTCACATAAAAAGCCAAGGATTCTGTACACTAGGAATCCTCCTAGCGATGCTAAAATCTGGGGGCCCTTTCCTGAGGCAGGATCCGCCAAGATGGTTGTCAAGCTGCTTCGGAGATACTTCGGAATCAGGGACAAAAGTGACCGAGCTCCTTTTGGATTCGTCGAAGGGGACGGTGATCACGAGTACGCAGAGAGAGTCGCTGCAGTCCAGAGCGTTCTTGATGGTAATGCTGGGATTCTGATTGGAAGGCTGCAGAGAGACATGGATCGAGCATCCGACTCTCTGAACTACGAGAGGGCAGCTAGGATTCGAGACATGATCGGCTCAGTAAAGAGCGCAGTCTCTGAGAACATAGTTTCGAGTCGATTCTATCAGGACTGTGATGCAATAGGTTTCGCTTCCCAGGGGGACAAGGGCAGTCTGGTGATTCTTCATGCAAAGAAAGGAGTCATCCAGGGGCAAGTGGATTACCCACTTATTCACCGAGGCGATGTGACGGACTCTGTTTCTCTCGTTCTCTCTGAGCACTACGCGAACACGAGACCCCCTGAGAAAATCCTCGTCCCGTCGCCACTTGGGGATTCAATGGCAGATTGGCTATCCCAAAGGAGAACGAGTTCTGTAGATGTCAGAGTCCCCCTTAGAGGTGACCTAGCCAGGCTAAGGATGATGGCTGACAGAAACGCAGAGTTGCAACTCATCAGAGATTCGAGATTGCCATCGGGAAACCTGGAGCAGACAGCTGCAGAAGATGGCGCGAAGTTGCTGGGCCTAAGCTCGCTTGAACACCTGGTATGCTTCGATATGTCACAGACTTTGGGGAAGGAGAGAGTGGGGGCTTCGGTGGTTTTCAGGAAAGGGAGGCCATCAAAGAAGGATTACAGGACCTACAGAGTCAGGTCCGATGCTACCGACGACCTGAGGATGATGTCAGAGGTAGTGATTCGATGGGCAGAGAAGCAAGAGGAATGGCCAGACCTCCTACTTCTGGATGGTGGTGAGACTCATTTGTCGACAATCATGGGTGACCTAGATGGGCTTGGCCTTTCTGGATTGTTTCCCGTAGCCGCACTCGCGAAGCGTGAAGAGACGCTTCACATTTCGGGGATGGAGCCACTGGTCCTTGATAGGAGGGGCAGAGTTCTGGTGCATGCCCGAGACGAGGCACACAGATTTGCTAACACCTACCACAAGAAGCGCAGAGGGAGGGGAGCGATTGCCGATCCGCTGGAGGAAATAGAAGGGCTTGGCGCGAAGAAGATTCAGGCACTTCTGAGGCACTTTGGAGGTAGGAAGAGGATTGACCACGCCAGCGTTAGAGACCTGCAAGAAGTACCGGGAATAGGGAAAGAGATGGCTGGAAGAATCCGTGCTCATCTCCAGGGGCGATAAAATGCATGTCAAGGACCCACATGCAAGGATGGAAGAGGCAATCAGAGACTGGTCAGGAGGTTTTCCTCCTGGAGAACTGCCAAAGAGGTGGGAGCGTTTCTCAGACGTAGCCATCCTACCTTCTGGGGCCTTCCCCGAAGCGGTTTGGGGACGTGACGAGGGGTTATGGAAGGCAGTTGCTGGGGCCCTTGGGGCAGAACGGCTGGCTAGGATGGGAGAAGTAAGTGGGAAGTTCAGAGAGAGCGGCCTAGAGATGCTGCTTGGGGATGACGACTGGGTAGTCAGAAGAGAGAATGGAATAGACTATGGTTACAGGATGACAAAATGCATGTTTTCTGCCGGAAACGTGAATGAGAGGAGGAGGATGGGAGAGGTTGTCGGAGAAGGTGAAGTGGTTGTCGACATGTATGCAGGGATAGGTTACTACACCCTACCTGCCCTAGTGCACGGAAGGGCCTCCATAGTGCACGCATGCGAATGGAACCCCGAGGCGGTCATGTCACTTGGGTGGGGCCTAGAGGCGAATCGGGTGGAGGAGCGTTGCGTAGTCCACGTTGGCGACAATGCTGTAACGACTCGGTCACTAAATGGATTAGCTGACAGGGTTATCCTGGGGCTCCTTCCAAGTTCCGATGAGGGCCTGGGGTCGGCACTAGAGGTCCTAAGACCGGAGGGGGGGGTATTGCATGTCCACGGCCTGGCAGAACCGAATTCCTACGACAAGTGGGAAGAGAAGACCAGGGCTGCAGTGACTGTAGAAAGGATTGGTTGTGACATACGAAGCAGCATGACAAGGGTCAAGTCGTACGCACCCCACTGGGATCACGTTGTCCTGGATCTGATTGTGGCGTAGGCTCAAACGGTGCCACGGCAGCCGAAAATCATGAGGGACTGGCTGCTGGAGGCTGCAACTTCGTACAACAGGGACTCTTTTTCCCAGAGAGAGAGGTACTCAACCTACCTCCTTGTCCCGATTGAGACACTCAGGATCGTGATAGAATGGAGCATGAAGTCGATTCCAGATGAGGTCCTCATAGGTTTCGACCCAGACACAGAGAAGGTCAACCCCACTGTTGTCGAAGAAGCGTTCGGACCCTCCAAGACCACCTTCTCCGGGCACGGCTACCTTCTTGGCAGGCCCCACATCGTGAACGTTGGCGACTCTTTCAGCGTTCACCATGTCCCGGAGGAGTGGACTGATGGGATTTTCTCAGAGGAAAGGGGCGCCAGAGGTTCGAGGTTCTCATCTTTCCTACACAGCCACCCCAATGCCTTCGCCCAGCCCAGCCAGGCGGATGCCGAGGCAGCGGAGTGGACTGAGGGCGTGGAGATGATACTGGGAATAAGGTTCAGCCCAGCACCAGTCGGCTTGGAGTGGTACGATCAGGGCGAAGGGCACAGGAGAGACCTGAATCCTGAAAATGAGGGGGACCTCCCCGTTCTGGCAAGGGTCGCTGGCAGGATGGTTCACGCGTTCGAACTAATCGGTTACCTGCGCAATGGGGAGGGGGTAAACCTCGTAATCACCTCCGCCGAGGGCGANCCCATAGGTCTAGATCTGGGATAGTNNGATTATTNCTGGTTACTCNGACTGCCATCCGCATTTATTCNAAATTTGTGTAATTATCNANATAGAATCTCAATTCATCTAGGCTACTCTTGGCATCCGCCAGCGCTGTGTGGTCGCTTCTCTTGTAGAANCTGGGTCCGTTCGGGGACATTCTCCTGAATAACTCCTTGAACGAGCTGACGTCGATAATCCTGAATGTGCAAAATTCCGCGACCTGCGGCATCTCCCTTCTGATGAAGCGCATGTCATGGTGAACACTGTTTCCAGCAATTATCGCTCCCTCTTCCATGTGCTCCCTGAGTAGGGCAATGACACTCTCCTCCGCATCGCTGATCGATACTCCTTCCTCGTGGATCCTTCTCACTAATCCTGATTCTCCGTGGGTCTTGGTATTCCATGAGTCCATCCTCTCTAGGACTGATGGGTCGTCTGGCATAATTGCTAGACACACCTCTGCACCTTCCACTGGAGACAAGTCAGACTCCACGATGAAGCAGGCTACCTCGATTATCCTCTCTGAATCGGGGTCTAGACCTGTCATCTCTAGGTCAAGCAGACATATCCTGGAGCCCTTCACGAACTCGGCATAAGAAACCCGCACTTATTCATGTTGGCTTGGGGGTGACAGTGATAGAGTCGGCGTCGTGGGAGGNTCGTGACTNCTCCCGGCTACATTGAGCTTCTGAGGGNCAATCGTAGCTTCAGAAGGCTGTTTACCAGCGAGATGGTGATGTTCACCGGAGACTGGTTCTCTGTCATAGCCATGTTCATCCTGGCCGCAGAGGCCACAGACAACTCCCCATTAGCAATCGCAGGAGTTTTGGCTGTCAGGAGCTTCACCTTCGCCCCAATGGAGCCATTCACGGGGATGTTGGCGGACAGGTACTCAAGAAAGGGATTGATGCTCGCATCAAACCTGCTCTCATTCTGTGTACTGGCAACCTTCCTATCCATGGGCATAATGGATAATCTCTCCTCAGTATACCTTCTGGCGATCTTCCTAGTGGTGGGGAGAGCGATTTACGACCCTGCTCAGACCGCATATCTGCCAAACGTGTGCTCGGACGAGGAGCTGCTCACAGCTAATGCACTGGTATCAGGAGGTTGGTCTGCCTCTATGGGCATCGGAGCTGGAATAGGTGGCCTGGTGATCTCAGAGTACGGAGTCGAAACCGGCCTGATGATCGACTCGGTAACCTTCCTGTTCGCTGCACTGGTGATTGCGACCCTGCCATCTGGTGGCCCCGACTCGTCCGAGAAAAAATCTGCAAGCCCGCTGGACATGGGNAAGGAAATCTTGTCCGGCTGGGGGCACATTATGGCTAGGCCGNATATCTGGAGAATCGTGCTCGCNAAGGGGGCTTGGGCTACAGGTGGGGGCGCACAGGTTTTCTTGCTGATACTAATAGGAATGGAGGCAGGGTTCGGAGAAGTAGCTGCTGGNATCGGAATTGTCTACCTCTGCAGAGGCTTCGGCTCNGGATTCGGGCCNCTAGTGTCGCGCTCGCTAATGGCATCGCCCAAGGTGATGCCCTACCTCATAGGAATAGCACTCTTCGGAGCCGGNATGCTATACGTAGGGGTTTCCACGTTTGAATGGGGGATTTTGACGCTGGTATGCATCTTCTTCTCCCATGGGTGCAGCGGCGTCTCATGGGTNTTCAGCACGACTCTACTGCAGCGCAGGACAGACGACGAGTGGATGGGCAGGGTCGCAGGAACTGACAACCTCATCATCACCCTAACAATGGGCNTCTCGACCATCTTGGCTGGACTCGCTATGGAAAACGAGATANTCGTACTTAGGGAGATGCTTCTGGTCACTGCTGTAATTCAGATGTCGGTCGGTCTNCTCTGGCTGCTTCTTTCCTCCCCTCGAGAGAGAGCCTACATGTCTGCTAAAGCAGCTTAGGGAGGCCCAGCAGTACAACCAATGGGAAAACGGCGAACAGGGTCCCCATGNCCATNGACCTCTTGGAAGCCTGTACCCTTTTTCTGATCCTGTTCTGAATCTCCGAGTCCATCCTGTCCACTGCATCTCCTGCAGGAACCCTAACTTGGTCGAGTGCCATGTCTAGAACATCCGCTCCGAAGTCTAGGACTGATGAGACTGCTCCGAAAACGGGATTTCTGCTGGTCTGNCCTACTTGTTCTTGAGGCCCNTCCTTCCAGGGGCGGGGGATCGAGAAACCCCTGACTGCCTTCAGCAGATCCCTCCCGACGACAGCGGTGTCCACTGTCTGCTTCGCGCTATCGATGTCGAACTCTGAGATGCGCCGGATGTCCATCCTGCTCTGTGCAACCCTTCCGAAGTCGTACCCAATCCACAGGAAGCCTGCAAATGTCAGAAGAGCTAGNCCGAGGAACGGTATTTCCCAGTCCTCCCATCCAATCGGACCCAAATAGAGGCGTGCTCCAAGGGCGATAGCACCGGGCAGGATGAAAGCAAGCAACTCATTCAGAACGATCAGCCAGAACTTCTCCGCGTTCAATCTCTTGATACGGTCTATCGCCCATCTGGCATGCTTTGCCCTGTCNCCCTTAGGCAACAGCTTGTGAGATAGATCNAGAAGGGGCGGGGCCACGAAAATTAGCCTCATCAGGAATGGGAATAGGAGGATAATNGTGTAGGCCTCGAAGGGGCTNAGTGGNGGGACAGAGGGGAGTATCGCCTCCGACATGCCCCCGTTCACGAGGTCGTACGCAATCAACCTCACTGCGGCAATGTCATGAAAATGGGNCACATTTGGGTGGGGTTTCCGTCAAACTTGATGTCCCTCTNGTTCTGCCAGCCTNGTGGGCAATCCTAGGATAGAAGTGACAGAGCANGAGAGTCTGATCGAGNTCCTCTCTGAACTCCACCCTANTGCCAAGAGGAACTCTTTGAGGAGGATGATCGATCGCGGGCGTGTGCTTGTGGATGGAAGCAGGGCAACGCGAGCTAAGGAAATGGTCCCCATAGGAGCAGTCGTGGAGACTGTCTCTCGCTCNGAGGGAGNCTTGCCTTCNAANAAGAAGTCGGTCGGGCTACCANGCCCGGTGGTACTTTTCGACGACCAGGANTTGCTGGTTGTGGACAAGCCAGCGGGGCTCCTCTCGGTTGNCACCCCCAGGGGGGAGNNGGACACAATGTTCGATCGGNCCCTAAGTTGGGCGTCAAGGGAGCATTCAACCAGGGTCCACCTGGTTCACCGCCTAGACAGAGAGACATCCGGATGCCTGCTACTAGCGAAGTCTCCGGAGGTAAGGGATTTGCTGCAGAGGCAGTTCAAGGATAGGNCCGTCGAGAGAGAGTACCACGCTGTGGTCTTCGGGAAACCTCCTGCCGACTCTGGGGTATCTACAACCCGCATCCGCGAGACAAAGGACAAGCGAGTGTGGCTGGTCCAGAAGGGAGAGAGGGGNGGGAAGGAGGCGATAACCAACTGGAGCATCNAGCAGACCGAGCCCGTCCACAGCCTGGTTAAAGTGAAGATAGACACGGGCAGGAGAGCCCAGATTAGGCTCCACATGAGCGAGATGGGTTGTCCGGTTGCAGGGGACACNAGATACGGTCGTGGGAAGTCCAGCGTGAACAGGCTGTGCCTACACGCGTCAGCCATAGGTTTCGAACACCCGAATGGTNACAGGATCAGAGTTGAGAGCGAGTTGCCTTCCAAACTGCTCTCCGAATTGATGCGCAAGTCCCTATGAGTGCCATTAGTGAGATGATTCTACTTCTCATACTAAATAGGGATTGGAGGGCGCTAGAAACAGTCAATAGTCCGAGTTTCCGGACTTAGGCTAGAGATGGAATAGTGGATTGGAACGAGGGGATGGTAGCGGACCAAACGGGCAAGACGGTTATCGTCACAGGTTCGAACACTGGCATCGGTTTCCACATGGCAAGAGTACTTGCAAAGAGGGGGGCCTCCGTGACAATGGCATGCAGGAGCCTCGAGAAGGGGGAGGCTTCTAGGAAAAGGATCCTGGGGGTTTGCCCAGATGCAGATGTCTCAGTCGCGGTCCTGGACCTGGCGGACCTTTCCAGCATTGCAGATTTCTCAGATGCGCACTCCGGCAAGAGCGGAAAGCTGGACGTCCTGATCAACAACGCAGGAGTTATGATTCCCCCCAAGACACTGACGAAGGACGGTTTCGAGCTACAGTTCGGGACGAACCACCTGGGCCACTTCGCCCTTACCGGGCACCTCATGCCGCTTCTGGAAGCCTCTGGAAGGGGCAGAGTGGTCACCGTCTCTAGCATAGCCCACAACCCTGGAACCATAGACTTCGAAGACCTCAATGGCGAGAGGAAGAGATACAGCAAGTGGGGCTTCTACTCGCAGAGCAAGATCGCGAACCTGATATTCTCACTAGAGCTTTCCAGGAGGCTGAGTCGATCCGGCTCCACAGTGTCCTCGTTAGCAAGCCACCCCGGATACTCCGCCACTGACCTACAGAGGCACTCACCTTTCTGGAGGCTGCTGAACCTCTTCGTGGCCATCTCGGCAAGTAAGGGGGCAGAAGCCACATTGTTCGCTGCGACAGAGGAAGCCGCATTGGAATACCCTTACTGGGGGCCGACAGGGGTGATCGAGATGAGGGGTCGTACTGGGAGGGCCAGGATAAACCCCAAGGCACTAGACGAGGGCGTGGCAAAGAGACTGTGGGGAGTCAGCGAGGAAATGACAGGGATAAGTTACCTCAGGGGCTAGAAAGCGCGAAATCCCTCGTGACATTTATTTGCGGGCCGCCCCATGAGGATGCATGTCACCCTCTGGCAAGGGCACCTTTGCCATTCGAGTTAACGGAAAGTTGGCTGAAGAATTGGGCGCCTCGAGGATCAGCATCGAGATGGATGTCCCCGCGACAATACAGGACATCATCGACGAGGTCGGTTCAAGGTTCCCACATTCGTCAGAGACGCTTCTGGAGGCGATTCCATTCGTCTCCGGTAGCCACCGTGGTACAACGGCGGAGGTCCAGTCTGGCCAGGAGATAACCCTCCTGATGCCTGCTGCTGGGGGGTGAAGGAGAAATGAGAATATGACAGATGAAAACAATGGAAGNGAGACAGTTTATGTGAACGAATTTACAGATGGAATCCTAGATCCAGACAAACCAATGCTAGGCCCCGTCAAGGACGGCGGCCACATCATTGCCAACACCGCACCGGGATGCTGGGGCCCCATGATCACCCCGGAGCTACGAGGAGGGCACGAGGTGACGGTCCCCGTCGCCGTAGAAGGAGCGGAGGTCGGAGACGCGATTGCGATCAGGATCAAGGAGATCTCAGTGACTTCCATCGCCACCGCATCTGGAAACGACTACTGGGTAGATGGCCTGTTCATGGGCGACCCGTACGTTGCAAAGTACGACCCCGACAACGAGGAGCTAAACCCGGAGAGCTACGTCGAAGGCATCGGAGAGGACGCAGTCCGGTTCAAGTCAACGGGGAAGCCCGCGAGCCCGTTCAAGTTCACCAACGGCTACACGATAGCGTTCGACAACAACAGGAGCCTGGGCGTTACGCTGGACAAGTCGGCATCGGAGAAGATCGCGCACGAGGCGAAGCACTACGCCGCCATGCCGCAGAACGCCATCCAGCACTCAATCCTAACTTTCTGCCCCCATCACCTAGTGGGACTCGTTGCCAGACTCAGGCCATTCATGGGCCAACTCGGAACCTGCCCCTCCATCGCAATGCCCGACTCCCACAATGCAGGTGACTTCGGGACTTTCCTGGTCGGGGCACCACACCCTCAGGCGATCACGGCCGAGGACCTGCAGCACCGCACGGATGGCCACATGGACATCGACGCGGTGAGGGCCGGGTCAATCCTGGTCTGCCCCGTGAAGGTTCCCGGCGGCGGGATATACATGGGCGACATGCACGCAATGCAGGGGGACGGCGAGATTGCCGGTCACACCACGGACGTGTCCGGCACGGTGACCCTTCAAGTCCAGGTTCTGAAGGGGCTTAGCATCGACGGGCCGATCATCTTCCCTGTCGAGGAGGACCTCCCGTTCCTAGCCAAGCCTATCACGGCAGAGGAGAGGGCAGTAGCAGAGCAGGTGGCGAGCGGATGGGGCATGTCAGGAGTGGAGGACTCAGTACCAATCTCCATAGTGGGATCCGGTCCGGACCTAAATGCGGCCACCGAGAACGGCCTTGAGAGGGCTGCCGAGCTGCTCGGAGTGACCGTCCCCGAGATACGCAACAGGGCGACGATCACCGGATCGATCGAGATCGGCAGGGCTCCCGGGGTCGTGCAGGTGACGTTCCTCGCTCCTTCGGCCAAGCTCGACGAGCTCGGGCTCCTGGGATTCGCCGAGGACATGTACTAGATTGGGGAAGGGCATCCAGCGGGCCTAGTTCACCTCGACCACATTTGTCGGAATTCCGATGGATGACGCCCTCTCGATTACGATCCTAGTCCACTTGCTAGTCTCCGATGGCATCGCCAGGATGTGAGTGGCAGCGTCCAGGATCTTGTCAGTCAGGGAGTTTGGCGCCTCGGCCCTGTTTCCGTCCACCAGGCTGCGGGTGGGGTCGTCCCACTCCTCGGAGAAAACGGCAATCGGGACTATGTTGTTGTCGCACCAGCGTTCCGCCATGTAGTCAACGCCGCTCGCCCCGCCAACGATGATCAGGTCGGGGTACTCGTTCTCCGAGATCCAATCCTCGAGCGCCGACTCGAAGATCTCGAAGTTGTAGAATCGGCTGCTTCCCACTACCGCGAGGTTGACGACCGAACCGTCGAGATTCAGGTCTCGCCTCCCAATGGCATCGATGACTTCCTGCCCCGGCGTGGCCTCCATCGTGGTCTCAGGCACGTCTCCATGGATAAAGCCTGCCAAGGCGTGCGTTATGCCGCGCTACACCTGATGATGATGCTTGGTGCTATTCGTACTCGTTCCTCTCCTCTGGATCTTCGCTGAGGTACTCGACGAACTCGTACTCATTCCCGTCGTGGTCGTGGAAGTAGTACCGGTGTCTGTGCGGGTGGTCCAAGTAGGCCACCTTCTGGGGGTAGCCGGCCTCCAAAAGGCGCTTCGCTACAGCTGAACCGTCATCCACGACGAAACCAAGGTGATTCACCCCGGGGTGGACGTAGGGCTGGTGGGGGCCCCTCTCGGTAGCCCCCCTGTCCTCTATGCACAGGTAGGAGTCCTCGGTCCCCACATGGACCCATCTTCTCGCCTTCTCCCCCTCGCCCCCTCCCCTGATGCTGAACTCAGGGAAAGCGGTCAGGAGGAACCGGACCGTCTCGTCCACGTCGGTAGAGGTCATGTTCACGTGCTCCAGAAAGGGCTTCATGGAGCATTGGGATGCCTGTCATCCAGATAAGCCATCCGAGTGGTGCAGATTGCTTTGAGAGCGCCATCACCTTACCGAATGACCCGGAGGGGACCCCATGCCGGGGATGCGTGAGAGGATAGAAGACGTGGGCTGGACCTATGGGGTGATGCTCAGGGAGTTCATGAAATTCAACGTCACGGGCACCTTCAACTCGGCCTTCGCTCTAGTGCTCTACGAGGTCCTCTACTGGGTGGACCTCTGGCCCGCACACACGGCCGTCGCCGCGTGGGCGGTCTCCAGCGCAATAGGGAACGTCGAGGCCCACTACATGCACTACAGGTTCACGTTCGACTCCACCTTCAACTACCTCACCAGCATGAACCGGGCATTCTGGACCTACTCTGGGCAGCTGGTGGTGACGACCTCGTTCCACTACGTCATGGTCGAGATCGTTCACCTGCACCACACGCTGGCCTGGTTCGTCAACACGTGCGTGTTCGGGTACCTCAACTTCCTGCTGATACGATGGATAGCCTTCCCCCCCGAGTTGGACAGGGGGCACATCGAGATGCAGTGAGCCCCGGAATCTCCATCGGGGGGCCAAAACTCATCACGCATGGGGCCGACCGATCCACGTGGAGGAGGAATGGTGGAGCGCGGGCTCGTCCGAAGAGGTCCCCTCCGAGGATCCCAAGCCGGTCTTCATCGGCGGGCCCCAGCAGGTCAGCAACGTCCTCTCGGGGGACGTGAGCCAGGAAGCCGAGGAGGGGCAGGCTGGCGTCTGGGGAGAGATGGGGCAGGAGGAGAGCTCCCGGCTCTCCCCCGCCGCCTGGTTCGCAATAGGCCTGGTCGTGGTGCCGGTTCTGTTCGTATTCAGCTCGATACTCGCGGAGATAGGCTTCTCTTCCGATTGGAACGAGGTCTACTCCGATTCCCCCGTCCAGGTCGATGACGTGGCCTTCGGGGGTGAGGACCTCGAGGTGCATTCGTTCTACATGGAGCCCGACTTCGAAAACGGCTACAGAGACGAGGGATACTGGGACATGGTCATCGAGGGCTGGGAGCAGGACTACTGGTGGAACTGCAGGATCACGGGCGATGGAGGGGATGTGCACCAAGGCACGATCACCGACGACAGTTGGGTCTTGTGGTTCGAGCCCGAAGGGGGGAATAGGGAGTACGGGTGCCCCTACGTCAGGGTCGAGGGTGACAGCGTGTACGTCGCAACCCAGCCAGGATCCACTCCCGACTACGTGGGCTACTGGGGAGAGGGCTCCGGGAGCCAGGGGGTGGGGCTCCTCTCCATAGCCCCGTGCCTGGTCATGCCAGCAGCGATGCTCGGAGGCACCGTCTGGGGATTCGTGACGGACAGGAAGTCCTTCTCCTACGGCATCCTCTCCTGGGCCGCGTTGCTGCTTCTGGGATTCCTGCTGTTCATGCTCGCATGGTTCGGCGCCTTCTTCTAGAGCACCGCCGAGAATGTTGTCTAGGATTTCGGCATAGTTCATTAGCGGATTTTCCCACCCGGGACCGTTGCTACCGTCATTCAACGTTCTCGGAGGCGAGTTGGGGGCTTGCTCGATGGACCCCCTCACCGGTTGGTTCCGTGATGGGTGCTGCAACACCGACCGCAACGACCGCGGCCTGCATACGGTGTGCTGCGAGGTCACCGAGGAGTTCCTCGAGTTCGCTCGCTCCCAGGGCAACGACCTGGTCACCCCGGTTCCGGAGCACCGCTTCCCCGGCCTCTTACCCGGCGACAGGTGGTGCGTCTGCGCCCAGACTTGGCAGGACGCTGCGGAGGAGGGGGTCGCCTGCCCGGTGGTGCTGGAGTCGACTCACGAGGAGACTCTTCAGGTGGTCTCCCTTGACCTCCTCAAGGAGCACGCAACTCAATAATTCGAAATCTGTTGTTCAGTAAAAACGAGCTCGATTACGAGTGCGTCTCGGAGGACGAGTTGGAGACTCCGGGATTTTCATCCAATAGTTCTGAGTTAATGAATATGTAGAGTCTTTCCGGAAAGAGTCATCTTGCTATCATTTCTCGGCAGTCTCATGAGGAGCAAGTCAATACTGATCGCCATAATGATGTCGTCCGCATCCCTTGTCGGCTGCCTGGGGGAGGACCTGGGGCCATACCAAGACAGGATCGAGGAGCTCGAGGGGGAGTCGCAGGTCGATGCTGGAATAATGGAGGAGCTGAACCGTACCATCGATTCCCAGGAGTCCAGCATCGCGAAGCTAGAGGTCCAGGTTTCCTCGCTGCAGTCCAGTATAACCGGGCTGGACGCCCAGATTGCCTCCCTGCAGGACTCCATAGGGTCCCTTGAGGCCGAGAACGGGACTAACGCCGAGAAGATCTCCCAACTGAATTCGGAGGTCGCGGCCCTTGAGATACAGAAGAGCGAACTAGAAGGGACGGTGTCCTCCCTGCAGGCTGCAATCGCCGCCCTGGACGCCACCATCGCCGCCCTGGAGGCGGAGAAGTCAGATATGGAGGCGAACCTCAGCCTAAAGTTCCAGGAGGGCTATGACGTCGGATACGGGGACGCTTACGACGCGTCCTACGACGGCGTGGCGCAGCACTACTATGGCGAGGGTTGGGACGATGGGTGGGAGATTGCCACCAACGACGCGCAGGCCGCGATGGAGGAAATGCAGGAGTTGGCATCCACCCTGAACGGGACAATACTGGGCCTCCAGGAGTCCGCCATTGAGTGCGGCGAGCACACCTCCCTGTCGGATGGGATTTGCACCAGCGACAGCGTCGTCTGGGGGCGCCTGCCGTTCGAGAATGGGACCCCCCTTACCATCAACCAGGCATTCATGGGGGGCTGGACCCACCAGGAAGACTGGCTCTACTCTGTGGACTTCGCGAAGGATGAGGGCACGCCGATCGTGAGCTTCAAGGAGGGCGTGGTCCGGGAGATCAAGGAGGACTCGGACACCAACTGCATCGACGAGGGCATCTCCCGGGAAAACTGCACCCACGGGAACTACGTGCTGATCGACCACGGGGACTTCACCTTCGCCCTCTACCTCCACCTGGAGCAGTGGTCAGTGGACGTGGAAGTGGGCGAGACCGTGGGACGGGGGCACCAGATCGGAAGGGTCGGCAACACCGGCTACAGCACCGGCCCCCACCTCCACTTCAACGTGAAGAACGGCTTCGGCTACGGTGGTGCGAAGATCGTGCTGTTCGAGGAGCTGGCCGGCATCTCCAACGGCATCCCATTCTCCGGGGCAAACGTGACGTCGAACAACTCGAACACCTCCGCGACGGCGCAGGTTCCGCCCTCCAGCTGCCCCTCTGACGCATTCGCGTTCAGGGGGGTGTTCCTCCTGAGCGCGGTGCCGTGCTCGATGGCCGAGCACGACGTGGAGTACAACCTCACGGGTTACGTCGCCTCTCCGGGGATGGACCTTCAGGTAGCCCAGTACGTTCAGAGCAGCGCCGGCAACTACTGGTCCTACAGCTGCATCGACACGTCCAGCACAGGCTCATTCTCGACGGTCCTGGAGTGGGACTCCTCGGTCCACGGGGAGTGGAGCTACCTGATGATGTCCGTCACCCCCGACGGCGACTGCTACGCTTACGACAGCTGGTGGACCAGCATAGGCATCACCATGGTCTAGGCCTCTCAGCAACCGTTGGCAGTATTTTTCTACGGCCGTGGACCTGAAAGCCCATGTCGAGGGTTATCAGGGCTGCACTCCTCTCGGCCCTGCTCTCCTGCACCGCCCTGGGCGGCTGCATCTCCGAGGGGTCCGACGGCGACGTCAGTGTGGACCCCATAGAGCCCGGACTCGTTGGCCTTGACTACGTGGAGTGCATGGTGCACGAGGAGCTGGAGAGGTGCTGGAACGTCCTGGTGCCACAGACCCTGGACCCCGAAGTCGAGGCGCCGATGGTCATCGACCTCCACGGCAACACGCTTACCATGGCCGAGCAGAGGGCGCTCTCCGAGTTCGACGAGATCGCCGAGGACAACGGCGCGATTGCCGTCTGGCCGCAGGGCCACGGGAACTCTTGGAACGCGGGTTACTGCTGCAGCACCGCCGGGGAGATGGGCCTGAACGACACGGGCCTGATTCTGGAGATCATGGACAGGGTGGCTGCGAACCACTCCGTGGACGAGGACAGGGTGTACCTGACCGGGTGGTCGAACGGGTGCGCCCTGAGCCAGAAGCTGGCCAACGAGCACAGCGACAGGTTCGCAGCGATCGCCTGCATGTCCTACTACCTGCTGGACGACCCGGCGCCCCAGTACTCCTCCATCCCGATCATGGAGATCCACGGGCTGGTCGACCAGATCATACTCTACTCCAACGACGCGATCCACCTGCCCAACCTGGAGGCCCAGGAGCACGGGGCGGTGCAGAACCTGATGCAGTGGGCTGAGATGAACGGCTGCCAGGGCACCCTGCCCGACTCCAACTCCCCCTCGGAGTTCTACTCTGTCCAGTCCTACACCGACTGCGACAACGGGACCGAGGTCTCGCTGGTGACGCTCTACGCCGCGGACCACAACCCGTACGAGGAGACCTTCGACCCGGACGGCCCGCTGATCTTCATCGGCAACGGCGGGACGGTCGACACGAACGGGATCGCGTGGGAGTTCCTGAGCAGGTTCTCGAAGTCGGCCCCCCAGGAAAACGCGACACGTTTGATATAGCAGAGAAGGATAGGAGAAGATTCGTCCCCTCACTATGCTATGTTTCGGCTAAAATGATGGTCAGAGGGTCTTCAGCTGGCGGGAACCGTCGCCTCCCGGCCCTATCCACGGTTCCGGCTTGTTCCCCAGGATGCCGTCTAGGCTCGACATGTCCTCATCCGTGAGGCGCTTCGCCACTTCGATGCAGCCCATGTTGTCCTCGATCTGCTCGGGGGTGGTCGCCCCCATCAGGATCGTGGACACGTTCGGGTTCTTCAGGCACCATGCCAGTGCCAGTTGCGCTGGGGAGCAGTCAACCTTCTCCGCGTACTTGCAGACCTCGGCTACGATCTCGAACTCGCCCTTGGCCCTGCTCTGCTCCATCATCTCAATCAGCCACTCGTAGCCCTCCTGGGTGACCCTCGAGTCTTCGGGAGTGCCGTCGAGGTACTTCCCGGTGAGCAGGCCGGACTGCAGCGGGCTCCAGATGGTGGTTCCGATAGAGTAGGGCGGGTTGTACATCGGGAAGTACTCCCTCTCGAAGCGGTCCCTGTGGAGCATGTTGTACTGAGGTTGCTCGAAATGGGGCGGCTCCAGGCCTTCCGACCTGGCTATCCAGAAGGCCTCGGTGATCTGCTGGGCCGACCACTCGCTGGTCCCCCATGCGGTGGCCCTGCCGGAGCGGACCATCTCCGTCATCGAGCGGACCACGGTGGCCGTGGGTGTGAGAGGGTCGGGTCTGTGGCAGAACAGGAGGTCAACGTAGTCTAGCTGGAGTCGCGAGAGGGAGGCGTCGAGGCCCTCCCTGCAGTGCTTCATCGACAGCCCGGACTCGTTCACCCCGGATCCCCCCCAGAAAGTCTTGGTCGTGATGACCAAGTCGGAGCGCCGCCATAGATCTGGGTCCTCCTTCTGGAGGTCCTTGAGCGCCCGCCCGAAGATCCTCTCGGCCTCACCGAAGGGGTTCCCGTACGCCTCCGCGTGGTCGAAGCAGTTCACTCCGTAATCCCTGACCATGCTCATGAGCTCCTTGGCGGTCTTGACCCCGGAATCGCCGGACAGCCTGTCCTTGATCCCGTAGGTGGCCCAGAATCCGTACGATATCACGGAGACCTGAATACCGGTGTTCCCCATCATTCTGTAGTACATCTTCTCGTGGGCCATGCGCATCGACTGGCACTCTCCTTTGAGAACCCTCTGAGTCGGCCTCGTCTCGGATTGTTCCCGACTATGCCTCGCGATAGCGCGCTACTTGGGCTTGAATCTCTCCACCGCGGCGAACCCGGCGAAGAAGCCCAGGCCGAAGGTACCCATCTCGGATATCGAAACCAGGATGGACTGGGTCTGGGCGCCTGCGTCGATACCTATGTCGATCAGTCCCATCGTCAGCCTCTCCCAGTCGACGGCCACTATGCCCCTAGACTCGAGCCACTTCAGTAGTGCGAACTCGATCAGGATGAACCACTTCAGGATGTTTGTAGCCATCTTGAACACCAAGCCTGTGATGACGCCCACGATCAGGCCCTGGAAGGCGGCTACTCCTACCTCGCCGACGAAGCCATCCAACAAGTCGGAGAGAGCGGACACAGTGCTCGAAGTGGGTCCTACGTTGAAATCATTCCTGAATCCTGTTTGGGGCGTATTTCCGCCTTCCAGGAACAAATTGGGCTAGTTCCTGCCATCGAAGGCGCCGGGCAAAAAGGTCCAGCGAATGTCATCTTGTCCCACGTTCGAGTAGTGCTCCCTGATCCGTGGCTCGTTGGCGACAAGGGCATGGTACTCAAGGAGGCCTGTGAATCCGGAGAGCACATCGCCCTCTATTCCATCGTAGTTCCCGGAGAACAGACCGAATAGGCCCGTGAATAGCTTCAGGTCGGCGATGCTCATATCGTCCGTGCCCGCTGCCCAGCCGGTCTGAGACTGGGAGACCTTCCTCTGCAGGAGTTCGAGGTTCCTGGCTCCACCGCCCCCCGGCTCGAAAAGCGCCTTCCTCAGGCGTATTCTCTCCTCGATCTCCGGGATGCCGAACGTCGGATCGAGCACCTGGGCCAAGGGCCCCATCCCATCGATGAACTCGTCTGCCTTCGCCCGCTGATAGGGGTCATCGGGAACCAGTCCGGCAGCTTGACCTACGAATCTGAGGATTGCCGAGGACTCGGCTATGGTACCCTCGGGGGTGATCAGGACCGGGAGCATGTCCCATGGCAACTCGCCGTTTTCCTTCATGACCTGGAAACCAGCGCCGTCCACGGACACGTCCTCCCATTCCATGCCCGATAGCTCGAGTGCGATGCGGATGGCCTCCGCCCTTCCGGGGGCTGGGAAGTAGACTAGTTGCAGCATGACAATGACTCCTATCCCATTTTGACGCAGTAGGGGCAGTGCTCCCCGATGACGTATTCATCCGACCTTTGCTCTTCGGTAGAAAGTGGCTCGCGACAGCTGAAGCACATCGCTATCTCAGTCTCCTCCAGACTGTGGTCCAAGGCGACCCTCTGGTCGAACACGAAGCAGTCCCCGTCCCAATGGGAGCCACCGCACTCATCGAAGTACCCCAGGATGCCGCCTTCCAACTGCCTTACGTCATCGAAGCCAGCGTTAAGCATGACCGCAGAGGCCTTCTCGCACCTGATGCCACCCGTGCAGTACATCACGACCGTCTTCGACTTGTACTCGTCAGGCAGTCCCTCCACCGCCTCCGGGAAGTCCCTGAAAGACGGGATGCCCAGCTCCACTGCGCCCTCGAAAGAACCCACTCTGGTCTCGTAGTCGTTCCTGGTGTCGAGCACGACTATGTCCTCCTCCTCGTCCAGCATGCGCTTGAAGTCGGTGGGCGAGATGTGGGGGCCTGTGAACTNCGAGGGCCTGATCTCGTCCATGCCCAGCGAGATGATCTCCCTCTTNCGCTTCACCAGCATCCTNCGAAAGGGCTGGTAGTCNGTGTGGCTGATCTTGATGGGNATGCCACGGAACCTCTCNTCCGACTCAAGGTTCTGCAAGAAGGCGTCGACCGAGTCGCCATCCCCGGCCAGGAAGAAGTTGATCCCNTTNGGGCTGAGAAGGACCGTCCCCTTGAGGNCCAGCTCCATGCACNTCTCGAGCATGGGGTCCCTCAGGTCGTCCCTGTCGGGCAGGTCCACGAAGCGGTAGCCTGCGATGTTGACGATGGGGTCTGTCACGTTCCTGTGAGTGAGGGCGCCAGTAAGAACGTCTCCCCAAGGGCCCCACTCTCGGTATCTCAGATGAAGCCCCTGCAGGGCGCCTCGGTGACTCATATCCCGGAGAGCGCGCCCTCGAAGTCTGAGATGATGTCCTGTGAGTCCTCGATGCCGACCGAGATGCGAACCATCCCTTCCGTGATGCCCACCGCCTTCCTGTCCTCCTCGGACATCAGCCTGTGCGTCATCGAGGCAGGGTGCTGGACCAGAGTGTCCACGTTCCCGAGGCTGACGGCGAGAGAGCACATGGACAGTCCGTCCATGAACCGGCATGCGGAGTCGAAGTCCTCCAGCTCGATGGATATCATNGCCCCGAAGTCGTCCATCTGGAGAGCTGCCACCTCNTGCTGGGGATGGCTCTCCAGGCCGGGGTAGTGCGTCCTTGCAACCTTCGGGTGCCCCTCCAGGAAGTCCGCCAGGGCGCGGGCGTTGGAGCAGTGCTCCCTCATCCTCAGGGGCAGTGACTTCAGNCCGATGCTGGTCAGCCAGCAGTCGAGTGNGCTTGGGACCGCCCCCATGTAGCGCACCAGGGCGCCGCCGCCGTTCTCGACGAAGTCGGGGTCCCTGCTCACAAGNGCGCCGCCGATCACAGTNCCGTGNCCGTTGATGAACTTCGTAGTGCTGTGGACGACCACGTCGGCCCCCAAAGAGAGGGGCCTCTGCAGNACGGGAGTGGCGAACGTGTTGTCCACCACGACGCTGGTGCCGTGGGACTTTGCGACCTCGACAGTCCTCGCGATGTCGATAACGGACATGGTCGGGTTGGCGGGGGTCTCGATGTAGACGACCTTCGTGTTGGGNTTCTCGGAGAGCTCCTCGTCGAGCATGGNNGGCTCAAGCAGCGGCACCCTGGAGGTGGTGATCCCGTACTTCGGGAGCACCTCGTTGACCAGGTGGTTGGTGGTCCCGTATAGGACGGACTGGGCGACTATGTGGTCACCCGAGCCGGTGAACCCGAGGATAGCCGAGCTTACGGCACCCATGCCGGAGCCGAAGATCTCTGCAGCAACCGGCCCCTCCATGCCGTATCCCTCCAGAGCCGCCAGCTTGCTCGCCAGCGCGTCCCTGTTGGCGTTACCCACCCTCGAGTAGACGTGCGCGCCCGACTCGCCCGAGCCCCAGGACTTGATCGCATCCGAGTCCTCGAATACGTAGGTCGATGTCATGTGAACAGGGTCTATGTGCGATCCNGAGGGGTCGTGCATCTCACCTGCGTGAACGGCCTCTGTCGACATCTCCCGCTTCCTATCTTCTGCCATGGCAGTCGGATGCGGTNGGACGGATTAACCCGTAGGTTTTCACTGGAACATNGATCGGATGGCCGAGTATGAGGCGCTAGNGATCACGTAGACGCCCGTAGCGGCTAGGCCGAAACCGACGCTGATNGCAATGAAGTTGGGTAAGAGTGTGATCAGGTCCCATAGGACCGACCAGAACGACCGNGACTCCAGNGCCTGCATGAACTCCTCCCAGATCTTCACCGCGATCGTCAGCATGGTGAATGTCCAAGCAGCGAGGAAGACTAGGGTGGCCCTGCGCTTGTTGATCACGATTCAGCGTTCGGCGTCGGATAGATGAACCTGACGAGTTGGCTAGTAGTCTTCCTCTTCGTCGCCGGAACCGGCCGGGCCCCACTCTGCGTCGGGAGATCCTCCGGACCACTCGCCGAACACTGCGATGTCCTCGATGTCCTCGTCCTCCCTCCATGGGGGATCACCGTCTGAGCCACTGATGATCAGGCATCCCTCGTCGTCTAGCCTCCTCTTCAGGGTAGAGACTCCCCTCTTCANNGGTAGGAGGTGGCCTATAGGCGAGCCGGAGTTGACGAAAGGGTGGGTGGCGGAGCTGATCAGNAGGCCCTGGATGGGNGACATGACNTCGTGCTGGACTCCAGGGAGCTCAGGGTCCGTNATCGTGGCGACGATCTCGCCCTCCTCGACGAAGCTGCCGGCCGGGGCGAGCACGTCGATGAGCCCGCCCTGGTCTGAGCGAATCCATACCGAGCCGGAGGCGAGGATCCNGAATCGTGGCTTGCTGGGGNATCCNGGCAGCATCCTCAGNCTCCTCAGGAGGTTTATGATGCCGTACATCGCTATCTGCACGGACTCCGGGTCGGCCTCGTCGGCCCCCCCGCCCTCGTAGGTGATGCAGGCGATGTCTTTGTCGTTGGCAACCCTCCGCAGTGANCCCCTNGGNCCTTGGCTGTCCAGNATAGTCTCGATGCCGAAGGCCCTAGCGATGCGGTTGCTGCTGGCATGCGCCAGATTGGCCCTGATCTGGGGGATGTTCGTCCTCCCCTTGGCTGCGGCGTGTAGGTCGATCACGTAGTCGCTGCTGGAGATCAGTTGCTCCCAGAGCCTGTTGGCCACCCTGGANGTGGTGTTGCTGTCGGGATTTCCCGGGAAGCATCGGTTCAGGTCCCTGTCGTCTGGGAAGTCCCTCATCATCATCCGGTATCCAGGGAGGTTGACGATGGGCATGATCCTGATAGTCCCCGCTAGCACGGATGCGTCGATCACCCGGTCATCCCCCATGAAGTTGGGACCGCAGAGGTAGGTAAGGGCGAGCGGGCCGACGAGTTCGTCACCATGGATGGCTCCGAGCAGGGTAACGACGGGGCCCGGCCTTGAGCCGTGGATCACACTGACAGGCACTGGCCACGACTCCCCTATCTCGACGTCCAGCAGGTCGTATTCGAGGTGCCTGATCGTCCCTGGCTTGATCCTCTTCCTCAGGAAGTTGTGATTCTTCGATCCGCCCTCCTTCCTGGNCCATTTGGTGGGGCTAGCCCCGACCTCGCCCAGGGCCTTCTCGATCTCCCTCCGACGTCTCATAGGGATCTGGTTGGCGATCTTGATCGGGGCGAATCTCCTCTTCTTCGCCCTTGGCGGGGGCTTTGCATACCGCGCCTTCGCCGCATCCTCGCTGGGGTCGGGGTCGTCCTCGGGCACCTGTCTCGCGAGGGATAGCGAATTAATAGAGTATGCAATGGTTATCGGGAACGTTCAACTTCCTAGTCCGTTCATGGAGGCCCATGGGAAGCGAGGGGGGGCCGTCTGTGCAGGAGGAGCATGCTCCGAGCAGCATCTGCTTCGGATGCGGCCCTGCAAACGAGGATGGCCTAAGGATCAGGTCATTCAGGAGCGAGGGGGGTCTGGAGATGGAGTTCGATCCGAAGGAGGAGCATCAGGCGTTCCCGGGAATGATAAATGGCGGNATCATAGGAACCCTGCTGGACTGCCACGGAAACTGGACTGCGGCCATGGCGCTGATGGACCAGTCCGGCGACTCTGAGCCTCCATGCACAGTGACTGCATCATACAGCATCAAGCTGAGGAGGCCCACCCCCTTCGGGACCACCCTCTCTGTTCGAGGGGAGGCTCTCAGTGTCGAGGGGGACAGGGCNAGGGTGAGCATGAGCCTCTCGGCTGACGGAGAGGTCTGCGCCACTGGAGAGGGCCTCTTCGTGGCAGTGAAGGAAGGGCATCCAGCCTACCACAGGTGGAACTGACCTTCGCGCGGCATCCTTTAGAACGGCCGAATCGAAGTGGGCTCATGGTCGACGCGCCCNGCGAAGGAATGGTCGGCCTTGATGAGTTCGAGTTTGACGAGCGTCTGAAAACAGAGCTCGTGGGTAAGTGGGGGATAGAGAGGCTTTTCCCCCCTCAGGCCGAAGCGCTGCCGCACTCACTTGGTGGCAGGAACCTGATGCTGGCAGTCCCCACCGCCAGCGGGAAGTCTCTGGTGGCACACATCACAATGGCGCACAGGCTGGCCAACGACCTGAAGGGCATGAGAGGGGTATACATCGTGCCTCTGAAGGCCCTGGCATCTGAGAAGTTCGAGGAGCTCAACGAGATCTGCCCCAGCGTGGGGCTTAGCGTGGGGCTGGCGATAGGCGACAGGAGCAGCGAGGTGAGCGGGGCAGAGGGCTCGGACATACTGGTTTGCACGAGCGAGAAGCTGGACTCGATGCTGAGGTCGAAGCCTTCCCTGATGGACGACATAGGCATCGTCGTGACGGACGAGTTCCACCTGCTCCAGGACTTCGGCAGGGGACCCACTCTCGAGGTCCTGCTCTCGAGGATCATGCACCGAAAGCCGNACGTGCAGATCATGGCGCTCTCNGCCACGGTGGGAAACGCAGAGGAGCTGTCGGGATGGCTGGACGCCGTTCTGGTTAGGTCCGATTGGAGGCCGGTGGTGCTGTACTCGGGGACCCTGACTGGTCTGGACATGCGATTCCACGCTGTCGAGAAGCCCAGCGAGGTAGAGTCCCAGTTGCCGGAGGCCAGGCGCCTTGACGGAGGCGTGCAGAAGAACCTGCATGCCGTGCTGGACGACACCATCGGCATGNAAGGNCAGATGCTGGTCTTCGTGTCCTCCCGTTCCTCGGCCCAGAAGGAGGCGAGGGAGCTATCCAGGCACCTGAGGTCAAAGCCCGCCAGNGGAGGCGAGGNCATCTCCGAGGANCTTNCCGGCAGGTGGGGCAAGATTGCAGACTCCCTGACCAAGGGCGACGGAGGNTCGGNCACAGTCAAGGCACTGGCGGATGCGGTCAGGGGAGGGGTTGGCTTCCATCACGCGGGGCTCACTTCCTCGCAGAGGAAGGCAGTGGAGACCGGATTCAGGTCGGGTGACCTGCTCTGCGTCGTCGCCACGCCGACCCTCGCCCAGGGAGTCAACCTCCCTGCGAGCAGGGTAGTGATCAGGGACCACAGGAGGTGGAACACCACCGCAGCTAGGAGCATGCCACTCCCNGTCATGGAGGTCAGGCAGATGCTGGGGAGGGCNGGCAGGCCCGGCTTCGACGAGTTCGGGGAGTCATTCCTGGTGTCCAAGAGCAACCAAGAGGAGCAGNNCCTGGTCGANCTCTACCTCAGGGGCACTCCCGAGGACGTGACTTCCAAGCTCGCGAACCCGAGCGCGGTCCACGCCGAGGAGGACGGTGCCCTACTTACTCACATACTCTCCATCATTTCAACTGCAGGAATCGACGACAGGGATGCCATCAGCAGCTTCCTTGGGAAGACCTTCCTCGCCAGCCAGATGGACCCGGAGACCCTAGAGGCAAGGNCCGACGACGTCCTNTGCTGGCTCTGCGACAACGGGATGGTGGAGAGGATGGGCGAGTCAGAGGAAGTGGCGAATAGGATCAAAGGCAGGAAGGCCGAACCTACTGTGGAGGAGGACTGGCAGGACGAGATGCCCTCCTGGGCAAAATCCGCCGCTTCGATACCGGGCCTGGACNTAGTCCCGCGGGAGGAGCGTCGGGCTCGCAGGCTCAGCCCGAGGAAGGGGCCCGNGATTTTCGGCTTCAGGAAGGCCAGCTTGTACGAGTCTTCCGAGTCGGCCCTGCCCGAGCCGTCCTCTATGGCTTACTCCCCGACTTCGCTTGGCTCCAGGGTCTCGAGGCTCTACCTGAACCCGATCTCAGGGAAGATACTGCACGATGGCCTGACCAGGGCCATGGCGATCCTTTCGGGGCAGGACGAAGTTGGGCAGGTGTCACCACTGAGCCTGCTCCATCTCGCCTCTTGCACCCCCGACTTCCTCCCCCTCTGGCCGAGGAAGGGCGACTACGACGCGATCCAGGAGGCGCTTCACGGCCATGAGCGGGAGCTCCTCGCCGAAGCGGTTGACCTCGAGGAGGAGAGGAGGATGAAGGGGACGCTGGTGGTCCAGTCCTGGATGGAGGAGAAGACCCTGGAGTCCATAGAGGACGATTGGGGGGTGCAGCCAGGCGACCTTAGGAGCAGGGTTGAGCTGCTAGAGTGGCTCCTGTTCGCCATGCGGAGGATCCTCTCAGAGGACGAGGAGCTCTCGAAGATGGACAGGGGTGCGCACAAGACCCTGTTCGAGTCCATAGACGAGGTGCACAGGAGAGTCAGGTTCGGCTGCAAGCCGGACATACTGGGACTCGTCGCGATCAAGGGTGTCGGCAGGGTCAGGGCCAGGGAGATGGCTGACACCCTGGGNCTAGCCAGCGCCTCGGACGTCTCGGAGCTCACCGAAAGGGACAGGTCNAGGCTGGCGGNCCTCAGGGGATGGAGCCCACAGCTGGTCGACAACCTAGTCAGATCGGCGAGCAAGTCACACAGGGGTCGGCGCTAATCAAATTCTTCAACCGAACTGCATCGGGGCACATGGACGAGGATCGGCCGGTGCCTTGGTTCCCGGCATGGGGAGTGCGTTTCCCCGAGCCGGTCGAGAACGTTTTCTCCGTGGTCTCGGTGGTGAACGACAGGAGGCCCAGCAACAGGTGGCTGATGATCGCATACGAGGCCGCGGCGAGCGAGGTTCACCTCTGGACCGCCTGGCACGCGATGAGGGGGAACGAGGAATCGGGCAGCATGGTCGCCAAGACCCCCGACACCGAGTTCATGAGGCTGCTNTCTGGCACCCATCAGATCAACAGGGCCTTCGAGAGGGCGGGCGTCGCGGTCGGGGACGANNCGGCTTGGGTGGTGTTCCTGCCCGATTTCGGNCTCGGNGAGGGTTTCGGTGACGTCTCNNTCCNCCCACAGACCTACAACGACAACTCGGAAGAGGCTATCAGGCTGATCGAGCACTTGGGCGGCTCCCTGCTTGCGAAGAGGCCGGTTCCCAGCCTGGCCGGGCTGGAAAGGGTCGGAGCCTCCTACCCAGAGGACCCGAGCTTCCCCCAGATGGAGGAGGCGTTCCTGGGGCACACGGCCCTCTCCGATCTCAGATAGACTCCCCCGAGTAGTCAAATTGATAGGCGGGGCTTACGAGCACGGTCCGATTAAGATGCCTAAGTTCTACGGTTTCGGCAATTGCTGCGAGTGCGGGATAGCCTGCACCGCGGGCAACTTCCTGATCAGCGAGGGGAAGAAGTTCTGCACCGCCTGCTGGGTGGCNAAGAGCAACCCGGAGCACCCNGATCTGGAGGAAATAAGGGAGAAGGTCGAGACTGCAGTAANCGTGTGGAAGTGCNCGAAGTGGTCACGGGAAGAGGGGCCGCTGCCTCTCGGACCAAGGGCAGTGAAGAAGTGAGGCTTACCCATGGGCAGGGGCTTCGTTCCAGAGGACTTGGAAGCCACTAGCTGGGATAGCCTCGAGCCCCTGATTAACGACCTGCTNGAGAGGGAGCTGAGCTGCTCGAGCTGCCTTGANGGGCTGATCGCAGACTCATCTGAGCTNGCCGAGCACGTCTCGGAAGCGGGGGCGCTACTCTACATCGGCATGACGTGCGACACGGAGAGCGAGGAGAAGAAGGGGGCTTTCCTGGACTTCGTGAGCAACGTCAGGCCGAAGCTGTCCGAGCACTCAGACGCAATCAACAGGAGGCTCGTGGAACACCCGGCGGTGGAGGACCTGCCCGAGAGGTACGACCTGATGCTGAAGGGCATCAGGACCGACGTCGAGATATTCCGCAAGGAGAACATCCCGCTCGGGGTGAGGCAGACCGAGCTCGTCACGGAGTCCCAGGCGATCAACGGTGCGATGACCGTGGAGTTCGACGGTGAGGAGAGGACCTTCTCGCAGATGAGCGGCTACCTGGAGGCGAACGACCGATCCCTGAGGGAGGCCGCCTGGACCGCCATGACATCCAGGAGGATGGAGGACCACGAGCGCATGTCGGAGATCTTCGACGAGATGGTCTCGATAAGGCACGAGATGGCCCAGAACGCGGGCTTCGACAGCTACACTGAGTTCATGTTCAAGGCGATGCACAGGTTCGACTACACCGTAGATGACTGCCTGGAGTTCCATGAGTCCGTGGAGTCCGTCTGCATGCCCATACTGGCCCAGATAAACCGAGAGAGGAGCGAGTTGCTGGGAGTTGGAGAATTGCGCCCATGGGACGTTAACGAGAAGGGCGGTTCTGGTCCAGACGTCCATGGCCGGGATCCGCTTAGGCCGTTCGAGACCGTGGACGAGATGGTGGCGAAGCTATCGGAGCTTTTCCACGAGATCTCCAAGGACCTCGGCGGGATGTTCGACAAGCTCGTGGAGATGGACACCCTCGATCTCGAGACCAGGAAGGGCAAGGCGCCTGGGGGGTACCAGTACTACCTGGAGAAGAGCCGCGTACCTTTCATCTTCATGAACGCCGCAGGGCTCCAGGGCGACCTCGAGACGATGATCCACGAGGCGGGGCACGCATTCCACTCGCTTTACTGCGGACACCTGGAGCTCATCGACGAGAGGGACTACCCAATCGAGTTCGCGGAGGTCGCCTCCATGTCCATGGAGCTACTCACACAGCCGTGGTGGGACAAGTTCTACGACTCCGAGGAGGCTGACAGGGCCAGGAGGACCCACCTCGAGGGCGTGGTATTCCTGCTGCCTTGGATAGCGACAATAGACTCGTTCCAGCACTGGGTGTACGCCAACCCCGGGCACTCCAGGGAGGAGAGGGCCGAGGTGTGGCTGTCCATCAGGGACAGATTCGGCTCTGCCATGGACTGGACGGGTCACGGTGACTTCAGAGAGGTCTCGTGGCAGCAGCAGGGGCACCTGTACGGGGCCCCGTTCTACTACATCGAGTACGGTATCGCTCAGCTCGGTTCGCTACAGCTCTGGAAGACCCAGATGGCGGACCCGCAGAAGGCGCTCGACGACTACGCCAATGCGATGAGTCTTGGCAACACCAGGTCACTCCCCGAGCTGTTCTCCGCGGCGGACCTGAAGCTGGGATTCGACGAGGGTCACTTCCAGTCCCTCATGGACACTGTCGAGTCTTCGCTCTCCGAGCTGCCGGCGTAGCCTTCGGACTCCGGGGCCCGCTCTAGTCGCGCAGGCCCTCGGAGGTCACGGTGAAGACTGCCTCTCCCTCTGGCAGGTTAGGGCTGTCGATCAGGCGGGCAATCCTACGGCCCCCCTTCGACTTCCTGAGGTAAAGGCGGAATGTGCTTGCGTGGGCAACGATGTGCCCCCCGATTGCCCTGGTGGGATCGCCCCACATGGCATCGGGCTTGGACATGACCTGGTTGGTGACCAGGACAATGGCGTTCTGGACGTCTGCAACCTGCTTGAGCTCCTTCATGTGCCGGTTCAGCTTCTGCTGCCTCGTCGCTAGCATCCCCCTGCCGATGTACTCGGCACGGAAGTGGCTGGTTAGAGAGTCGACAATGATCAGCTTGACGTCGATGTTCTTGGCCATCCTCTTGATCTCGTCCACCAGGAGAATCTGGTGCGCGGAGTTGTATGCCCTGGCGACGTGGATCCTATCGAGTGCTTCCTCAGGGTCTATGCCCACGGCTTCTGCCATCTGCGCGATCCTCTCTGGCCTGAAAGTGTCCTCCGTGTCGATGTAGACGATCTCCCCGTCCAGCCCTCCCTGGGACTCGCTGAGTAATGAGTTGACGGCGAGCTGATGGCCTATCTGGGTCTTACCGCTACCGAACTCCCCGAACACCTCGACAATTGACTGGGTCTCGAAGCCCCCTCCCAGGAGCTCGTCCAGGGATGATGCGCCGGAGGTGAGCTTCTTCACCCTCTTGCGCTTGTCGAGAAGTGCGGCGCCACTCACGAAACCTCCGATGTTTGCTAGCTTTTTCGCTCCCGCGATTATCTTCGCCGAGACGGCCTCGCCGAGCTCGGCCTGCTCTGACAGCTCCGGCGGGCTCATCACCGCGATTGCCAGAAGATCCTCAAAACCAGCCTCACGCAGCTTCTCGGCCGTGGCAGGCCCCACGCCAGGCAGATCCTCTATCGTCGGCTCCGGCTCATCCACGTCAATCACAATCTCCTCTTCTTCCATCTTCTCGCTCGCTGTTTCTTCTGTCATCCTATCACCAATATGCCCCACTTCCGGACTCGGAGGTATATGAACAATCGAAGGACCCCAAGACAATCAATGAAAGTATTCATTCCTCGTGATTACTCGCAGTATCTCGATTTTTCACTTTCACATTTTTCTGTGGTAGCGGGTGGTGGATTTGAACCACCGGTCTCCGGGTTATGAGCCCGACGAGATAACCTGGCTACTCCAACCCGCTATGCACTTGGGTCTACGGTTGGTTATATGAACAGCACCTCGGACGGATGGAAGGATGAGTGCGCGTACGA
>PBFP01000007.1 GCA_002718695.1 Methanobacteriota archaeon
CCCATAGAGAGAACATTGTGTACATTGGGGTCTCGGAAGTCGGTCTGAGAAACATTGGAATTTCTAACTCATTCTCCCCCCCATGTGTGACCCAGTAGACCTCCTTCTTGAAACCGGCCTCCTCTTCATCAATCCTGAGTTCCGAAGGATCTACGCCAGATTCTCGCGCTGCCTTAAGTCTAGAAACCAGCTTATTCTCCTTGTCCAATAGATCTTCTGGAACTAGAAGTGGGAATCTATGTTCTTCATGACCTGTTCGAAGCATTTCTGAACGAGCCAATGAATCGATAAGAGCCATGGCAGAAAGGCCATAGGGCATCCAAACGTCCATTCCCTTGATTGGATACCTTTTGTCCACAAGGCCAGCTATCTCGACCATGGAGGGGTACCATGCATTGAAATCTGATTTGGGGGGTATCCCTCTTTTGGCCTTCGTCGGCTCAGTCATGATTGTACCGCTATGCTATTTGGCTTCAAACATTCGCAAATCAAATCAATCGGCAGAGATTAATGCCTCCAAAGACTCGGAGAGATCTCTCAAGTTGCAAATTTGCTTTACTTTTCCATCTGGGAAAACTATTCTACACCGATTTTCCAAATCTCCCTTTGCTTCAGAAAGGAGATTTGCAACCACAGCATCTATTCCTAAGTTATCAATCAACTCTTTGGACCTTAGAACTAATGAGTTTTCATCGTCCTCAACCTCTAGTTTGAATGCAATCCTCTTGCTTCCCGAAGCGAATTCTGAAATCTCTCTGATATGCTTCTTTGTTGGCCTAAGCTTCACTTCCCATTCGCTTTTTCCACTGGGCCTTTTTCCTTTCACGAATTCTGGTACGTAATCTAGAATAGCCGCTGCATGGACCCATGATTCAGGGGCATTTTCAGAATTTGCCAACTGTAGGCAAATTCCAAGCATACCTTCCGGAGTAGAGTCGACTCTGACGTCCGGCAACGAAAAAGATGGTTTTTCGCTGGTTTTTCCTGAAACGCACACCACTTCATGGCCCATTCTGTGAAAATGTTCAGCAATCGCCCAACCAGTAGTTCCAGTGGAATAATTCTGTATAAACCTCACAGAATCTATTGGGGATGAGTTCGCTCCCAGCGTAACAGCTACTTTCTTCCTATTAGGTAATTTACTATTCACAATATTGCAGAAATTTCCCACGATAGATATTGAATCGGGTTGTTTCCTTCTACCCTCCCGAGAATCATCGAGAAAGATTGAGATGCCCATATTATTTACTGAGTCCAGAAGTTCTTTTGTAACCGGATCGCCGAACAAATCATCATGCATGGAAGGTACGAACATTATCGGGTTACCACGTCCAGATGCCGCCGATATTGCCATCATCACTGGTGAATCCAAAATCCCATGGGCAAACTTTGCAATCGTATTCCTAGTTGCGGGAGCTAAAATCAGAGCATCAAAACTGCCTAGTTGGGACATTTTGGATTCCCATTCGGAGATTACTTCCATTCCAGAACCCCAGGATAAAGCCAGAGGTGTAATTACTTTCTCTGCAGATTTGGTCATCATGGGATAAACTATTGCACCATGCCTCCTTAGCTCCCTGGAAAGTTTGATTGCTTCTGTTGCAGCAATTCCGCCGGAAACACACAAAATTACTTTTTTTCCCGCCAAGCAATTGCTCTTAGTTTCCACTCCGACGTCTTCGACCACAGCAATCCTAGATATTGCTCATTGATGAGTTCGTCGGATGTTTTCAATCATATCGACTCAATGGCAATTGCCATCCCCATTCCACCGCCGATGCACATTGTAGCAATTGCTCTCTTGCCACCGGTTCTTTGTAAAATGCTTGCTGCCTTGCAAACTATCCTAGCACCTGATGCGCCCAAGGGATGACCAATTGCTAGGGCCCCACCATCAATATTCACTTTTTCCAGAGGCAAACCTAACTCCCTTATGCATGCCAAACTCTGAGAAGAAAATGCCTCGTTTAATTCAAAAACATCAACTTGATCCAATTCCCATCCTGCCTTCTCGATAGCTTTTCTTGTAGCAGAAATTGGTCCGAGACCCATAAGATCTGGGGGGCAACCAGTTACGGCTCCTGTAACAATTCCGGCTATCGGGGTGATAGAGTTTGAATCTGCGAATCTCTCACTACAAACTAGAGAGAATACTGCCCCATCAGTTAGTGGCGATGAGGTGGCTGCTGTTACGGACCCTTTTTCGGTGAATGCTGGTTTCAGTTTGGACATCGACTCTAAACTGGTATCAGACCTTATGCAGCCATCTGTTGACAATTCAACCCCATCCAGTGATATAGTGACAATTTCATCCGTGAAATATCCTTTATCCATCGCAGCAGCAGCCTTCTTGTGGGATTGCAGAGAGAAATACTCCTGATCTTCCCTACTTATCTCATACTTTCTAGCGACATTCTCTGCAGTTAATCCCATGTTAATATAGGCCTCAGAGTAGTCATCCAATAGGGTTGGGTTTGGGCTCCAATTGAAGCCTCTTCTCTTGATTCTGGACATGGATTCGACGCCTCCACACAAGTAGCAATCGCCCCATTCAGAATTTATGCTTGCTGAAGCAGATAGAATTGCCTGCATTGAAGAGCCGCACAATCTGTTGATTGTGAATCCTGGGACCTCGGGCGGCAGGTCCGACATGAACGAAAGAAGCCTACCAATATTGTATCCTTGTTCGCCTTCGGGATACGCACAACCAACTATGATGTCTTCAATATCCGTCGGATTTATTGGAAGTTTTCTCAACAGGGCCCTAATCACTTCACTCGCTAGATCATCAGGACGAACCAAGGAAAGCCCACCCTTGTGAGACCTCTCAAAGGGCGAACGCCTCCAATCAGCAATTACTGCCCTCACGACTGCCCCAAAAGAATCGGGCCCATAACGCTTCCCAGCGAATAGATTTTCCGACCGAGGGGTTCTTGAATAATCGACTGCGAGGTCGATTTATGATTAGAGAATGCTCTATGCATGGATATTTTTCTGATGACGAACTTTGTCCGGCATGTAATTCAGAAGGAAAATTTGTAATGAGCACCAGAGAAAGGGATGGGATGGCTAGGAAACTGGCTCTGGTCCTTAGGCATGCACCTGAAAAATTTGAGCTAGACATGGACATAAATGGATGGATAGATGTCAGAGATATAGTGAAGAAATTCAAGGATGGGAGAAGGAGGCAGCACTGGTTGAGGCCCCATCACATTAGAGCAATTTCCGAAACAGACCCCAAGGGCAGATATGAAGTCCGTGGAAACACCATTAGGGCGACATATGGGCATACGGTGGAAATTGAGTTGGATTTACCTTCCAGTGATATCCCTGATTCTCTCTTCTATCCCTGTGACCCCGCTGAATCGGAAAATCTCCTAGAACTAGGCATTAGCCCCGGAGATCGATCTCACGTCCACCTTTCATCGACAATTAGGTTCGCGGCTGAAGCTGGCAGATTTCACCACGAAAATCCTACGATATTGGAAGTTGACACGGCAAGAATGACCGCTTCAGGTGAGACGATATGGCATGCTGGGATTTCCGTATACCTGACAGACTCTGTTTCGGGGGAATATCTCTCTATTGTAAGTCCAGATGATCCGGAGCTTTCCCTGCTTAGAGAGTCGTGGTCTGAGGAAGAATAGTCAGAATTCCCCACAAACCGGGCAGAATTCCAAGTCGCTGCTTCTAGATGCCCCACACTTATGGCATTCGCCAGTGATTACTGTTGGTTTAATTTCAGAGTTTCCTGGCGACCTGACTGGTTCTTCCCTCTGGACAAATGGTGCAGCCACTGCATTCTCCACCCCATCTAGGAGTTTGTTGAATCTAATGACCTCGGCTATTGCAATCTCAATCTGAACCAGTCTCCTTTCCCTCTCATCTGGATCTTCCAGAATCGATGCTTCGGCTAATTCAGATTGAAGCCATCTCTGGAACTTCTCTAGATCCGAGTGCCCCTTCACACCGCTACCACTAAGCGTCTCTTGAAAATTGTATGCAGGATTTGAAAATGTTAGAATACAAGAGCCATGGCAATTTAGAGGGAAATGAGGGCTAGGGTAGTAATCAAATTGGGTGGTGGCCTAATCACCAAGAAAGATTCTTTCAAGAGTTTCAACAGTGATATTGTGAAGTCACTTTGCGAAGTAATTGCAAATATTGTATCTGAAGGGATCTCAATTATCATTGTTCATGGTGCTGGGTCATTTGGCCACATTCTAGCTAAAGAGTGGAGGATTGCTGAAGGATGTGATTCTGAGATATCAACTGAACAAAAAGATGCGGTGGATAGAATAAGGTCGGATATGAGGGAGTTGGATTCCCTAATTGTTGATGAATTATTCAAACAAGGGCTGAGGTCTGAGTCTTTCCCACCATCGGATTGGGCGACGGGGGTGGGAAGAAATTTCAAGGGGTGTTTGGAGAAGTTTGAGCGCTCATCTGGGGACGATATACCAATAACTTTCGGAGATGTAGTCAATACGGCCGATGAGAAAGAATTTGGTATCCTATCAGGAGATGACCTAATGCTACGCTTATCAACCGAGGTTCCTGATGTGACACACTCAATTTTCCTAATTGGTGATGCGCCGGGTGTATTAGATATGCCCCCCGGAAAGGGTGGAGAATTAGTGCCCATTTGGAGCCCTAGTACAGAGATTTCNTCGGTCCACCATTCTGAAATTGATGTAACTGGAGGAATTCGATTGAAGTTGGATAGAGCAGCAGAGATTGCAAAAAATGTTGGGGAAGTATGGGTAATGGATGGAAGGGCCCCTCAGAGAATTCAGGAGTTACTTATTAGCGGGGAAACCATTGGAACAAAGATTGTAGCCGGTTGAGTCTTCATATACAACTTGCCTTCATAGGTTGTCTGTGGTACCAGAAAGTGATTCGTCTGCCATTCATGATTCGTCGCAGTCAGAGATGATGGGTGAGATGTGNATTTTGGTTGATGAGGGGGACAATTATACTGGATCTGAGACAAAACTTTCTTGCCACAATGGTGAAGGATTGAGGCATCGTGCTTTCAGTGTGTTAATTTTCGATAATATCGGTAGGCTATTGATACAGAAGAGGTCTGAGCACAAAATTACATTTCCTGGNGTATGGGCAAATAGCTGCTGTAGCCACCCACTAGACACTGACTCCGAAAGAGAGGCGGGGCAAGGTGCAATTAACGCAGCAAAAAGAAAAATGACCCAGGAACTAGGCATATCTTCTGAAGAAAGCAATAGTTGGGATTTTCACCATATGGGCAGGATGGAATATTCTTGCAGATGGGATGATGAATGGATTGAACGGGAGATTGACCATATCTTGATTGTATCTGCTGAACCCCAAGTTAGTCACAATGAGAATGAAATTTCAGATGTAATATGGGCAGATTCTGATACAATAGAGCAAATGATGACAGGCACCGGAAAATGGGCGGACGAGATTATTGCGCCTTGGTTCAGGCGAATATGGGAACATTTCGCACGACCCAATAATTGTGATCCGAATGAAATGTTGAATTCAGTTCGGGACGAAATCGTCTACTGTGGCGAGATTGGCCTTGATGGGGAANCGATCAGACCTGGACAGAATCTGCTTGATGCATTGTCTGGACATAGGGAAAGGGTTGAGGTTGAGATTATGGAAAGTCTTGGCAAGATGCAGCAAAAAAATCTTCACGGCGCTATGACTCACCTCTTCAAAGGTGGAGGTAAGAGGCTCAGAGCGATTCTCCCNCGACTAGTGGGGGAGGCAATAGGAAATCCGAATGAGGGGCACTATACACTAGGGGCTTCTATTGAGATAATTCATAATTTTACATTAATTCATGATGACATTATAGATCAGGACCCTATCAGAAGGGGTTTGGATGCTGTCCATGTAGAATATGACGATGCGACAGCAATAAATGCAGGGGATGCAATGCTAGCGGTGGGATTTGAGATTCTAGCAGAGTCGAAAGATATTCCCGAAAGAAATCTGAGGCATCTGATTCAATCCATTGGGAAAATGGTTAGGAAGGTTGCAGAGGGGCAGCAAGAGGATATTGAGTTCGAAGAAAGAGAGATTGTTTCTGAAGAGGACTACATAGCGATGATTGCTGGAAAGACCAGTGCAATGTTTGAGACCNGTGCCAGAACTGGGGCTATTCTGGCAGATGCTGATGATGAAATTGTAGACTGCATGGCCGAATGGGGTCTAAACCTTGGATTATGTTTCCAGTTGATGGATGACCTGATTGACATTACTGGCGATACAAAGACTCTTGGCAAGCCCGCTGGTTCCGACCTAGTTCAAGGAAAGAGGACCCTGATTGCCATTCATGCACTTGGGAGCGAATCCGAATTACCTAACTTCGAGAAAGTTTTCGGAAATAGTCAGAGTTCNGAAGATGACTTGCAGGGAGCTGTGAATGAGTTGTTTGAATCGGGCTCAATTGAATATGCTCGGACAAGAGCGATGCATCATCACACGATTGCCCACAATTGCCTCGATCTTCTTGAGCAGACTGAGCATGTGAATTTACTAAGGGAGTTGACTGACTTCCAGTTAATCAGGATAAATTGATCAGTCAGTGTATTGGGATTCACCAGGAATTTCCTCTTTCAGACCCTTTCTCTGACGAATCTCGCCCACGGTCTTGTGGAAAAGATCGGGTGGTACTTGCTCATAACCGGCATTTTCGGTATTCCAGACCGCCCTTCCTTGGGTTGCGGCCCTAATGTCATTTGAGAATCCAAATGACTCGGCCACTGGCATCTTCCCAATTACACAAGTCACATCCCCCTCNACTGGCATATCTTCAATTACCCCTCTTCGAGTAATCAGTTGCCTGGTGATTCCGCCGGCCCACTCTGTGGGNGCGTCAATCCTGATTTTCTGGATTGGCTCAAACATTACTGAGTTTGCTCTTATCAATGCACCNTTTATCGNGTTCCTTACAGCTGGAATAGTTTGGGCTGGCCCTCTGTGGATCGCATCTTCGTGAAGCTTAGCATCGACAAGTCTTACCATAACACCAGTAAGAGGCTCGTCTGCNATNGGTCCTTTCTTACATACGTCGTTGAATGCCTCAATTATCAGCTCCCTAGTCTCATGTAGATTCTGGATGCCCTTGGTGTCATTCACCAGAACAGATGAGGCATTGATAGCGTAAATCTTCCTCATTAGGTCCTTGTCCATACCATACTCTGCGAACTTGTTTCCAGTCTCTTTTGCATCCTTAGTTCTTACTGGTCCATCTCCAAATATTCCTTCCCTGAGTGCTTTGACAACATCTTCGGGCAACTGCTCAACTTCGACATAGAACCTATTATGCCTGTTTGGAGATTTTCCTTCGAATGCTCTACCTTTATTGTCACTAGATATCGATTCCCTATAGACAACAATTGGATTACTCTGATTAACCTTGATTCCCTGCTCCTCCTCTAGCCTGTAGATAGTTATCTCGAGGTGAAGNTCCCCCATTCCAGATAGTAATGCCTCACCTGTTTCATGGTTTGTATCCACAGAAAGAGATGCGTCCGCTTTGGCGAGACCTCGCAGTGCACCGATGAATTTGGGTAGATCTTTCATTGATTTTGGCTCTATTGCTACAGTGACAACCGGCTCAGAGTAATGCCTAATTGCCTCGAATGGNGTTGCATCCTGCTCCAATGCAATCGTTACTCCGGCCGCTGCACTCCTAACTCCAGTTAGAGCTGCAATGTTGCCTGCAGAAACTCCAGGAACCTGGATTCNGTCGCCACCAACCATCATGCTAACCTGTTGAACCCTCTCAGANTTTGCAGATCCTATTGCCCANACCTTATCACCTTGCTTTATTGTTCCTGAATAAACCCTGCCTACTGCAACCTCACCTGCATGTGGGTCCATCCAGATCTTGGTAATCATCAGTGACAGGGGGCCGTCCGCATTGCATTCNNTCATCGACTTCCCTACTTCAGATTCGAGCTCTCCTTGCCATATATTTGGAATTCTATACTCCTGAGCGATTAGAGGCGATGGTAGCTTCTCTACNGCCATGTCTAGAAGAACTTCGTGCACAGGNGCCTTCTTGGCGAGTTCTTTTTGCTCCTCGTTATTGCAGTATTCAAAAATCTGAGTGAAATTCACTCCCGACTTCTGCATGTATGGCACAGTAATTCCCCAGTTGTGATAAGCCGANCCAAAGGCAACAGTTCCCTTCGAGACGTCGACCTGCCAATCTGACTTGTGCTCATCNGGGGCAAAGGCCTTGATCAAGTTGTTAACCTTCTGAATTTGCACTTGGAACCTTTCCATCATATCTTCTGGAGTAACCTGCAATTCGTTGATGAGTCGGTCAACCTTATTGATGAAAAGTACTGGCCTTACCTTTTCCTTTAGAGCCTGCCTGACTACGGTTTCGGTTTGTGGCATCGCCCCCTCAACGGCACAAGTCAAGATGATGCACCCATCTACAGCCCTCATTGCACGAGTTACGTCCCCTCCAAAGTCTACGTGCCCCGGGGTGTCAATCAGATTGATCAAATAGTCTTCATTATTCACACTGTGAACCATAGAAGCGCTTGCTGCGTTAATTGTGATGCCTCTGGCACTTTCCTGGTCATCGAAATCTAGAACCCTGGACTTTCCTGCTAATTCTTCGGACATCATTCCTGCTCCAGCGATTAGATTGTCAGATAGAGTTGTCTTACCATGATCGATGTGGGCTGCAATNGCCAGGTTTCGAATTCTTTCTCTAATGTGCATTACCTCAGTAGCGCGCTTGATGTTGTCTTCCTTACGACCCATGTAGTCACCCTATATTTTTGCCGACCTGAAAACGGTTCATAAACACGATTGAGAAGATTCTGGAGAGGTNCTTGAANAGGATGTNTTTGATTAACGCGCAGATGCGGCAATTCTCTCGACTTCATGCCTCTTGCCGACAGCAAATGAGTTCACATCGCCCTGTGAAGCCTTCGTTAACTCCGAGATTATTCCTTCAGTGAGGGTCTTTTGAGTCTTCATCGTTGCAGATGCCGAACCAATTGCGAGATTCCTTAGGGCGATGTCCAGCCTCCTGCTCGGTGACGAGTCTACTGCCTTTGGTTGGCTCACTGCACCAATTCTTACCCTAGTTGTCTCTTCACAGGGTGCGGCCTCTGTAATTGCATCGATAAATTTCTGCAAAGGATTCTCCCCACTCTTNTGGTTGATTAAGTCGAATGCTTCCTCGAGTGATTTTGCACAATACTGCTTTTTTCCACTGTATTTGCCGGATCTCATAAGATTGTTGATGAATCTCTCGGTTACAGACAAGTCCTGCTTTCCGAACCATGAGTTAGCATGCCTACCTCCTGTGTGGGGCGCGCCGATCATCTTTAGATTGACATATCGAGAAATCCCTGGGTCGTTACAGACTACTTCACTGGCATCCCACTTNCCNAAGACCATGGTNCCAATTCCGGCAATTGGAGCCTCAGTGTCATCCTTTGACTCCTGGTTTTCATTTTCTTCTCCCATAGAATCACCTCAGCGGACCGGTTTCTCCTTACGGCCCCTCACCATCTCATCCAAGGATACCCCATTGACCTTGATTACCTTGTATCTAACTCCNGGAAGATCACCATANGAGCGCCCCTTGCTTCCGCCAATTCCCTCTACCATAACTTCATCGTGTTCATCAATGAATGATATTGCACCGTCACCGGGAGCGAAAGCAGTCAATCTGTTTCCCGTTCTGATTAGGCTAATCTTCACAGCTTTCCGAATTGCAGAGTTCGGTTGCTTGGCTTCGAAACCGACTTTCTCGATTACTATGCCCTTGGCTTGAGGGCTTCCTCGAAGAGGGTCATGCTTCAGAACACCGCCNNNCTTTCTCTTGGCTTGTCTGTTTCGAAACTTTCTCTCCTTCCAACGATATCTCTTACGATCAGACTTCATCTTCGAACCAGAGAAAAGGCCCCGTCCCAACTGTACACCTCAAAATGACGGCTCGGCGACCTGCCATCTGTTTATGAGACTGACGGGAGAACGGAACATTGTTGGCCTAGCATTAAGAATAGGAGCCAACATTGAAGCAGTTTAGTTTCCGGGACCGGTTAATGGGGTTCAGGGACCTTGTCGAAGGCTGTACGTTCTATGNTGATTCAGTTAGCACCAAATTGGAAATGCGAGAAATATCCTCCATCGAAGGAAACGGGCCAATGGTTTTCACTAATGTTATGGAGGCGCCNGGCCACAGNGCTGCAATAAACATCCTGACTAGAGATCGGCTTTGCAGTTCACTGGGCATTAGCCCTGGCGAGCTAATCGACATTCTTTCTTGGGCAATGGAAAACCCCTCGGAGCCGAAAATTGTAGAATTGGCGAAGGCTCCAGTTATGCAGAACACAATGGGTGAATTAGACATCCGGAAGATTCCCATCCCATGGCACTACCCCGAGGATGCTGGAAGGTACCAGTCAGCCTCAATAATTATCGCACAGCATGGTGGCTTGAGGAATACGTCATTCCATCGGCAACTCACCATGAGTAGTAACAGGACTACAGTCAGGCTTGTTCCAAGGCACCTCAGAACTATGTTGAACGAAGCAATGAAAACTGGTGATGAGATAAATATTGCAGTAGTAAATGGTCCGGACCCAGTTGTACTGCTTGCTGGTGCGATGTCATTTGACGAGCCATTGGATGAGCTTCGAGTTGCTGCTTCCCTTCACGAGAAGTTGTACGGAACTCAGTTGGAAGTTGTAGAACTATCCAATGGAGTAATTGCCCCAGCCGAATCAGAATATGCCATGGAAGCCCGGATTACGCACTCTAATGATGAAGAGGGGCCATATGTGGATATCACCGGGACGGTGGATGATATCAGGCTTGAGCCAGTAATTGAATACGATGCCGTCCATCACAGAGATTCGCCAATTTTCCACGCACTGATTCCAGCTGGAATCGAACATATGACCCTAATGGGAATGCCCAGAGCTCCCACNATAAAGACGGCTGTTTCTGAAGTAGTAAATTGCACTGATGTCTTCCTAACCCAAGGGGGAAGCGGGTGGCTCTCGTCCGTTGTGCAAATCGTCCCAGAGTACGAGGACGACGGTAAAAANGCCATNAAAGCGGCACTCGANGGCCATAAATCCATGAAACAGGTAATCGTTGTAGACAAAGACATAGACGTAACCGATTCAACAAGAGTAGAGTGGGCACTGATGACTCGCTGGCAGCCTGATAAGGATACTGTGATACTTTCAAATCAGAAAGGATCAAGNCTTGATCCGAGTAGATCCTCTGATGGAACTACCAGTAAGATTGGGATGGATGCTACAATCAATCCTCAGATTGACAGATCCCCTTTTGAGTCGGTTCTGTGAGTTCGATACNATGCGTGAAGAGAATTATTCTCTATCCANATCNCTGCAACACCCCAGAAGNAGTCTGGGGAATAGGCACAGAAGCCAGGCACAGAAATTCCTCAGCATTATTGAGCAAGACCAAACAAACCTACATTGGGCTGAGCAAAGTGCGAGACAGAGTGTCCTATATGACTTTACAAACGAAGAGAACTGGAAGACTCTGATCAGAGTAAAGGTCCTATTGGGGGACACAGAGGGAGCAAGGGCAGTTCTAGAGGATTTATTCTCAGTTCTGGGAAGGGCCCCAAACCTGATGGAACAATTAGCGAATATAGAAATCATTGACGCCTGTGAAGAGATGCTCTTGGCAGTATTGTTGACGGATCCACTGGATCCGGATAAATGGTGGCAGAAAATTGGGTCTGANAGAGATGGTTTGAGAGATTTTGGAAANAGGCTCAGAGACCTAGACTTCTCTGATCGCAGATCGGACTTACTCTTTTCAAGAAGATTAGAGAGAATTCGAAGGTTTGGAGACGAGGATGNGTTCGTAGATCTATCCCGTTACTTACTTTCTCAGAGGCCCCANAACCACGAAGCATGGGAAGAGCTTGGAAGGATGTATGAAAAAAGGGGNNGTTTCGATGAGGCTTGGTTATGTTATGACCAAGCGCAGACTGTATTCCCCGAGTCGAAGTCAAGGGATCGTTTCAGGGAGAGGATGGCAAATACGGTTGATGGGGGTTCTGGTGCGCCTTGGAAGGGGCCGTCAATTTCGGAGAGGGGNGATTTTCTAGATAGNCTGNGTAGACTCTCTGATTCTGACGATTCAGACGATTCAATTGNAAAAATNGATGACGACGAAATAGAGCCATATTCAAAAATTGACGATTTGAGGAGAGAAGGTAAGATTCCGGAAGCATTTTTTCTTGCTAGGAGACTGGCAATGGAAGGTAGCAAAAAGGCNGAGGAGATCGTTGNTGAACTGCTTGGTGAACTGAATGAATGAGGTTGNGTCCGTAATTGTCTGGGCAATNCCTGATAAATCCGATTTGGAATGCTGGTTAATGGTTAGGCACTCCGAAAGAGGGTGGGAGCTCCCAGGAGGAATGGTTTCCAAAGGTGAGAAGTTCGATGAAGCCGCACTTAGGGAACTGTATGAAGAAACTGGGATGCTAGGAACAGCAATTTTCCTTGATTTCGATCTTGTAGAAGGATGCTGTGTCGTATTCGTTAGAGTCGATGGTGAACCGGNCCCAGATTCTTGGCCNTCTCAAGACAAGTCAATCGAGGANGTGGGTTGGTGTATCNAAGTTCCTGAAAACGCAGCCTGGGGCGAGGATGAGATNAACAGAATCAAGAATCACGACTGGAGTGCTTCNAACAGCCTTGGGTCTTGAATCTCTATNCTCCTTTCTTCCAGAGCCNCCCTCCAAGAAGGCTCTTCAATTATCTCACTTGCATCCAATACTAATCCTAGATCATCCCTCACCTCCCCCGAAAGATCTCTCAGAGCCGAAGAAAGAATCAATCCTACCACTTCCCTGATATCTTCAGGATTGGATGGAGCCGAAGTCATCCCCGGATCACTCCTGGGCTTCGCTTCTGATATCCTTTCGTCCATCGTCGGAGAGTCGTGATCTACATCATCAAGTGCAATATCTAGCCACTCCATAGCTGAAACTAATGATTCAGAATTCATTTCAACCGATTTGAGNCTTCTCATAGCCATCCAGAGATGCCTCATTGCAGGTTCNAAATCCCCCATTGAGGCCAGAATTCTCCCCGACTCCAATCTTGCCAGACCTATAATTTCGTTTGGANAACCCATTGATGAAGAAATGTCAGAGAGAGAGACCAGAGCCATCATCTCCTCATCTTGATTGCTNTGCCAGGCAGCNAGATTTAGCAGGGCAAGACCGTGTAATGTAGAACCAGGAGAGAAGGAAGCAAGACGATCCACGCACCACCTTATCTCCGGACCGACTTCTGAGTTTTCACATGCCCCCAATAGGGCCCTTTCCATCCTGATCCAAGCTTCAGCCTCATAATTCCTATTTCTAAGATCACGGGACCTTTCTAGAATTGAGAGGCTCAGTTCAAGGGCCTCCTCAACATTTCCCTCTGAGAGAAGGGACCTGAATAGTACGGAGTCAACGGCAAGAGGATCCCCATCCGCCACATGGCTATCCAATGAGGATCACCCGTTCTCGAAAAGCTCGACTGTAGATGCGTACTGTTCTCTCAGATTGGCCTCCCTCTCGATAAGCCTCTTTAGGTGCTCGTCCAGAGATTCCTTGGCACCAACTAACTCAGATTTCAATGACTCCCTGTCTTCTACCTCGAGGAGAATATTGCCAAGGGAGCGATATACAGGCCGTTCTGAGTCCTGATTTTCAAGTGCTTCGATTGTGATTCCGTATTCTGATGCTTGAGAAGATACCGTTTGCATTTGATTTCTTATGAGTTGCAAGTCTCTAGCGAGGGACTGAATTTCTTCTGCATTTACTTTCTCACTAATGCTCATCACCTCCGCTAGTTGCCTCAAGCGAATGCTCAGAGGCAATTAATGCTCTCATCATNGAGTTCCACCTAGCCCTGATGTCACTGAANGAGGNGGATTGTAATTCAATCGAGATTTCGCCCGAAATATCTGTGCAATCCACCTCTGTCACCATGGAGGATGCCAATGCTGTAGACTCAGGATGCTTGACTGATAGACTAAGTTCTATCCGCTCATTCCTCTTCTGATCCTTCATCTGAATCTCTCTCGGACAATTTTCTCTCGTAATCGAGGGCCGCCTGCTGGGCAATTACCGTCATGTCCGTGGCTGTGGCCCCTTCTAGTGATCTTCGAACAATTCTCTTGTTTGCATCACTAGCTCTAGTATAGGGTTCCCAAACTCCTCCGGAAAATGTATGATTGCACTTTTTACATTCCCAAATTCCAGCCGCCTTCCTCCTTACTTTGACATAATGGCATCTCGGACAGGTGTAGTGCTTGGACTTCTTTGCCAGTGCTGAACCGGCCCTGCGCCTTACGCTTACCCCATATCTGGGGCCGAAACGGGCGGTTGCTCCGGCTTTCTGTGTTCTCTTGGCCATATTTCTCACCTACAGTGAATCCATGATTTCCCTTAGTTCCTTGGTCCTTTCCTGGGCTTTATCCATGATTTCGACGAATTCTTCCGCTGTGAAAATTCCCTTTAGACCCTTCTGTAGGGAATGAACGTTATCGTCGTCACCAAGAGTAATGTGGATTCTCTCGTCCCCTCCTAGTTCCTCTCTCGAGTTGGCATCGTAAACAAATCTCCCGCCGACCCTATGGTAGGAGCACATTATCGGAGTTTTTGTCACCTGGAGAGGATAGTCTTCACCTACTTCGAACCGCTCTGCTGGTACAATTGCGTTCCGTAATGCCACTATTCCAGCGAGTGCGAATGCGTCGAATAGGTTCCCATCATCGGATATTGCAAATAGATCTAGGATTACTTGCCAAGCCTTTTCGCCAGGGATTATGCATAGGGAATCGACATCTATGCAGCCAGACTCCCTAATTCCACGATCAACCACCCTGCCAAGTTCAATTGACTCGGGGCTTGGCGGTCCAGATTCCCAATGTCTGCCTGCGACTGGCCTGACCTCTGCAGAACACATCAGNCCCCCTTGGTTTGGCCTGTCCGGATAGGGTTGCATAATCTGGAATTTCACACCAGCAAATACGATTGTGTCACCCATCCTCACTCTTGCGGAACCCTCGGCCCTGGGGAGAATTGAGTGCTCAACTTCAAGAGTTCGACCTTCCCATCTAGACCTTCCATCTATCCTTGCATCGCTTTGGGCTAAATCAGCGAGATGGGCCCTCAGNAGATTTGGAACTAGAGGGATTGTCATTTGGAGTCACCTCCTTTCAGGGCTTCGACCATCTTTTCGTGGATTTCTCCAGCAGCATCCATATTGTATTTCCAAGCCTGCTTGAACTCCTCCTGCGAGAGGTCCCCATCCATCTGTAAGAAAACAAGCTCTCCCGAATTTGGCAGGATCCCCNTCGGAAGGTCGGCCTCCCCNTAGTTGTCCTCTTCTTTATTCAAGTCGCAAACTACGACGTCGTTAATTTTNCCACTTGCAACGCTAACGACCATGTCAGTCATCGGGATTCCTGCATCGGCTAAGGCNACTGAAGCTGCAGTTAATCCTACACAACGAGTTCCGGCCTCAGCAGAAACTATTTCGATGCTGATTCTAATCTTTGATCGAGGGTATAGCTCTAGGAGTACTACACTCTCAAGTGCATCCTTGGTGACCTTGCTAATCTCCCTGCTTCGGCGGTTGAAACCTGGCCTNATTCTGTCAGTGGTAGAAAATGGTGCCATGTTNTATGCTACATCAAGCACAGCTCTGTCCTGCCTCTGAATCTTCCTAGGGTGAGCCTCCATTGGCCCATAGACTGCAACGATTACTTCATTTGTCCCCCAAGTCATTCTGCAGGAACCATCCGCTACTGGAACGACCCCCGTCTCAATTGAAATTTCTCTGATGTCTCCTGGGCCCCTTCCGTCCATCCTAAGGCCATTGTCGTCAATCATCTGAACGTCACCATATCCGCCCATCAGTTTGCACCTCCTCCATGATTCTCTGAAATGTCCTTCAGCTTAGTCCTGACTTTGAGNATCCCATCTAATTCNCCGTCTATCCACATACGGCCGTTATCTGCAACAACAATTCTGCACTCCGTCTCCTCTTTCAGTCTTCGGAGGGAATCGCCCCCCCTTCCAATCAGCCTACCTAGGAGATGTGGGTCTATCTCTTCAATGACCCCGGACCTGATCTTTCTCAAACCCAAACCTTTCATCGTGACTACACTTGAATGGGTCTCCTCGACCTCTTGAATCCTGCACAGAACAGCATCCCCAATGTCCATNACGGACCTAGTCCCGCCAAATTCCACTTTTCCGGGACCTANGCTCATGGGCAAAATTGCGTTGAATGGCGCCCCCAATTCGATGAACCATATATTGTTAGTGCAACCCTCTACATAGCCAATCACCAGATCNCCTGGCCTAGGAATGTACCTCGTATGAGTAGGTTCTACAGAGATTGCTCCGCCCTTTTCCCTAATTTTTCCATGCTTTACAGCACGCATTCTACCATCGATGGAAATCACTCCATGCCCTGGCTCTTGTCCTCCGAATTGCCCCAGGTCATCCCCAGGAACTACGAGGATTTGNCCTCGTCCTTGATCTCGCGGCCCGACCGCGCCATTTCTTTTTCTCATGTTATCGGGCCGCGCGACCGGACTACCGTTCATAACCGTTGATGCTCGAGGATAGATAATGTTAGTCCAGTTCCCTGACTTCNACATCGGGGGATCTAGAAGCGACCCTNCCAATTAGATCGTTTTTCATTCCGCCTGGAACTGATACAATGCAAACCCACATCCCATCAGGCAACCACTCTTCTTTCTGAATGGAATGTCTGAGCATCTGACTTATTCCGCCGTAGTCCTTTCCTTGAACCTTGAAAGCCAACCTGACAGTAATGAATTGTAACGGGATAACAGGCCTGAGTACGGAAACGGCCTCTTCTACCTGGCTTTCTACTGATTTAAACGGGTCCACGGAGAACCTAACCTCTTCTAGGGCGTTCTCAATCCTGGTCCTAGGATGGGGGAGTTTAGTCTTTGGATCTGTTGCGGTAGTTGCTATCTCGTTTACAATCTGACGCTTCTTCTCCTCTACCATCGCTTTCCTCTGAGCAGTTGTGAGTTGAATACTGCCCTCACGAATGATTCTTATNGAGCATTCAATCACGTCCGAAGTGCCGAAAACTCTCTCAAGCGATTCACCAGTAGGCCTCTCACCGGCTCTAGCGTCCGACCAAACCGATTCAATTGCCAAAATTTCATCCATCGAGACAGAATCCTGATTTTTCTTCCACTTTTCTACAAGAGTGGGGTCAACAAGTATCTCAAATCTTTCCCCTCCCTTCTCCAAACGGGCCAGTACTGCGTCGTCCAAGCTCACCATGGAGGCCCATTGGGGGGTGTCGCTTAGATGGTGGGGTCTCAGGACATCTTCCCTAGGTGCTTCAAAGTGGTCTCCCGATCCATCTTCATGTAGCCATTACCATCGACACAAGCTATCTCCACGGTNTCCGGATTTAGTTCATCTTCCAGAGATTCTTTCAATGCCTCGAGGCCTAGCTTTATTGCNGCATTCTGAGTCATTCCCGACTTCCACTTGTTCTCGAAGTAATCGATCGCAGTAGACCGGCCCCTCCCAATTGCTCCTGCATGGTATGACTGGTATGCCCCAGATGGGTCGGTTTCGAACAGATGAAGCCCCTCATCGTCACANCCGGCAATTAGCAGCGCNGTTCCAAATGGNCTNGCCCCACCATACTGGGTGAAAGATTGCTTGTAATCGCACATCTTCTTGACCAATGTNGAAACNGGAATCTCGGCNCCGTATGTCATCCGATTAACCTGGCACTGGACCCTAGCCCTATCNACAAGTTGTCGAGCATCTGCTACGAGTCCGGATGTTGTAATTCCTATGTGGTTATCGATTTGATACATCTTTTCGATCGAGTCTGTAATTACGAGTTTGCTTTGGACCCTCTTGTCAACAATGAGAACTACTCCATCCTTGTAAACAAGGCCTACTGTGGTGGTCCCTCTCTTTACCGATTCACGGGCATACTCGACCTGGTATAGCCTTCCGTCAGGGGAGAATGTCGAGACCCCGTGGTCATATCCTCGTCCGCTAGGCTGCATCGCTATCACCCCCTTGCCAGAACGGACTCTTATCAATATTGGTCGGGGCAACACTCAATCGAGTGGTCATTCTGGTGAGTATNACAATTGGCGAGAACATGAGAGTAGCGGTATTGGCCTCAGGAGGAAAGGACTCGACATATGCATCCTGGTGGTCAGAACTTCAAGGATGGGATATTGAATGCATCATTACTGTTGGAATAGAAGGCGATGACTCCATGATGTTCCAAATTGAGAATACATGGATTGCGGGACTTCAGGCCGCTGCCATCGGAACCTCATGGCTTCCGGTTGTTTCGAAAGGAAGAGAGGGGCTAGAGATGAAAGATCTGGAATCGGCAATTCAAGGGGAGTTGGACGTCGAAAATTCGTTGAAGAGGATGTGGCCTGAATTTGTAAGAAGGCCGAACGGTTTGACTTTACATCGAGGAAGGTTGGAGATTGACGCACTAGTAACAGGTGCACTTCGTTCGGACTATCAGAAAACTAGGCTTGAAATGATGTGTGAGAGTCTGGGNATTAGGTCATTCTGCCCAATTTGGCACAAGAGTGCCGAAGAACACATGGAATCACTTGTACAACATGGATTTGNNGTTGTTTTCTCTTCTGTTTCTACTGAAGGGATGGGTGCTGAGTGGATTGGAGAAAGTCTAGATTTGGAGTCGCTNAATAGGTTACATTCACTCTCAAAGAAGTTTAGATTCAACTTAGATGGGGAGGGTGGNGAATTCGAGACCTTTGTCGTAAAGGCCCCACATTTTGGAGATTNTATTGTTTTCGAAGGAGAACCGGTATGGGNTGGCTCCAGAGGTTACCTCAAAGTGAATTCCTGCTCGTTAATNNGCCATCGTTAGTCTCAAACAGGAAGCCATGGTCGGACGACTCGAAGATATGCCGGTATCACCTTTGGATTACAGATACGGGAGGGATGAGGCCAAGGAAATCTGGTCTCGAGAAGGTAGACATGCCAGACTTCTGGAAGTAGAGAGGGCTTTGATATGGGCCCATAGCAAGATGGGTAAGGTTTCTCCGGAAGATTACGATGCTATAGCAGATATTGCAGATCCTGGGATTGTTACTGCAGACAGAGTAGATGAACTAGAAGTGGAAACCAAGCACGACATCATGGCATTGACCAAGGCTATGGCTGAAGCAGCAGGAGAGGCAGGATGGTGCGTACATCTGGGGGCCACTAGCAATGACATCGTGGACTCAGCGGTCGCTATTCAGATCAAAGACAGCATTAGGGTCCAAGACTTGTCAATCAGGAGTTTGATTTTGACAATGTGCGNTATTGCCGAGCGAGAAAAGAGTACTGTGATGCTGGGCAGGACACACGGACAAGCTGCAGTTCCAATTACGTTCGGATTGAAGGTCTCCGTATGGGTAGATGAATTTAAGAGACATTTGGACAGACTAGAAGAGATTACGGCCCGATGCACTACTGGAAAGTTCCTTGGAGCAGTAGGAACTGGTGCTGCCCAAGGAGAAAGGGCTGTTGAGCTGCAGGGCCTAGTAATGGAAAACCTAGGCCTAAACGTGCCAGTAGCTACGACTCAGGTAGTAGGGAGAGACAGGTACATTGAATGGGTAGGNTGGATGGCTAATGTGGCCACGAGCATAGAAAAGGTTCTACAAGAAGTAAGGAATCTTCAGAGGACGGAAATAGCAGAGGTTTCTGAGTCGTTTGATGAAAAGAAGCAAGTAGGTTCCTCTACTATGGCGCACAAAAAGAATCCAATTACAGCAGAGAATGCTTGTGGCCTTGCTAGGATTGTCCGTTCAATGATGACCCCTTCATACGAGAATGCTCTACTTTGGCACGAAAGGGATCTCGCGAACTCATCCAGCGAGAGGTTTACTCTTTCGCATTCAATGATCATACTGGATGACATTATTCACAAATGCGACAAGGTGCTGANTGGAATGGCTGTGAACAGGGAGAGGATGGCAGCAAATTTGGAGTCTCAAGGAGGTCTGATTATGGCGGAGAAGATAATGTTGGAGTTAGTTGACAGGGGCATGCCTAGAGATGTGGCTCACGAGGAGTTGCGCAGNGCCTCTATGGAGGCAGTAGATAAAGGGAAAAANCTCGAAGANGTTTGCAAAAGGTATGATTCTATTAATGGACTAATTGGAGTAGATGAATTGTCCGATTTCTTCGACCCAAGATCCCATCTGGGCTCTTCNGAAATGATTGTTGAGAATGCTATCGCCATTGCAAGAGCCAGGTGCTCAGAATAGATTTGGTANCAGAAGGAAGAACGCCGTCAAAGACGCTACTGCAAAAAGAAGGATAATCATCGCATGGGGGCCATACTGGTTTTGGTCATTCAATGCTACATTGAGCAAACCTCCTTCCATGACGCCACCAATTACCGATTCCTCNGATTGTTCGAAATCTGGAGGTTCCCTTCTNGGAATCCGCTCATTGGTATCCGATCNAACNGCCATATCNCTCGTTAGATGTNTGAGGCATTATCCTTCCGCCTATTTTTCGCCCGGAATGGATAATCCGGNCTCCTCGAGCAACTCGGCCAGGTTTTCCAATGCTTCATCGTCAGGTTCGATTAGNGTGCTTGGATCCTTGGCGTTTCCAATGTAGTTGCTTTCACCAGATGAGAGTTCCATGATTCGTCTTTGTCTGATGCTCAGAATGGTCCAAATTAGAAACCCAGTAATTGATATCAATATCAAAGTGGCAGTGAATTCAGAAATCCCTGACATTCCTTNTCGACCTCGGAGATTTTTCATTTTGTACCGGGATTTCCCAGAGACAGTGGNCTCGAGAGGTGCCTTCTGTTGGAAGCTGAGGGTTCAGTCCAAACACCCTTNATTTGNCCATAGAGTGAGTCAATGTCGGAGCTAACCCAAGATTTTTTCTCATNTTTCCCGCAAATGGAACAACGTAANTCCTGGCCCTTGCCNGCGCTTCTCATAGTTCTGGAACAGCAAATTGGTCGGCTGATAATCCTGGGTGATGCTTGATCCAGCCTGAGTCTCTCTAGATGAATTGACCCGTCGGGCGATTCTAGGCCCGCCCANCGAATCCTATCNCCTGGAATGAGTTTNCGGAGGAGCCTATTTACCGGGCCACCCTNAGAAAATGCTACCAACTCGAAAGAGTGGTTTCCTGAGAATACGGAAACAGAAGCATGTCCACCNCTGGTTTCCTCCGCATACGAGGTGATTGTCCCACTNAGTGGGGAATCAATGTGATCATCACTAAGTTGGTTTGTATGATGAATTGCGAACGACTTACATTTCTCTACATCTTCTCTAGATTGTAGCCAATTGTGNGCCTCATAAACNACAGTCTGTGANGNGCCNCGAATTCCGTAAAGAACAGGGCACGGCGAACGNGGGGCAATCATGCTCTTGCCTTTGGTTGGATCTCNATTCAGAAAAGTTGAGGGATGATTNCCCTCCAANTCGGAAACTGCCTTTTCACTCACATTTCTTTGANTNCCAATTTCTGATTCCTCCCTCCATGCAATTAGCTCCCAAGAAGAATCCTCCCGAGGTTCCCAAGAGACCGCAGCACAGGCCCCTACAACTCCAAAATGAGACTCTCCCGAGAGGACTGTGCAACCTCTTTCTATGGCCTGCTCAATCATTAAATCGTGATCAACGAACCCCCTCACTGAGTCCCAATACCACTTTTCTGGTGTTTTTTGGGGCGCAATTACAAGACAGGGGGAGGCAGGAAAATCGGTTTTTGGGTAATCATTGATTTCTNCTAGTAGATCCGAAAACCACTCGCGNCAAACCATTACAAGTTGATCGAAGTGAGATTCTTGGAGGTCAATCGTCGCGCCCAGTGCACCGTTTCCCCTGGTTCTCCTCTCTGCGAATGGCCAGAGACGGACTAAATTTCTCTCAATGATAGAGCATTCAATCTTGCTCTCTACCAGATTGAGCAAGACATCCATCCCATAAGTTGTGCAGCCGACATCAGGATGATCGGTGTCGTCTAATCCAATACGNCANCTCATAGAATTCAACTCCTCTAGTTGGAGATAATTTTTCCAATTACCTCATTGATCCCCNCATTTGTCGAGCACTTTAAAGCGCGAACTCCGAAGCTATTCGCAGCATGGATATCTGAATCTTGATCGCCGACAAGGACGGATTGTCCCTCACTTGGCCTATCTCCCCAATCGTTGCCGAAAAGAAGTGGGTTGCCATTCTTTGAATCATCACTAGCATTCTCAATAAGNTGTCTAGAGGCCTCGAGCATTCCGGGNTTCGGTTTCCTCGACCAAGAATTCTCCCATGGCGCATATGGGCTGTAAAGGATTAGATCCAAGGTAGCGTCTTTNTCCTCGAGAAGGAGGAGCTNCTGTAGCCTATCGTGGATTTNCTCTAGTCTGCTGTGACTCCACATTCCCCTGCCCACGGGAGACTGGTTTGTTACGACGCAAGTCCTGTATCCCTCTCTCCTTAGGTCGCCAACTGCTTTTCCGGAACCGGGCAGTAAATGTATCTCCTCGGGGGTATTTACATAATTGTCAGACCACTTATTCAGAACTCCATCCCTATCTAAGTAGGCGATTTTTCCATCCCAATTTGAAACAGATGGGAGTTTTGAAAGCGTTAGGGGAGACTCAAGTAACGATCCGTGCCTAAAGGGTGGAAGCATTTTCTCACAGACTGTTATTTTCCTTNACCGCCTCTTTNACAATGTGGTTGATNATTAGCTGAAGATCNTCTATCCTCTCCATAGATTGTGATGGAACAATAATTGCCAAGTCNGCGATCTCAGCGAGNTTCCCTCCNCCCATTCCATTGTAATCCCCGGTGATAGCAGCGGTTCGACAGTCTTTTTCTTTNGCGAAAAGGATCCCATTCAGGACATTCTTTGAATTCCCAGATCCACTAAATCCTACTACCAAGTCGCCGGGATTGATGAAGGTGGATAGTTGGCCAACAAACACGTNCTCATAGTCNGAGTCATTTGCCCAAGCAGTTAGAGAAGAGGCNTTGTCNACATGAGAAATGGTTCTCAGTGACAGTTCCTTTGACCAATCTCCGGCACTATGGGAAGGGGTGCCTGCACTACCGCCATTGCCAATGAAATGTACAGTTGCACCAATTTCTCTGGACGATTCTACTAGCTTCCAGAACTCTTCGATATCAGAAATAGGCAAGTCCCCTAGCGTTCCGATTAGAGAATTGATATATCCCTCGGCGAATTCAGTGAAGTCNAAACTCATGTCTACGTATGTCCCGGAGAGGGCATCATATTTACGGGTTGATGAAGTATAGGGNNCATGGAGGACCCGATAGAGTCTATTGTTGGGGCGATTGCAACCGATTTGAGCGTCTCTGAAGTTTCTATGCAGCTGATTATTGGTGCCTTTGGACTCGTCCTAATGGGTACTTCATTCCACAAGAGCTCAGAATGGTATTCCAAGTGGTGCTCAATTGGTGGTTGGCCCCTGATTGGTCTTTTCTTCTATCTATACTCGAGCCACTANGTGGAAATTTCTGATCCNGTACTTNTTCTGATGACAGCAGGAGCCCTTCCAGCNGGCTTTGCNATGTCATATTGGGAGTGGACTAGCGATGACTCTGGAAGCGACACAATTCTNTGGCTCAGGGGGTTCGTAGTTTGGTCAATGGTTCCTTACTACCTGNTNTTTGGAGTGCCAAACCTAAACATGGCATTTGTACATTTTACTGCAATTAGTGCAGACTTAATGCTAGAGTTTTCTGGGATAGGGGGTTATGAAATAGGCCCGATGATGATAGAGAGGCATGGAAAGAGTGCGATTCCAGTATCAGAATGGGGCGGAAATAGATGGATTCTAAGTGAACCACTGGGNGAAGGNGGNTTCTATGTCCCNATGACAAATGAAGAGGGGNNNCCCGTTGTTTCATTTATCCTGGCATGCTCAGCNCTTCAGTCAATGGCCGTATTCATTGGTGCAATTGTTGCATTGAAATCAGTAAATTGGAAGCGTCGAGCAAGGGCCCTAATAATCGCAATTCCGACGATTCATATCCTAAATGTGTTCAGAAACGCAGGAATAGTCTGGCTAACTGATACTTACACTGCTTGGACCCTTTTTGGAGGAGCAATAGGTGATGATATGGGGATCTTCGACTTTGCTCACAGTTATGCNGCAAAGGTTGCCAGTCTTTTTGCCATGTTCTTAATGGCCATTGCACTTTTCGACCTATTGCCCGAATTGCATAGGCACATCATCAGGGTAATGGGNCCGATTTCNAAAATAACNGGATCNAAAANGNANTTNTCAGACGATTCTTGATCGTATTCGNCCATAGAGTTTCCCTGACANTGGCATGTCATGCTCCCAAGCGAATTCTTTCATCACCCTAATTGCCTCTTTCTCGAGTTCNGAGTCNCCAACAAAGTCTGTTAGTTCTATCTTGTGGTTCCTAGTGTTTGCCTTGAAAGCAGCGATNGGTTCTTCCTTGTGGAAAACAAGATATGCGGAACCAAAACCNAATCTTTCCCTCAAAAGACTTCCAAAGTAGTGAATCAANGGATCTGAGGGNGGGATNACTAAGTCCCTAGTCCTTGAAAGGGCATCNTGNCCCTCAAGCATATCCTGTCTGCCCCAGCAGATATCCTGNAAGTCATCTACCAAGAAACCCTTGATCAAAGTACCTTCTTCCTCGAAATCATGCATTACGTCACTNATCTCCTCGGGAGAAAANGAAGANCCTGCAAGCCTCTCTAGCTGCCTNAGGGTAATTACTGGGAAATCCTGAACCATCTCCCTGAGGTAATTCCTCTTTGTCTCCCAGAGATCTACCTTGCCCAGTGGCTCGACGGTTTTGAAACCACCACGATAGTCTTGAATCAGATGNCCACTCCTCATGAGCGGCGAAACTAGCTTACGGAATTCCGACCTTGAGAGGGCGTTTCTCTCCATATATAGGTCGGGATCATTATTTTCTCTGAAGAATTGCATTATTTCCTCGTCCTCGGGGTCCGTAGGGACATTCNTGATCGACAGGAGCCTCTGGAAATGAGGATATCTCGCCCAGACAAGGTGACCACGGAGATTTGAACCCTGATGGAGTTGGTGTGCTGCAACCATTGAGTCTAGGTTGACCCGAAACATCTCGCATCTCCCTCTGAGTGAGAAGTCGTCTCTCAATTCCGTGGCATTTTCTAGGGCGATCGTTTCATTCTCCCACCTACTATTCTGATGCAAGGAATGATGGTAAAATAGCATCCTATTGATCTGTTTCCTTGATCTTGGCTCGACGACCCCTCCTNTGATGTATCTCTCACCATCACCCATTGATGTGAAACCTAATTCTGAGAGGATTTTCTGGATGTTTTCATCACAGTCGTGAACTGGGACCCCATTGAATGCGTGTAGAACTGAAACATCNACAAGTCTGTCCCTATAGTTCTCCAGCAGTTCTCCGAATGTGACCTTGAAGTCATCCAAGTATGAGTGTGGGATGTTAATGTCTTTGATCTCCAGGTAGTCATTAACTACGAACATTAGGACGCGACCAATCGGGTCAACTCCCTTGAATACTGGATAGTACCAGCCCTGCTTAAGCAATAGCCTTACTTCTTGGATAAATCGGCTGCTGAATGGATCAGATTGTGAGAGAATCCTCATGGTCCTGTCTTCGAGGAGAGGTTCCAGAAGCCTCTCAGAGTCTTCTTTCGATGAGTAGTAATCTGTTGGATCCGGTTGAAGCGCCACNACCCTGACTATTGAACCCCTGTTCTCTAGATCCCTCAAGGCATCGGCNAGTTCCTCTACAGGTCGNGAAACAAATAGCCTTAGCGTGTGAAGCCTAACTGGTCCAATCCTAGCAATTAGATCGGCAAGTGCTTTCTGGAATGGCTTTGTTTTCACCTTCCCATGCAACCTCTTGAAAATAGCCATTGACCTCTTTCTATTAGGGACGTCAACATACTGCTTGGCTACTGCCAGTTGCCTTTCCAAATTGGAAAGCGCAGACTTCAAGCTTCGTTGGATATGGATGTTTTCCTTTCCCTTTGGGTAGTCAGCGAAAAGATCTGTGCGAGAAATGCCTTCTGGAGGGATATTCTCAATAAGCTCTTCTTCTAATGGGCCCAACCATGGCTCACCCCTTAGCCCCATTAGCATGGGCAGTTGTTCGCTCAAAGTATAGCCAACCCTGTTGTGTAGTAGCCGACCATTGTAGATATCTGAATCGTGTTTAATGTCCTTCCAATCTCTGAAACGATAGTCTTCAACTCTATGGAGAAGTTCCTCCCTCCTCTGGACCAGTGCTAGATTTCTAATCACATCAGCAGGTTCTTCGAACTTTGCGAATGACTTGTTCAGTATCAATGTCTGAAGAGTCCGATAATCGATGACGTTTACTTCTCCACCAGTAATCCGGTATTCGTCAATTCTGAGAATGAACTCACCTTCATCGGTCCTTGTGAAGAACCCAATGGAGACAAGGTTCCTCATCTCCAGTTCCTGTAGTACAGACTCGACCTGTGCCGAAGGGAAGGGAAGGCGGTCGCTGAGTGATTCTATTGTCTGCGGCCCTTCAGAGCCCAGCATGTCCAGTAACTTCAACCTCAAGCAGTCCATCGGATCAGACAGTGTCTTCCTACGCCATTCCTTGGGCTCTCCTCCGACAAATCCTTCTCCGATCTCATAGCTTAGCCCTCCTGTGTATAACTCTCTGAGGTCGTCCATTTCCGCAGCACCTGCAACCGCAAGGCAACCTAGGGTTCCGTGAACCTCGGTCATCCTCATGGAGAACCATTTTCCATCTATCTTGTCGAGCCCAGTCCCTCTTACCTTTGTGATAAGACCTCTTTCAGCAAGCTCATGAACCCATTCTCGCATGGTCTCGTATCCTATCTCATTCAGTTTTTCACTGTATAATGGATGCGTTAGTTGACGCTCTAGACCCCCGCCCATATCCATGAGCCGAAGTAATTCGTTTGCATTGGTGGGGACAGTGACCTTGGATTGGTAATACTCACTGAGTTTTTCTTTATCGAGATCCGTCGCCAGAGACCTAGCGCCAAGAAGGCGCCTCAGTATCTCGGGGTCAACATCCTTAATCAGATATGCTCGAGTCCTAAGCGATAGAAGGTCCTCGAAAGAGGACATGAAAAGAGTCAGGCCGAGTGGGGAAGGAATTTTCACCCGTCTGTGAACAATACTGACATCCTCGCTGTCCATTCTCGAAATGAACTCCCTAAGTTGCTGCATGTCCAAGTCAGTAGAGAGAATCTCATTCATTGCCTCCCTAACTATTACAGAATCGTCCATCTTCCTATGGCGATTCATTATCTGTTCCGCCTTCAGCTGAAACTGCTTTGGACTGACCTCATCGGCCCCTATCCTTCGAGGGTTCAACATGCTCCTGGAAGAGACCTCTCGGAATCTCTTCGCAAACAGTTGTGACTCGATCAGATACTTGTTTAGTGTGTCCTCACTACTGCTCCCTCGGAAGACAGCGGGAATTGAGGAAACCTCCACCTCATGGCTGAGTTTGGCCATGAATCCATTCTCATCAAAAGAGAGTTCGTGAATGGAAATATTGTCCCTTGATGCCATTCCCGCAAAAAGATAGCCAAGTGCTAGATTGAATGCACGGCCCCTGCAAGTTGTAACTACGTATGTTGGGAGTGGCGCCTCTACCTGTTCAACCAGAATCCTATCCTTGGAAGGAACCTGGAAAGTAGTTGCAGAGTGTTCGTCTAGAAACTGGGAGAGGGCATTGGCGACAGGCTTGTTTAGCCCCACAACATCAATCAAGAATGGAGTTATCTGTTCCCCAGTTCGATACTGAACTGCTAGAATGCTGAGTAGGTTTAGAACCTCATTACTCAATTCCCTGCTCCTACTCATTGCTTCTCCCGTCCAAGAGGGAATTGTGGGTCTGAAACCAGTTGCAGAGGTAACGTTTACCCGTGTTCCTATTACACTCGAAACCCTGTATGTAGATCCGCCTAGAAGGAAAACGTCGCCGTTCCTCAGGCTAGAGACGAAAGATGAAGAGAGTTGTCCGACCAAGGTGCCGTCAGAAGTGAAAACAAGATAGTTATTGTCCGGGGAAATAGTTCCTATATTTGTGTAATAGATCATTTGGGCATATCCTCTCTTTCCGAAACGGTTCTCCTCCCAATCAACCCANATCCTCCTCTCCTCCTCCAAGAGATCCAGTACCTCGATGTAATCGTCGTAAGGAAGCGNNCTGTAAGGCCATGAGGATTGGATGAGATCGTATGCCTCATCTATATCCCACTCNCTGATAATGGTNAGNCCAATCATGAACTGGGCTAGTACATCTANGCAGTTCTCNGGGAAACTTAGGAGNTCCATGTTCCCNGANAGGATGCCATTCTGCAGAGCAACTACCTCTANTANATCGTGAGAAGATGTAGGAAGAAACCTAGCCCTAGGTANGCCTCCNACTTGGTGNCCTGCTCTTCCAATTCTCTGTAGNGCAGTTGCTATNGAGCCGGGTGATCCGACCTGAATCACTAGATCGACCGAACCTATGTCAATTCCCATTTCTAGACTTGATGACGAAACAACGCATCTGAGCCTGCCTTCCTTGAGCCTCTGTTCTACATCTAACCTGATTGATTTATCCATCGAACCGTGATGCCCTTCCACGCCNGCCAATCCTNCAACCTTGAGNCGTTGAACGAATGTCTCTGTCATGTTCCTNGTATTTACGAAAACCAGAGTTGTTGTGTGAGCCTCTACAAGTTCCTTGATTCTGTCAATGTTATGATCTAGTATCTCCTTCACAGGAATGGAAGAAAACCTCGGAGTGGGCAAGATAATGTCTAAATCTAGCTCCCTAGAACCGGAAATCTTGGCGATTGAAACTTTCTGGGGTGCACTTCCTCCGCCCCTTCTAGATTCGCTTGCGACTAAAAATTCTGCAACGTCNTTCAATGGCTCCATTGTGGCACTAATTCCAATTCTCTGGACATCGGAATCTACCACGGAGTCCATTAGTGCCAGACTCAAAGAAAGATGAGTTCCCCGTTTTGTCGGAACTAGCGAGTGCATCTCATCAATAATTAGCCATTTTAGATCATTAAGCAGTGGCCTGAACCTCTTCGAAGCAAGTGCTAGGCCCAAAGATTCCGGAGTCGTGATCAGGATGTGAGGGGGTTTTCTGAGCATCCTTTCTCTCTCTTTTTGAGGGGTATCACCAGTCCTCAAGCCTACCTTGATTTCCTGTGCTCTGCCAGGTAGGTAGGTCTCCTTTATTTCGGTAAGAGGCCCGATGAGGTTCTTCTGGATGTCGTTTGCTAGAGCCTTTATTGGTGAGATGTAAATGCATTGTACGGAGTCGTCCAAGGTGCCTTCGAGTGATTTTCTTACCAGTTCATCGATTATCGAAAGAAATGCCGTCAGGGTCTTCCCTGAACCTGTAGGCGAGCACAACAGTAGGTGCTCCTTGTCCAAGATCTTTGGTATAGCCACTTTCTGGGGCTCAGTGAAGTCTGGGAATTTATCCTTGAACCAATTCCTAACCGGAGAGGAAAGTCTCGACAGGAGTTCTTCTGTTTCGGAGATCTCCTCTACATAGGATATTTCTGGCATTTTTTCCGTACCACCTTGCGTTTCAGGCAATCGATGGNATAAATGAATGCTTCTCTCAAACGATATATTTTCATCAGAATAATNGTCGAAAAAACAAACATGGTTAGTCAATGGCGATTATCGTTACACTATTGAGGATGGCTTGAAAACCACGATTGGGAGTCGGAAGACGATATGGCGGACAAAGGAAGAATGGGGAGGCTGACTTCTCTTCTGAGGAGAAGGGGGATTGTTCTTCCTTCATTCGAGATTTATGGAGGGGTTTCAGGACTTGTTGACTACGGTCCCAATGGTGCAAGAATGAAGAGAAGAGTGNTCAATTCTTGGATTGAGCATTGGATGAGAGTGCCTAACATAGTCGAAGTCGATTCCCCNACAATTACTCCCGAGCCAGTGCTTGTTGCTAGTGGACATGTTGGAGAATTCAACGATAAGATGTCCGAGTGCGGGTCTTGTGCTGCTCTTTTCAGGAGCGATCACCTTCTTGAAGAAGTGAATGAAAACCCCGACACCTTGGAAAGTTCAGAATTGGATGTTTTGATAGAAAAAATGGGGGTTTCGTGCCCTAGTTGTGGATCAAGTGAATGGAGGNCTTCGAGGCCAATGAATCTCATGTTCAAGACCAAGATTGGAGCAATGGGAGGGGGCAGNAACGCATACATGAGGCCCGAAACTGCCCAGGGAATGTTCATGATGTATCCTACACTNTNCAGGCACTTCAGACAGAGGTTGCCATTCGGAGCGATTCAAACCGGAAAGGGNTANAGAAACGAGATTAGCCCGAGGCAGGGGATGATTAGACTCAGGGAGTTCGACATGGCAGAACTGGAGTACTTCATTGATCCTATGGATCCTCCTAGTGTCGATTTGAGTGCCTGGAGTAACCCGGTTTGCTTGATNCCTGACCCCGATGGAGACCACTCNGGAGAGANGAATATGAATTTTCATGAGGCTTTCGAAGAAGGTATTGTCAAGCATCCCACTGTAGCATGGTTCCTTGCAATGACGATGGAGTTCTTGGTAGATGTTGGCATAGACCGTGCCAAAGTAAGGTTTAGGCAGCATGAAGGCAGTGAAATGGCCCACTACGCTTCAGACTGTTGGGACTGCGAGCTGTTCGGTGAACACGGATGGGTAGAAGTTGTAGGNATTGCGAACAGGACTTGNCATGATCTTGAGTCGCACGAAAACCAATCAGGATCTAAACTACTAAGGGGATGGAGGAAATACGATAAGGCTGTCGAGGAGTATAGGAAAGTCATCTCCCCGATCGGTTCGATTGTGGGGCCAGCATTCAGGGAGCGAGCCAATGAAGTCTCCCAAAAACTCTCAGAATTGGAAGAAAATCCGGTCGGTTTTCCATTTAATCTGACNCTGNANGATGGGACAGATGCCGAGATAACCGAAGACATGGTATCCATTAGTGAGCAGAAGAACATAGTNGAAGGGGAGTATTTCACCCCNCATGTCATAGAGCCTGCCTTCGGCATTGACAGGATTATCTGGCACATCCTTGACCATAATTACACNGAAGTNGAAAAGGAAGGTGAGAGTTACACNATAATGTCGTTTAGTCCCTCAGTTNCNCCGGTAGATGTAACAATACTGCCTCTTTTCGATAAGGACGGAATGGATATTTTGGCTAGGGAGATCTCGGAAAGAGTTGGTTTAATTCAAGGAGTTAAGGTCGAGATTGATTCTAGCAGATCAATTGGAAGGAGATACGCAAGATCGGATGAAATTGGGACCCCGTGGGCAGTAACTGTTGATCACCAGTCTCTTGAAGATGGTTCGGTCACAATAAGGAGGAGGGACGATCAGAAACAAGTTAGAACAAGCGTAGATTCCCTACTTGAACATCTCAGTTCAGGGAGTCTTTTGGACTTGTTCTAGTGCTAATCTTCATGTGTCGCCGATTTTATTGGTAATTGTGGATAGTTCAAGACCCCCTCAAGATTGGTCTGAGAGGCATAGGCCCAGATCTATTCCTGAAATCGTCGGAAATGAGGACAAGATCAGAAGAGTTAGGTTTTGGCTAGATCAATGGAGTTCACGGGAAATTCCGAAAAAGAAGGGCCTTCTTCTGTCTGGCCCTCCGGGAGTTGGAAAGACAACTTTGGCGCATGCACTGGCTGAAGAGCGAGGATGGGCAATTGTAGAGTTGAATGCATCGGAGCAGAGGAATGCGGCAGCGATCAGGAGTTCTGCTACAAGGGGTTCCCAGCACATCTCGCTGGATCAATTTGCTAAAAAGTCTGGATCTCCCATTAGGACGGTGATATTGCTGGATGAAGTGGACCACCTTGGAGGGAGTTTTGCCAAGGTATCCGAAGAGAGGATCGAGAAAACACTGGGGAGCTCCGATGAAGGAGCGCTTCTGAAAGGTGACTCGGGGGGGAAAGCAGAGCTCTTGAATCTCCTAAAAGTTTCAAGACAGCCGGTAATTATGACCTGTAACGACCCAAT
>PBFP01000008.1 GCA_002718695.1 Methanobacteriota archaeon
CGCAATCTTCTAGTGAAACTTGGGAGGGGGCTCAGTGAGGATTTTCTGGGGCTGAAAGGATTCGCCAAAGGCTCTGGAGGTTTGGAAATTCTGGGGTGGCTGAACCCCGGAGAAGTCTCGGAACTTAGGAATGAGATAGAAGGGGGTGGTTGGTCTGTGATGTCGAGCGAACCACTGGACGGGGGTGTGCAAGACGCCTTGAGGCACCTACTTGTTTTTCTGAGGGCTGCTGGTAGGAGAAAGTGCGGGATTCTAATGAGGAGGCATTCCTAGATTCTGATCCTCCTTTCACTTAATTCTTGATATAGAGGAATAGCCAATTCCAGAATCTCTTCAAATTTCTCGTTCAGAAGACCTGTTTTCCTCTGAAAAGGTTCGAATCCGGATGACGCTCGAACTGCTTCATACCAATACTTAGCCCAAATTCCATCGCATTCCCGCGGGCCGGGTTTCCAGGAAAGCATATCTTCCGAGAACTTTATTCCAATGGAATCGCATAGAGCATTAATAGCAGCCCGCGGATTGTTCAAAATATCCCTAGAGTCAAGTATGGGGGGGTCGATCTTCAAATTCTCAGTAACATGATCGAGGATCCTAATCTGCTGAGGCAATCCAGTTAGGCTCAAGTCTATTTCTTTGGTGACTTTTGATAGAGACAAGAGGACTTCTTGGGGGTTCCGAATCAGAAAGCAGTTTGTAAATCCATTCAACCACGAAAGATTGGATCCTTCTGGGACATGGTGGGACATATGTTTCTGGTACCAGATTTTCTTCCCCCCAGGAATCGGCCCAGTAATGTGTGAGATTACTTTCTCATAATCTGATTCATGAGAAGAAATTACCTCTTCGGAGCCAGGATGAGGGGTTTTCGTGGAAAGTAGAAAATTCGCATAAAGAGGTTCGTCCGATGCATGGCAATCATTGCGATTGTCGAACGAATACATCAATGCCGTGGAAATATTCCGCGGGCCCGACCACATTGCGATGGTTGTTTTCTCAGGCACTACATTCCTCCAAAACCAGAGAAATATACAATTCCTGAAGAAGTTCACACATTGGCCCCCTAGAACCGCCACTGAAAATCTCCCCTTCGAAGGAAACTACAGGAGTGAGGCCGGCGAAAGTCCCCGTAACAAAGGCCTCGTCTGCTTGACGGACGTCTTCCAATGTGAAGTTTCTCTCGAATGACTTGATCCCATTTGATTCGCAGATTTCTAGGACCTTCCTCCTAGTTATGCCGTCCAAGCAATATTCCCCTGTAGAAGTCCAGACTTCCCCGTCTTTGACAATGAAGAAGTGAGTCGAATTACAAGTTGATACGAATCCATTGGGATCTAGCATCAGCCCTTCATCCGCCCCCCTTTCAGAGGCCTCGATGCAAGCAGCAATGCAATTGTGTTTGGAAAGGCTGTTTATTCTCGGATCTTGGATTTCCGGACCCCCCCTCCTAATCCCAACAGGAACTAGACTAATTCCTTCTATAGCCCTGTTAGGGTTTGACTTCTTGTACTCTGGAATAATTACCAAAGTTGGTTCAGAGGAAATGACCCATGGAGCCTGATAGGGAGTTGGCTTTTCACCTCGAGAAAGAATTAGCCTTATGTGGACATCGTCATTCATCTCATTGAGCTTCACGACCCTCTCTATTTCCCCCATAATCTGCAACCTTGACCGACCAGGATCCAAAGAAATCGCTTCAGCGCCTCGAAACAGTCTGTCCAGATGTTCCTCAATGAATACCAGTACTCCATTGTGGAGCCTGAATGATTCCCAAACCCCATCCCCCAACAAAAAACCCGCGTCAAAAACAGAGATCCTTGCCTCATCCCTGGGCACTAGTTTACCATTTATTGAAATGAAGACATTGTTGTTTCTTGGATCTTCTTTGTACTCATGAGTGCCCATCAGAAAGTCTCCCCAGTTAGACGCTCGAACATACTAGCGTATAGTTCAGCCGTACTGGAGATAATTTCTTCGGGTAGTGCTGGAATTGGTGGTTCTTGGAGCCCTTTCTGACGAGATTCAAACAACTCTGAATGATGTCCAGTATCGATATAATGCTGTCTAACTGCCTCCTTGGAAAGTTGGACGATTTCGCCGTTTGCATAAGAATCAGCGTCCCACCAACGATCTTCATCGAGAGTGCCGAAAGAGTCGACTAAGATTGGTTCTCTTCCTGGGCCTAAAGCAAACTCCTTTTTCCCATCGACATGGATCAAACCCCTCTTGGATACCTCTCTTTCAATTATTGAGTCGACCTCAAGGACTATTGATAGAATGGAGTCTAGTTCTTCTGGCTCCAAATTTGAAATCTCAAGTGCCTCTTCTCTGTCTAAATTTCTATCGAATTTCTCAAATTTTGTTGAAACTTCCAAGAATGGTTTAGGAAGTTTCACTCCTTCTTGGAGGTTCTCACTGGATTCAAAACCGAAATCTGAAGGGCTGACTTCGCCCCTCTGGTATCTTCTCCAAGCAGTGCCCGCCAAATAGTGTCTGCAGATCACCTCTAATGGGACAAAGAAATTCTCGGCGTCCTTTGCAATTGCGCCCGGCTCTCGAATTACATCGAACCTGCGTGCGAGAACTCTATCTGGGGCATTTCTATCAACAATATGAGTCTTACAAACCCCCTCATCATTAACCAGTCTGAACCAATGGCAAGAAGCCCTGTTTAGGGACTCTCCTTTTCTGGGAATTAAGCTAGGGATTATTTGATCAAAAACGGAAATCTGGTCAGTATACCTAAATTCAATCACTTCTGGATCTTCAGTACTCCAGACCTGCTTGACCTTTCCACTGTAAATTAATTCTCCCATGACCACTATCGGAGGAAGTTCCACCATCAATATTACCGATTGGAGAACAGAAATTGGACGAAGGCATTCGGCTATACTAAATCCATGTAACCCGACGTAGGAGGGTGGTCATGGCGACGGAGGATGCCCAGTATTCTTTGCGAGTTCGATCTCTAAGACTTACTATTGCCCTCTCAGTGGGGCTTATCCTACTACTTTTCCCAATTGGAGATGCTTCGGCTCAGGAGATTAGGAGTGGATGGGAAGTGGTGGATAGCGGAACCGAGTCGGATTTGATGTCGGCCGAATATTTCGAAGGTAACCTCTGGGCTTTCGGAACTGATGGAACCATCGTCATGAGTAGTGATGACGGAGGCACTTGGGAGATTCATGCAACCTTAACAAGTGAAGATCTGACTTCTTCTGACTCTATCGATGGCGATTCAATGGTCGTTGCTGGGAAAAATGGAACCGTTCTCCTAATGAAAAGTGGTTCCTGGAGTGATCTTACAGCAGAAATAGGCGATATCGCTGACATTGCATTGACTGGCCCNGATAGTTTGGTTGCTATAGCAGGGAATACAATTTGGACCTATGNCNCTTCATGGGAGAGTGTTTGGGTAAACACCGAAGGGCGGTTGAATAGCATTTCATTCCTTGACTCCGAGAATGGCCTTGTTTCTGGAGAAGGTGGAACTATCTTGGCGACTGAGGACGGAGGGAAGACTTGGGACTATAGGGATGCACCGAGCGAGGTTTCTTCGAGTTCGATTGTTGACATTGACTACTATAGCTCCATCAGGGCATATGCAATCTCCTCAGATGGCCACATCCTTAAATCATCTAGAGAGGGGAGTGTGTCAGTTGGTTTCGTCTGGAACATAGTAGAGATTGAGAGGGAGTACCCTCCAGGAGGAGGGGAGGAATTCGAACCAGGTGGAGACAGGCTGGACAAAAGTGTGACCTCGATAGAAATATTGGGACAGTTCAAGATGGTTCTCTCGGGTCCTTCTGGATATTTAGCTCTGAGTTTGGATGGGGGGAACATAGTTTCGCAGCAGTTGATCCCAGTCTCAAACGAAACGGTGTTCAATGGATTCGCAATGCAAGACGGTTTCAGAGGAGTTGCTGTGGGGGACGAGGGGGTCATCCTCAGAACAGAGAGCGCAGGATCAGAGGAATTTGTAGGGTTCGAGGTCATTGACTTCAATGACTTTGGGCAGTTTGTCGATTTCTCAAAGGATCGTTTAATTGATGGCTTGAAAGCTACCGCAAAGATTGTTATTTTTGGCATTATTATGGGATTCNCNCTAGGAATAATTCTTTCCATGTTGAAGACATCGCCTACTACTCTAAAGAATGTGGTCCAAACCAATAGATTCCAATTGGTGAANATCGCAATTCTCCCGATCTGGCTCTTTCTGCAGATTCCNAAATCAATCAGCCGTGGTTCGATTCGAAACCCTATCGACTCTGTAGTGAGCAACGTCCGAGAAAGGGCTGCTAGAGTAGCAGCAAACGAGCCATTGAATGTGACCGCAGTCAGGTTTTTGGGNATGATTCTACTTGCAATTGGGATTTTTTACATTATTGGACAATTGGACGATATAAGGGCACTGAACCTCGATGGGTGGGAGCATATCTATTCCCCAATAGGCGCACCCAAATCTGTAGCCCTTATTGTCCTTGGAATAGGATTTTGTGCAGTAGGGGGGATTTTCATCTCCTGTAATGGTGACTTCTCGGAAAGGTTCCTAGATTTTGGTTCTACAAAAATTAAGGTTGATCCTTGGAGAATTAGGCCGCTAAATAGCTTAGCGACGGTATACACTGATCTTTTCCGTAATACACCCCTACTCGTACAGTTCATGTTCATACACTTCGGATTCGAACTTGGGAGGAGGTTGCAGGACCCCGGTCTTCTACTATTTAGCTTCGAAAATCTGGAAGGAAATGCAAACTTCCTGACAAACATCTTTGTAATTTACGAAACAGATCCATCCTCCCTCGCTTATGGTCGCCCCATCGGAGGGGTTCTGGAAGATCGAGCATACATTAGCGCGATCTTCGCCCTGGGTCTGAATTCTGGAGCCTACCAGTGCGAGACCATCAGAGGTGCTATCGCAGCCATTCCTTCGGGACAGATGGAAGCGGGAAGGAGCATTGGACTGAATTATATGCAGTCAATGAGGCTGGTAATTATGCCTCAAGCTGTCAGAATCTGCATCCCCCCTCTTGGGAACGAGATGGTCAATCTTGTACTCAACTCGTCTCTGGCNATGATAATCGGTTATGCTGAGATTACTAGGCAGGGCAAGTTGATNATCGCAACTACNTTCCAAGTATTCTGGACTTGGGGCATGGTCCTTGTTTCATATTTCGTAATCACATGGACCCTTGCATTGATTCTCAGGTACCTGGAGGAGAAGACAAAGATTCCCGGACTAGGCATTTCAGGAGGGACATGATTTGAGTGAGACAATCCTAAGTGTGAGTAACCTGGAAAAAACATACATCGGAGGNGTNCANGCAGTTAGAGGAATCTCATTCGATGTTTCAGAGGGAGAGTCATTAGCCATAATAGGGTCATCCGGGAGTGGCAAATCCACAGTACTTAGGTGCATCAACAGACTAATTGAGCCTACAAAGGGCGTAGTTAAGTTGAGAGGNGAGCAGATCAATACCCCCGCAGCGGACATCAACGAGGTGAGATCTAGAATTGGGATGGTCTTCCAATCTTTCGAGTTGTTCTCGCATCTTAGAGTGCTGGAAAATGTTTCACTGGGGCTCGTGCACGTCAGAGGCATGGCAAAGGCCGATGCAGAAGAGGAGGCGAGGAGGGTCCTAGACAGGGTGGATATGGGAGATAGAGTTGGGGCCTACCCTGGAAACTTATCGGGAGGTCAAAAACAGCGAGTCGCTATTGCTAGGGCTCTCGCAATGAAGCCAGAGGTGATGCTGTTCGATGAGCCAACCAGTGCCCTTGACCCGGAATTGATTGGATCGGTTCTAGAAACCATCCAAGGTCTTGCTGAGGAAGGCATGACGATGGTCGTAGTAACGCACGAGATTGGTTTCGCAAGAGACGTGGCNGATCGAATCTTGTACATGGATGAAGGATTGGTTGCCGAAGAAGGTGATTCCTCCATTATCGATAACCCTAGAACNGATCGAATGAGGGAGTTCCTTTCAAGTATTAACGATTNAGAATTTCAACAGCTCGACTCTTGCTTCCAGATGTCCTGGCCATTGCTATTGGAATAATCGTAGAAAGTGGTTGAGGATATTATTCCTTCCGAGCCACTTGGGGTGACCTCTACCGTGAATGAGTAGCACCCGTAATCTCCTGCGGAATCGAAATGATCGAGGGGTATGTAGGTGCGGCCCCCGAAGTGTGTCTCGGACCCCTCGAATCTGATTTCTGAATTCTCCTCGCCAAACTTGGCCGAACCGGAACCAAATTTTCCTTGGGANGAAGACCAAGTTGCATCTGTATTCTCCACTGAAATGGNCGGATATGAAACAGCGACTTCATTTCCCTCCATAAGAACGGCATTCACTGAATAACTAGCGAATTGCAAATTACTCGGAATAGTTGTAGCTGTGGAAAGTCCGGCCCAACCAGTTAGGACAACTCCGACTAGGCAATTCTCCCCCTTATCCTGGCAAGCTTCCGAGTCGCTCTTGATGATTCCATCTACGTAACTTCCAGAACCAGTGACATTCCTAGTTAGAAAACTGGGGTCTAGAGTTCTAGTCCAATCAGAGTTTCCTTCAACTGAAATAGACAGNGTGTAGGGCCTTACTGGCTCTTGCAAATCTCCAGTCAACGAGTTACCACTGTAGAAATCATTTACCGAAATTGATATTTTTGCAAAATCTCCACGNGCGTCGTTTTGATTGATCTCAAACGAGGNGGAGTCCTCCCAAACAACAACTTCTTGNTNCTCAATGGATANTTGGGCCNCAAAAANATCAGTTCCGAGACCGTTCTTTCGAAGAGTCAGGGTTATCTCTTCACCGTCTTCGTCGTATTCAAGAACATCGAGAGAAAGGTCACCTCCAAGAATGCCGACTACGATGACAGGCAAGGCGGCTGCAGCAAGGAATGAGGCGATTACCAGAGAAGCGGCCAACTTCCGGAAATTTTCGGAGTTCGCCCCAATTGGAANCCCTAAATCAAAGCCAAACCATAGTATGGCGAATGAGAGGGACAATAGAAAGAGAGAAATTTTCCAATCGTAATCTAGGAAAATTCCAAACTGCATCGCATAGTATACAAGGAATAGCACAGAGGATGCAATTACGGTTATTGGGACCCTGCTTGATCCAATATTACNAGTACCTTCCGAAGACTCGGNGCTGATCTCTACATCGAGAATTTCTGGTTGTTGCTCCGATATTTTCTCCAGAAGGCCTCCGTTGCTCATGACATCACCTTAGCGTTAGCACGCCTGACCAATGGTTATCAATCCGTTGCCTGAGGGCTCTAATTACGTAGATACTAGAACAAACGGTTGTCTATTGGGATTACGTTTCCTTCATCATCAATGAGTTTCTCGTCGTCGTTTCTACGACCNGCAGCGGCACCTGCNAGAGCAGCCATCATNGCGGTACCTGCGAGTTCGAAACCGGGAAGGTAAACACCCCNAATGTATATGGTCATAACTTGAACTTGGTAATTTGGNACTCCCTCGGTCCTGACCGAGTACTCCGAAGTTGCCTTGAACTGGAGAGAGAAATACTTGTCTGTCCANCCTTGATTCTTTGGAGTCCTCATCTGGACTCGGAACTTCTCAGCTGGNGCGAGCGAGTCTATTTCTTGNGAAATTAACGGTAAGCTGAGTTGGAAACCGGCATCGTTCAGTTCGTCGTAGTTCTGGACCTCAACATTGAACTTGTCCCTGGCATTTCCGTCATTATAGACATCGAAAACTAGNGTGTAGTCAACTTTTGGTCTTAGCTGGATAAAGGCTAGTTCGGAACCCACTCTTAGTCTACTAAACTGCTTGAACACTGTTAGTACCTTTGCCTCAGTTGGAGTTGCGGCNCCGGATACTGGGGCTCCGTTCCACTGAGTCACAGTCGCCGTAATGGTGACTACTTGTTGCCCTTCTGGCATCCTCAGGTCCGCTCTCGCAGCTACTTGGAAAGAAGTGTCCCCCGGAGGTACTGTTGCCGAACCTGGGCCTGCTACGGCAATAACGCCCGACTGATAAGTCAACTCCACCTTCTCTGAGAACGTTGTCGGNTTGGAAAGGGTGCAATANATTATCGTCGTTCGGGTAGCTCCCGGATATACCTCAATTGGTTGGGGTTGATCACAAGTAAGTGAAACGTCAGGAGAAGTCTGTGCCTGAACTGCAGCNACGCCTGAACAGAGGCTCAGAAAGTACACCCCAAGTATCATTATGGGGACTCTAATCGATTCACTCATCGTTAAATGGTCCACTTTAACCTTATTTTAGGCTTCGCCCGAGTCGGACGGTNNATGCGTCGATAATTGCAGGGTTTGTAAGTGGTGGACCCGACCGGATTTGAACCGATGACCACTCGGTTATGAGCCGAGCGCTCTAACCAACTGAGCTACGGGTCCCAATGCCATCGCCAAAGAATNNCAAAATGAACCTTATCGAAAAAAGTAGTTGGAGGACCAACGAATAANTTTCTATTCTATGCGATTTAGTATCAATCNAAATACCTAGTGTAATGGTTTATGCCTAGTGTCCGAGTCGGTGCCTTAGGTGATACTATGGGAAACAAGGGAACAATCGCGATTGGAATAGGGTCTCTTCTACTGCTNGTCAATGTTGGATTGGCTGTTACGGGCTTCGTTGACAATCTAATTCAGNGCAATGTGGAAACTGCAGTTTCAGAGGGTTATGACGGTCTAGATGAGGACGGCAACCAAGACTACACGTTTGATTTCGATGATGAGTGGATGANTCCTTCTTCTGAGAAGGCGTACTTCGCGAACTCTATTTCNAACCTAGAGTCTGTTCTTTCGGGAGCTGANCCGACCTACGAAAAACTCGGGCCGTTCATNTTCTACGAAAACACAACTCGCGAGATTATTGAATATGATTACGANGAAGGGNCAATAACATACTCCGGATATGAAGAGTTCGAGTGGTGCCAAGATTGCACGTGGACTGATGAGCAAGGAGTGGAGCACGCCTCGGTCTCAGGGGACACCGTCGTGAATCAGATCAACATTCTTTGGAACACACAGAGGATCGGTGGAATGGGATCTGGAATCGAGTATGGGGAAATCTTTGCAAAGGCCATGTTCGCTGCACAGATGATTGAGTTCGACCTCTCCAACAGGGCTCCTAGCATCTGGGCCGCAGAAGACATTGCAGGAATCGCTTCGGCGGCTGGAGGGTCGAGCGATGGAAATATGAGTGCTGAATATTCGATACTAAAGGATAGCTCATTGACTTCAATGGATGATGCTTACGACTCTACAGTAATCAGTTCTATTTTCTACGACGCTACCGACGGCCATGGTAACTGCGTAGCACTGACATGCGACATTGGGCCGGTCCTGATTGCAGGAATGGGTGAGCCCAGTGATTCCGTAACACCTGCCAGGGCCGAGATTCTTGGCTACTCTGGAGACGCACAGATAAATGAAATTGACTGGGCCGTATACGGTCTGGCTGCTTCAAAGTTCGTCAACCATGGCGGAGGGGCGGATATTAACAGTGATACGCCCATGTTAAAGCAGAGATTTGCTGAAGTCAGCGAAGTGCCGATTCCCGATCCCCAAACTCTGAATAACCTACTGTTCAACGAAAGCGTTGGCCTACTTAGTACCGTAGAGATAAGCGGGATCCCTCTCCCGGGGATGGTAGTAGGGCTTCTTCTTCCGTTACAAGATGCAGCCTACTTTGAGGCTATGACGACTTACGATATTGGTCTTCTAACTGTTATCGATGTCGCCGAATACGTCGAACCTTGGGTTGGTTTGGGACTACTGGGGACTCCATTAGAGTTCGAAATGATCCTAGCAGGAGGGCAAGGCAACATGGGATCGAATGACTGGTGGTTGACGGCCTTTGGCGACTATGACCCGTTGGGAGGCATCTACATCCCAATAGGCCTGAATAGGGCAGATTTTTCCGGTAAGGCCGATTTAACCAGAGAACAATCCGACCTAATCTTGAATGACCCGGACATTGGCCTGAAGAGCTCTTTCCCTGCCTCTTTCATGTATGGGGAGCTTTCTGGATTGTCCTTACCTGATTCGGGAAACGTGCAACACACGTGGGATGATGCATACGTTGCATCCCTCTATGGCATCTCGGATGAAGCTGCGAGTGCATTGAGGGACTGGGTGAGGAACTTCTACTTCGACACAGTGATGCCAGTATTGCTAAATTTCGTTACTGGTAACACGGCATATACCTCGCAACCCATAAGCAACTGGCTATATGGTTGGAATGATGCTGTGAATTCTTACTTCGGTTTCTTCCCATGGGTAAGTCTTGAGACGAACAACACATACTATGGTTCGGATGGAGTGAGTACCGGCGACAGATCGGTCTACAAAATGAGCACTTCTGGAGAAACTCGCGGGCAGAGGTTGGCACAGGGTTACATTAACTCCGACGGAAATGGCCTATGCGACTATGACTACGACTCGAGCGGGGCATTCATTGGATACGACCTCCCATGCGACGATGGNCAAGTCTATGGGATGACGGAGCATCTGACTTGGAGGGCACCNCACAGNGAAGACGCGGCCAGAGGCCTTCTTTCATCCCATGTGGGNAACACCGAAACATCTCTGGGAGGGACAGTTGGATCGCTTGCTGACCCAAATGNCGCATTTAATCTGAATGTGGCNGGATACGCAATCGGNACTAGCGAAGTAGGCGATGAAGTGACCTACAAGGGAATAGAAATGNTCGAGCATACCGTCAGACTNGACCCTTCCAAAACTCAAATTCAAGGGAAGTTGATAGGATCATCTAGCTTCGTTGATGCAATGCCTGGTGCACTACCGGTTTACCTAGAAGCAAACATTGACTTGAAGGTGGAGCCAATAACAACTGCAATCATGTACGGAAAGGCAGAAGTGGTATTCCATCTGGATCTNAGGGGTCCGGGAATGATGAATCCAGACCTCTCAGAAGGAAGTGCAGATTCGATGCCGGTCTTCGAAATTCACACCTTCAGCGAGATCGATGACGATTCCGCTAGTGATTACGTGGGCCAGGTGTCCTCGAACTTAGGACCGANGGGTTGGACGAACTTCGGNGGCGACGCTGGGGCGCCTCTAGTATATCTTCACGTTTTGATTGCTGTCATGTACGTTTCCTCGATTGCCGGAATAGCAATTGGCCTCAATGATCCAGAGGTACGGTCAAGGCTTGGGCTGTCCGGAGGGGACGAGTCGCCAACACCAGATTCGGACCAAGAAGAATAGAAGTCTCAGACCTAGGGGGCTATGTACCCACATTGGATGCGGGTCCTAGGTGGTTTGAGTTTGCAGAAACATACAACACTGATTCCGCATATTGGACATAATGAGGGGGTTNTGTTGATTTGAGGATGAAGCACATTGACAGGCTCAGGGCAATTGCTGTCCTATTCATGGTTGAAGTTCACACAGCGGCTATCTTGCCTCCNCAGGGAGTNACTGTGGGACACCCTGCTGCTTTCGTAGCAGCTGCCTTCGGGGGGATGGCAGCACCAATGTTCGTGACTATTTCTGGATGGGGGATGTATGGAAGCGCAAAAAGGAGGGTTTCAGAAGGGTATTCTGGCATGGACTGGATTGACTGGATCTTTCCTCGATTCGTTATCCTTTTCGCGTGCCAATTGATGGTAAACTTGCTTCTCAACGTGGAAAGGGGGGGGCGTTTCGAATGGCAGACTCCGGGAGTCCTGACCCTACTTGCAGTAGCATCCCTGATAATCCCAATTCTATCCAGAATGAGTATGNTTCAGAGGACCTTTGCAATGGCCATGTTTTGTTTCGCTCCGATGTTTATGGGAGGGATGTCAGGATCTGAAATGGGGTGGTTCGAGAGGGTAGACTCTGAGGGGATATCTGAATGGTTTTCACGGTTATTTTGGAATGGCACCTACCCACTAGTGCCATGGATTTTCTTCGTGCTCCTAGGAACGTTACTGTATGATCTGAGAGAGGATGTTTTATCGAGAGAGCGAGGGATCGCGCTAGGGTTGTTGGCCACTTCAATTACGGNAATAATTGCAGTTCTNGANAAAATTGACTGGGCACTGACTTCAGGGGACGCNATTCTCACATTCTTCCCGGCAAGTATGCCTTTCCTGGTTGTCTCGGGAACCATGGTGGCACTAATCATGAGGATTCTCGAGGGCGAAGAAGTGTCCGGTGGAAATCCAAGAATGGGTGAGAGATTAGCATTTCTTGAGCCGGCTGGTAGGCTTTCTCTGACGATTTATGTTTCTCATTTCGCGATCTTAGGGGTTGCAGCGATATTGATGCAGGGGGAGCCTAGGCTCGAGCTTTTTCCAGCCTTTGCAGTAACGATCTTCCACACAATAATTTGGATTCCTTTGGCATTGATTCATGAGAGGCGCATTCCTGGNTACTCCCTGGAGGTTCTGATGAAGAAGCTCAGTCGGGCAAGTAGTCAGTAGTCCATGATAGTGGGCCGAACCANACCTCGCCTGCATCATTGGCGGCTCTGATTCTGGCGTGGTAGGTAGTACCACAACAGGTCAAACCGGTTATCAGNTGGGACTCGTTCCCCACCTCAGTGCTTCCAAAGACGATGCTNTCGGACCAGGAAGACGGTTGATTGCCGCCGTCGGATGTGCCGTAGAAGATGGTCAGGGTTATGTTAGTCCCATTGTCATAAGTTTCCCATGAAATGGTGTTTGAGTTGGCCTCCGAGATGCTAGGGGAGTAGAGTTCCCTGAGGATGGCCTGGTACTCGAAGAAGTCGCCCCTTAGNGGATCATCCACCCATATGGGAAGATGGTCAAGTGCATCGAACGTAGACTGGTCTAGGGGGAATCCCCAGGCTGCATGGTAAGGTGCGAGGTTGAATCCTGAAGAGTTCGAAAGATGGAGCACCCATGCATTNAATTTCTCCTCTCCGGTTGAAGGGGCCTCGCTATCAGGAATTTCGTAGTAGACAGAAAGTGCCTCCGTGATTGGCGACCACGTCCATTCCTCCTTCACTAGCAAGAAAGTGTCCAATGCGACCCATACCGACCAGTTGTCGATATTGGANCCGTCCTCGAAGTAATTCCTCATCCTCAGTTCCCTCTGATCGGGAGAAATGGCCCCGTGGCCAGAGACGCCTACAAGATCCTCCATTAGGTATACACTGGCAAAGTTGCAACCAGTCTCGGTTGTCCCGGGCAATGTTGAAGGCATCCACTGNTGATTGTGTCCGAGCTCATGGAACATACCCCAGTCTCCCTCCTGACTCATTTGGGAGACGTTTACCACTCCCTCGACGCTGAGATCGTGAGCCATGAATGGGTAGCCGGAGTGCATCCAACCTGCCGATATCTGAGCATCGAAAACCGCTCTCTCCACCCTNGGCCAATCTGGGAATCCATATATCTCGTGCTCCATCAAGAGCGCTTGATCCCACCAATCCATGAGTTCGTCGGGATTTTCAAGTTCCCTGATCTCGTGGCTTGGGACTGTAAGGATGAATTGATCACTCCCAATTTCGGCCCAAGGTGCTGGTTTAACTCTCTCATTCCCCAACCAATCGGACAGNGTCGTGTCACCGTGTCGATAAGTTGGGGCCTCAACTGCATTTGAGATTACAACTTCGAAGTTTCCAAGGATGGAGCCGGCTTCTATTGCTACGTATATTGGGCCCCCGAATGCATTTCCGACTTCCAAGACGTTTTCATCTGCGTACCACCACCTNGTAATCTCGGGATGTCTGTGCAGTTGGTCCTTGCCCCACAGGCTGTCACTATGAGCACCTACTAGGATGTAAGTTCCCGAGTCAACCACGTGATCCGGTATGGAGACGGTAACCACATCCCCCGGAGCAGCATAAAGACCGGTGGTCATTCTCAAGTGTGCCCTAGCTGAGGAGTATCCGAAGAAGGGGTGCAGTCCACTCTGGTTTCCGTCGATTGAAACTGACTCTGAGACTCGTGATGCGTTCGGTGGGACTTCGCCTGGGAATTGGCTATGACTCGGATGAGCAGGGAGCTCGTCGGCAGGGAGGCCCTGCGTCAAGGCCGTCTCAACCCTCAACAGGGTATCGGCAACCGGATCTTCTCCAAGGTTGTAACCTACGTCCTCCCATAGAGTGCCATACTCGATAACAGTCCATCCAGTCTCGTTAACCACCTCCCTTAGGGGGGACCAGAAATCGATGAAATCTAGTGAGACTACACTGGTGCAAGTGGAAAGAGTAGAGTCGACGATTGTGGCCTCTTCTGCGCTTAGTTGGATTCCCCCGATCCTATCATCCATGATTGCATCGATGGCGGCTCTGGGCCTTTCTAGCGGATGTGGTATTTCGCTCATGTCTACATCGTTGTAACCCCATGCATCTGAGACGAACAAACCTGTTTCCTGTGCGATCTTGTTTCCGGGGTAATTGTGTGCTAGATCGGAATTCGAGTAGGACCAATACCAAGCATGCCCGCCCATCACAACGCCACCCCCATCCATCAGGAAAGAGATGATGTTCTCGTTGTCTTCATCGTCATGCCCGTTCCAGAATTCGTCCAGGAGGCAGTCTAGTCCTGAGAGGTTTTCAGGGGTTACCGATAAGTGGACTACNTGNCCATCTGCCTCCAATTCNTCCTTGAAGCCATCAAACCCNGCCCCGTAAGCTAGACCGACGTCAGCCTCTGGGCCGCAGACCCATTCCACNACCTTCAAGGAGAAATCCTCCTCAGTTTGTCCGGAACCCCCGGAGACCCAACTTTCGTGCCCGTATCCGACCATCCNGCCCTTGCCCACGTGACTAGCAGAAATCACAGGAATACGGGAAGTGTATCCCCCTTCGGCATAGGCTAATGGGAAGGACCACTCNCCTATCGGAAGAATTGGTGAGGGCCAGCCATTCCAACTCGTCTCGCCCATTCCAGACAGAAGTTCGTTCTGATCTGCAGCAAGGTCGTGGACAGCGATCCATATGGTGCTGGAAACTGAACCCCCAGAGTTGTTTGCCCAGACAGTGTACTCTGACCAATCTGTCCTGGAAGAGGGGGTTCCCGATATAACTCCCGATTGATTGATCTGCAGCCCTTGGGGCAATGGTGGTGAGNNCTCCCAGNNTTCTATGCTGGGNCCTTGGTACTCAGGAGCGATTNAGGCGGGTTCACTGGAGGCTAGTGCAAACTCGACGCCATCCCAAGACAATGACTCAGGAGGGAGGCTGACAATCCTGAAGTTTACAATGGTGGAGTCTGAGCCGGCTTTGTTGCTTGCGGATACTGTGTGACTGGACCAATCCTGCAAAGCAAGTGCAGTGCCGCTAATCGAACCGCTCGTGATGTCCAAAGTAAATCCATCTGGAAGTGGGGGCGACACAGACCAAGAAGTTGGGGCGCCTCCCGACCATGATGGTTGAACGGGTCCGACTTCGTCGCCTTGGGATAAATCAAAGGTATCCTGAGGGTAATGCAAATTGAAAACTGAAAGGTCGATCACCTCGATTATCAAAGTAGCTTGAATTGAGCCGCCGGAGTTAGTTGCGGTAATTGTGTATGCAGTGGGGCCATGGACCTCGGTTGGAGAGCCAGAGATGGCCCCCATAGGGCCCATTTCCAATCCAGAGGGAAGTTCGGGGGAGACTGTCCAGATTTCCACTTGACCCCCAGAAACGAAGGGCATGATTGACGTTTGCTCTCCGATTGACAAGGTGAATTCTGACGAATCGAAGTATAGTGCTTCGGGAGGGGGGCGGATGGTCATCACTCGAATGGCAACGGTGGCGCTGCCCCCCTCGTTTTTTGCTGTAATTGTGTGGTTGCTATCGCCAATTGAAACTGGGGTTCCGAAGATTGAGCCGTTCTCGGAGAATGAAAGGCCCAGAGGAAGAGGCGGTTCTGAGAACCATGTATTCGGGAACCCCCCTTCTACAAATGGCGGTGTTTGATTGCAAAACTCTCCCAGAGTACAATGCAATACTCCAGAGGAATACCAAATTGATTGCACGGCTATTGGGAGAATCTGAAAATCGATGCTTTCTGAAGCAACTCCGGCGAAATTGGAGGCGATAATCGTGTAAGTCTTGGAGGGCGATTTGGCGGTCGGCTTTCCGGAGATAACCCCTGATTCTGGATCTAGGGATATCCCATCTGGAAGTTGTGGATTCACAGACCATGTACTAGGTGCATCGCCAAGGAAGCTAGGGGTAAGGGCCTGCATTTCGGAGCCGACGACCAGAGTGATCTCAGACTCCCCGAAGCTAAGAAGTTCGGGCCTGAGCATCGACCTGCAGAAATTTCCATTGAAAACCTGATCTGGTTTGCAGTCGTCCACTGTCACAACCTCCTCGAAGCACCCCGGGGCAGTGGGCATCTCCTCGCAAGAGGAGATTGTGGGTTCCGTAGGCGAGGGGTCCGAGAATGAGGTACAACCGGGGATTGCCATTATCAGAGATAGCAAGACTGCTAGGTGAGGCGCCTTCCCCATGACGCCCACCTGAAGTTGTTGATTGAATAAGTTGCGCAAGAGGTCAAAGTCCCGGGTATGCAGGCCCAGGTTCGAAGCAGTACTGGACTGTCTGGAATTGGCTCTTGAATTCCCTTACGGAATTCTTCACCGATGAGGGCTCTTCGCCTTCCAGTAGGACCCTAGCGAAGAGTCTAGCCACATCTTGCATTTCATCGGTGCCCATCCCGACCCTTGTCAACTCAGGCGTTCCAAGTCGTAGTCCGCTGGGTGAGAGGGCCTTCGTATCCCCCGGAAGCATGTTCATGTTGGTAATTATCCCTGCTTCCTCCAGTGTTGCAGCGGCATCCCTCCCGGCCCCTGAGTCGATCCCTCCGTGTCTAGTTACGACCTGATGGCTGGCAGTGAAGCCCCTCTCCTCGGCTAAAACATCGAACCCCTCCGAGGATAGGGCCTCCCCCAGAGATCTGGCGTTTTCCACCGTGTCATGGGCATATGAAGAGCCGAACTCCTCGAACTCGGATAGGGCTACGGTCTTACCTGCAACGTGATGGAGATGGTAAGATGAGCAGACTCCTGGGAAAATACCGCTATTTAGCCTCCTGTGAAGCTTTTCGTCATCAGAGTCTGAAAGGACGAATCCGCCTTGTGGCCCTGGGAAAGTCTTGTGGCTGCTCCCCGTCATCACATCCGCGCCCTCTCTTAGAGGATCTTGGAACTTCCCTCCTGCAACCAATCCAAGAACATGCGCCGCATCGTACATCACCTTGGCGCCTACCTCATGGGCTGCTTGCGATAACTCCTCCAATGGAGTAGGGAAAAGGAATACTGACTGGCCGAAAAGGGCTACTGAAGGTTCCTCATTCCTAATTAGATCGGCTGCAGCATCAATATCCGGCTCCATTCTTTCTTCGTCCCAGGGATAAGTCACTAGATCCAAACCCCTTAGGCCGACAGCACCCATCCTTGCATGGGAGATGTGCCCCCCGTCTGCAGTTGAAACTGCAGTAATCTTGTCCCCAGGTTTTGCTAGTGACTTTAGCGCCCCTATGTTGGAGTTGGTCCCAGAAGTTGACTGGATATTTGCGAATCTACAATTGAAGACCCTCTTGGCGCTCTCGATCCCAATCTCTTCAATCGTATCGAAGTCATCGCACCCCTGGTAATATCTCCTCCTCGGGAGCCCCTCTGCATATCGCCCATGGAGATCGGAGTCGCATGCCCTCCTGACCAATGGGCTGAGGATGTTCTCGCTAGCAATCATCGGCAGGCTATCTCTGTAGTGCCTACCCGATGCTTCGATGGCCTCGATCAACCTGTCCGCCGTCTTCCTGTTACTCATGACCCTTAGGAGAGGGGGTAGCAAATGAGTGTTGGGAGTCGGGGGCCTCGGCGATTGTGGTGGATTGTAATTTTTTCCAACTTGGAGTAAAGTGGAATCCGAGTTAGTCAATTCATAGTGAGAAGGTTGTTGGAATAATGCCCTGATGTAGGTTTGAGATTGACTTGGGGATTGTCCATCGGGTGGTTAAATTCGAATTGCTCCAAGTATTCTTTCGGGAAGCCCCACTGGTTCCATTGGCCCCATCATCGCTAGTATCGGCGTCTGTGACGCCGGATCCTCCTGATGGTTCCCCGTCTTCTGAATCGTCAGTTTCGTCAGTTTCGTCGAAGTCTTCATCGTCTGAGGGGCTGTTCTCTGACCCGTCAGAGGGGACCCATTCGTCCGAGTAGTTGTTGCCGTCGTTGATGTATTCCTCGGCAATTCTATCGTAGAATGCAATCGATTCCCCCCCTGTGAAACCCCTCCACGACCACAGGGTCCACCAGTCTCCCTCGGAGATCCTCCCATCGGAATCGGCATCTCCGAATGTGAATGAGCAGGTGCACTCTTGGTTGTAATTGGGCCACGTGAAAGTTAGTGAACCGGAGTTTGGGTCCGAGATGGACTCCGCATCTTCGAAATGAAGGGTGGTGTGTAACCCAATGTCGTGGTCGGATATTCGGATCTCCAAGTCATCCAGCAGACCTTCGTCGGAGAATGAGACCATTCCACTGTCTACATCGAGACCCATGTTTTCCTCGTCGCTACCATCCAAACAGTCGGCATAACCATCTCCGAACCGGATCATGGGTATCGAATAGGCGGAATCGAGGCAGTAGAACTGCGGTCCCGTTGTTGGATGCTCTTCCCACCACCCTTCCGGACGAATGAATTCAGGGGATGTTGGTCCCAATGAGTTTTCCCACGAGGTCGAGTTGCCAGAAGGTTCCCAGATGACGTTCTCGAATCCCATTTCCGGTTCGTAGTCGTCAAAAAGCGTCGTGACTATGACGTAATCAAATCCTTTTGTCAGATTCCAGTGGATCTCGGAACCNTCTCCCCAGTCATCCTGGGACGAAATGACACCTTCCAAGGGACTNTCTGGTTCGAATGGTGCCNGGTAAAGGTACAGNTATCCATCATTGTCTTGATGGGATTGGATGATATGGAGCCCGTCCTCGGCGGCTGTGAACTCGTAGGAGTGGTAGGGGACCTCATCATATCCCTGCTCGAAGGTGTTCTCCATAGGCGGGGNTTCCGCTTCCATAGGCATCTCGGGGAATGCGTTCCATAGGTATACCTCTCCAGAATCCTCCACCAACTCGTATCTGATGTGAATCACGAAGCTGAACTCACCATCATCGTACTCCGCCTCAATCAGAGTGTCGCTCGCAGACCAGGTCATGCCCATTTGGAGGGTGCAAACCTGATTGATTGGATCATACGTGCCACCGTACTCGGAGCATTCGTCGACGCTCGACTCGGCAATCTTCTCCCTCACCTGTCCATCGGACCCCAAGGAAAGGCCCCAAGCCCTGCCCTCATCTGGTTCTAAGAACCAATAATCACCGCTNAATTCTGATTCCGATGCGGAGTCAGAGGAGAAGTCGGCGATTTCGGAGTTGTCGACGGNCGACTCGCACCATGTGGGCGGCGTCTGGTTTTGNGCTTCCTCTAGCTCTTCGTCGGATGGAGGGGAGTTTGAACTCTCCATGTAAACCTCGTACAAATTGGAGTAGGAATTCAGGCATGCCCAGATGGGCGGCGGAGGGGGCCCTCCGGAGAATTCATCCTCGTGAACAAGAACCCCTGTCCACAGGAGGTCTTCCTGCAGGGAGTACCTATTGGCGCCATATCCCCCTAATTCAAAGAACTCGTCATCCGCCTTCCATAGCCCTCCATCGAACCAACAAACTTCTAGCTCGGAGCTCCAATCACCACCCCATTCCTCGCAATCATCTTCCGTGACGAAGTCGANGCCTTGCAGGAATGTTCCGTTATCGAGGAGATCTGTCGCCATTGAGTAGGAGAAGCCATCGAAGGAGTAGTGCACCCAGTAGAGTCCTGCCAATGCAGCCTCTGAGCTATCGTTGGACTGGAGGTAGTATTCCTCCATCGCTTCTGGGTCTCCTTGGGTTCCGCACCACTCTGGTTCGGNGGAGGAGTTCANGGCCGAGGCGTACTCCGCCCCAGTAGGCTTCGAAGATGACTTCAACTGGCCAGGAGTCGCTGGATACCAGCAATCCCAGAGGAAGATGGGNGGGGTGGGCGATCTGTCTGGATGGCCAACGACTCCCTCGTCACTTCCATAGGGGCAGTCGGGCCAACCATCATTGACCCAACCTTGCAGCACCAGGGTCCCGTTGCTGCAAATGAAGGAGAAAGGTTCGTCTGCAGGGAGGCCTCCTTCGGAAACTGGAGGGCAGTCGGCTAACAAGTCGCCAAGGTCGGACCCCATAACCTCTGTCCCATCTGGGCAAAGGAATACTGTGTTTGAATCGCTGGATAGGCTGAAAATCGCCCCCACATTGTTGGTCTGGGAGAAAACAGAGTCGTGTAGCGAGATGCAGTCCATGGGGCCCCAATTTTGATTGATGCAGAGTTCGTAACTGCTGATCTCCCATTCGCCCTGGTCGAACATGCAAATCGAGTAGNTTGAATCCCAAGTGACGGCTTGCGAGTAGTCATTGTCTGCTGACCCTCCCATGTCATGGCAGTCTTCTCTGGTGTAATACGTGATTCCCTGGAAAACTGTCCCGTATCCACTCCCCCCTTCATCCTCATGCATCATACGAATAGAGGAGACATTTTCGGGATTGAAATAATCGAACCAGATGCTTATGCTGTCTCCGAAATGAGATAGTGGCAAATCAACCAGCATTTCGGCTTGGGCGAGATCACACTCGGTTTCGTTGACTTCGGAACTAGTTGGAATCGGATCTCCGTAATCAATGAAAACGGGACCCCTTGCTAATTCGGTGAAATGGAAATCGTCGGGGAAGGAAGCCTGTCTGCATTCGACAATAGGCGAGGTGTTGCCGATTCGACTATCCCATTGTACGAACATGGGCATCCTTCTGCTATCCGGCAGCGGCCCCTCGCCGTAGTCCGCGCCGGGAAAAACGGAATAGGAGTGGTTTTCGAATTCGACNATTAGGTGATTCATTCTGGAAGAAGAGGGGTTGACGGACAATTCGATATTCAGAGGGGGTTGCGAATCAGTCGAAGTCTGGAANATTTGGTTATCCAGAGTGGCGCCCAATGGCTCTTCCCAGACCAATGGTGACGAGTCTGAAATTGCATTGAACAAGGCCAATAATTCAGAGATGTGCGATCTGGCTGGGTCCCATGAAGAATCCATGGTGATCAGATGAACTTCCAGAGCTGAAACGAGAGGATTTGCCCCTNCGGAGAGGGGGTTTCCAGACCAGCACTCTTCAGTATCTTGGCCGGGAGTTGTCTGGTCTGCTGCTTGGAGGCAGAGTACGTGGTAATCCTCCATGTCGAAAAGACGGATGCTCCCGAACTGGGTGAAAATCTTGAGGAACGAGCCACCGCCCTCCATCTGACTGGCGTGTATGGTTGAGTTTTCTCCGAAAATGTCGAANGGGGACAAAATCCCGTTGCCGACGGAGAATGATGCCATCGATGCCAAAACGCCTCCAGAAGCGACCATTGCTTGNCCCCTNGTCAGCCTGAAAACGCATGAGTCGTCCAACAGCTCCGCTTCCCTGTCGAAGTTTATTGCATCGGGCCTGGTGCACCCCATTTCCTCTGAGTCCTGAGGGTCAGTCACTGGCTCTGAGGAGGGCCCATCAGAGTTGTCCTGTAGGTCTTGGTTCTGATNCTGATTCTCATCCATNGGTTCGACTTCTTCCTCGGTACTCTCGGGCTGGATGCAACCCGGGAGNATCAATATGGCAACCAGAGAAATTGAAAGTGCCTTAGCGAAATTCATGGGTGAAGCCGGGGATGCGGGCTTAAATCGGTTTTCCCGGCACTGAATACACATTATTCGTATTTCAACTCTCTAAGGNGAGCGTGAGTCGCATATTCTAGTCAACTCTACGTCGAGATCCGCCACTGCGGCGTCCCATGTCATGTTCTGCTCGGCGAATCTCCGAGCTGATGTGCGACGGCTAGGGAAGGCGTTGCGATTATCAAGAGATTTTTTCAGGTATTCCAGCCATGAGTCCACGGGGTCATTGCTTGGTGCGATGTCAATCCAATCCTGACNAGAGAATGGAATTGTACCATCCACGTCTGTTGTTAGGGTGCATAGACCCGAGGAGGCGAACTCCATAACCTTGAGTGGACTACCCACATTCCAAACTAGCCTATTTGGCAACGGAAGAATTCCGAAGTCGTTATTTGAAAGAAGTTCTGGAACTTCTTCGTAAGAGACTTCTCCTGCAAATTCCAGCCATGACGTCCGAGATGCCATCTCCTCGAAGTATGGTGCCATCTTTCCAACACCAAAAACGAGAATTCTGAAATCCATTCCTTCCCCCTCCATCCTAATGCCGAGGTCAACGATTCTCCGGAGCCCTCTCCCTTCCTCAAGAGTTCCATGGTAGACGATCCTCACTTGTCCGCCTAAATCTGACTCCTTTGGTTGGAACCTGTCCAGATCCACACCTGACGGGCAATGAATCATTTCTGGGAGGTCTTTGAAACGCTCCCTGAGGAATCGCTCTAAGCCGGGTACCAAAACTTGAACCAAATCGGCATTTTTTGCCGCCTTCCTCCATGCAATGTCATAATGCAACCAGTGAAGTTTTCCCATCATAGTCCGATGAGCTGGGGGGGACCTATCTTCGAAAAGCCAAGGGGGGGCGGATTTCCCAAATCTCCTCCTCCTCTTCAAAACGTGTGCTACCCCCATCGAGCAAGCCCATTCAGCCATAATAACGTCGTACGACGCATTATCCAATATCCTGTTGAGTCTTCTGATTGTGGAAAATGTGAAGCTCAGATCCCCAATTAGTGGAAATCTTGATTTCTTAGCCTCGAATGAGCCAAATCCAAGACTGGGCAATAACTTTCCATCACTATTTGAGTCTGCGTGAAGGAAGTCTATTTCCCACCCCCTATTCCTCAACGCGCCTGCTGTCCCAATCTCACCGACTTGGTGAATTGTTTCCCCGAATCTGATCGGAGTTATCCATAGAATTCTCCTATTTCCAGCCAATATTACCCAATCCTACCAAGTCTACCAATCGCATTTTTAATTCTCAATAGGAATTGCGAACAAATCCTATTTCTGACCTATCCAATTCCGGTCGAATCAGTTGTTTGGCAGTCAGAATCATTGCTTCATCGTATTCGAAGCCCAAGAACTCAGAAATTTCGGTGACAGTGCGTTCAGGAATCTCAATCAAATCTTCGAAACGCACATCTATTACTTCAAACATGGAAAA
>PBFP01000009.1 GCA_002718695.1 Methanobacteriota archaeon
CATGACGATCCGCGAATTGATGGACGAGAATCCCAATGGCAAGGGGGTGAGGATTCTTGGCTGAGGCAGCAACACTCGTCTACGACGCCACTGACAAGATACTGGGCCGCCTAGCCAGCCAAGTGGCAAAGCAGCTAATGGTGGCTCGAAAGGCCGGCAACGAGCAACGAGTCATAATCTACAACGCCGAGCACGCAGTTGTCTCAGGGCCGAGGACAAAGGTTCTGGCCGACTACGACAGTAAGTACAAACTCAATCACCCTAGGAAGGGCCCGTTCTATCCGAGGATGCCCGACCAGATTCTCAAGAGGACTGTCCGCGGCATGCTGCCGTACCAGAAGAACAGCAGCGGCCGCGGCGCTCTGCGTGACCTCAGGGTCATGATAGGCAAGCCGGCCAACCTAGCGGGCGAGGAACTTCCTGATGGACACGACTGGGGCGATACCGGCGCAATAGAGAGGCCCCTACCGCTCAAGTTCGTCCGACTCGGCGAAATCAGCTCGTCACTGGGCGTCGATGCCTCTCGATGGGAGGGTGAGTGACATGGCTAAGAAATCCAAGAAGAACTCGGTCAACATGAGCGGCAAGCGCAAGACGGCCATCGCCCGAGCCACAGTGCGCAAGGGCAAGGGACGCGTCCGAATCAACAGCAAGCCAATCCACATCATAGAGCCCGAGCTCGCACGCAGGAAGGCTCTGGAACCGGTCCAGATTGCCGAGGCCATGAACCGTCTAGCGGACGTGGACGTTGCAGTCGACGTCCGAGGCGGCGGTCAGATGGGACAGGTCGATGCGATTCGCACTGCCATCGCCCGAGGGTTGGTCAAGTGGAATGGCGGCGCCGAGGGCGATGACGAGGAACTGCGCGACGAGTACCTCAGGTTCGACCGCAGTCTGCTCGTCAATGACCCACGCCGCAAGGAACCGAAGCATCAAATGGGGCGCGGTGCTCGAAAGAAGTGGCAGAAGTCGTACAGGTGATGAAACATGTTGATTCCAGTAAGGTGTTGGAGTTGCGGTAAGGTGATCGCACACGTCTACGAGCAGTACAAGCAGGCAGTCGACAGCGGCGAGGACCCTCAGAGCACCCTCGATGGCCTAGGCATCAAGAGGTACTGTTGCAGGAGAATGTTCGTGGGCCAAGTCGACCTCATTGACGACATCGCTCCGTTCAGCATCGCCAGAGAGCAGTAGCCCTCCGACAGGGCTTTGACCGATTCCCCTCTCGCTTCGAGAGCCCAAGGGGCCTGTAGGTTAGTTTGGCCTATACTTCGCGGCTGGGGGTCGCGCGACCCAGGTTCAAATCCTGGCAGGCCCACCATTGGTGGCTCAACAGTTAAGAGGTCAGTTTGAAGGACCCGCCCTCTTTGCATGACCATGGCAGGGGACGATCAGGGAACGCAAGGCTCCGGAAGTCGAATAGAGTGGCTAGCCAGTCAACTTGCCCTCCACTCTGATCTATATTACAACAAGGCCGAGCCAGAGATTTCAGATGCAGAATTTGACGGAATTCGCGACGAGCTCCAGACGTTATCTCCCCACCACCCACAACTCAGCAGGGTCGGCTCAGATCCTCCAGCTGGGTCCATCAAGGTAAATCACCTATTCAGGATGATGAGCCTAGACAAGGCTACGACCCCGGAAGAGGTGGCACACTTCGTCTCGGAGACCACAGCCAGTGGACGCAGGTTCGTTTGCCAGCCGAAATTGGATGGTTCAGCCCTTTCTTTGGAGTACCGGAGGGGGAGGCTAGTTAGGGCCGCTACAAGGGGGAACGGCAACAGAGGCGAGGACGTCACCGCAAATGCCAGGAGAATGAGAAACGTCCCAGAGGCGCTAAACTGGCGAGGGGACTGCCATGTCAGAGGCGAAGTCGTAATGCCACTGAGAGTCTTTCGTGAGAAGTACTCCAGAGTAGCCCCAAATCCGAGGAATCTAGCCGCAGGTGCCCTCCGACAGAAGTACTTGGATGCAGGAAAGGGCAGTCCAGAAGACCTTATTTTCCTTGCTTACGGAGTGGAATTCCCTTCAGGAGAAGACCGTCATCCAGAGAGCCCGCCACCACCGGAGTTCAAACTCGACTCAGAAGTAATCGGATGGGTCAGCGAAATGGGAATTGAGGCTGCGGGTAACTCAGTCGTATCCGGTGTGGACGACAAATCAACCTCCGAGGCAATCCTATCTGTTACAAGGGAATGGTTCGATTCTAGAGATAATGCGGACTGGGAGATAGACGGTATCGTAATCAAACTGGATCGTCTCGACAAAAGGGGGCTATTAGGTGAAACAGCACACCACCCGAGATGGGCGCTAGCATGGAAATTCCCCCCAGAGGAAGCAGTATCCGTGCTAATGGAAGTGAATTGGCAAACCGGTAGAACCGGGAACGTGACTCCGGTATCAAGAGTCGCTCCCGTCATGGTCTCTGGAGTCACCGTCGAAAACACAACCCTCCACAACAAGGGCGAAGTGGACCGACTAGGAATCATGGTGGGAGACAAGGTTCGCGTGGTCAGGAGGGGTGATGTGATTCCGAAGATCACGGAAGTAATCGGGCCTTCCCAGGAATCCGATTTGAAGGGAAGGAGTCACGCCGACGGCTCAATTTTCTCAGAACCATTGCCCCCAAGGTCCGCTATAGAAATCCCCGAGACGTGCCCCACATGCTCGACTTTCCTTATCGAGGATGGGGCATTCATCAGATGCCCTAACATCGACTGCCCGACTAGGCTTGAGAGGACCATACTGTACTGGTGTCGAAAACTGGGAATGGACGGAATCGGTGAGAAGCTAGCTCAGCAACTTTGCTCTTCAGGCCTAGTGTCAAGTCTGGCCGACCTCTATAGGCTAGAGGAAAGGGAAGAGGAACTTATCTCCCTTGAGCGAATGGGGGAGAAGTCAGCGAGCAATGTTCTGGATGAACTCAACTCAACTCGGTCAATGGATCTAAGCACTTTCATTTCAGCACTAGGACTACCTAGAATCGGACCAGAGATAGCCAGCCTTGTTTGCTCAGATCTAAACTCTCTGGAGGAGCTAATCGAAATGACCGATGACAGGGAAGAGGCGATTCGAAGACTGGTGACCATAGAAAGGGTTGGAGAAACCGTAGCAGCGCTTCTTCTGGACGGAATTTCAGATAGGAAGGAGGCAATATTGGACCTTTACTCCCAAATAGAGATCGTAAAGGTGACAGAAAAACCCTCTGAAGGATCTCTTTCCGGCTACTCCTTTTGCATCACAGGCACGCTTAGTCGACCTAGGAAGGAGATTTCTCTGACAATAAAATCAGAAGGAGGCAAAGTCGTCTCATCAGTCTCCGGGAGTCTCGATTATCTAGTCGCTGGAGAATCGGCTGGATCGAAGCTGGAGAAGGCCAACAAGCTAGGAATCAGAGTACTCAGCGAGTCCGATCTGGATGAACTCCTAGGAGGCGCCATCCTGGAGGAATTGCCCCAGCAGAGGCAGTCCACCCTCGGTGAATTCTAGTTAGCCGTACATGCCTGTGGGCGCCCCACCACTGTCCTGTGGGGGGTTGACATGAAGGGACATCATTTCACGAATCTGACTTTCTATCCTCTGGGCTTCCTCCATCAGCGGCTCTGGATCCAAGTGAACCGCAGGAAGCAATCCGTCCAAGCAACCGATAATTCTGGCTGCAGCCCGGGCGTCTGGTATCACTCCCTGCCCCACCTCGCCATCCGACTCAGCTAGTATCGCCAATGCATCTATCCCCCTTCTCCTGCACTCTCCCATCATCACCCCTGTAATGCCCCCCACAACTCCTTGCTTCAGCAATGGGATGCCTATGCCCTTCAGAACTTCATGACTGGAATCAGTGGACCCAATCCCAAACATCGAATCCATTGCCTCGTCGTCATCGAAGATGCTGTGACTGCTATCTATGCCATGAGCAAATGAATCTACCACGATCGTGGACCCAACCCCTGACTGGACAATCCAGTCAATCAATCCAGATGAAAGTGGTAGGCTTAGATCAGGAGGAACCTGAATCTCGGAGGCGATTAGTACAACTTTGTCACACTTCTCCATGTTGCAAATTGGCTCTCCAGCGTAGAACCTGACAGGTGGCAGCGGCTTTCCATCCTGAATAAGACACACCGGGGGTAGTTTGGGATGCCTAATTCCACCTACCAATTCCAATTCGAGCTTCTCAACCAAGAAGTGAGCAACGATGCTGCCAACGAACCCAACAGAGGGAAAGCAACTTACCAAAAGAGCTCCCGAAGAGTTCACACCCTCATCGACCTCTACCAAGGGCACCTCCGCCATATCCCGAGATACCACTCAATGGTGTTAACCGTTGCCACTCACCCGCCTCGAAATGGCGAGGGTCTAGAGATGGAGATCGAGGATAGAAACAACCTACACCAACTCTCTCCATCCTCTTGGAATCGATTTGAAGAGTGCCCCCGGAAGTACTGGCTTTCTCGTCAAGGACTACCTCGAAAGGCCAGCATGCCAGCTTCGATGGGGACTGCAATCCACAACTCTTTGGAGGATCTCTGTAACGTGGACTTGTCCGGAATGGGTGCTGAAGAAGAAAACTGGCTACCTAGTTCAGCCAGGGAAGCACTGGAAAAGAACTGGGAAATCGAGAAGGAACTTTTCTTGAATACTCAGAGGCGACCAAGATGGAAATCGGAACTGTTTCCAAAGGCATTAGATGGACTCTTTGGATCTCTGAGGGTTCTGCTCAGAAAAGCCCAACTCGCCGAAACCGATCTTTCCAGGGTGTCCATTGGCCACTGGAAGAAGGTCCTGGAAATCGTGATTGAAACCGAAAGCACCCTTGTGTCAGAGTGTGGGAGGCTAATGGGAAGGCTAGATCTCCTAATATCAAATTCGGAGGGGGGTTCGGAATCGTGGATAGTAGCCGATTTGAAGACTGGCAAGCCACCCAGAGGTGAGCTTAATGAGAATGTCAGAAGACAATTGCTACTCTACAGGGATATTCTGAAGCAGAATCGCCCCAATCATCCAACTGTTCATGCAGAAGGTTGGTATTCTGCAAACCAGTCTGTACACCAAGCGAAAGGACCTCCCATTCTGGAAGAGGCACTAGAAGCTTGGGAGGGCATGATGCCCACGAAAGAGCCTCTAGAGCCGACTCCAAGTGAAACCTCATGCTCATTCTGCGAGTGGAAGGCATGGTGCCCCAGCTGGTGGAACGCAAGAATGGACGGAAATCTAACACCAGGGGGTATGTTCAGGGACGAAGTAACCCTCCTAATTAGGTTCGACGAGGAGTCAGGAGCAGCCTTGTTCGAGAGGGCCCCGCCAATAGGCAATTCCGGAGATTTGACCAAATCAGACCATCGCTTTGGCGCTATTCTGAAGGATCGGGCTCTTGAAAAGATGAGGAAAATGAAGTCCTCGGGCTTCGAAGGACACCTTTTCCTAGGCAGTGCAAGAGTGGATGGGAAGGTGATGCACTTGGGGGATTGGTCAGAAATCCTACCTTGGTCTCCATTGCTAAGTTCTGTTACCCATCAGATTCAGTAATCCTTCCAACGACCTATCGGACTTCTTTGCAAGGCCCTGCATAATCTTCCAGAGTAGCAGAAGCGCCGCTCCTGCATCAGCGTCGGCAGTGTGGGCCCTCTCCAGAGCGATCCCGAACCTTTCGCAAAGCGATCCAAGTTTGTGTGGCCTGGGTAGCCCGACTCTTCTGGATAGAACTAGGGTGTCGAGGATTCCAAGTGGTTCAGGAACTTCGCGACCGACCCTTGCATATTCCATCTCGACAAACCTCCAGTCGAATNCAAGAACGTTGTGNCCCACAATCACAGAACCACCAATCAAATCTGAAAAAACANCCAAGTGATCGGAGAATCCACCCTTTCCGGAAACATCTGCATCCGAAATTCCGTGAACAGAAGTTGCNTCAGGGGGGATCCTAACNCCAGGGTCGACTACCGACTGAAGGCCAACATGCNATCCATCGAAGTCACTACCCACAAAAGCGTACTGGACAATCCTATCCGATCTGGGGTCGAAGCCAGTTGTCTCCAAATCAAATCCTAGAACCCTCTGGCCATCAAGCATTCCGTATCACGAACCGTTCCTTCCGACATCGTCCATGAACCCTCCTAAACTCGAATCTTCCGCAGGCACATCCAACACCCCTATGAGGGGCCGTTACTTTCTCACCTCATGGCAACCGCCCAGAGGAGCGCATCGGTCCTGTTGATGTTGCTATTTTCTTCCCAGTTGCTTGCAGGATGCGGGGGGATTGGTCCGGGAAGCCCAAATGCCAGCCTCAGCTCCGACAGAGACACAGTGAATGCAGGACAAGCAGTGAACTTCGATGCGCGAGCTTCCACCACTCCCGATCCGACGATCATTGACGAGTATAGGTGGAAATTCGGGGACGGAGAGACGAAGACCACCAAGCAAGGGGTGATCAGTCACGTTTTCGAAGAACCCGGCAATTTTGACGTAGTAGTTGAGGTCTACAACGACGAGGGCGCATACGACTCGGCCAGCCTCATGATTTTCGTCAATGCTCTCCCCGAGATAATCCTTAACATCCCTGATTTTGTAAAAACCGGTCAAGAAGCTAGGCTAGATGCCAGCTCCTCCTTCGATCCTGAAGGAGGGGGGGTAGAGGTAACTTGGGACTTCGACTCCCAAACCGACTCTGATGGCGACAGTGACCCTCAGAATGACGTCGACGCTAGCGGAGCTGTGGCGAGACTCTCCGTTTCCGAAGCGGGAAACATCACTGGGGCAATCACGGTAATAGACGACAGCGGTGGATCAAACACTACGCTTTGGAGTCTACGAGTTATCTCCCGCTCTTTCATGATAGTATGGGAGGAGGCATACCTCGATTACGACTGGTCTGGTTACCTCGAACAAGGAGCATCGCACGAGATACAGTTCCAACCTGGGGAGGGTGCTAGGGTTATCGAATTCACAGCCACCCTTTCCCTTGCAAGAGACATCTTGCCAATAACTTGGCCAGAGGATAACTTCACTCTTGAGGCAGACCTAGCCTCATCGGGTTGGTCTTACAGCGTGATAACCACGCAGGATAACATCACCGAGAACTCTTCTGCAACAATGGAATTGACCGGTATGAACCCCTATCCCGAATCAGGCTACACCGTTTATGCAGATTCAAAGGAGGAGCTCGAATCAGCACTTCTTTCAGATCCCGACGGGAGGTTCGGCCAAGGGGACTGGTACTGGACGATAACGGCGCTTGAATGCGATCCTGATACCCCAATAGATGGAATTGACCCCGATCAAGGAAACGACTGGGAGCTGAATGTACGGGTTCTGGTAATGATTCTGAGGATTAGCGAGATCAGCGTATAATCCCAATCCGTAGGTGCGAAGACCTTTCAACCAATTGACACTGGGCATGCCGTGGTTAAGTCAATGGAGATTACTAAAGCCTCGATTCGTGAGCGTCTTGTAGTCGATGTGAATGTCCGAATGGCCGATCCACAGGATTTCGACTTCACTCCTAGGGCGAGCCTAGATGGTTCTACCTTGACTCTATTGAACGATGGCTCGGAGGACTCCACCACATTCGAACTCGACCCAGAGCAGATTACTACAGCAGAGAGGGACAGGATGCTCGAGTTGCGAGTAAAGCTGAGCGTGGAGGGAATGCATGGGGTCCTAACCCACAAGAACCCCAAGCCCATGACGGGACCAAACTCAAAGAAGCTTGCAGAGCCCAGGTGGAAGACTCTCCTCCCACTTTCAATCTGATTTCCCCCACCGTCGAAATTAAGCATGAGCAAACCGTCGAGATAACTCTGGACCCATAGTGTAGCCTGGATATCACATGAGCTTGCGGAGCTTGTAACCCGTGTTCGAATCGCGGTGGGTCCGCCAATCAGTGTATCGTTTTCCGGGGATAACTAATTAGAACTACGATATCATGAGGCATCATGAATAGAGCTTCTGCTGCGTTCGTAATGCTAATGATGATTGCCGCCCCTCTAGCTGGCTGTGCTGGAGAGGACGCCCAACCCTACATCGATAGGGTGGATGAGTTGGAGGGACAAGCTGCCGATGACCAGGCTACGATTCTCGGATTGGAAACCTCGTCCGCCGCAAAGGACACCACCATAGCTGCTCTTGAGACTCAGATTACTGCACTCCAGGGCCAGATTGCCGCACTGGAGGGTCAAGTGGCAGCACTGGAGGCCCAGATCGCTGCGGCTGGGAACATCACAGAGCTGGAGGAGCAGAACGCAGCCCAGATTGCCCAGATTGCCGAGCTCCAGACGAGCCTTTCCAATCTCCAGGCGCTCGCAGACTCACTCCAAGACCAACTCGATGCCAGCTACACAGAGCAGGAGCTTCAGGTTCAGATGGGAATCTCTTACGACCAGGGCTACAGCGACGGGGCCTCGATGGGTAGCTCGACTAGCACCTTGGACACGATCATGGAAAGAGGGTCCATGAAGTGCGGAGTCAAGGAGTCCCAGTACGGAATGGGATACTTGGATGCAGCCACGGGCGTACGCTCTGGACTTGACATCTCATACTGCCGCGCTGTAGCCGCCGCCCTTGGACTAGATCCAGACACGGATGTCGAGTACATCCCCGCGTCCGGATCGGACAGGTTCGAGAAGCTGGCTGCTGGAACCATCGATGTTCTGATCAGGACCACGACCTGGACTACCAGCCGTGACGCTGACCTGAACGCCGACTTCGCTGGCATGAACTTCTTCGACGGACAGGGAATCCTAGTCCGCGGTGACAGGTACGCCGCTGCTGATGCAGGCAACTCCGCCACCGGGCTGAATGGGGCCAACATCTGCGTCGGTATCGGTACCACCACAGAGGGCAACATGCAGGACTGGTTCTCCTCCAGGGAGATCAGCTTCACCTCCGTCCCAGTGGCCGACGCCGCTGAGGCTACTGCGAAGTTCATCGACGGGTCATGCGACGCCTTCACCGGTGACATGTCCGCGATGGTTGCCAAGAAGTGGCAGCTGGACACCGATGGATCTGTTACGGCCGATGATGGAAGCGCTGTCCCAATCTGGATCGCTTCCGAGCTGATGTCCAAGGAGCCCCTAGGCGCGGCAACCCGCGACATGGACTCCGACTTCAAGGACGTCGTGGCTTGGGTCTGGTACGGAATGGTCACCGCCGAGGAGATGGGCGTGACATCCGGCAACTACGCTGCGAAGGCCACTGAGGCTTGCGCCGTGAACGACGCCGGCTCCGCCGCTGACCCAGGAATGTGCCGCCTGCTGACCGAGAACCTCGGTCTGGGCACCGCAACCAACCCGCTGGCCGGGACCTGGATGCAGGCCGTGCTGTCTGCAGCCGGAAACTACGGTGAGGCATACGACGACGCGTTCTGCGACGGCACCTACGACGGTGTCAGCGGATCGGACGCCATGGTCGACTGCCTGATCTCGCGAGCTGGAACACTGAACGCCCTCGTTTCCGAGGGTGGCATCCAGTACGCNCCACCGATGCGCTGATCGGTTAAACTGACAGCAAAGCCGGAAATACGAAATCCCTCAGGGGGGGAAACTCCCCTGGGGGACTCAATTTAGTTTACTGAATGTAAGGGTTTGTGGAGACAATGGAGAACGACGAGCAGCCCTCGTCATTTCTGGAAAAGGCCTCTTCATTCACTTCTGCATTGAGCAACAACTACCTGGCATTTTCAATAGGGCTTCTCTTAGTCATACTCGCTAGCCCCTACGTCGGGGTCATCCCCAATGTCCCAATCCTGTACGTCATCTTGGCATCAATCTTCTTCGGATCTTTGATGTCGCAATTAGACCGTTTCGAGGTCTATGAAAACCACTTTGGAATCAGAAATTCGCTCGAGATTGGGGTTTACTTTGTCCTTCCNACNTTCTACTGGAAGTACTCGACAAAGTTCATNGGCATGTCATCCGANTACATNGCAAAGATGGCCACTGACATCCCCTNCACCACAGGGGTGGGGTGCGTCATCGGCGCCCAGCAGAACTTAGCATTCTACCCAATGAGCAAGATGGTTACCCTATTCGGCGGGTTCATACTGGTCTGCTTCTTGCTCGTCCAGAACGACCGAGGCCTTTTGAGGTCGATATCCTATGCCTCAAGGTCTGTGGTTTCCGCCATTTCTACCGAACTCGCAAACCGTCTCTTCGGCCCAGAATCGTCTGATTCTGGTAATGAAGGGACGAGAATCCAACCTTCAGACTCATACGCTTCCTTGTTCGCAATCACTTGCTTCGTGCTGTGCTATGTCCTCGCTACATCCGTTCTGGACCTATCTGCCAGCACACAAGTCCCCTTCCTTTTCCTTGGAGGGGGGGTGATCACGGGCATCATACTCCTACAGGACAACGTCTCGGAGATCGTAAACTCATTCGGCGATCGCAGCGAGCTGAACGCACTTTTCGATACCCCGAAGAGGGCCGGAACCTTGGTCACGATACTGTCAGTCGTGATTTTTGCCGGCTTGACTGTGAATCTGTCTATGGTCCCAATAATCGCTCAAGACATCCCATCATTCCTGTCGCTCGTGACTCTGCTTACTATCACTGCATGGGCGTACATCTTGTCCAAGGAGGACTCCAAGCCTTCCGTCCAATCCCATCGGACAGCGGCATTGGCTTTCCTAGTTATTTTCCCCTTCCTGCTATACCTCCTGGTCCGAGTCATAAGCCTGCAGAACGACGGCACCGACCCTGTGATGCTGAACCGCTGGGAGGTTAGGTTCGACTTCATGGACAAGGGGAACACGTTCAAGATCAACCCTTGGCCACTCGATGCCGAGCCGAACATAGATTCCAGGTGGGTCTTCCTAAAGGCTGCGATAATTAACTCAGCTCGCGTAACTCTGGTAAGCATCGTACTCTGCACAATTCTAGGGATTATCGTGGGAGTCGCCAGACTCTCGTCCAACAAGCTTACCTCATGGGCAGCGACAGTCTACGTCGAGGTATTCCGAAACCTCCCCCTAGCGGTCCTCCTCTTCCTAATCGCCACGCAGATAGGGCTCCAATTCCCAATGTTCATCGAAGAGAAAAATCTGTTTGGCGGAGCCATTTACTACAGCAACGAGGGAATATGGTTCGCCACTTTCGCTTCCACTAGAGCATTCGCCGCGGCCGTAATCTTCCTGCTTTTGGTTCGTGCCGGTCTGAGGAATTCGGACAGAGTCGAACCCCGCCAGATCTCTACGCCAACCGGCCTCAGCCTCAGCAGGAGGCCCTTCGCTTCCCTGGGGTGGAGGTACGAGCCACTGGCCGCAGACATGTTCGTCATACTCTCCATAGTCCTCCTACTTTCCAGGGTGCAAGTAGGCGAGGCCCTGTTCACTACACCATCCGGGAGGTTCTCCCCCGGAGTCATCAGCGAATCCACTTTCCAGGCCCTTTTCAGCCCCTTCGTGTCAAGCTTCGCCGACGGTTCAAACATGCAGACCCTGAGTGACAACCTCAGAATAGCCATAGGACCCATCCTTTCACTCTTCATCTTAATCTACTCCCTGTGGGTTAACACGAATGTCGACGATGACGGCATGAACTCACTGGAGGTGGATGACTCCGAGGAGGGTATACGCACAAGGTTCACCATCTGGGTAGCCGCTTTCGCTCTTGCATTGGGCATTGCCCTTGCAGGAGGGGTTCACGATGCCGGTGAGATGCTATCGATGCCCGAGTACTCAAAAGACTACAATGACGACGGAGTAATAGACTCACCGGGGAGCTGGGACATAGTTCAAGGGACAGGATTCGAGATCACGCCCTTCTTCCTAGCAATGATTCTCGGACTCACTCTGTTCACCGCCTCCGTGGTTGCGGAGATAGTCAGGGGCAGCATCCAATCCCTGCCTCGCGGGCAGGTCGAGGCAGCGATCTCGCTGTCCCTTAACCCCTTCCAGAGACTAAGGCTGGTAATCCTCCCTCAGGCCCTCAGGAGCATGATACCTCTGCTGAACAACCAGTACATGAACGTCTGGAAAAACTCAAGCCTCGCAGTCGTAGTTGCCTACACTGACATATTCTACGTCATTCTTGTGATGATGAACAACGTGGGGAAGCTAATCCCACTATTCCTGCTTCTGCTGGGGACCTACCAAGCTGGAAGCCTGGCCATTTCTGCTGTGATGAACTGGTACAACTCTAGGGTAACGAGTGTGAAAATATGACTATGCTGGATGGAAATTTCGGGAAGATTGTCGAGTTCGAGGAGTCCGTTGCAGGCAAGTCCGGTGCTCCGTGGATAAATAGCAGCAACAACCTGCAGGTTTCCCAAATCACAATGCTAGCAGCCCTACTGATAGCGGTAATCGGGAACGACGGTCTTCTGGACATGATCTCTCATGCCAAGGATGGGGGCGCTTCCGAGGGAGGCGCCTACTTCTACGCCCTCATCTCTTCGCTCTGCTTGGTCTTCGCATGGTGGATTACATTGACAGCAGTAGTGAAGTTGACAATTCGCAAGACCCCAACAAACGCCTTCCTCGGGGTGGTGACTGCTTGGATCATCTTCGTGGTAGTGAGATTCCTGCTCGACTTCGTCATCGTGGAAGCCGAATGGGTGGTGGTCTGGGCCAACCGAGACCTAGTGATGATGGGGCAACTGATGAAGGAGCAGATGACGCAAGCCCCAGGATCGCACGTATGCATCGATGAAACTGATTGCTACGGAATCAACCAGAACTTCAGGCTCTGGTGGTCCCTATACCTGACATTCGCTGTCCTGGGCGGGGCATACGGAACATCGGGCGAGAGGCCAATTCGCTTCGTCGCTCCGTTCCTCTTGATCATGCTGGTCGTAATGCTGATTGCCCGGCACCCAACGGAGGTCAGTTACAACACTGACACGGTAGTGATCAAACTACTCATTGCAATGGGGTACGCCTTGGTTGCATACTATCTAGCCTTCCGTTATTCCTCGAATAACGAGGAGTACATGGTCAACCGCCTGCGATCATATCTGGCGATGTCAGCAGTGGCCACATTCTTCTTCGCGATTCTGATCATGGACCCTCCCGGATTCGTCAAGAGCCTGGCGGAGCTACTGGGTGGGACGCCGGCTCAGTCTGTTAGCGACGAAATCATTGCCGGAGAGTACGTTCCAAGTACGATGGACAAACTTGCAGGAAACGGCATAGAAGCCTCCCAATGGGGGGGCCTTTTCGTCAACCTGATTATTGCAACCGCTGGTTGCGTCCTTGGATTTGGAATTGGCGTTGTGCTTGCCTTCGGTAGGCAGAGCGATCAGCCTTTCTTCAGCATCCCATCGGTTGCCATAATTGAGCTAGTCAGATCGGGCCCTCTGATCTGTTGGCTTTACTTCGCTGTATTCCTGATGCCCGACCTAATGGACCCATTCTACAATGCAGAGGACATAATCCGAATGCTCCTGATGTTCGGAATTTTTGGCGGCTGTTACATTGCGGAGGTCCTCCGAGGGGGCCTCCAAGCAGTGGATAGCGGACAGAAGGAGGCCGCAGCAGCACTCGGCTTGTCGCCAATGCAGACAAAGATGCAGGTCGAACTACCCAATGCAGTCAGGACTACTCTGCCCTCCATAATCAGCGTCTTCATTGGACTCTGGAAGGACACCACATTGCTATTCATCGTCAACATTCTAGACTTCTTCAAACTGGCAAAGGATCTGCCAAATTCTGACCTCAGGTTCCTAGGAGACTTCCTAGAGCCCCTATACGTCACTGCGGTGGTTTTCTGGGTCTTCGCATTCTACCTGTCCCGAGTCTCGATGAAGGTTGAGAAGAGTCTGGGACTTGTTAGAGAAGGAGGAGGAGAAGCAGCATGAGCACGGAAATGGACGAAATGATAATTGAGACTGAGGGAGTTAAGGTAAACTTCGGAGACTTCTGGGCCCTGAAGGGCGTGGACATTAGCGTAAGGAAGGGCGAGATCATCGTCATACTCGGGCCTTCTGGTTCCGGGAAGTCGACATTTATCAGGACCCTGAATAGGCTACAGCCCCATAGCGGAGGCACGATCAAGATTGACGGAATAACGGTTGACGATGACACCTCGGTTTCCGATCTAAAGTACATCCGATCCGAAGTCGGCTTCGTCTTCCAACAATTCAACCTCTTCCCACACCTTACTGTCATGGAAAACATCACATTGGCACCTATGAAGGCCAAAGGGACCCCCAAGAGGGAAGCCGAGTCTCTAGCCATGGAATTGCTCGAGAGGGTGGGGATTCCAGAGCAGGCATACAAGTACCCCAGCGGCTTATCCGGAGGCCAACAGCAGAGAGTAGCAATCGCCAGGGCACTTGCAATGGACCCGAAGATCATGCTCTTCGACGAACCCACGTCGGCTCTCGATCCAGAGATGATCAAGGAGGTACTGGAAGTAATGATCGATCTCGCGAAGAGGGACATTACAATGATCGTGGTGACGCACGAAATGGGCTTCGCCAAGGAGGTGGCAGACCGGTGCATTCTTTTCGACGAGGGGGAACTTGTAGAGGAGAACAATCCGGAAGAGTTCTTCTCCAAACCCAAGCACGATAGGACCAAGCTATTCCTGGAGCAGATTCTCTGAGTCTAAGCAATCCATTGGGAGACCCCTTCCAGGATGCTCCCCCTGAAAGTGAGCAACCTCAGAGTGGGGCCGTTTAGCCCCACTGTCAGAGTCGCCCCTCTTGTGAAGTGAGTCTCATCCCACCCGTCACAGACCACGTAACCCCTGTGCATATCACTTGTTATCACCGTTGGTTCACTAACCCACTCCCAGTAGGAACCATCATCAGACCTGTCTGACCTCGGCATCTCCCTAGCAACGAACAGATAATGGTCATCGACTTCTTCTAATGGGAATTCCAAGCCCTCTACGTCCGCTGCATGCCTGAACCATGCCCCTTGTCCTAGAAATGTGGAGAATAGACAACCAGAAGAATGCTGCTTTGTCTCCAACCCACCTCTCTTCAGGCTATATTTGGATGGCTGGTACTGGTGGGTGTTGGCTACAAGAAGATCGTTCAGAGCGGGATCACTGCGGATTATGTTCCCGCTCGTGGTCTCTATTTCTGCTTGCAGTCTGGGAAGGACGTTCTCAACCGCACCCCCTTCTAAGGCCCTCATCACGTCCTCTGAGAATGTACTCGGATCGCTTCCCATATAGAATCCGTATGACCCCTCCTCGCCGTGTTTTCTTGGGTGGCTATTTACCCCCATCACAGGCGTCTTGTCATCGACTGAGTGGGCTATCGAGGTGAGTGTCCCATCCCCCCCTAAGACGATAACTAGGTCAAGACCTGTGAAGTCCCCCCTACGTACTGTTTCCCTCGCCGTGTATCCAACACTTACGCCCGTTTCGGAGACTATGGAATCAAGTACTGAACGGACTTCTTCGAGTGACCTGTCATGAACCTCCTCGAAGTTCTTCTTATACACGACTAGTATCTCCTCGTCCAATCGCCCCCCTCCAAACTAATCGTCACGGTGCCTCACATATAGGAGCAACGCAACCACTAAACGAACCCTCTGTACCCTTGTTGCAATGGTTAGGACTATTCTGCTTTCCTTGCTTCTCACAACGACCTCTCTGGTCGGATGCACTGACTTCAGTGGCGAGGATTGCGAGTATGAAGTGCATGGAGTAGTTTTGGAAGGGGATTTGATTGCCGATGGCTCGTGCTTCCCTATGAGTGGGGAGGAATTCGCAAGAATGATTTCAGAAGAGGGAATCTTCAATGGCTACGTCCTAGCATCTGAATACACTGGATCTTTCTCCCTCTGGGCCACAGAAATTACGATTGTCGATGGTATAGAGGTAGTAAACTCATGGGGAATTGCAAAGAATGAAACCATTGGATTGAGACACGTATGGCACAATCTCCGGATAGGGGGTAACATAGTTGCCGACTACGAGATTTTCGATGGCATGGCTGACATATACTTCTCCGAATCTGGCTTGGGTTACCTCCGTGGAAGGGACATGAGTCCGGAATACGAGGACCCTTTCGTAGAGATTCTCCGCCTCTCTCAGCAGGATCCGGATGGGGTTTGGCCTCCATTCTACTACGACTTTTCGGCATTGGAGGGGCAGAGCTGGGTGGTGACGGGGGATGTTGACTATTTGTACCAGGTGGGCCGAACTCTGTTAGATGGGAGAAGTGAGGGGGCGAGGGAAATTTATGTGCAGACGACAGGTTTTCCGCCTAAAATTCAGGGAATCGGTATCTACTCCGACACCCTTTCGGAACCATTCTACGAAATGAATTGGGATGTAGGGGGCGGACAAGATTCACTTTACTACGCTCTGCAGGATGGAACTATAGAGGAAAACTGGTTTGCAGAGGGTTATATCGCAAAACCATCGTTTGACAGGGCCCCAATCCCATTTATCCCATTGCCTCAGTTTCAACAAATTGATAATGGAATAACGGAAGTTTTCGGCTCGGTACCAGGAGCTATGATTCACGAAGTCAACCTTTCTGAGGTGGAGATGCACGCCTTCATCGACAACTCTTCCGTAGTGAGTCTGATGTTGGACGAAGCATTTTCCAACTTCACTTCCGAAGACGGTACTTGGTGGGAACTTAGTTGGGATGATTCCGGCCTGGAGGGATTGCTGTCCCACATGGACTCGTACTCTGTGAGGACGAACTCTACGGCAATCTTCGACATCAGGTTATTCGACCACTGGGCCCAGGCCTGGACAGATCATAGAGGGTAGGCTAAACCCACTCATCGTTGGGTGCGGTTAGTTCGCTCATGGAATCGCCAGTGTTGACTACTCCCCTCGGCTCCACAAGCATCACATGGGACTCTAATTCAGAACTGGGCCTGTGCCTAACTCCCTTGGGGACGACAAACATCTCTCCTTCCGACAACTCAACTGAACCGTCTTCAAAATCTATTTTCATTTGACCTTCAATTACTATGAAAGCCTCATCGGTATCTTTGTGCTCGTGCCACACGAAATCCCCCCTAATTTTTACCAGCTTGAACTGGTAATCATTCATCTCAGCGATTACCTTTGGCTTCCAGTGTTCGGTGAAAGTAGATAGCTTCTCTCTAAAATTTAACTTATCCATGCACACTCATGGCCGCGAGCAGATGTCACTTATTCAACTGCTACCTAGCCTCATCGTCATAAGGCAACAGGCGGCATCAATGGTCCAATTTAGGTTTCGTTAAATTGTCCCTAAACTTTTTATCACAATCAAGGGACTCTACACTGGGATAGAATTGAAACCAATCAGTTCTAGCGAGAGTCATGTCGGAGGCACGGCACCCTCTGGCGAGGCTACTTAGCCAGATGAGTGGCCAAAGGAGCAAGATTCTTCTCGCATCGATTTGTTCAGTTTTGAACAAGATTTGGGATCTAGCCCCTCCAGTTCTAATTGGCATGGCTATAGACGTAGTTGCTCAGCAAGAGGAGTCTTTCCTAGCAGGATTTGGCTATACGGAGCCATGGGATCAGCTTCAGGTTCTAGCAGCAATTACGGTTGCAATCTGGGTTCTTGAGTCTTTATTCCAGTACTTCTACGGGGTTTTGTGGAGGAACCTTGCCCAAACTGCACAGCATGACCTCAGAATGGGTGCTTACCGGCATATTCAGGATCTGGAGATGCAGTGGTTCTCCGAACAGACTACTGGTGGATTGATGGCAATAATGAATGATGATGTCAACCAACTAGAGAGGTTCCTAGATCACGGNGCCAATGACCTCCTACAAGTCGCTACCACAGTGATTGTTGTGAGTGGCATCATGTTCTACNTAGCTCCAGAGGTCGCNTTGCTAGCAATNNTNCCGGTACCTGTAATCGTGGGNGGCTCTTTCCTCTACCAGAGGAGGATCGGTGTTCGCTACACAGAGGTNCGCAAGGAAGTCGCCGAATTGAATGCAATACTGAATAACAACCTCCAAGGAATCACCACGATAAAATCNTTCACCGCTGAAGAGAGNGAGGCNAAGAGGGTAGGCGAGGCATCCGAATCATATAGGGATGCAAATAGATCNGCAATACGACTCTCTGCCTCATTCGTCCCCTTGATTCGAATGGCTATTCTTTTTGCCTTCACTGCAAATCTTCTAGTNGGAGGCAAGTATGCCCTCGAAGGAAAGATAGGNCTAGGGGAATATTCAGTAATCGTTTTCATCACACAGAGACTATTGTGGCCNCTNACTAGGTTAGGAGAAACATTNGANCTCTACCAGAGGGCCNTCGCTTCAACTAGTAGAGTNCTGGATCTTCTNGATACCAAGGTGGGCGTCATTGAAGGNCAAACCAANCTCGANTCAGTTAAAGGAGATATTCGNTTTGAATCCATAGTCTTCACCTACCCAGAAAGGGAGGNTGTCTTGAGGGGNATCAGCCTNGAAGTTCCAGCCGGGAAAACCATCGGGCTAGTCGGCTCAACTGGTTCGGGAAAGACGACCTTAGTACGGCTTCTCTTGAGATTCCATGATCCCATTGAAGGATGTGTGAGGCTCGACGAACACGACGTTAGGGATCTCAAACTAAACTCTCTGAGAAGCGCCATCTCCCTAGTGAGTCAGACCACCACTCTTTTTCCCGGATCTGTAAGGGAAAATGTACTCTATGGGCGTCCNGATGCATCAGAGGAAGAGATGANCGAGGCTGCNAGAGTTGCGGAGGCCATTGGGTTCATTGATCANCTTCCNGAGGGTTGGGAGACAAATATCGGAGAGGATGGTCACCGACTGTCCGGAGGTCAGAGGCAGAGGATTGCCATCGCCAGAGCAGTTCTGAAAGACTCCCCTGTGTTAGTTTTAGACGAGGCTACTAGCAACGTCGACAACGAGACTGAGGCCTCTCTNCAGAGATCGATAGAGAAGATTTCCAGGGACAGAACCACTTTGATTATCGCCCATCGCCTTTCCACTGTAAGGAATGCTGACAAGATNGCAGTTATCGAAGATGGAGGGATTTCCGAAATTGGCAGCCACGATGAGTTGNTGGCTNACGGNGGCCTATACGCTAGACTTTGGGCTGTTCAGACTGGGGAGGCATCACATTGAAACACGATAANTCCACTCCGAAATTGAATAATTTGGCACACTCCCTNGGNATGGAGATAACAGAATTTTCCAANGGCTCTTGNACCGTGGAGCTGACTGTAGGNGATGGCCATTTGAATATGGGAGGGGTTGTCCATGGNGGAGTCCATGCGACAATGTTGGANACCGCNATGGGCGGGACGNTAGTGTCAACATTNGCCGANGAAGAGTGGTGCGCCACAGCACAATTGGACATTTCATATCTAAACGCTGTGAAGGAGGGGACTCACTTGATCGCTAAAGCCGAAGTAATCAGGAGAGGTAGGAATATAGCTCACTTGGAGGGGTCCTTGGAATCCGGAGATGGAACATTGGCCGCTTCAGCAAAGGGTACTTGGGTAATTTGGGACTCTCGTCCTAAGAACAGAGGCGAGTAAAATTCAGGGCACGCAGGGGTCAAATTCAAGAGTAAGGCAAACCTTCATCGTAACATGGCGAGAAGGGACTCTCTTACNTGGTTCATGATGGGAATAGCCCAGATTCTGATAGGCGATGCAATNATNGAAGCCGGTACTTCNGAGCTCATGGGGCAGTTGATCCAATGGACAGGTGGAGGGACAATCGCACTAGGGATTTACTTTCTTTTGTTCCTGGCTCGCAACGAGAGTGAATTCTCAGAGATCTATAACAAGGCTGAGAAGACCTTACTANTGACAGACCCAAACACTGGAAATAAGGAACTTGTNGANGACTCTCCTANGGCAATTNAGGCTGTATGGTACANCATTCCNGCAGCGATGACTTTCATCGGCTTAATGGCATGGCTTGCNGGTTGAGGAAGGCAATATGCCACTCAAAGACGAAGATGACATCGTCGACAAAGTGATTGGAAATCCGGCCTTCGAACAGATGTACGGATACTACATCTTCTTCAGGAGGGCAGCAATNCCAATACTTCTGTTTTTGATAGGTCTTTTCACATACACAATTCTAGAATCGCTAGNTTTACCCCATGATACTAATTTGATAATCTCCTTCATGGTCGTGGGAATCCTTCTGGGGCCTTTGATCAATTCTGAGAGGTACTTGGGNNCCATAATGTCCCGAAGAAAACCCCGCAAATGAAACAATCACGCCGAACATGTAAAATCTCATCCACTTCACGCTAGCCTCGTGGCAGGGATACTAGGGTTCAGCATCCTCGACATTGTTGGCCTCGGTGACGTTTCAGGAATCGAGCTACTCTTCGCCGGTAGCGCTCTTGTGGGGGGCATTTTGTTCATCCTCTACTTCGCACTGTTGATGGTTGGAGGAATTGCAACAGACGTGTTTGACGGTCTGTTTGGAATTGATGTTGATATGGGGGCTGACGCCTCGTTCAAGGCACTAACTTTCCAAGGCATCATGGCATTCATGATGTTCTTCGGACTAGGAGGGCTATACGTCTTAAAGGTCGACTCAGATGCAACTAGCATCGCCGTCTTGGTCGGAGGGGTCTGCGGAGGNGCATCCATGTATGGGACAGGCAAACTGTTCGAANTATTTGTCGATCTCCAGCAAGACGGAACAACGGAACTTTCTGACGCCATAGGGTGTACTGGTCAGACTTACCTAAGGATTCCAGGAGATGGNGTAGGGCAGGTTTCCGTGGAGGTCAATGGCGCTCTGAGGACATACAATGCNAAGTCNGANGGNGATGCAGAGATTGGCACCGGGGATTTCATAGAAGTGGTAGACATTATGGGCGAGGTCCTTGTTGTGAAGAGGGTTTAGNTTCACTCCAACAATGAAATTAGGAATNATTTTCTAGAGCGTGGCGGGTAAGGATTCTTACGTGAGTGACGTTTCATTATGCCCGAGTAGATACAATGTCGAATGAGGATAANNGAAAGATTTGGGTAGTTAGTACAATGTTTGCTCTGCTTGCCACGGCCTTGTCGGCCGGTGGTGNTCAGGCCCAAGANGACGGAGCCGACGCGGGCGACATNCTGACAATAATGATTTTCGCNGTAGTNCTGGTCTTAGTTGCCGCGGTAATGTTCTTCGCCCAGCGATACAAGCGATGCCCNCCTGACCAGATAATGGTGATTTATGGGCGAACNCAGAAAACACCTGATGGAAGGGCCAAACCATCCAAGGTTCTTCACGGGGGCGCCGCACTTGTTTGGCCCCTAATCCAGGACTATGCCTACATTTCCTTGAAACCAATGACCATAAACATCGATCTGNGAGGGGCTCTTTCTCTCCAGAACATAAGGATCAANGTTCCAAGCACCTTCACGATTGGNGTCTCAACCGAGGAGGCAGTCAGAGCCAACGCTGCAGAGAGGCTGTTAGGATTCAAGGTAGCAGATATCGAAGAGATGGCNAAGGAGATAATTTTCGGGCAACTNCGTCTTACAGTNGCAACACTGACAATTGAGCAGATTAACCAGGACAGAGACTCATTCCTCGAGCTTATCCAGAAGAACGTCGGAGCAGAGATGAGAAAGGTTGGTCTTTACCTGATTAACGTNAATATTGCCGATATTACTGACGAGTCCGATTATATCGAGAGCATAGGGAAGAAAGCGGCCGCTACCGCCGTCGAGCAGGCAAGGATAGANGTGGCTAACGCCGAAAGGGACGGTGCAATAGGTAAGGCTGAAGCAGATCGAGTTAAGGAGATTCAAGTTGCCCAGAATACCGCTGAGGCGGAGAAGGGGNGNAAGGCTGCCGAAGCCGACCAGCGTGTCTACGTTGAGCAACAGGAGGCCATGGCAGTGGGCGGGGAGAACNCAGCACAAGCAGAGATCGCCAGAGCAAANGCAGATTTGGCCGAGGCGGAGGCTTCAGCTAAGCAGAGGGCCGACGTAGCAACTGCACAAGCGGAGGCAGAGATCCAGAAGGCAGTGTACGAGGAAGAGGAGTCCAAGCTCAGGGCTAGTGAGATTGCTAGGGAGACCGTGGCTAAGCAACAGGTCGAAATCGCCGCAGATGCAGAGGCAGAGCGACAGAGGAGANTAGCTCGNGGTGAGGCTGACGCAATTCTTGCTAGGTATGAAGCCGAGGCAGAAGGAATTCAGAAGGTCNTGGATGCAAAAGCANAGGGTTACAACAGNCTGGTNAGTAGTGCTTCTGGAGATCCAAAGGCAGCGGCAACTCTTCTGATGGTGGAGAAAATCGAGGCCATGGTTCAAGCACAGACAGAGGCAATAAGAAATCTGAAGATCGATAAGATCACTGTTTGGGACAGCGGCAACTCCCCTGATGGCAATTCGGCTACTAGCAACTTCGTGAGCAGTCTTGTTCAGAGCCTCCCACCAATCCATGATGTNGCTAAGATGTCCGGAGTTGAGCTTCCCGACTACTTGGGATCAATGACAGATGAAGACGACGAATCTTGATCGAGAATTCTGAACAGTCAGGCTCTTGAGTCCCNAGCAGTTGGGTTGACCATGGCGGAGAGCGCTGTANTGGTAGGNGGNGCTAGGACNCCNTTCTGTGAATGGTTAGGTGGNAAGAGGGGGGATGGCGGCCCAGGAGGAAGGCTAGCTTCGGAATCTGCGGAGAAACTTGGNTCAATNGCCATCAANGGAGCCATGGACATCACTNGTACTGATCCATCNAGAATAGACCATGTGNTNATGGGACACGCTTTGCAGACCTCAGATCAAGCAATNTTCGGAGCTAGACATNCCGGCCTGAGGGCAGGGATACCNAAAGAGGTTCCAATGCTGACCCTAAATCGACTCTGCGGGAGTGGCGCACAATCAATCATTAGTGCTTCTCAAATGATTATGCTCGGCGAGGCCGAAACGGTAGTTGCAGGAGGNATGGAGAATCTAAGCCAAGCCCCTCACGTTCTNAGAGGCGCNAGAAACGAGTATCGTTTGGGCAGNCCGCCAACAGCCGGAGAGGAGATCCCAAAAGATATGGAGGACTACCTATTCACAAACCTCTTGGATAGCATTAGTGGCCTTTTCATGGCCCAGACTAGCGACGAGCTTTGCCGTAGGAAGGGGGTGGAAAGGGAGGAGGCGGACGAGTNCGCAGCAACNAGTCACCAGAGGACAGAGGCCAGCATCTCCTCAGGNGTATGGGAGAAGGAGATAGTCCAAGTTGAGACCNATGAAGGGTTGGTTGATCACACACACGAGGATCACGTGGTTTTGGGGACTACCATGGAGACTCTTTCTGGCTTGAGGACACACTTCGGACCCGACTCCCTCGTTACCGCAGGAAACGCTTCCGGAGTGGTCGATGGNGCTGCAGCNGTGNTNGTCAAATCCTCTTCTAGAGCGGNGGAAGACGGNGATGAAGCCCTTGCAAAAATNGTNTCCTGGGGNGTAGTCGGTCTGGAACCNGAGATAATGGCTTATGGGCCGGTCCCCTCNAGTCTAAAGGCAATCTCNAATGCAGGCCTTTCTGTTGACGACATTGATCGNTGGGAGATTAACGAGGCTTTCGCCGGTCAGGCTGTAGCATGCATCAAAGATCTGGGAATTGGGACTGATGTCGTAAATGTGAATGGCGGAGCAGTTGGTCTTGGACACCCTCTTGCAGCAACTGGGACAAGACTCGTGTTAACGCTGGCTCACGAACTTAGGAATTGNGGAGGCAGGTACGGAGTTGCAACTGCTTGCATAGGCGGCGGCCAGGGAATTGCATTAGTAATAGAGTCGATGTGATTTCCCAAATCGACCCATAGGAGAAGTTATCCCTNATCGTTCATAGCAGAACCATGGCGCACATCCCCGGAACAGGTCATGCAAACAGAACAAGGAGCCTCGTGAAGACAGTTTCTTGGAGGACNATAGGCACAATCGATACGATAATTATCACAAGACTAGTCACTGGGAGTTGGCAAGCAGGAGCCGCAGTAGGTAGCATTGAATTGTTTACAAAGATGATTCTGTACTATTTCCATGAGAGAGGGTGGAGNTGGATCGATTGGGGCTTGGAAGATGTCGANACTGAAGTTGAAAATTCTGGCTCCAAGCCCCAATTGATCCAGGTCCACACTCCGAATAAACCCANNTAAATCCCATTTGCCCATGCAAGTGACCGCTTACCTTAATTGCTAAATGCTTGGGCCGCAGGAAATTATGGGTCAGACAAGGTCACGCAGTCTCTTCAAGGCAGCAACCTGGAGGGCCATCGCTACTCTTACCGGTGTAGCCATAGTACTGGTACTAACCGGAGAGTTGGAGCATGGCGTAACCTTCGCGGTTGCCGACGTTTCCCTGAAGATGATGTTCTATTATTTGCATGANAGGGGTTGGGAACTAGTAGGATGGGGAGTTTTCTCCGATTAANTTCGTTCTAAATACCAATGCTCNTTCCTCGGCGGTAGAGGCCTATTCATCCAGAGAGGCCTCCTCTCTCCTCGTGGGTGGCTCTCCCTCTCTTTGGCCATCTCGTTCCAGNCCTTGTAATACTCGAATGANTTCTTCGTATCTACCTCTACATCGCCNTACCTCTCNCCCTCGGAAGGCNTCGAAATTTTGACTCTCTGAAGCCAGCAGTGAGCTCCACTGATCGGATCAGGTTGAACNGCATGGGTTATGTTTTGGTGCACGCCACCATCCCTCCACCACACTCTGTTGGTATCGGGATCTTCGGATTCCCATGGCCTNACTCCACTGATTGTCCTCATNCTCATCCTTCCTCCTCCCAAATCCTCAATCTCGACTTCGTTGGTCATGAATCGGTTGCCGGAGTCCTGTTTCCTCCTCCATCTTCCGATGTGATGCGAGCACCCGACTATTCCAGGCTTGATTCCCTCNGTGACCCAGACCTTGTCGATGAACCAACCTATCTCAGTCTCAACCTTCAACAGATCCCCCTCTCCTACTTTCAGNTTAGCNGCGTCGCTTGGATGCACCCAGAGAGGATTCCTGTGTGCTATCTCTGCCAGCCATTTGGCATTGGCTGAACGTGAGTGGATATGCTGAGGGAGGCGGAAGTTGGGAAGCAGGCAGTACTCGTCATCCCCCTGAAGTTTGTCCGGGTGCACGTGACTCATGACCCTATAATGGGGTATTGAGTGCTCAGGGTATCCGAACTCAACCATGCTCTTCGAGAATAACTCCTGCTTCCCGCTAGGTGTTGGCCACCCGTCCTCCTCATGCTTGTTGTAGGTAGACTCCTCAATCAGGAAGGCGCCGTGCTTCCTCATGTACCCCAATGGATCAGTGCCCTCTGCCTTTGCTGCCTCCGGAAGCCCTGGGACCCTCTCGAACATGTACTGATAGTACTCGTCAATAGTAATCCTCTCGCCCTTTCTGTATGGGCTCATGAAATGCTCCCTGATTCCCATGGTCCCATCGTCAATCCTCCATGACAACTCGTTCCAAAACTCGTCCTCCTCCCAAACCTCGCCGGGATTNACCTCGTGGGTGAATTNCACCTCCCTTCCCTTCNCTCCGGGCGTACTCCCTAAGTACAGGTTGCCTGAAAGCAACCCACTTGCCTGAGCTAGTNGCGTATGAGTTGACATCATGCCTCTCGGAGGCATGNCCCATGGGGAGNACGTAGTCTGCGAAGAATGCGGTCTCGTTCCACGTGGGGGTCAGGGCAACATGGCACCCAACGGAATCCTCGTTCTGTAGCATCTCGATCCAGGAGAAGCCATCAGGGTATGTCCAAACAGGATTGAANACCCTAGTGAAGTAAACGTCCANAGAACCCCTTCCGTCCTTGATNAGATGGGGAAGNATATGACTCATCTCGTAGTGAGATAAAGTGTATTCGGGAGGGAAGTGTAACTCATTCCAGCCATCAGGGTCTGGAGGTACATCGAAGAGGTCTGGCTTGAACTTAGACCAAGAGTTTGGAGACGTTCCCCCCTCTGTTCCGACGCTACCGGTTAGAACGTTGAGCAGATGGAGGGATCTGCTCACTTGCCAACCCCCAAGGTTACCTATCGCAGCCGCCCTCCAGACGTGAGTAGATAGNCTGCTTCCAGCGTTCGCAACTATCTCNCCAACCTCTATGACCTGCTCTACTGGGATTCTACACTCTCTTGCCGCGAATTCTGGGGTGTAGATTGAGTACTCTTCTCTAAGTAGATCGACGAAACGTTCGAAGTCCGTTTCTTCGTTGGGATGCTCTGCCTCCATCCATTCCTCCCAATTTACCCAGTTCCTCAGAAAATCTCTGTCGAAAAGCCCCCTCTCCAGAATAATGCTGGCCCATGACAGGAATAGGGCGGTCTCGGAACCGGGCCAAGTCGGTAGCCAGTGATCGGCCATTGCCGCTGTATTGGATAGTCGTGGGTCGATTACGACTAGTTTCGCACCCTCCATCATTCCTTCTAGGATCCTCTGAGCATGCGGATTGAAGTAATGACCAGTCTCCAGGTGAGATGACGTCAGCAGTATCACCTTGGCGTTCGCATGGTCAGGAGAGGGGCGGTCATGTCGATGCCATAGGGCGTATCCCGTCCTCGCTCCAGCTGAGCAGATGTTGGTATGGCTGTTATGACCATCAACTCCCCATGCCTTCAGGACTCTGTTGGTATAGCCCTCGTGCCCGGGCCTGCCTACATGGTAGACGACCCTGTCCTTGGCTCCTGTCTTTAGAGACTCCCTAATCTTCGTTGAAATCTCCTCTAATGCTTCGTCCCAAGAGACTCTTTCCCATCCTCCCTCGCCNCTTTGTCCAACTCTTCTCATAGGGTAAAGAATCCTCTCAGTGTCGTTGATTTGGTTGATGGTAGCAGGNCCCTTGGCACAGTTCCTNCCNCTGCTTCCTGGGTGATGGGGATTCCCTTCAAATTTGGAGACNTTNCCTGTCTCCTTGTCTACGTAGGCCAGCATCCCACACGCAGATTCGCAGTTGAAGCAGGTAGTGGGAACAAGTGAGTATCGCTTCTCCACCATTTTGGGCCACTTGTTTGCATCGAGCTCAACATGGTCGTGCCAATCCTCAGGATTTGGAAACGGCTTGAGAGGGCCATTCGCCCCAATCGCATTCTTCCTGTCCAGGTTGGGGATGATTCGTAGGCGCTGAGCCATGTTTTCAATGAAGGTCCTACTCAAACAATCACCTCACAACAACGGCTCCATCTGTGGTTTTACTACTAGCCTGTGGTCATGTGCAAGTATGCCTGCTAGAATCGCAATTCCAATAATTGTTGTCATTGGGCCAATAAACGCCATTGGAAAGAAAACCGCCCCCCCTGCCAATANGGTCTCAATTAGGAACTTCACNGGAAGCAACGAGTCCTCNGACCACGATCTTCCTTTGGCCTGGCCGAATAACCATGCAGTGTAAATGCCAGTGAGCAATGCAAGTGGAACTCCAGCGACGGCCAGGTAAGTGAGGAGGTTTCGATCCAAGTCAAACACTAGGACTGAAGCGCTTAGTGCCAGAATGCCACCATAACCCGACAGCANGTATGCNCCCTTAACCAGCCATGAGTCCCAATTAGGCCTCAGCATAACGTACAGGAATCTCTCGGGCCTGTCTAGGTCGATAACAAGGAGTAAACCTGTAATCGCGAGAAAAATAATGCCCACGCTTAGAGTCATTGACCATAACGAGTCGCTCATTTCTACTATTCCAGCCATCATGGCAAGGATTGCAACAACGTAGGTCCCTGCGGCAATCCCCTTTGTCCANATGTATGCTGACACTTCCCAGNCCCATAGGACTCCCTTGCTGGGCTGGTCGTAACTCCTCTTTGCTTCGGAAGAATCGTCGGAAAGCCTCTCCATTACGTCCCTAATTATCGCTTGGTCCCTCGGGGCTGATTTCTTCGCCTTCTTTTCCAAAGCCAGTTGCACTATCATCGAAGTGGCGTCAGCCTCGTCAAGACGATTCTCGGCGTACTTTGCGAAGTGCCCAACTCCGAACGCCTGCTCAGTCCACATTCCCGAACCAGTCACTTCCGTCGCAGAAGGATCTAGCATCTCGTCGCTGGCATCGATGTAATACAAGTTGGGCCGAGCGCCCGAATCGGGCTTCCTGACTGTAGTGTTGTGTTTGGCAACTAGCATTGAAATCGATGATTCTGGATCATCGAGATCACCGGATACTATGGATTCAGTCGGGCATACGATTACGCATGCCGGCTCGTAAGAATTCTCAATCCTGTGTGCACAATAGTTGCACTTGGCAGCAGTTCCCTTGTTGGGATCGATGTACAGGGCATCATAGGGACACGCCTGCATGCATGATTTGCAACCAATGCATCGTTCATCGTCAAAATCGACTATTCCGTCAGACCTGTTGAATAGTGCTGTCGTCGGGCAAATTTTGGTACAGGGTGAGTCTTCGCAATGATTGCACCTATGGACACTGAACTCCCTTGTAGACTCCGGAAATGCGCCCTTTTCGATGTACTTGACATGGGTCCTATTTACTCCTATTGGGATGTCATGCTCGGACTTGCATGCCACCGTACAGGCATGGCAACCAATGCACGTCTGGTTGTTTATTACAAATCCGTAGTTCACCACAACTCACGCGATGAGCAGTCTATGCAAAAAGTTCTGTATCAACCCATCAGGATACCTAGAATCGCTCCACCCGCCAACCAGGCTCCAACCATTGAACCAACATTTCCCCCTACCGTGACCATCAGAACCTTGCCTACTCGGTTTCTCCAGAATAGAGAGACCTCGTCTAATTTCAAGAAATCCTGAGCGTCCTTTCCTGTTGGCGCGGCAATCTTCAACTGAGCATATCCGGCAAACCAACCTGCAGCCAGGGCAGGATTTAGGGAAGTAATTGGGGATGCCAGTGCTCCAACAAGAACCGAGATGGGGTGCCCTCTGGCAATTATTACACCAATTCCTGCAACTAGCGCGTTCAAGATTAGCCAAGTCTTGGCCGTCTGCTTGAGGGCCTCGATCTCCCCATTTACGACCATCCATGAAACTGCCCCTAGGAGGAAGAGGGGAATGGCAGCCATCAGAAATCTAGGCCACTTAGGTTTAGGTGGCTCCCTGCTTAACTCCTCAAGCTTAGAAGTTGCCTCCATGGCTGGTTCTCCAAGATTCTTTACAACTCCACTAAGGTGGCCTGCACCAACTACGGCCAGGACTTTGCCCTTCCCGCGAATTTGTTGAATCCTTCCAGCTAGGTAAGCATCCCTCTCATCGATAAGTACCTCTCCGGCTCTAGGAGCTACCTCCCTCGCCTCTTCCATTAGGTTGCTTAGTAGATCAGAATCAGCAAGCAAGTCTTCTACTGAAATTTCATCCTCCTCTTCCTCCCAGAGCAAGGTATTCAATACTCTCCACTTCTCCCTAATCCCCATTCTCCGCCAAGCCCTTCTAAGAGTTACAACCACGTCTCTGTCAATCATTTCTACCGGGATTCCGGAGTCTTCTGCAGCATTAACAGCCGCAAGCAAGTCCGCTCCCGGTTTTTCCCCGGAACTAACTCCCATCCTCCTCTGCTGTGCTGCCAAAGCGGATTGGAGAAGTATCATCGCCGACCTTCCTTCTTTGATTATATTGAGTAATTCCTCAGAATCAAGTGACTCTGGTTTTGTTAGGGAGGACATCCTGGAATGACACAATTCAACAGCAACCAAGTCTGGGTCCCATTCGCTGATCTGACTTCTGACTAGTTCTACTGACTCGCTACTGATGTGGGCAGTACCTACTATCCGTAGATTTTCATCGAACTCTACAATATTCCTATTCTCTGGCATAATTTCACCTGATTGCAGACATTGCAGAATATAGGTCCGAATGATCGGAAACGTCGTGAACCCTGATTATGTCCACTCCCTTTTCCGGGGCTCTGGAAGCAATACCAAGAGTTCCGGATAATCGTTCACCACTGTTCTCTCTTCCAAGAAGATCCCAAAACATTCTCTTCCTGCTCACGCCCCAAAGTAGGCCAAGTCTTTCATCGGGGACAATTCCCCTCCCGGAGGATAGAAGAGCTAGATTATGCTCAAGTTTTTTTCCGAACCCAATTCCTGGGTCAACCACTATCTGGGAATGTTTTATTCCAGCGCCTAGCAATTTTTCACATGTTTCCGACAAGAATTCTCTGACCTCTTCCACCACGTTTCCGTATCTTGGGTCATTCTGCATGTTTTCGGGTTTCCCTTGCATATGCATCACACATATGGGACATTCGAAACTGGCCACAACTTCAATCATTTCTGGATCCCCAAGGGAAGAAACATCATTCACCAGATCCGCTCCGGCTTCAAGTGACTTTCTAGCAACCGATGACCTTCTAGTATCAACAGAAATGCATACTTCCGGAATTTCAAACCTTACTCTCTCAATTACTGGGATGACTCTCCGCAACTCTTCTTCTGTGGAAACAGGTTCAGACCCCGGCCTTGTGGACTCGCCTCCGATATCCAACCACTCAGCTCCTCCTTCAACCATTTTTTTTGCTCCAGTGACGGTGCTTTCGAGATTATTGGAACGAGAATCAGGGTGAAAAGAGTCCGGAGTGACGTTCACGACTCCCATTATCCTTGGAAATCCATCATCTCGGCGTTTTAGTTTGTATCGCCAGTCGGCCATATAGCATGCGCAACAGACGATTGCTTTATGATGTGACGGAGGGGCAATCGAGCAATGGCTCTGGGTGATGATGGTTCGATAGTCCAATCTGAGTTTGAATCTTCAAGCGATTCTAGTTCATCTCACGACCCTGAAACACTCTTCATTCTAGATTCAATTGTCCAGAGGCTGAAGCCAAGGGATGCCCATCACGTTAGAGATATGATAACTGCTCGAGCCAGATCTTCAGGGGCNCTATTCATTTCCAGCGCTCTTTGGTGGTGGATTGCTGTCAGCAAGGGCTCTGAAGCAGTCGTTGATTCCCAGATNCCCGACTCAATNTTAGGCTCATTCGACTTTGGANCAATTAGNCTCATTGTCCCAACATTNGTATTCTTTTCAACACTNTTTACNGGTATTGGAAGGGAGAGGGGGAATGCCACCATGTCCCTAATTGGCGGCGGACTNGCNGTTCTGGCAGCATTCTACATTTTGGAGCCTNTGATCATGAATTATGATCTNCTAGAGGGGGACGCTTTATTCGCATCTGGACGTGTTCTTGTCCTTGCAGTTATGGTAGGTTTCGCCTCCCACATGATGTTTGATGCCCTACTTCTCCAGTGGGTTAGAGCAAGTATGCTGAACATGGGGGTGGAAGTTTTTCCCTCACAAAACGAAGAAGCCCCAGAGAGTCATGCTGATGAGGCACCGCCATTTGCGTAAGGCATGTCCCAAGGCAGGCCCCCTCGACTTACAGTTCTTCGACTGGGGCATCGAAGGGAGAGGGATAAACGAATCACCTCTCATCTGGGGCTAACTGCAAGGGCATTCGGCGCTAATGAGATGGTTTTAGCTGGAGATGAGGACCCTTCTCCCCTAAAAACTTGGAAATCAGTAACGGATAGGTTCGGAGGTGACTTCGTCGGTAAGTACGAAGAAAAGCCAATGNCCTGGCTTAGGCGCGCCTCAAAATCTGCCGATTTCACAATAGTTCACCTAACTATGTACGGACAACCTTGGCGTCAAACAATTGGGAAAATTCCAGTCAACAAACCAGTNATAGTCGTAGTAGGCGGGACAAAGGTTCCATTCGAAGCATTCCAAGTTTCCGATTTCAACGTCTCAGTGGGCAATCAACCTCACTCCGAGGTNGCNGCATTGGCGGTTTTCCTAGAATCATGGTTGGGNCCCATTGATGAGGATTCTATATTTTCTGGAGCNCAGATGAAGGTNATCCCATCTGATNGGAAAAAGGTGGTAATTCCCACTGAAGAAGAGTGAGTTAGTTTCGTTTACCAGATAATCTCTGTCAATGATTAAGAATCGCACTTGGGCAGCCTTGCTGATGTCGAAGACAAACTCGTCAGGAGGATTCTGCCCGGGCGAGGGAATTAACGGCGTTAGAAACCCTCCAAGCTTTCCCGACGCCGCTGATATTTTGGCGGATTCGACCCTATCCGAGCAACCTAGTGGGTCAGAAGGAATACTCCTTCTTGCAGATGGTACTCGTTTGGAGGGACTTATGTTCGGGGCTGAGAAAATTGCTCACGGCGAATTAGTCTTTACAACTGGGATGTGTGGCTACCAGGAAAGCCTAACCGACCCTTCTTTTGCAGGCCAGGTTCTTACATTCACATACCCCTTGCTAGGAAATTATGGAATATTGCCTGGAATTTCTGAATCTTCTTCAGTACACCCCAGGGGAGTGGTATGCAGGCAACACATGACATTTCCAGATCATCGTGATTCNCTNGGCAGTGTTCATGATTTTCTTCTCGCTCATGACATTCCAGGTATCGAGGGAGTAGACACCCGTGCACTAACTAGAAGAGTTAGGGAACACGGAACNCTTCTNTGCGTNTTCGGACCATCAGAAAGGNTAGNGGAGATGGAGGAAACTTTGGCCGAAATGAAAAATCCAGANGAAGAAGATCTNGTATCACAGGTCACGTGNTTAGAGCCAGTTATTCTGAATCAAGGTGCNGAGGATATACAAGGGAGNAAGCTGCCAAGACTNGCNGTTGTTGACTGTGGAATAAAGTACAACATACTCAGAGAACTTTGCACTAGATTCGAAGTTTTGTGGTGCCCCGCTACCATTTCTTTTGATGAGATTATTGATGACTGGTCCCCGGACGCCCTTTTCGCTTCCAATGGCCCGGGAGACCCAGCTCATCCAGGTGCGGCCACAAATGCGAGAGAAACCCTTGCCTATGCAGTTAGGAAGGGTATGCCAGTAATGGGGATTTGTCTCGGGCACCAGTTGATGGGGCTTGCTGCTGGATTGAGGACTTACAAGTTGAGATACGGCCATAGAGGCTCAAANCAGCCNGTAATGGATCTAGTCACAGGGAGGGTGCACATCACTAGTCAGAACCACGGCTTTGCAGTAGANGATCCTGTACAGGGGATGCTCGCNCCACATCCTAGTGGGNCATGCTCAAGCGTTAGCGAAAATATTCTTGGGGCCGAATTCAAAGTGCGTCATGTGAATTCAAACGATGGAACGGTTGAGGGACTGGACTTGGTGGACAAGCCTGCATTTACAATACAATTCCATCCAGAGGCTTGTCCCGGACCTCATGATGCATCGCCTCTATTTGACAGGTTCCAGATTTTAGTAAACGAGAATCTTGGGGTTAAGGCACCAGGGATCATTACAAAGGGCGGCGGAATCTGATGCCTCGTCGTGACGATATTAATCGGATATTGATTCTAGGCAGCGGCCCAATCAGAATAGGCCAAGCTGCAGAATTCGATTTCTCGGGTTCGCAGGCTTGCAGGGCTCTTCGTGCCGATGGNTATGAGGTAATCCTCGTNAATTCTAATCCTGCTACAATTCAGAACGATCCAGAGATGGCAGATAGGATTTACATCGAGCCCCTTCTCCCAGAAGTGGTCAAGAGAATTATCGAGTTTGAGAGTCCCGATGCAATTCTTGCAGGAATGGGTGGTCAGACTGCACTCAACATCGCTTCAGCTCTAGCAAAGGACGGTACATTGGATGAACTCGGAGTTGAATTAATCGGTTGCAATCTTGCAGCAATTGACGAGGCTGAGGACAGGGATCTCTTCAAGAGAGTCTGTGAGGAGATAGAACTACCTGTCTGCAAGGCAATGGCTTGCGATTCAATTGAAGAAGTGATTTCAGCGGCAGAAGATCTTGGCTCATTCCCCCTTTTGGTTAGGCCAGCATTCACTCTAGGCGGCCTAGGGGGAGGGACTGCATTCAATATGGGGGAATTAGTAGAAATAGCNAGTCAGGGGATNCTGCATTCAGCAATTGGTCAGGTACTTGTTGAGGAGAGCATCTTAGGTTGGCAAGAGCATGAATACGAAGTGATGAGGGANGCATCCGATAATGCCATCATTGTTTGTACAATGGAGAACATCGANCCTATGGGGGTCCATACNGGAGAATCAATAGTTGTCGCCCCTCAACAAACACTGTCCGATAGGGATCACCAAGTATTGAGGAATGCAGCACTAAAATTGATCCGGAGGCTGAACATCAGAGGGGGTTGCAATGTTCAGTTTGCNGTNGACCAATCATCAGGCGATTTCAGAGTNATAGAGGTAAACCCCAGAGTATCCCGTTCTTCCGCACTCGCCTCAAAGGCAACTGGATACCCAATTGCACGCATGGCTGCTTTGATCGCAGTCGGCTACACTCTGGACGAATTACCAAACCCAATTACTGGGCGGGGAACTACAGCAGCCTTCGAACCTACTCTGGATTACTGCGTAGTGAAGATTCCTAGATGGCCATTCGACAAGTTCCGTACAGCAGACCGGAAGATAGGCACTTCGATGAAGTCGACAGGCGAGGTAATGGCAATAGGAAGGTCATTCGAGGAAGCCTGCCTAAAAGCTTGGGCCAGTTTGGAGTATGGGAAGCCTCATCCCAGGCCTCTAACTATGTCGGACGCTTCTGATGGCGAAACTATGGATGAAAGAGCCTCAGAGAAACTTCCAACGGCCCTGCTAGAGGACTGGTTACGAGTTCCAACTGATAGAAGACTTGGTGCTNTCATTGAGGCATTCAGGAGNGGTTATTCTATTGAGGATGTTAGGGACTTGACTGGNGGAATTACNAGGTGGTTCTTGCGCAGATTCGAGAAAATTGCAGCTATAGAGACAGAGATCAGAGCAGCAGGTGAGATAGGAATGGTTCCAGCAGAAATACCTCGGTCTGAGATGAGGTCTTGGAAGGGTTCTGGATTCACAGACTTGCATATTTCTGATGCNTTAGCAGGTTTTCCAGAGGGCGGTTTCAAGGACTTGCCCATAGGCTCCGATGAGAATTCTGTAAGGCTGAGAAGATATGAGTTACAGGTTCATCCATGTTTTCGGATGGTCGATTCCTGTGCAGCAGAGTTCGCAGCAGTAACACCATACTATTACTCGACTTATGAAGGCGGTTCTGTAGAGCCAGGAATCGATTACGTGCCCGGACTCGCCTCTTCAGTACAGCAAAGAATTGCGGTCGTAGGTTCCGGCCCAATAAGGATAGGCCAGGGGATAGAGTTCGACTATGGCTGCGTCCACGCCGCNGGAGCAATTCAGGACCTAGGNCACCAGGCCATAATTATCAACAATAATCCCGAGACNGTTTCTACAGACTTTGANACTAGCGATCGTTTGTATTTCGATCCACTAACTCTGGAGTCAGTCTCAGAAATTCTCCTTAGGGAGGATGCTAACGGAATTTTGCTTCAGTTTGGCGGGCAGACGGCGATNAACCTCGCTCTTCCCTTGGCAAACGAACTCCCTAGCCTATCGAAAATGGGACTCAATTTGGTAATGGAGGGAACTTCACCAGAGTCAGTAGATGAAGCGAGTGATAGGGAGAGATTCGAGGAATTCGCAATCAGATGCGGTTTAAGGATGCCAGAAGGAGCAACTGCNACTACTCCTGAAGGAGTTAGGCATGCNGCCAATGAGATAGGATACCCAGTCCTAATTCGNCCATCTTATGTATTGGGCGGGAGGGGNATGGAAATTCTAGCAAACTACAAACAACTTGAATCTTATATGCGGGAAGCTTACTTGTCATCAGATNGACCNCTACTAATTGACAAGTACCTTGGAAATGCTATGGAACTGGACGTAGACGCAGTCTGTGATGGTGAGGATGTTCTAATTGGGGCCATTATGGAGCATTTGGAGGAGGCAGGAATCCACTCAGGNGACTCAACCTGTTTCATACCTCCGCAGAACGTTTCAGATGACATCCTCAGGCAGGTGGAAGAATGGACTAGTTTGATTGGCTTGGAGTTAGGGGTTAGGGGTTGCTACAATATACAGTTTGCAATTCATGAAGGACTACTATACGTCCTAGAGGTAAACCCTAGAGGATCTCGGACATTCCCATTCGTAGCAAAGTCAACAGGAATTCCTTTAGCTAGGATCGCCGCAAGGGTCGCNTTAGGAGAGAAACTATCTGATCTCGAGATTCCAAAACCCCAAACTGAGGCAGTATGCGTTAAGGCCCCAGTCTTCCCCTTCATCAAACTTAGAGGTTTGGATCCAGCCCCAGGTCCGGAGATGAAGTCTACAGGCGAGGTTATGGGTTCACATGTTCGAGCCTCAGCCGCATATCTCAAAGCCCGANTAGCTACAGAACTCCCAGTNCCTACCGAGGGNGGAGTATACATTACGGTCAAGGATGAGGATAAGCATCCTATCATCCCACTAGCCAAAAGNCTGAAGGAGATNGGCTTCAATATTTATGCAACTAGGGGCACGTCAAGGGTTCTCAGGGGAGTAGGTGAGATGGATGTTCAGACATGTTATAGAATTGCAGAAGGAAGGTCTCCGGATGCACTAGACTTGATGCGCCAAGGTAAGATACAGCTAATTATCAACACTCCGAGATCTACTGGTGGCGCAGTTCTGGATGGAAACATGATGCGTAGGTTNGCCGTTGAATTAAACATCCCATTCGTCACAACTATGGCAGGAGCAATGATGGAGGTTGAAGCAATCCAAGAAGCTAGGCTGGGNGTNCCAGAGCCTAGGTTGCTGCAAATCCAATCATTGCAATGACTTTCCATCAAATTTGAAAAATTTTTAGCAGATCATCTCTATTAATTTCTGCAATTAGTGTGGATGCCTTTGGGCCATTGCCCTTTCCTACCAAGGCCCAGTAAATTGTAGAAAAGCACTCTTTTCTTGACATAGTACTGCCGTCGCAACATTCTGAGATTGCAGCACCTATGGATTCCTCTGACCANTGGCAATTAGATAGGCGTTCGGAGAGATCATTTAGGAACGACTTTCCTTGGCTCCCAATTTTCCCTTTCGCTTCTTCACTAATTTCACTTCTGATGTCTAATCTCGAATTTTCTGGAAAGTGAGGTCCNAAAATCCAATTCCTCATCCTTTNCAACCTCTCCACTNGGGTTNTGCTGGGCTCNCCAGTGATATGGCCAGAATTCCTCAAAGATTCCCATACATCATTATCTGTGGACTTAATTTGAGCTAGCATTGCAAGATGCTTGAAAGACACGCCGGCAANGGAATCTTTTGGATNCGAACCTCTCTGAACTTGACTCATACGGAGTGCCCCATTTTGCGTCCTAAGGGCTATCAATTGCCTTTTAGTCAACCCCNCTTCCTCCTTTGCAGGACTCCCGACCAATCTTTCGTATTCGTCGGCCGTTCTGAAAAGCTCCCNCCCAGTGTCGAACTCAATNTGTCGGTTAATCTTGCTTCTGGCAATTACATATCGGAGAATCTCTGGTGGCACTAGGGAAAGTGCCTCCATCGGCCCTATTGTTAAGCCCGCAGAACTAGACATTGCCCCCACTCCCTTNAGCTGAATCCANTCATACACTATCTTATCCGGAGGNTTNCCTCCCAATAGTTTNCAAATCGGGATCCCAGTGTCGAAACTGCCGCCTGCAGAACCATGATCTTTGCCGGCAGGCTCGCAAGTTATTCCATGGATAATCCATCTTGCAGCCCAATCAACTCTCCAAGGCATCTTACCTTCTCCTTTCCTGATGTCAGAGATTCCTTCTTCGCCATGGGAATCGACCCAGTAAACGAAAGGTTTCTCATACCCAGTTATTGTAACTCCATCCATACTTCCGTCGCTACCTATAGGATTGTATGGGAACCAATTTTTTGCAAGCGATCTACCAGAAATACTCTCAATAATTTCTCTTATCTCATCTTTTCTTGTTATTGCCTGATCAACAAACTCCCCGAACTCTCCAGACTCATACGTTTCGTGGTTCATAACTATCTCGGGTTCCACTCCAATTTGTTTCAGTGCTACCAAAAAAGGCTCTAGGAAGTGGTCTGCATAACTTCTTCCCCCATCCCCGGGATCTCCATTATTGTCGGGGGCTGGAATGTAAGCCAATGGGTGCCCGATGTATCTCTGGTAGGAAGGGGAAAGGAAGTCGTAGACCCTCCTAAGCGGATCCATTGAGTCAACAATGAAAACAAATCTTGATTCCATGCCATCGTCGAGGCAGGCCCTGTGAATCATCTCGGCAGTCAGAATTTCTCTGAGATGGCCAATGTGGAATTCTCCTGAAGGCGTAATCCCCGAGGCCGAAACCTGTTCCTGGCCTCGATCCTTTAGGATTTGTGCGGTGTAATCCGCCCAGTGCATGTGATACCCTCAGACCGTCGCGGCCCTAACTAATGCCCTNAGGGGCACATCTCCTACTTTATCGTCCCATGACTTGTTTACTAGAACCATGCACAGTCCAACATCTGCCCCAGCTGCACTCAAGTCACTCACGGTCTTTTTCATCGTTGTACCTGTAGAATAAACATCATCTATAATCACTACTCTCTTGCCTTCCACATTTGCATAAACTTGTGAAAGATGACCACTCATATCTTCGCTTATGCTTCTGACTACTGACATCTCGAGACCCATTATCGATGATATCGACTGTGCAAATGCTATTCCATTGATGCTCACTCCCACAATGGTGTCNACTTCGTCCCCCAACATTTCTTCTACAATGTCGGAGAAAATATAGGAAATGGCCTCAATTCTCTCTCCCTTAACAGCTATCGATCTCCAACCAACTTTAACGTCAGTCGGCTTATCCCCAACCTCAAAGTCACTAGCAGATAGCCACTGGACCGTAGTTTGAGATAATGAAAGCTCATCAGCAATTTGCTGGGTCGTAAGTCCACTTGTTCTGAACTCCTCAACTTTGTCTCTAAGCTCATCCACGCTCAGGTGCATCGCTCTACGACAACCTCTGGGTGCTATGAATCCACCGGGAGTATACTATCTGGAAGTATCGAATTNTCCACCCTCAAAATCTTCCGGTACTTCCAAATCCGCCCTCTCCTCTATTTGTGTCCCCGAGTTTTCCAAGCTCCACCTCTGCGAAGNTTACATTCGGTATCGGAGNGATNACCAATTGTGCNATCCTCTCTCCTGACTTTACCATGTATGNCTCTCCTTCGCCTATCCAGGTCATTAGAACAAATAACTCCCCCCTATAGTCGGAGTCTATCGTACCAATGCTATGTGGGAGGATTAGGCCTTTCGAACCAAGTGATGAGCGCGCCCTTACTTGCCCCTCAAAACCCTCAGGAATNGCTACGTGCAAACCGGTCCTAAGCTTCACACTAGATCTGAAAGGGACAATTGTATCTTCCAGAGAATATAGGTCCCATCCAGCCGCCTNCTNGCTCCCCTTAGTGGGAAGNCTAGCATTCGAATCGGTTCTTGCGATCTTTACGAGNATCGGATCTCCCACACTCTCTGGAGTAGNAACAGGTCCTTGACCATTCGCCAAATCTCCCGGTGAGGTGAAAAGGACTTCTATTCTCGGANGGCTGTGTCGAACCACGATTACGAGTCTCTTCTAGATAGGGCAAGAGATAGAATTCCCAAGGATATTAGCGAGCGTTCTAGATGGACAATGCCTACTCCAGATATAATGATTGAAGGAAGTCAGACCATACTCNGAAACTTCTCTGAGATTGTAGACTCAATGGACAGGGATGCAAATCACGTTTTTCAATATCTTCTGAATGAATTGGGAACCTCGGGTAGCCGGGAGCAGGTTAGAATTATGTTGAAGGGCAAGGTCCCTCCAAAGAGAATCAAGGAGAAGATCGTCTCCTACGTTAAGACCTATATTCTATGCGCCGAATGCAAGGCCCCAGATACTAGATTCCTCAGGGAAGGGAGAACCACTCTCCTGAAGTGTCAAGCATGTGGTGCCACAAGGCCAGTAAGGCTCTGATACTACGGTGAGAAGTCAAGTAGAACCTTGCCTCGGTTCTTTCTGTTATGAATATGCATTTGAGCCTCTGCCACGTCCTCAAATCTCCATACCGAGTCAATAATGGGGTCGATTTTTCCTTCCTGAAGCATTCCTGACAGAGATTCTAAATGACCTCTGAAGGTGGATGAATCATCAATTAGACCCATATGGACTCCAAAAACGGCCTTATTTGAGGTCATCATTCTAAGAGGGTCAAACTTAGGCATCCCCANCCACATCTTGATTTCCGCCANCCTAGACCTCCTGTTTCCNCGAACAGCTGCGGAAGCACCGAAATAGTACAGCTTACCTCCNTTTCTGAGAGCATTGTAAGAGCGCATGAGGTGTTTACCACCAACTGGATCGATCGCGTGATGGACGCCTTTCCCATCAGTCATCTCCTTGCATATCTCGACGAAGTCTTCGGAGTCGCGATCTACGAATTTCATGCCCAAGGAATCAACGAACTCATTTTTTGGCGAGGATGCCGTGCCTATTACCAATGACGCCCCGAAAGAAGAGCAGATCTGGGAAACNGCGGTNCCAACACCTCCAGCCGCATGGTGGATTAGNACAGTCTCATTCTTGGAAAGATTTCCAAGATAAACAAGCATGTGAAANGCAGTACCATAAGTAACTGGTATTGCTGCAGCCTGCTCGAAGGAAACCGACTCTGGAATTGGGAAAACTCTTCNAGAATCTAAGCAAACTACTTCCGAGTATCCTCCAAAACCGGGCATCGCGAGAACTCTGTCTCCTGCCGACAATCCCACTACTCCTTCGCCAACTCTGATTATTTCTCCAGATGCCTCATATCCCGGCGTGAATGGGAAGTCTGGACTTGATCCATAGAGCCCCTGTCGCATCATCAGCTCAGCGAAGTTCACTCCAGCTCTATGGACTCTCACGCATACTTGCCCTTTCCCTGGNAGNGGGTCCTCTACNTCGACAATCTGAATAGTTTCCACCCCNCCAGCCTTGGGGTAAACTATCTTCCTCATTCTATCACCATAAGGTGGTCTTTGGAAGGGCTACTTCCTTTGATGTGCTCCATGATCTGGAGTAATCCCGANTCATCACTTGGAAGAGAATACCAAACTCCCTCTGGGTAGATTACACACGTNGGCCCATCCTCACACCTATCCAGGCATCCTGACTTGTTCACTCTAACGTCCTNNAANCCTTCATTTCTAGCCATTTTCTTCAGTTTTGTCATGATTTCCATCGAGCCTCTGCCATTGCAACAACCTCTTGGGTGAGTTTCTTCCCTATCATTGGTGCATACAAAAACATGCATNCTTAATTCATTAGACAATGAATCACCTATGCTTCATCAAACTTGGCTGCTAGAACAAAGTCAGACTCAGTCAAAGCATCTATTTTATGAGTATATATTTCCACTGATACCTTTCCCCATCCGACTTGGAAGTCAGCGTGATGCCCCTGTTCCTCGCATATANCTCCTAGAACGTTAGTAAACTCAAGAGCAGAGACAAAATCTGAGAATTCCCAAACTCTAGTCAGATGGTGATTTTCAATCACTTCCCAACTTTCGTCAATCTGGGAAAGAAAGGAACTAGANTCTTCTTCGCTCAGAGGGGGAGTCCCTCCCTTGCAGGGGACGCACTCCCTGTTTGCAAGATCGCCTATCCTCTCACCCCCATAGATTACTACCGTGATCTTCACTGGTTTTTTCAACCATCTCATGAACTTCTGATCTTCGCTTTAGATCGTCTTTCTCGAACTTTAGTAACTCCTCGTCCTCGATATATGTCATCCTCAGGTGACTCACCAGCTTCACCTCGACAATCACATCTCTTGAGATTGTTCTAAAGTTTCCATTCTCATCGAGAATGTCAATCGATGTGCCCCTTCCCCCGATCATCATTCCTCTGACTACAGGATCACGATTTTCTGGAAGCATCCTCCTGTCCAAGAGAACTTCGACAAGGTCATCTTTCCTCAATCCAAATTTTCTATCCATCAGTGGTCCGTGGAAAACGTCTGCTAGCCCGATCAAGTCCGGTGCACCGTAATCCTCGTAGAAACCAATTGCCCATTCTGGTAATTTTTCATAATCATGCGCCTCGCTTACATCGGACATATGTCCTCGATTACGTTTTATTTGAAAAATAAGTTGGTCCACAAATTTCTTTGTGCTCTTGCTTACTAATGCTTGAAGTGTGATGTCGTGGCGGCGGAAATGGGGGTAATTGCTTGGCGTCAGTTGAGTGGAGGCGAATTCCGACGGTCCTTTATCCCCAAGAGATTCTTGACAAGGCCTTTGGGAAGGCAAGTAGCCAAGCAAACTTGGTTGATGATCCAGACAAGTACCATAGGGTCAGGAAGCAAATGAACAGGATGGTGCAATCTGCTTGCGATGTTGCGACAAAGACGCTGAACTCTTATGTTAGCAGATGGCCAAGTCTCAATGCACTTACTGAATTTGATAGGGCATTGGTCGACGCAGCTGTGGGATGTGATGACTACAAGAGGAATCTAGGCGCCTTGCAGTGGGCTGCAGAGAGGGCCCAGAGAATTTCTGGAGAGGCCCAGGGAAGAATTCTGAGGCTAAGGGATATTGATGGATTCCACAAGGCAAGGAGGCANGCGTATGGGAGGCTTTCTTCAGTAATCGATCAGATATCTCCTCAGATNTTGTGGTTAGGTGATGCCAGGGAAACNCTCCGAAAACTCCCATCTATCGACTCATCAGAACCTTGTATTGTGGTCGCCGGTTCTCCAAATGTAGGAAAATCAGCGTTAATAGGGGCCCTATCAAGTGGCGAGCCTCAGGTTGCATCTTACCCATTTACTACCAAGCAACTCCACTTGGGGCATTTCACTCACAGACGNCGNGTTTACCAGATGGTAGATACTCCAGGACTACTAGATCGACCAATGCTCGAGAGAAACCAGATCGAGATGCAAGCAATTGCAGCCTTGGAACACTTGGGGGATATCCTTTTGTTCCTGATCGATAGATCNACNGAGTCATCAACATCTGTTATCGAGCAGGAGAGNCTATTGGAAGAAGTAAGGNCCCTAATGCCCGGGAGAAGGATTTTGGTAGTCGGATCAAAATCTGACATCTCCGAGTATTCAGAAGANGATGATCATGCAATAAGCTCNCTGATGGGGGATGGNNTGGAAGAATTGAAGAGCGATATTATCAAGATTATCGACGCCAATAAAGTCGAGGATCCATTGAAATTACCTGACGATTGGCCNAGGGAGGGTTCCAATTAGGCTATTTTCACTTTAGACATGCCAATTTTTNCCGCATACTACGCAGTAAAAGTCATATCCGCCATAGGATTTCTTAAGTCCTGATACGTCAACTTCTGATCCGCAATTCGGGCACTTGGTAACTTGCACGCTTATCCCAAGGAGAAGGGGTTATTCAACGATACTGATTACAATCATCTAACCTTTTCTNAAACGCTTGAACANATTCCGAATNGGGAAAGCCATTTCTCCGGCNCCAATCAGTAGTAGGAANGAGAGGCCAGATAGGNCAACCTCGACATAGTTGTTCAGGTGGACACTNGTCTCCATTTTCACNAGTTGTGTATCCAGTCCCGAACCTTCGTTACCNCCTGCAACAAATCGGTATTTTCCCGGTTCAATTTNGAACTCCATTTCTCCATCTGCCTGAGGCCCGCCTGCGACTAAGAATTGCTTTATTTCTTCCTTTGAGCAAGGAGTTAGTCCGTTTGAATCTGGAGGGCATTCTTCGGCTGCCGAAGAAACTACTACCCCTAACCAACCCCTCTCAGGCTCATTCCAAGACACGTCCATCCTTATGTCGAGAAGAATGAATGCCTTTGGAACCCACAAGTCTTCGCCAGTCATGCCTACGTTGCACCCCATCTCATCACTAGAACATGGTACGACTGGGGCCTCTAAACCCGATTCAGTTTCATAACCGAATAAACTTAGAATCACAATTAATCCGCAAATAGTGCCAATTAATCCCGGCAGTATGGAAAGAATCCTGACCATCATTTTCCTATCCCCCTCTCCTGGAAATCCCTCAAGCAGATACTCCCAAAATTATCTGGAATGCAAGAAGGCCAACGAAAATTGCAATCCCAAGATACATAGTAATGGTGAACATCTTTCTTGACCTCTCCCTCCTATCATGCATCGAACTGCAGGAAACTTCCTCACAAATNGCAGGCTCCGCTTCTAGTGGAATGGGCTTCCAGCAGACNACGCAATGCCTGTGGNGCTCCATAACTGNCATACTGCGGATTTTCTTACCTCTATTCGAAGCAGCTTGTTTTGCCTGATNCGCTGTCCTCTTCGCTGCTTTCAAAATCGTCTCCTTGCGACTAGTCATTTTCCTCTCACCACGGTTCCTCCAAAGTGATTGCCTTCCAATGAGAGCATAATTTTCTCGATCTCCCTGCCATCAAGAATGTCCAGAGCAAGCCCATGCTGAAATGCCTCATCTACCCCAATCGGGTCCACAACTTGCGATTTTCCAGCATCTCGATGTTCTGCCGGGCCGACAATTTTCTGCAATTCTTCAAAAGTCATCTCTTCGAAGGATTCAGATTCTGGGTCTTCTTTCGGATCTCTTGAGTATACTCCGGAAACATTTGTCGCAATTACGCACTTTTCCGCCCCACTCATTATGGCCAGTCGAATTGCCACCGCATCAGTCGTATGTCCCGGCTCGGTACCTCCCATGACTACTACTCTACTCTCATTNAGTTCTGAAACCGCTTCATCTATGGNAGTGGAAATANAATCGGANACNGGNATTCCTTTGCTGAATAGGGCCTCCTTGACAATAGTAGCATTTAGCCTAGTTGCTGCTATGCCAATCCTGTCCAGACTTTTTGTGTCGCCAATTATCTCCTTTGCCAAGGAGATGCCTTCTCTTGCTGGAGCGCCGCCTCCGACTACCAGGGCAATCTTATCCCCAGCAGAAACCCTCTTTTCAATTATTGAAACCAGTCCGAGCAACCACTCATGCCTTTCTTCCACCTCAGGCCTCAATAGGCTCCCTCCAAGTGCCACAACGACTGCCGCCATAGTCCTAGGTTGGCACCTTGCCTTTCAATTCGTATGCTCCATAAACGCTGAAGGGTTGAAATGCCGACCGTGATGGGAATTCACGGAGGAGAGCATGTCTGACGATCTCGAACAGCAACANCGGAGNCTCCGATTGAAGAAGGCAATCAAAGAGCTCTCCGAGATGCGAGGGATGGGGACCGAATTAGTGACCGTAATTATCCCTCCTGATAGGATGATAAGCGATGTTAGGCACCATCTTGGCCAAGAGTCAGGACAGGCAGCAAATATTAAGTCAAAATCTACAAGAAAACATGTTACAGATGCAATAGAATCTGCTGTTTCGACGATTAATCGATACAAGACCCCCGGGGAGGGTGGGATTGCAATATTTGTTGGGCACGTAATTATTGGGAACAACAAGTCAAGACTCATTTCGACAGTGATAGATGACCCTCCGGAGCCTTTCCCTTCATTCAGATACAGATGTGACTCAACGTTTGAGATCAGCCAACTGGAGGAGATGCTTATTGATCGAACATCTTACGGGCTTTTTGTTATCGACCGATCAGAAGCTGCATATGGAATTGCTTCGGGAAAGAGGTTGCATTGCCAAGAGCACATTACTTCACTAGTACCTTCCAAACATGGGCGAGGGGGGCAGTCTGCTCAAAGATTCGAGAGACTGATTGAAGAGGCTGCACACAAGTTCTTCAAGAAAGCAACAGAGAGGGCTTCTAACTACTGGCTTCCTATGTTACAGAATCTTAAGGGNGTNATCATAGGTGGACCCGGGGCAACCAAGGACTTCGTCGNGAAGAACGATTACTTTCATCATGAGGTTAAGAAGCTCATCGCTGAACCCTANTTCGATGTCGGATATTCCAACGAGAGNGGACTCAGGGAACTNATTCAACGAGCAGGATCAACNATGGATCAGATAGAATTGGATNTTGAAAGAACACTTGTTGACGAATTCCTCAGAGAGGTGATGAAGGCAAATCCAAAGGCAACTTATGGCGAGGTTATGATTCGTTCGGCGTTGGAGCAGGGCGCAGTCTCGACACTTCTTCTTTCTGAGTCTCTAACAAAAAGAAGATCACTTTGGGTCTGCAAAGATTGTAAGAATACATGGGAATCCACGCATTCGAAGTCTGCACCGAATCCCAATTGCNCGGATTGTCAGTCAAACCAAGTTTCGGAGGATTCAGAGAAGTCTATGGAGTTGATTGACGAACTAACCATTCTCGCCAGCCACACATCCGCTAAAGTAACGCTCATCTCGATGGATACTGAAGAAGGAGCCACTCTCTACAATTCATTTGGCGGGATAGCTGCTTTGCTNAGGTATCCAATTTCTTGAGGTGATGATATTAGAGAGTTGATACATGATTCTATTCCTTCAATTTCTGCTGCAATGGATTCCATGGGGATCGGAGAATCGGATTGGCTGCCTTTGATTGGAAAGGCAACGGTGGAGGATCATGGNGACATAGCACTACCCTGTCACCATTTCTCCAGAATTCTACGAAAACCACCTGAGGAAATAGCCGAACAGATTTGCGTAATTTTGTCAGAAAATCTGCATGATATAGCCGAAGTATCTTCAACCAGTGGNTTTGTTAATTTCCGAGCAACCCCCTCTTGGCTCTCAAATAANCTATCGATTNTGCTTTCAGATTCCAGGATGGGNGTGGNGGCNGATAATGAACTAACTATTGCCGTAGACTANTCGGCCCCAAACGTCGCCAAAGAAATGCACGTAGGCCATCTAAGATCNACTGTNATAGGTGACTCCATAGTCCGGATGCTCGAATTCAAGGGGCATAATGTAATTCGTGAGAATCATGTTGGAGATTGGGGCACCCCATTTGGAATGCTAATCGAGCACCTTCTAGATCTCGGGGAAGATGAGGCGGCTAACGAGTTAGGTGTAGGGGACCTAGACTCATTCTACAAGCAAGCCCGTGCCAAATTCATTTCTGACGAGAATTTCGCAAANCGNTCTAGGGAGAGGGTAGTGATGCTTCAAGGAGGCGAATCTGAGACATTGAGACTCTGGAGGGTGTTGGTCGATGAATCGATGAGATATTTCAATGAAGTATACTCTATGCTAGGCGTTCTTCTGAGTGATGAAGACATCAAGGGGGAGTCGAGCTATCAGGAACTTCTTCCGGAGGTGGTTGAGAGGCTATCTGCCTCTAGCCTTTTGGAGAAGAGCGAAGGTGCAGAAGTTGTTTTTCCNGGAGGNTGGATCAATAGGGATGGGAAACCCCTTCCAATGATAATTAAGAAAGCAGATGGAGGCTACAACTACAGCACCACCGATCTCGCGTGCATAATTGATCGAGTTGAGAGACTAGGTTGCGACTCATTCCTATATGTCGTCGGAACTCCTCAGAAACAGCACTTCGAGATGATCTTCCAAGTTGCTATTCAGGCAGGATTTATGGAAGAAAGACACGAAGCAGTTCATGTCAATTTTGGTTCAGTTTTGGATACCGATGGAAAGGTTCTGAAAAGTAGGGAGGGAGAAGTGATAAAACTACACGATCTTTTGAAAGAGTCAATTTCAAGAGCTAAGAAANCAGTAAACGNCAAGAATCCCGATTTGTCAGAANCCGAAAAAGAAGAGNTTGCAAGATTGGTGGGAATAGGNGCCGTGAAATACGCNGACCTATCAACTGAGAGGACGAAGGACTACGTTTTCGACTGGGAAAAGATGCTTTCTTTTGATGGAAATACTGCGCCATACCTCCAGTATGCTTATGCCAGAATATGTAGCATTTTCAGGAAATGGGGGGGAGAAGAAGGGGAACTAAATAGTGCAAAACTTGAATTTTCNCACAAAGATGAACTCAAACTATCTCGAAGGCTGGTCGANTTTTCCTCAGTAGTGGACGATTCCATATCTTCATTCAGCCCTCATAAACTCTGTACCCACCTNCATTCAATCGCCTCATCATTCGCATCATTCTACGAGAATTGCCAGGTAATAAATGTAGAAAGCGAGAATGAAACTGCTAGCCGCTTGATCCTTTGCCTGTTAACCGCTAGACAACTAAATATTGGTCTAGAACTTCTTGGCATTGGTTCCCCAGAGAGGATGTAGTCAAGATCATATTGAAAATATGCAACCCCTCCGGNAGCCATGGTTTCAGTAGGAGAAAATGCCCCCGATTTCACACTAATGGCTGCTCAGGATCGTTCTATGGTTACGCTTAGCGAGGTCGGAAAAAGAACGATCCTAGCATTCTATCCAGCCGCATTCACAGGAGTTTGCTCCACTGAGCTTTGCACCTTTACTGATTCCATGTCTAAACTGAACGATGCCGACGCGGCGATTTTCGGAATTTCTGCTGACAATGTTTTCGCAAACAAAGAATTTGCCGAGTCAAAAGGAATAGGATTCCCTCTTCTTTGCGACGTTCAGAGAGCGGCAATTGACTCCTANGGTCTGGCNATTTCAGATTTCGGGGCTCCNGGTTNCACCGCTTCCCAACGAGCAATATTTATTGTAGAAACGGATGGTTCCATAGCCTATTCTTGGGTCGCGGAAAACCCTGGGATGGAACCAAATTATGATGAAATAATTTCATTCTGCACAAATTAGCCCCATGCTAGGTGTCGAACTAANGATCCGTAGATTATTCCTGAAACCAGAAGACTTTCTTCATTGAACCTATCCATGTTGTCAAGATACGTATGGTACTCGGATGACCCAGAACCGTAGCACATCATTGCCATTCCAAAATCACTGTCNNCATCATGGATTTCGAAAACGAAAGGNGCATGATCTGAATTGTATGGCATTTCTTCTGAATCCAGATCTCTTATGGAAATCTCATATTTGTCANNCANTTCGGGGTGNACTCTTGCGAATTCTTCCACTATTCCTTTGATGTGGGTGACATCTGCAGGGCTATTCCCCTGAAATGTTAGTCCTGAATTCCTTTGGGCATCGACATGATTCATATCCAGATTGATGTATAACCTAAGATTATCTTGCAAAGTTGCCCGATTCTTTTTCACCCATTCACTTGATCCCCACAACCCCTCCTCCTCACCCCCCCAGGTGCAGAAATATATCGTAAGAAGGGGCTGACCAAGCTCTGCATTCAGGAGGCCCATCTGACGGGCCATTTCTTGAACAGTAGCCGTACCAGCAGTATTGTCTACCGCTCCCTCGCCATTGTACACTGTGTCATGATGCGCACCAATCACTATCAATTCGTCACTTTCTCCCTCGATGATTCCGCATGGTACATGTATGTAACCATCATCTTGATTGTCTACATCAACTTGGAACTGGAGCATTCCCTCACCTTCAACAACTTGCTCAACAATCGTTTCCCCCACGGACTTGGAAACCATCACGAATCCAATATCGTAAGGCCTCTCGTCGAATTGAGTGATATCTAGAGACTTGGAATAAGGGACACAATCTCCTTCCACNAGATCATCACAATTTTGTCGCGAGTTNATTGTAATCAANCCACGCAGGTCGTTTTCTTGNGCTCTTTNCATCAGTACCGTGTTACTCTCCGTGCCAGGATCGCCATTCGAACCGTCAATCAGCCAGACTAAACCAATTCCGTTACTAGCAGAACTCCAATCTGCGGTTTCATTTCCCATGCCGAGATCAACGATCTGTGCATTACTACTTGCAGGGATGTTCACACTTCCNCTGTANCCCTGAACTACGAAGTCNACNCTATGTTCGTAATACACTTCATCTCTGTCCAGATCTGCAACTGAACAGGGAGTGGGGCCGCCTAAAACCCCTCCAATGTTTCCTGGTTGGCAAATCATCAGTTCAAACTGATTTCCCATGTAGTATATCGGAATCTCGAACTCATCAAGAGTTGATGGTAGTCCACTATTGGAGAAGTTTGTTTTTATTGACTGGGCAGTATTTTCCTCCTCCACCGTTCCCGAAAGCCGACCTCCCCATTCTGGGTGCCCTAAATCTACAAGGCCTTGGGCATATGAACGCGTTTGATTTGCATCGAATTCAATCAAATCGTATTCGGTCTCACCTCTTGCCCAATTGGCAATTTCTTTACCAAATAACAAACCCCCTCCAGTTGTTCCGACAATCAGAATTGCAGTAACAATAATTACTGATGTTGGTAACCCCTTCACTCTCTCAGAAAACTTGTAAGTTAGCAATTTTGAGGCACTCTTCATTTTTCCATTCGGTTGCCCATTTACGATCTCTGCCTCGATTACATCAGATTCAACTTCACTCTGTTGCAATCTAGATATTAGGCTAGCCTTGCTACCCGAAACAGGCATTCCTCTAGTTCGCAACTCTTCCTTGAGCTCACTCACCGTCTTTTTGGACCACCCAGCCATGCTATCAGCAATTGAGCAATTTCCACTACTATTGAACCCATTCCAAATTCGGTCACTAGAAGAATCAATCTTCGGTGGGTACTTCATCGCCCGTCCATCTTTTTCCAATCGTGTGATCAACTTCCAATTGATCTAATATTCTGGCCACTACGAAGTCAACTAAATCGTCAATTCTTTCTGGGGAATTGTAGAATCCAGGACTGGCCGGGAGGATAACTGCCCCCCACTCTGAGAGATTGAACATGGCCTTGAGGTGCGGCGTTGAATAGGGTGCCTCCCTGGGGACAATTATCAGTTTCCTTCTCTCCTTCATTGCAACAAGTGCGCTTCTTGTGGCAAGGTTGTCACTAATCCCTGCTGCAATTTTTCCTATTGTAGTACCGCTCGCTGGGCAGACAACGTAGGCATCAAATCTCGCGGAACCAGAAGCCGATTTGGCAGCTAGATTCCCATTGTCTTCTAGTGTAACTCCCTCCATTGAGGCCAAATCGCTCGGCGTCATTGAGCACTCGAGGTCGAGGTTAATTGCCCCCGTGCTAGTCACGATTAGCCTAACTGACCAGCCGTATTCTACCAGAGCCTCGATAAGCCTCACGCAGTACTTGGCTCCGGATGCCCCGGTGAGGGCTACAACTATCTCGGGCATGCATCTCGGCACACCACCCCCCATTCAATGGTTTCCCAATTTCAAAGAGACCTTCTCAAGCAATCTGCAAGAAATTCGTATTCTTCCAGGTGGTTGTAGAGTTGGGCTGAGATTCTGATGTATCTCTTGTTGTGATGGCTCCATGGGAATACTGGCACCTGGATTCGGAACTCGTCGAGAAGGAAGTTGTGGAAAGGGTCCCCCTCAAGACTCATCGGACCAACCTCTCCTTCGTCCGGCATCTCAACGGCAGCGATGGAGGAAACCATGGATTCTGGCACGGGAGGGCTAGTTCCTAGAGCATCGCATAGGATCTCTCTTCCTTGTATAGCAAGTGCCCTGTTTGTGTCCATTATCTGCTGCCACCCGCCCTCGACAAGACTCCCTAGGAAGTCTATTGCGTGAGGGACACAAAGCCAGGGGGTCGGGTCCTGTGTTCCCGGCCACCCGAACTCGAACTCGAACCTCTCTTGAGCAGTCCCCTCGAAGCTATAACCGTGGCTTATGCTTAGTGGCCTAACCATATTCTTCCTATCATCTCTGATGTGTAGGAATGCAGATCCTTTAGGTGTGCAGATCCACTTGTGGCAGTTTCCCGTGCAATATGCTGCACCCATGGCTTTCAGATCAAGTGGCACTATGCCAGGTCCATGTGCTGCATCCAGAAGGACATCTACCCCGATGCCCTGGAGCCTCTGTATGAGTTCCTCGAATGGCATTCTGAGTCCCGTTGCACTAGTCACGGTGTCAATCAGGGCAAGTACTGTGTTTCCAGTGACTGCTGCCATTATCAGGTCCACTACCTCATTCTCGCTGTCAACTCTGAAAGGAATATCCACGACAACNGTGNTGGCACCAGCCCTTTCGGTCACGAAGTCAACAGCATTCCAACAAGCCTGGTAGCTGTGATTTGTCACTATAATCTCGTCACCTGGTTGCAAATCCAGGCTTCTTAGTACCGTGTTTATCCCTTCCGTCGTGTTCTTTACGAATGCAAGGCCTTCAGAATCTGCGTTAATGAATTCAGATAACTTTCCTATTGCTTCCCCCATCATGGGCATGTAGTCCCTTTCGAAGAATCTAACGGGGTCGCGCTCGATCAGACTCCTCAGTCTGCTCTGCTCCTCCAGAACAGATAATGGCGTCGCCCCGAAAGAACCGTGGTTCAGGAAGCAGGTTTCGGGATCAAGAATCCAGTGTTCGGCGAGATCCCCTCTCCTGGGTCTCGTCAAACTACTGCCTCCGGAATCCAATCAATCGGTTCAGAGGGGGTCCTTCCTAGGGACTCTTCACAAGTTCGTAATAGGCTCCTCTCAATCCTGTTCACGTCAATTGGTTTCCCGTCTTCGTCATTGACGTATCCCAATTTTGACAGGCTAGTGTGCTTTCCTGCTTGAATCCCGCAGCATTCTAGATCCTCCACCCTATTTTCTGGGGTGTCAATGTTGATTGACATGCCATGGCGACTAACCCAGTGAAGGAAAGAAAGGCCAATTGAGCATACCTTGTGCCCGTCAACCCAGGCTCCCTGCATCTCGGGGTCTTTGTANGAAGGTATCCCGCACTCCCCCANGGCCTTTATCGCCCAGTCCTCNAGNTTTCCTATTACCNCNCTCACGCTCTGTTCGCTGGTTTTCCATTTAATGATTGGATACACAACGAGTTGTCCTGGGCCGTGCCATGTCACTCCCCCACCTCTATCGGTCTTGATCGTCGGATATCCTTCTACCAAGACCTCTTCTCTAACTGCCTTTGGACCAATCGTNACCACCTCTGGATGCTGTACGAAGATCAGAGTGTCCCCTATTTCCTNTGAAATCCTCTTCTTCTGGAGNTCCTTCATCAAATCAAAAATCACGTGGTAATCCACGACCCCACATCTGAGTACGGCGACTCTTCTCATCAGAAACCTCAACTTATGTGGATTGCCTGGCCCAGGGTCTTTAGAACGCTCTCGTGGAATGCCTCGGACATTGTTGGATGTGCGTGAACTGTCCCTGCAATATCCTCTAGCAAGGCTCCCATCTCAAGTGCGAGAACGAATTCTGAGTGCAATTCTGCTACATGGCTGCCCACAGCTTGAACCCCCAGAATGACATGATCCGACTCCCTTGCAGTTACTCTGATGAATCCGCCTGTCTTTTCCGCTTCAAGGCTCAGTGCCCTTGCATTAGCAGCCANTGGGAATTTTCCTACGACTACTTCCTCGCCTCGCTCCTTGGCTTCGTCCGGAGTCAGGCCAACTGAAACTATTTCAGGCTCGGTAAATACGATTGCAGGAATCGCTATTTTGTCGAACTCTCTCTTNTGACCAGCAATTATCTCNGCCACCATCTCCCCCTCGGCACTNGCTTTGTGAGCCAGCATNGGCTCCCCCGACACGTCGCCAATCGCGAAAACCCCTGGAACGGATGTTCTGCATTGCCTGTCCGTCCTGATGAACCTACCAGAGCCATCCATCCTTACTCCAATGTTCTCTAGGCCCCAGCCCTTCGTGTTGGGCTTCCTTCCAACTGTAACTAGGACCTTGTCCACCTTCAAAGTCTCTTCAGAGCCACCTTTCTCGAATGTAAGCTCGACCTTTCTCGACGCGCCCCTGCCCTTCAGTTCCGTGCCTTTAGCCAGTGATTCAGTGTGCACCACAACATTGTGCTTCTTCAGCCATAGATCCAAGGGCCTCCTAATTTCTTTGTCCATAATGGCCAGAATGCTCCCCAGTCCTTCCACAACTGTGACCTCTGTCCCGAGTTTGGCAAGAGCACAACCAAGCTCCAGTCCAATGTAGCCGCCTCCTACTATTGCNACACTCTTTGGNAGAGAATCCATTTCCAATGCNCCAGTCGANGATAGAATGAACTCCTCGTCACAAGGCATGAATGGTAGATCGATGTGACTAGAGCCCGTGGCAATAATCACGTTTTCCGCTTCGATTTTTACCCCTTCANCACCGTTTTCCACGATGCAACTCTTCGGTCCGTCGAACTTTGCCCAACCCTTGACAAGTTCTGCTCCGGCCGCTTTAAGCAACCCCTCTACACCTTTGTTCAATCTATCAACGATGGAGTCCTTCCAAGAAACTAGGGCCCTCATGTCGACTTCGGGCTCACCAGAAACCGACAGGCCCATGTGACTCCCTCCCTCTGAATGCCGTCTGAGATTTTCGAACCTCTCAGCAGCGTGGATAATGGCTTTACTTGGCACACAACCTCTGATCAGGCACGTCCCTCCTGCTTTGTCGCCCTCGACAACAATTGTGTCAAGTCCTAGCTGGGCTGATCTTATCCCGGCTACATATCCTCCCGGTCCAGCCCCGACTACCAAGACCTGGCATTTTCGTGATTCGACCATTGCAAACCTCACATGAATATGAGTGCCGGATTCTCCAGCATTCTCTTGAGGTGCTGAATGAGTGAGGCACCATCTGCCCCATCAACTACCCTATGATCGAAAGCGCTTGAAAGGTTCATAATTGTTCGAACAACAATCGCCCCATTTCGAACTACTGGCATCTCCCTGGCCTTGTGCACACCTAGAATTGCCACTTCGGGGTGGTTGATGATGGGGGTAGCACCTAGCCCTCCTTCTCTTCCCAGACTTGTGATCGTGAACGTTGAACCAGTCAACTCATCTAGACTTGCAGTGCCNTCTCTTGCAGATCCAGAAACTCTCTGCATTTCAGANGCCGCTTTCCAGANATCCATCGATTCGACGTGCTTGACCACTGGGACATACAGCCCCCTATCGGTCTGTGTTGCGATACCCAAATTTACAGCTGCGTTCCTGTTCACCAAACCAGCTTCATCGTCAAAGTGGGCATTGCACTCGGGATGCTCGGGCATTATTTTGGCCAAGGAAAGCATGATGAAAGGAAGATAAGTCAGCTTCGGCTGGCTTTCGTCCCTTGTGGAATTCAGAATCTGCCTGAGGGACTCCAATTCAGTGATGTCCACCTCTTCAAAATATGAGAAATGAGGGATTCTGCTCTTTGAAAGGCTCATCTGCTCTGAGATCTTCCTGCGTAGGCCAACAACTTTCACGGTCGTAACTTCTGTNCTCTTGAGTGAATATGCCATTGGTGGCGCACCTGAGACCGCACCGCCAGCTGCGATGAATGCGTCCAGATCGGCATGCCTAATCCTTCCCGCGGGCCCTGAACCTCTTACTTTGGATAGNTCCACTTCGTTCTCCCGTGCTCTCTTCCTGACTGCTGGACTGGCGAGAACTCTACCAGTTGTAGGTTGTCCCGGGTNGGTAGGTGCAGGTGCCTTGGTGGCTGGATCTGGCTCAGGTGCCTTGGGGGGGACTACTGGCAATGGTTCTGATGGGGTTTCTGGCTCGGGGGACGGTTCTGGCTCGGGGGAAGGTTCTGGTTCTTGATCGGGAACATCGTCTTCCTCGGATGCACCCCCTCCCTCTCCTGAGTCGATTTCCATCAGGCTAGAACCAACCGCAATCATGTCTCCAATGCCTCCGCTCAGAGAACTAATGACTCCGCTAACTGGAGAAGGAATTGTCACAGTCGCCTTGTCTGTCATTACATCCACTATTGGGTCGTCCTCGGATACAGAGTCTCCAACCGAGACATGCCACTGCACCACCTCTCCTTCTACTACTCCCTCTCCTATGTCGGGCAACTTGAAAACGAAATCCCCCATCTTAATCCTCCTGAGTTTGTGCTATCGCCGCGGCGATCCTAGATGGCCCGGGCATGTAATCCCATTCAGTAGTATGGGGGAATGGTGTGTCCCAGCCAGTCACCCTCAGGATGGGGGTCTCGAGGTGGTAAAAGCATCTCTCTTGTATCGATGTTGCCATCTCAGCACCGAAACCACTTGTCTTTGGAGCCTCGTGGACTATCACGCACCTCCCAGTCTTCTCAATTGAACNCACAACCAAATCCCGNTCCCAAGGGACAAGGGTCTGAAGGTCTATCAGGTCGCATGAGACTCCGCTGTCTTTGATTGCCTGCTCGCAAACATGAACCATAGCTCCCCACGAGATTACCGTGCAATCGCTTCCTTCCAGAGCCATTCTGCCCTGCCCAAGTGGAATTCTGTAATCCTCCTCAGGTACCTCTGCCTCTGGATGGCCGGACCATGTAGGAACCTTATGCGGGTCTCCATAGAATGGCCCCCTGTAGCATCTCTTGGGCTCGAAGAAAATTACAGGGTCGTTACACTCTACAGAGCTAATCAGCAGGCCCTTGGCATTGTACGGAGTCGAGCAGTATACTACCTTCAGTCCCGGGGTGTGGGTGAATTGAGACTCAGGGGATTGAGAGTGGTGATGACCTCCTCTGATTCCACCGCCAGCAGGGGTCCTCAAGGTCACCGGAGACCAGAACTCCCCCCCCGATCTATGTCTGATCTTCGCCATCTCATTTACAATCTGGTCATATGCCGGGAAGATGTAGTCGGCGAATTGAATCTCCACTATCGGTCTAAGTCCATTTAGCCCCATGCCAAATGCTGTTGCGGCAATCCCTCCTTCTGACAGGGGGGTATCGAACACTCGATGGTCTCCATGCTTCTCTTGTAATCCGTCGGTAGTCCTGAAAACCCCACCGAAGTACCCAACATCTTCTCCGAAGATAATCACATTTGGGTCGCTCTCTAGCATATTGTCTAGAGCGCTGTTGAGCGACTGAATCATGTTCATGTTTGCCAAGATTAACCACCCATCATCTCGTCATGCTGTTCTTTCAGATGCCATGGCATCTCTTCGTAGACCTCTGTGAAAATTGTATCCGCCGATGGATATGGCCCATTAGCTAGGTCTCCGAACTTTACCGCCTCCTTGTATGCGTCCACCACCTCTGAATCGATTCTTTCCTCTAGTTCTGCGTGCTTCTCTTCGTCCCATTCACCCAGATTGATTAGATGCTCCTTGAGCCTTACTACCGGATCCCCTCCAGGCCACTTGGAATGCTCATCTCCTGGCCTGTACCTGCTGGGGTCGTCGCTGCTGCTGTGTGCACCCGTTCTGTAAGTGAGGACTTCTATGTGAGTGGCCCCAGCCCCTGAAGCGGCTCTTTGCCTGGCCCATCTTGTTACTGAATATAGTGCTAGGAAGTCATTGCCGTCAACTCTAATCGACGCCAGACCATACGGCAATCCTCTCGAAGCGAAATCACCTATCCCAGTTGCGAAGTTTGCATGAGTAGAAATCGCCCATTGATTGTTAACTACGTTCAGTATTACCGGGGCATTGAAAACACTCGCAAAATTCAATGCATAGTGGTAGTCGCCCTCTGCACTGGCCCCATCCCCTATCCATGTGATAGTCACCTCATCAAGACCCCTGTAGCTCGATGCTAGTGCAACTCCAACAGCCTGGCTGAACTGAGTACCAACAGGGCTCGAAACCGAGATAAATCTCCCTTCTCGGAACGAATAGTGCACAGGCATCTGCCTCCCCTTGATGTTGTCCTCCTCATTCCCGATGCAATGGCAGATCATGCTAACCATGTCCCTCCCCCTGACAAATTGAGCCCCAGGCTGCCTGTATGTCGGAAAAATCCAGTCTTGCTCCTGTAGGGCCATTGTCTGAGCGATAGCCACAGCCTCCTCCCCCAACGACCTCATGTAGAATGAAAGCAAACCGGTTCTCTGCATCTTCATCATTCGATCGTCGAATATCCTCAGCCTCACCATATGCTCAAGGCCTTCTAGAAGCCGTTTGGTAGGAAGTCCTGGGTCCCATTCCCCAGATGCAACACCATCGTCATCAAGAACTCTCACCAGTCCACTAGCTAACTCAGCGGTTTCTCCGAACTCACAAGTCTTGGGGTCTGGCATAGGCAAGTCCCCTGGCTTCCAAGGCCAACTCTCGAAACTAGCCTCCTCTCCTGGTCTGAAGGGAGCATCTGGCACCTTTATGCCCGCCTTGTCATTCTTGGAAGGTATCTTTACCAACTCCTATTCATCGATTATTCACTCCTGCCTCAATAGGCCTCTTTGAAGAAAATATGTGACTTACTGCAGAACCAGAGGAGTCTCTCGTGACCACTGGTTCTCCCCCCATGGCCTCTTCCCATAGAAGTCCGGCCCTATAGCTTGACCTTACCAGGGGGCCACTAGCAACCGCACTGAAGCCAAGATCTCTAGCAAAACCGTCCCAGTCGGCAAAACACTCAGGTTCCGGGAACCTGTCAACGGGAAGATGCCTGTAGCTCGGTTGCAGGTACTGTCCCAGAGTAATCATATCGACCCCTGCATCCCTAATCATCATCATCGCTTCGGAAATCTCCTCGTCAGTCTCTCCCAATCCTACCATCAGGCTGGTTTTAGTCATAATATCGGGACGAATCTCCTTAGCGGCCCTTAGGATGTTCAGAGACTGGCCAAACGAAGCTCGGGAGTCTCTCACAACGCTGTCCAACCTAGGTACGCACTCAACGTTGTGCGCGAAGACCCTTAGAGGCAATCCTTTGAGCAACATTTCGAGGGACTTCAGGTTTCCATCCAAGTCCGAGCATAGAAGCTCCAGCCCGACCTCAGGATTAGTCTCAGCAACATGTTCTATGCATTTCTTGTAATGAGAAGCCCCACCGTCCGAAAGATCGTCCCTGTTTACAACTGTGATAACTGCATAGCTCAAACCCATATTTTTCACCGCATACGCTAATTCGATCGGTTCCTCTGGATTCAGATCTGGAGGTGTCCGGGTTGTACCTACAGCACAGAATCTACATCCCCTAGTGCATACTTCTCCTGCAATCATGAAAGTTGCAGTCCCCCTTCCCCAGCAGTCGTGGACATTCGGGCACCTCGCCTCTTCGCATACTGTATTCAGTCCATGGGCCACGACATTCCGTTTCGTCCCATTGAATCTAGCCTGTGAGGTCCCTGTTGGCAAGGAGGTCTTGAACCACTTAGGGAGCCTCTTCCGCATCGATTTCCGCCTCTCCAGTGGGCCGATTTCAGGAGAGACTGCACAACCTCCAACCCCATCCTTTTCGAAGTCGATGATTGGCAACCGCCTCTCCATCAAAATTAGCGGATAGAAGTATGACATTAACCGTTCTCATTGTCAAGTCCCACTTAATCTGAGAAATTGGTAAAATGTGACTTCCCTTGCGCGAGGCATGGCGGACGTTGTCCTGGTAACCGGAGGAGCAAGAAGGATAGGCCGAGAAATATGCCTTAGGCTTTCTGTCGAGGGGTTCAAAATCGCCATCCACTACCGGAATTCTGAAGATGACGCAAAGGCGCTTCGAGCAGAGATAGAGTCAGCGGGCGGAAAGGCATGTACAATACGATGCGATTTGAATGACTCGGACTCTGTGAAGGGGCTGATTCAGAACGTTTCTGACAAACTCGGGAAAGTAGTCGGGGTGGTGAACAACGCGTCTTGTTTCGAGTTCGACAGGATTGAGGAGATTTCTGAGGAAACTTGGTTGGAGCATATGAAAGTCAATGCTTTGGCGCCATTGCTTCTCATTGGTGGGCTCTCAGAGTCTGCAGTCGAAGGGTCATGGGTGGTCAACATCCTCGACTTCAAGGTTGAGTCTCCTAACGCTGACTATCTCTCTTACACAAGTTCAAGGTTTGCGATGTACGGGTTGACTTCCGCTCTAGCAGTTGACTTGGCTCCTAATGTGCGGGTAAATTCAGTAGCCCCGGGGCACATCCTTACCAGTGACGTTCTAGACGAGAATTCTCTAAGGAGAGTACAATCGGAATCTCCCCTGGGTTTCGGGCCATCTTCGAGAGATGTGGCAGAATCTGTAGTTTTCCTCGCAGACTCCCAGACAATTACAGGCCAAACTATCTTCGTTGACTCTGGAGAGCGTTTCAGGCAGATGAAGCACGATCCAGCGTTTGACAGGGGGGAAGGGAAGTGAGCAAAACCACCCCTCACCTTACAGCGATAATTGAGGGCATTGGCTCAAATGAGTGGTCGACAATACGTCTGGAGGACTTGGTCATGGAGTTGGACATAGGTGCTCATGATTTCGAGAGGGGTGTGAAGCAGCCTATCAGATTCGACATAGAAGTTCTAGTCGATGGCGCCGAATCCCCTGAGGAGGATAAAATCGATGAAGTACTAGACTACGAGTATCTCCACCGTTCGATTGAGTCTGCAATATCGGTGAGGCACTCACTCATGGAAACCGTGGCTTATTCGATACTTGATGCAGTCCTACTTCCTGAGAAAGCTATCGCAGGAGTTGTCTGCCTGACCAAGCTCTCTCCAACGGGATTCGATGGAAAATTCGGTTGTACTTTGGCGAAGGCAAAACCAGAATTTCTTGATTAGTGGTGCAGGGGATGGGATTTGAACCCATGAAGCACTAAGCACCGGAGCTTAAGTCCGGCCCCTTTGACCAACTCGGGTACCCCTGCATTCCTGCGAGCACCGACTTTCAATTTCAACCGAGCGGATGTAATGGTGCAATAACCGATGCATGAAAGGCTCCAACCTCCCGAACTCTTTAACATCCTGAATGAGGCGCACTGCCGTGCGAAATCGTATTTCAGGTGGATTTTGTCGCAATTCGAACCTCGTTCCCATTTTTATGTCATTATTGTTGCTAGCCCACCTATTGCCAAATAGTGCCCCAAATGAACTATCAGAAATTGAACGTTATAGTGCATCAGAGAGTGATCCTGATGCGAATGAGTACAAGTTATATTTCACCGATCCCGAAGGAAATAGCAGCGGTGGGATGGACGGCCTAATTACAACAAAAGCACCTTCATCCGATGATGAACAATTGGTTTCAAGTGCACTGGATGACGATGTACAATTCATGTCAATTTCTCTGATGTCGTCAATGGAACTATTTGGAAGGAAATTCCATTCAAACGATACTTACTACATCCCGGTCGAACTTTTTCTGAAATCCGAAGGGCCACAGGGAAGCAGTGTCGATTGGACCGTTTCAATAGGTACTAGTTCTGATGAAAAGGGAAGAGCAACGGTCAGTGGCTCCGTTTGTTCTGCATCATTCGGTGAAAGTTGCGACTTCGATCATGAGGTCATAGATGTTGGAATTGGGGGCTCGCGTTCTTTCGAGATAAAGAAAAACGAGAGACTAATTGTCGAAGTAAGGGCAAGCATGTCTGGATGCGACAGCAGTGGCAGCCCCTTTGGGTCTGATTGNACTGCAGAGGTTGCTTTCAATAGAATCGACAACGAACCGAACAAGTTTTCCAAATTGGAAGCAGACGGAAATGCCCTGATGAACAGCATAATTGTAGTTCAGAGGGAAGGTGCAAACATTGCAGAAGGNCCTGAGATCGACTGGTATCCAAATGATATCTTGGAGGATAGGGGGATGCAGTTCTCTATAGACGCAATAAGTGCCTTTGGCCGATCCGACATTTCACGAGTGGAAGTGCTAATGTTCGGTCCCGATGGCGATTACGAAGTCGACCAGAGAATTACTGGTGATATGGAGAAAATAGAAGATTCAAGCACAGGAATTTTCGGCAAGTTCCTACACACATACCGTAGCGGCCTTACTCCCGGGGAGTACAATGTAATTCTGAAAATCACCGACCGTGGAGGGAATGAAGTGTCNATCGAACACGATCCAATAGAAATGCATCAGTTTGGGGTATCCTTGAAACATAGATACGATAGAAACGTAGAATATTTCGCACCGGGCAAGATTACTCCAATTCCAATGGTNTTAGTGCACAGGGGAGACTCAACTAAATCAATGAACGTTGAATTGGAAGTTCTNACTGAACTAGGTAGCTCATGGTTAATTGAATTCGATTCTCCAGCCGGTTATGAGATGAATTCGGGTGGAACTGTCCTGAATCCAGTTGTGACCCTNACTGCGCCNGATGATTTGACTGGGATGCCTAAAAAAATCGAGATTAGGGCNGTTGCAGAGGCCGANGTCGAAGGCGTAATTTCTGTCGTGCANCAAGATACTTTAGTTTTGAACGTCGAGAAAATTGACGTTTACCAACCACCNGTAGTTTCCATCTGGGATGAGGAACATAAGATTCCAATTGCAAACTCATCAAGAGGGGATGCACTNGATTCTACCATTCCAAGATTTGCTGAGTATGGGGATTTCAGCCCATTCATCCTTGAGATTTTCAATACTGGGTTCGATGCAGACTCCTTTAGGGTGGATATCCTCAAGCGTTCAAAGGCCATTTTTCAATTGCANGATAATCGAACAGGAGAGAGGATTCTGGAGGACGAAGGAGATGGAACATTCCACACATCTCTTCTGGAGAGGCACAATACTCTGGTTCTAATTCTCGGNGTNAAGCCAAGTCTNGATCGTGAAGACGAAGATATTGGGGAGATTGAGGTTGAGGTAATAAGCGGTGGAAACGCTTCTAGGTCTACTTCTGTTTCGTTTACCGTTCAAAGAACCTATGGAATCCAAGGCGAGATTTCCCAAGATTGCGACGGGACTCCTCTGGGCCAAATGAGTGTCTCACTCTGCGCCCCCGGACAAGATAGGCCAGTAATGGAGTTTAGAGCAAGAATTACAAACAGTGAAACNGAACTGGATGCTGCTTCTTGGTGGCTTATTCAGAATCCTGCTTCATTGAAAGAAAACACAGATCGTAACCAGGCTTATGGCCAATGGGATTATCAGATTACGGACATACAGGGAGAAGCCGTTCCACGTGTATCATTAGGGCCAGGAGATTTCACTGAGGTGTTCATTTCNGTCACCTTGACCAACCAAGTCGAAGTGGGAAATCANACCGTTTACCTGAGGGTAATTGAGGACATTGAGGATGAAGAGAGGAGATATTTCGATCTTCCAATGACATTCGAGGTTGAAGCCGATGANCCCAATTTGGAGATCCTCCAAGTTTCTCAGAANACGAAACTAACTCCTGGAAAAGACTACTCAATTCAGATGAAGGTGAAGAACGATGGGAACAGCCCAATTACAGTTCTTCTAGAGGCCGATNTAGATGAGAGNGGTTGGGATGTCAGCATTGGCGGACTTTCAGGATCTCCGTTAATNGAGATCTCAGCCTTCGAAGAAGCAGTTTTCACAGTCGAGATTTCGGTTCCAGATTTTGCAAACAATGGGGACTCAGTACCAATTCTGGTAACAGCTACCCCNCTAGACACCGAACAGAGCTTCTCCGACTCACTAACAGCGAAATTTACTCTTACTACTGTAGTGGAGATTGGGTCATTCACAGAGATTATCTTCAATGAGATCTCCCATCCTAGGCCAATCACAATTGTACTTCTCGCAGTGGGCGTTCTGTTGATGTTTGCAGGCATTCAAAGCAGAATCAACAGGAGACGTTGGGCTTCTCAAATGGAGATGCTTGAGNCACTATCTGCCTCCGANGAANATGATCCTCAGNCGGGACCAGAAATCCCNGCTCCTGTGGTNGTCGAGGAAAAGCCTGAGCCTGTAGACAGATATGACGATGANGACGTCGAGCTAATCTGATACANCATGTGTCCGAACTACGCTCCATTCTTCTTAAGACCCATCGTTGGCGCCATTTGATTGGAGTTTGTATCTATGTCACATTTTATCGGGTNCGATCAAGCTTCAATCAGGNCAATACAGNCNTCTCCCTTCTTCCTATCTTTCATNCTCTTGTCAGCCGGTTATGCTGGGATATTTTTGGGCTCGTTTGAAGCTACGGCTTCNTCGAACGATCAAGACGGCGATGGACTTCCATATGGTGTAGAGTTTCTGATCAACACTCAACCTCAGGACTGGGATTCCGACAATGACGGTCTNCCNGATGGATGGGAGTGGCAGTACGGTTTGGATCCTCTTTCCTCGATNGGNGATGATGGTCCAACTGGAGANCCNGACTCTGATGGTTTAACAAATCTAAACGAATACCTATTCTCAATACCATCAGGGTGGGATGAGCCTTCTACACAGAATGTCCTAGACAATGGTGTTTGGTGGAATGGCACCATNCCTGTTTCTGACTGGGACGAAGAAAGCGCCATGCAGGTTATCCAAGGTGCAGGATCAGACGGCTCAGATGAGGATCCAGTTGGAAACATTTGCACAGATTCATTCGATAATGATCACGACGGCATGGTCGACTCGAACGATGGGGATTTCGATGGGGATGCAGATTGCAGTTCTAACGATGACGACGGAGATGGAATAGAAGACGAGGATCCAGATGGGTGGGACACCGACGGAGATGGAATGCCAGATGGATGGGAGGCTGCGAATGGTTTGGATCCTACTTCAAACTCCAATCAAGATGGTACTTTTGGCGATCCCGATTCCGACGGCCTAGCAAACATTTTCGAGTACGTTAACCCTACTTGGGGGACTAGGAACGGTTCAACATTCCCTCCGACTCAATATTTCAGACCAGGGCCAATCAACATGACATTAACCGAGTCACCTTGCAATCCAATTTTATCACTTGGACCAGGCGGGTGTGAGATTTTCACCGCTGAAGTCGATGGAATTACCCAGACTGATCCTTTCAATAATGACACCGATGGAGATGGCCTCAATGACTCATTGGAAGCCCTTGTGATCCTCACAGATCCTACTTCACCTGATACCGACTCCGACGGTCTTTCCGACGGGATTGAGTTCAATGGTTCGTATGGAAATCCTCCTCAAGGGTCAGACCCAAGAAATAACAATACTGATGGGGACCATCTAGATGATGGCGAAGAGGACCTAAATGGAAACGGCATTATNGATGACGGGGAGACAGACCCAACTAGGATTGACGAGGAGGGAGATTTCGATGGTGACGGTCTGCAAAACTGGGAAGAGAACAACTCTTGCACTCTTTGGAATGTCTTCGACTCTGACGGCGGCGGAGTTGGCGATGATGACGAATTCTTCCCTGCACAGAATGACCCTTGCACTTCAATGCTACAACTAGAGTTCACAATTGTTATGTGGGATTCTGGAACTGAAACNCTTTCNCTTAATTCATCCACTGGAATAAATCCCAGTCCCGTTGATTGGAGGGGGAATCCCCCCATGGGGCATTATGTCAATACAAATGGTTCACTGACTCCCTTCAGATACTCGTCACTGATTTCGGAGTCTCTGCGAGGAGTAGACACCGCCCCTCCTCTCGGATCAAACACCGTCATTTTCTCCAACGGGTCTTGGTGCTGGGATGCTTCATTAGGTTCACTTAACGATCCTTGGTGTGACGATGACTATGCAGATACGGATGGTGATGGACTAGCAGATTGGGAGGAGATGACCGCTGCTTGGGGATTCATGTCNGATCCCTCTCTATACGATACTGATGGGGATGGGGTAAACGATCTGTCAGAGGTACTCAACTTGACAGATCCCAGAGAGCCTTGCCACAATCTTCTGGACNCCGATGGAGACGGTCTNAACAATTATTTCGAAAATACCACCGGTTGTGATGTAGTATTTGGTATCGGCGAACAAGGATTCGGAGGAAACTTCACTTTGGATGTGTGGTTCACTTCNTGGGATGTAGCAGACTCAGACAACGGAGGNGTTGAAGATGGACAAGAATACCTAGATGGAACCAATCCACAGGATAATCCAGATGATGACATAAGTCCNTTGGACACAGATGGNGATGGAATTCCTGATTCCGTTGAAGAAGAGTTGGGGACAGATTGGAGAGACCCAGATTCGGATGGGGGAGGGGTTCCAGATGGTGAGGAGTGCACAGNAGATTTCTGGTTAATTGATTGTGTTGGAGCCCCGGGTGACCCGTTTAACCCTCTCGATGACATNGAAGACAATGCGCTAATGTTTGTTGCGGCAAACACTTCGGAAGGTCTGGACCCGACGATAACCCACTATTGGAGGTGGCATACCTATGACTACTACACNGGAGTTTCATGGGGGGTGAATAGCACCCTAGTTGGTTTCACNCCCATTACTTCNGAATTCTCTACAAACCAAGGCGTTGCCGATCAGGCATTTTGGAATCATTCCGGTCCTCTTTCATGGGAGATTACCTTCGAAGAGGCAGGATATATCTCGCCTGGGCAGGAGTTAATTCAACCTTATAATGTAGTAAACTACACTACATGGTCGGACCAATCTGCAGGTCTGAATTTCTCAAATTATACTAGAGACGTAATTGTCGACGGTGGCGTAGTGGATTCCCTATATGTGAACGCTCCCGAGGTGATCCTATCCGCAGCAATCAGNGAAAACACCACGGCATTCGTTGGTTCGGAGTACGGGAAAGACTTCCCTCAAGATTTCATTGACAAAAGCGATGTTGTAATCGAAATTACAAATAGAGTTGTGAACCAGTCCGGTGCAATTTCTGCGTGGGATAAAGTTACTGCGATACANGATTTCCTGACAAATGGAAACGAGACAATTACNTTCCTACGTAATCATGACGGATCGGGNANATCCGATGTCTNTGGACGAGATGGCGACATTTCCCATTGGNTACTGAATTCTTCTCATGAGGGGAGTTGCGACGAATTCACAACAGTNTTTGTGACTATGCTAAGACTTGCTGGAATTCCTGCGAGGAAGGTTACTGGGTTCTCNGGAGGAACTTGGGATGGAAAGGGANTCAACGTGTTCGGTAAAGATTTCACCAGGTGGGCAGAGGTTCATCTGCAGACAAACCAGAATCAGGGAGAATTGGATTTGGGTTGGATTCCATTCGAAGCATGCCCACCGATGTCATTGGTACAGGTAGATGTGGATTCATGGGGNCCGTTTTCGATAGAGAGAAACCTATCAAATTCAGAAAGAATATGGATCAATGGGGAATTAGTTTTTTCCGATAATCAAACTGCAGCTAACAATGTTACTCTATTTTTGTATCTAGTCAATCCAGATCAATCGGGGGAGGTTCCCGGAAGCGCTGCTGTTTCTGAGCATCTCGTNGGCACCATTACNACAAACGAAAGTGGCTCTTTCAACCTAACTGGACTCCCTTCGGAGGCAATTCAACCGGGTTTCGGGACTCTGGTCATCCTAACAATAGAGAGCGGATATGTCGGTACTCAGGGAATTCCAATGGCATGGCAAATCAATATCTCTGATGATGTGAATATCTCCATAATGGAGCCNCCACCAATTAGCCAACCAATGCTGGGGATTGGAGTCAATACGTCAATAACCGGACAGATTTCGTGGGCAAGCTCCCCATACCTGGATCCATCAGTAGTGGATAATCTACAACTTGTTCTGAACTATTCCTCTGCAGTAGATGGCAATGTCAGTATCGTAACGGAAGTTTTTGGCGGGGGTTATTATGAATTCATAGTGCCAATCGACGAATCAGAGCCTCTTGGCCTGATTGATGCTACCATTTCCTTCCTAGGTTGGCACTTTGATGACCTAAACAATCAAACCCCTCCCCAGTACCATGCNAGACCGGACATCCTTTCTCTAAAATTTGACATCACTCTATCTCCAAATCTGACAGTTCAACTCGAGTCCCAGAGTCTGAACAACTCAATTCTAGAGATTGATAGCAGCATCTATCTCAACGGAACCGTTCTGAGTAGGGGNCCATCTCNATCCCCNCTAAATGGGACGTTGATTCTAGAAATGCGACGGTCAGATGTTTCTGGCCCATTCGTGGAAATCACCTCATGGTACCTAAATAACTCATCCTGGGGTTCTTCGCCTGGCGAATTCTCCATATCCTGGCNTTTCTCTTCTGCCGAAGTCCCNCTACCAGCCGGTCCAGTAGACATCAGGTTTCAGTTTGACTCCGATGACTTGAATGCAAATGATCAGGAGCAATTCTTGGACTCATTCGGAATTNGGAGCTTCGTNGTTTTCGATTATGAACTCCCCTTCGCAATCCGGGGTCGCGAGTACAGCGTAGAGATCTCACTTGCCGATCACACGGGAACGTCCATTGCCTCCTTCGAAGGAGACTATTATCTGGAGTTCAATGACGATGAAGTCTGGAACCAGACCGATGCCGAATCCGGGCAGATTGTGGCAAGTTTCACTCCCGGACTAGNTTTGACACCGGGGGATTTCTCATGGGATTTGTTTTTCAATGGCTCAACTTGGTTAGTTCCGAACTCTACATCGGAATTAGTTAGGGTCCGTGGCATTGCCAACGCAACCGCATCANTGCTAGACGAATGGTCTGTGAGGGGGTCAGATAATTGGATTTCTGGACAAGTAAATGACATGGTTCTGCTTAGCGAGGTATCTGGAAATAACTCCTCTGTATTGGTCCAATTGAATGTTCCATCGAATCTCCCTCCAACCCCCGATGGTCAACCAGCATCACCTGAAGTGTACAATCTAGCGACAGGATGGATTAATTCAACAGGTGCCTATAATCTCTCTTTTGAAATCCCCCCAGGAGTCCCCTCAGGTGTGTATGAACTGGTGGTAAGGTTAGACTTCACAGNNAATCCATCTAGCGAGGGAATTTTCTACAACCCAGGTGATCCGACCACAATACCTGTAGGTGTCCAAACGGAATTCATAGTCATTTCATCCCCAGAATCTGCGATCGTTGAAGCAGGGGAACAATTGCTCTTAGATGCAATAGTAACTGATATCGAAAAACCCTCTCAGAGAATTTCTGATGTCACCGTCGATTTTTACTTCGACTGGGGNGGCCCTCTTCAGCAGGTCTTGCAAACTAGAACCACAGATTCTGAGGGTGTTGTCCAGTTCAATCCAACTATACCTAATTCTGCCCCTCCTGGATTCTATGACGTCAGAATACACGCTCAAACAGATTTGTCTGACACGCTAACGACGCCCAATGCAGGAAGGTGGCTCGGAAACGAAAGCATCGTAAATCTGACAGTGCAGGTTTCCAGCACGATTGAGATTACTTCGATCCCATCTCAAGTTACAGCTCTCCAGCTTTTCACAATTGAGGGCACGGTCCTAGACTCCGTAGACTCCAACAGATCAGTTCAGGGCCCAACAGGGATTAATGTGTTCTTTTTGGATGAACCAGAAGAATTACTGGTCGAGAACTTCACAACAAGCGCTACTGGGTCATTTAATGTCACTGTTCCAACTGACACTCTAGGTAACGGCGTAATTAGAGGTGATAGAACCGTTGTAGTCAGTGTTGTCAATGGTTCGACCCCATTCTACCTAACCGGAACTGGGGATGCTCAAATTTCTGTAATCGGTGTTCCGGATTTCGTTGATAACACCCCATTCATCAATACTATTGTGAATAGGGGAGAATCAGCAACAATCACCACTCGTCTAATTGAATTTAGCAACAATGGGGCTCCCCTGTCTGGGTTCGAAGTGCAAATGAGATTCCACGAAACTTGGTCAAATCCCGGTGTCACCGCTCCTGATGGAAGTGTGGCCTTTGAATTTGAAGTCCCCCATAATCAACCTTTAGGAATGGTAAATATCACTCTGTTTTTTAACGGCTCAGAGGACCTCCACGCCGGAGTCCACATCCTGAATACCATCACTGTCCGTTCATCAACTAGTTTGTCGATTGATGCAATTATCGCGAACCCACTTCCCGGAGAGGATTTCAATATATCCGGCTCCCTCACTTCCAGCAATGGGTCTGGTTTAACTGACAGAATCGGAAATCCTCTAAACCCCACAATAACATTCTCAATCGATGGATCCACGGGCACCTTCGTTGTCAATCAGGTTTCTTTCCAGTCCGACGGAACTTGGATGGCGCAGTTGCGTCTTGAAACCTCTTTTCCTAGAGGCTTGCATGGTTTAGAGGTAACATTCACCCCTCAAGTCACTTACTATACCTCGGCGGTCGGAACCTCAACGTTCGAAAGCCGCGGATTCTCACTCCTTTCAATTGATAGCCCTACAGACCTAGATCCAGATAGTAGGANTGTTAGAGGCAACTCATTGGACATAGAAATGTCATTAATTGATAATTCTGGGGATCCAGTTACCTCTGCATCAATAATTTTGGATATCGACAATAGTACTGTGTGGAGCGGATCTTCTGACTCGAACGGAGAAGCTTCAGCATCAATCCTAGTTAGACCAGATAGGGACCCCGGCCCAATGACTGTAACCGCAACTTTCTCTGGAATAAATGGATCTATAGGCCTACTGGGGGACCAAACTTGGACTAGGGTAATCGTTTTGGCCCCAACCGATTTGAAGATTGAAAACNCCACATCTCCATCCATTGCTGGAAATTCGGTTACTTTCTCCGGAAACCTGCTAGATGAGATTTCCCAACCACTATATGATCAGGGTGACTTCAGGGGAGGGCTTGTCCACCTATATATCGACGGAGTGGACATGGGTCCTTCTTATTCTGCAGTTTCTAATGCCTCGAATGGTTATTGGTCCATAACCTANCAAATTCCGGCTGATATGAATTTTGGCCCTCATACGGCCCGAGTCGATTTCCTAGGTGGCTTCTCATGGGTGGATCCGATGGGCCAGGGCGACTCGATAAATCCAGAGTATTACCTACCCTCCTCAGACTCGGTGGAATTCAACGTGACCCAAACTTCCCAAGTTGTGATTTCAACATCCCCAATNGAGGTCGATAGATCGGANGTAGTAGTTATTGAAGGCTCACTTNCCGATGGGGTCGGGCGCGATCTGCCAAATAGGGATCTTCTCATAACTCTAAACGGTAATTATTTTTCATCAATTGGCGTTAATGGGAATGGCTCTTTCTCAGGCCTAATTCCGATAGCACCAAACATGGATTTGGGGCCACTGGCAGTCAGCATAATTTTCGAAGGTGAAGAATTCATCCTCCCTTCAAACTCTTCAGTAGTGTTCACAGTCTTCTCNCCTGTTTTCATTACTCTTGATGAGCCAAATCCGGTTGCAGTGGGGGATGTAATGATAATCTCAGGAACGGCCAAGGATAACTTGGATGGCGGTTGGATAAATGACCTAACTATCGAAGTGTTCGTTGATGGTATTCTAGTTGGAGTCACAGCCTCTTCTGAAGATGGCTCTTGGTCGCTACAATGGGTAGTCCCGGAGACTATGGATGTTGGCAATCACTCCATTTCTGCTGTCTCCCCCTCCCAGGGTTTCTATCGCCAGGGAATCGTAGAGTCCGTTTTCACTGTCTCTTATCACACTTCGATTTCTCTACAAGTAGAGGAGNGATTTTCCACAAGGGGTTCACAGTGGAATTTCTCTGGCAGACTGTTCGAGTCCGACACAGGATTCGAGCAAGGTCTAGGGGGAAGGAGGATTACAGTGATGTTGGATAACTCCACTGTGGGAGAACTCACTACCGAAGAAGGCGGAATTTTCACTTACGTGCACCGAGTCCAGTTTTCCATTAGNAGAGGGGNNCACAATNTTTCNTTCCTTTTTGATGGNGAATTCCTTTTCCTTTCTACNAAATCTACCAAAACCGTNTTCGCNCTTTCCGATGTNGTAATTGAGCTGCAGCCAATTTCAAACTCAATAATNAGGGGNGATCCTTCTCCCTCTAGCTCAATCATGATCCAGGGTTTAGTTAGGGAGGTCGGCGGNGAATCAGCGATTTTTTCGAATCTCTCGATAACCCTCTGGTGGGGNGAATCANCTCTGCCAATTTCAACTGGACCTTGGGACAACCCTAGCACCATGAACTTCCAGATTAGGGCCAAAGCCCAAGAGTACATGAATCCGGGTGAGAACACGATCTCGATAGAGGTTGGATCCGATCAAGAAAGATTCCTAAATGGCGTATCTAGAGATGTAGACATCTTTGTTTTGGTCGAAGTAGACTTTGAAATTTCAAATTTGGAATTGTCCAATGGCCAGAGGGTGATTAGAGGGACAGTCAATGTCACTGCGAGGGACACTGGAGAGCCATTGGAGAACCTATCTCTGACTGCCTCACTGGCTAANGGTAGCGTTTCCCACTTCTCAGTCTCAAAATTGACGGATTCCTATGGGGTGTTTGAGTATGAATTCAAATCTATGGCTCCACTACCTCCGTTGTCACAGACATCTCCACCTCCTGAGGGTTGGGGCGAATTGTCTGTAATGCTAGGCTCAGATTCCGAGTTCTTAGATCCCGGCAGCCTTGCCCTCCTCCCACTCGGTGGGGTCCCAATTGATTACGAAAAGAAGGATTCTGAGTCTTTCTTTGGAAATGCTTCAATCGCTATAGTGGCTCTGGCCACAGCTCTAATTGTTGTTTCATTAGGGTCGTTGCTTATCAGCAGAAGGAGATCCGCGATTAAGGAACTAGCAAGTATTTTTGGACAAACCGTCGAAATGCTTGCTTCAGGTGACGAATATAGGAAGGCAATATTCCTATGTTACGAGAATCTTTGTTCAGTCTTGATGCGCAGGGGTTTCCTGAGAAGGAATTTCGAAACAGTTAGGGAGTTCGAATATGCTATTAGAAATGCTCTACCAATTAGTGAGAATGCTCTGATTCCGCTGGATAGGATTTTCGAAGAAGCCAGATATTCAAGCCATATCTTAGGTGAATCACACAGGGAAAATGCTCAATTGGCACTCTCTTCAGTTATTCAGGAGATCGAGTCAATTGAAGAGATTCCCTCNAGGGGGCCTATGTTNCTAGATTCTGAGGATGATGNCTATCAAGACTGATTCTCANCCCCTCGTCCCTCCATTCNGCTCCTGCTATTTCCTTTCCAGGAGGGAGTCGAAATGTCCTCATTAGCCCCCCGAATCTCTCAGGAGAAATCAATCGAACTTTTTGTCCATCTCTTTCATCCATTGTTTCCAATGATAATCTCGCATTGAATTCTATTGGCAACGTGATCGTTGTCACTGATTCCGACCATTCCCCCCCAAATTCGGAAACTAACTCCTCTATTGTGGACTTCGGCCATTCCAGTCCATGGAAATTAATTTCTGAGGTCACTTCAGCATGTTTTTCTTGAACCTCTGAAAGGTGGGGTATGTTTTTCAGAAATTCATCATGCATCGCCTCTGCATCCATGTCCAGATCATACTTAGGGACATCAATTCCTTGACCATCAAGGATTCCATCCCCTTCGTTCAGAACGTTTACCTTCGTCCACTCCATAATATGTCCAAATACTAGTTCAGAATGAACCCATTGCTCAAGTTTTGTCAAAAAATGACTTTACTCTCTCTGCCGTCCTTGTTGAGCTTGATACCTGAATTTTCTGCATCTCTGGCATGCAATTCTCAATCCTCCTTTCCAACATTCTCCTTTCTAGCAATACTATGATGGCTCTGTCTTCCTTCTTCCTGATTGGTCTTCCAAGTGCCTGCAATATGCTGTTTACAGCCGGTTGAAGGCTAGCATATTTCCACGCCCTACTTCTGTCGAACTTCTTTGTGTAATATTCAATCAAGGAATCTTGTCTGGCGCTAGGAGGGGGGAGCGGCAATCCAATACAAACTACTGCGTTCAGAATGTTGTCAGAATAGTCCACTCCTTCGGAGAGTTTTCCACTAAGAACCCCAAAAATCGCTGTCCCGCCAAATTCCCTCTTCTCATACAATCTTGCTATCAATCTCTCAACCGATGATTTTGACATTCTCTGCTCTTCAATTTCAAAAAACTTCCCGAACTTCCATTCAGACGCCTCCGAATATATCCGATCTAACATCGAATAGCTAGGTGCGAAAACTGCAACGTTACCTTTCGTATTTTTAATCACTGAGCGAACATGACTAATTATTGAGGAATAACTCTCTTCTCTTTCTGTAAATTTGCTCGTCACGTCACCAGCAATTAGAACGGGACGGTTGCCAAGGGGGAAATCGGAAGAGTACTCCTTGCATCTGCATTTATCCAATGGCAGGCCTAGAATATCTGAATACATCGAGGGAGGGAATAGTGTACCAGACATGAGTATGGATCCACCGCACTGCTCGAAAATCCCCTTACTCACTACGCTTGGGTCAAGCAAGTGACTTGTCACCCTGGGTTCTTCAAGCATGTTGTCAAAAATTAGGGCAAGTGCTGAACTACCCCTATAATCTAGGCATATCTCGAGCATTTCTGCCAATCTTGTGCAGTCATTCTGTTCGTCCTCTCCCAAATCAGGATCTTCTTCCACAACAACCTTCTTCAAAAGACGAATCAGAGACCCTATTCTTTCTAAACCATCTTTTGCCTCTTCATGCCCCATTCCTTCTATTGCATCTGCGATGATATCAATAAACTCTCGAGTGTCCACTCGGATGTCATCTCCCTTGGAGGAAATATTTTCTGCACTCTTTTCTTCAAACCATCTGGTAATTGCATTGTCATCCCTTAGGGCTCTGATTTTAGCCTCAAGGGTTATTGCTTCTTTCAAAGAATTAGATTCGGGCATTTCCAAATTTCTTTCGGTTCTTTCTAAATTCTCTTTGTATTCTTCAATATCTGACAGGGCTCTCCTGAAAACAACTCGAGAAATTCTTCGTTCTAAACCACTTCTTATTCTGCCTGGTAGATTGTGCGCTTCATCGACAATAATTATCGTGTTCTCAAGATCGATGCCCATTGCTGGCAATGAACTCTCTCTCACAGCTTCAACGAAGATATGATTGTAATCGCATACCAAAATGTGTGTGTCCTTAGCAGCATTTCTAGCTCCTGCCCATGGGCAAGTTTTCCATTTTCTTGCCACTTCGATGGTCTTGTTAACGTGGACGGGCTCTCTAAGGATGAAATCTTCTATCTTTCTTCTAATGGATTTCCTATCATTCTCCCTTGTCCCTTCCTCGCATGAACATTTTCCGGTCACCTTGTCAACAACTTTGCACATACTTTCTCGGCCAACGATGTCTACGAGTCTGATCTTCGAAAAACCGTGAGGGATCCTATTGTTGATTTCTTTGACCGTCTCAACTACGATTCTGTGCTGGGATTGCCTTCCCGTCAAAAATAGAATTTTTGGCATAATCGGATTTGTATTGTGTAGGTTTGTTACTGCTAGGGAGGAGGCCAGTGCTGCAGCAGTTTTCCCTATGCCGGTGGGGGCCGCTGCTAGTAGGAAACCCCCATCTTTCAGCATCTCAATTCCATCTGAAATCATTTCCTTCTGTGATTTCCTCATTTCGTTATGTGCAAAGAACAGGTCCTCATTGACCACTCTGGCACCGGGCATAGGGCTCTGTCTGGAAATCGAACGACCAAGAAGATTGGCCTTATCTTACCACTATTGCTTCAGAGTCTCTACTGTCAAGTACTACTTTCAGAGGTCCTCCTAGAGAAACATGCCTCAAGCCCCCATCATCAATTTTCGACTCGTGCGAATCTAACCATTCCCAGTCAACTAGGTCATCTCCAACAATGGTGAGATACCCAATATTGAAGGTGACAATATTCTGGAAGAAGTGTGTCCCTTGGGAAGGATCAACATGGATGTCAGACATCGGGGCCTCAACAATTGTCTTCGCCCCCATGATCTGATTCCATTGAACCGGAATTCCTAGAGAAGGATCCGANGTCCCCCATCTCCCAGGGCCGATTAACAAATATGGCCTACCTTCCTCCCTTAGTTTAGCATCAATCCCCTCAATAAGTGGAACTAGATCAATCGTTTTCATTCGATCCATCCTACTTGGATGCACATAAACTACGTCCAAGATCCCATCAATTACTCCGTTTCCTAAAGATTTACTACTAATGCAGACCGCTTTGCTCCGATCTACTTCATTTAGATCGATATCTATGTCCACAGATTCGTCCATCAACTGCCTTACCTGGAGAATTGCAAACTTTTGTTTTCCCTCCTTCAAATCGACGTTTATGGCGAACTCCATTTCAATCGGNGAACCCAAAAACTCTTCACAAGTCTTCAGAACATGATCNAGAATCCGTGCCAGTGGAAATTTCTCATGCTTTAGCACTGGGGCGAAAGTGACCAATCTGGACCCCAAATTCTTTCCAACTGAATCAACAATCCTATCGTCAGATGAGATATATGTCGAACCCACAAGTCCTAGTCTACCATCCTCCTCCGCCTCTCTAAGGCCCAAGTGTAGGAGGTTTTCTTCTTCAGATGTTTTCACCTNGCCCCCTTCTTGGCAAATTGGAATCGCATAGAATCTACTCTGGGANGTTTCAATAATTGAGTTGGTACTGTAGAACTGGTGTATCCTTTGAGGTTGTCCAGGGCTAAANCTCAGACATTTCCCTCCCGATGAAACCTGTCTGCCCAATCCTATACAGACAGCAGCCAATCCGTCTTCCATCTTCAATGGGTCAACAGGGTAGTGATTTCGACTNCTAGCTGCTCCTGATATATCTGGATAGAAACGACCTGCAGTCTCTTTCCCGACAACCTCTTGGATTACTACGGCCATTCTCTCATCCTCAATTTTGTTTGCAGTTGCAGTAATGTAACTCTTGGCAGATTTGTGGAATATAGAAGCATAGACTAGTTTTATTCCCTGAAGTAAACGTCTCAGGCGAACTTCCAAGATTGGATGATCATTTGCCAGCATGTATGTCGCATAAACGCCTGCGAAGGGTTGGTGGCTCGAATCCTCCAATAGGCTGGACGATCGGACAGCAATTGGCCAGTTGGTTTTTTCCAGCATTTCTCTAATTTCTTCGATCTCATCGCCAAAATTACCTTCCAAGAAGGCTTGGTCAATTTCATCATCCCCATATTCTTCGTAAGCAAAGCGTTGAAGTTTGTTCCTTTCAATAAAATCGCCAAAAATCCCTGTTGCTATCACCACTGAATTAGGGACAACAAACTCGATTTNNGGGAAGTTTACGCCAAGTCCTAACTGATCCATCCTTGTATAGAAGAATGCCAGACCCCTTCCTTTTCCTCCAAGACTGCCCTTTCCAATCCTCTGGAAACCGCTATTCTCAGAATTCGAAGTGCGATCAATAATAGTACTCTTCCTNACTCTTTCGATGTGTGTTCTGATGGAATTAGAAATNTAGCTCCTAACGCCTTCNGAGTCTTCAAAATCTTCCAGCGACATGGGCCTTATTGAAGCGGCTAGGGTGAACTCCGTTCGTGCCCTCAGCCAGTGGGAGAAATCATTCCTCTTGGCATGGAATTCAATACTCTCTACCGGAACCTTGTCAACCAGTTCTGCTAGTTTTTCTAGACTCGAAGCACTTTCGAGTTTTCTCAAATTAGTCCTTCTGAAAATGAAGTCTCCAAAACTCATTTCTTGTTGCATAAATTCTTCAATCCTCTGGTATAGTTTAGGATCCTCCTTGTGNATGAANGGGATNCCTATCTTTTCCGCCTCATCTTTTAGCTCGATGTTTTTCGACTGTAGCAAAATGGGCAGGTGCCTATGCCCACTCTGAGCATACTTGACTAACTCTATACCAGCAGTTTCTCTCTCNCCATCTTTGTTCGGAAACCTTCCATCTGTGAAAACGCCAATAATATTCCTTGAATACCTATCAATTATGCTCTTCGCCTGTTCCATATCGGTGGCAAGAAGAATCTTTGCTCTTGCTCTTAATCTAAGCAGATTCTCATGCAGGTTTCCNCCTTCTCCAATTAGTCTACTTGTTTGGTTAACTAGTTGGGTGTAGAGAAGTGGGAGGTATGCCGAATAGAATCTCCTGCTATCCTCAACGAGTAGTATAACCTGCACATCACCTTCCTTGACATCGTTTTCTACNTTTCTCTCATCTTCGATCAGCTTGCAGATTGACAGAAGAATTCTACTATCTCCGCTCCAGACAAAAATTCTGTCTATTTCATCCCCCGTGTCGAGAGTGGCCAGATCCCTGGTGTTCTGACTTAGCATCACTACTGGCAACGTTTTGTCGATCTCTTTCATCTGTCTAGCCAGTTCGAATACATCCATTTTTCCAACCTTAGACATAGTNATNGCCAAGTCGAAGCTTCTCGAAGAAACTAGTTCTATAGCATCATCAGCGTTTGGACTGTGAATAATTCTTGGAGCTTGGGACAATCTGAGGATNGAATACTCCTCTTGCAGAATCTCTGCCAGGTGGCCAGACTCTTCCAATACGTATCTGTCGAATTGGCTGGCAATTAGCAGTACTTCTCTAACACGAAACGGGGTGAGTCTCTCAAATCGGTTCCATTCATCTATGCTCCCGTCCATGATTTCGTACGCACGGTCGAAGGCATCGCATTTCAGACAAACGGAGGGTTGCCCCGCACTGAGTGCGGGACGGTGTGTGTGTAGAACTCATCTCAACTCGTTCNTTCTGCGAATCCTAGGTGCCTCATTNGGGGCGTATCCTACTGCATTACTAAGGTCTCTGGCTCTCTTTCTGATTCTCCTAAGTCCACTTCCAAAGCTATCCAGTTGTGAGGAATTGTGGTTGGGGGGGCGATTTTCTCGCCCCCCCGTTTTGTGTGTGTGCATCCCAACATCGCTCAATCTCTCTCACCTCAAGCGTTTGAATTCTCATCATGTCTTGAGCGCAATTCGTCCATGCGCCTCTTTAGTAGGCTAACCACTGTGTCGCCCTCAATCATCTCCTTGCGAATCATCTCTCTTGCCGATTGTCTAAGTACGACATCTGCCGTTTCCCCCACAATCTTGCAATAATCCCTCATATTGATTGTCAGATCAGGTCCTAAATCGACCTCAACTCTGTCACCTTTNCCCGACAATGGAGTTGACAGCATCCTCCTAACTGCTTCTCTGATCACATCGGATCTGTTCCTCATCCCATCGAACCCTACTAGCCTGTCGAGCTCTAGCAAGTGATCTTCGGGAATTCTAAGNGAAACCATTGGACTGTTTCCGGGCATATTGTACTTCTCCGGTCTGCGAGAGTAAGGTGTCACATATAATTGTATTGCAATTGAATTTCAATTGTATTGCAATTNTGTTTTCAAAAAACAACATCTTCAACGAGCGATTCAAGTCGGGATGTCTCTTGGGAGGTTTGAGATCCAACATGAAAGTCATCAATGATGCAATACACGGGCAATTCAAACTTGAAGGAGTAGTCGAGGAACTTCTCTCAACACCAGAGATGAACAAACTTAGTCATATCAAACAACTTGGTTTAGCCCATCTAGTATTTCCCGGAGCCCACCATACTAGGTTTGAGCATTCTCTAGGAGTGTCCCATATTGCAGGAAAAATGGCCGATTCACTTTCATTTGGGGAGCATGACAAGTCTACTCTCCAAGCAGCNGCAATGCTCCACGATGTTGGTCACGGCCCATACTCGCACACTCTAGAACATATTTTGTCCGATCGTGGTGGCATGGACCACATGTCTGTTACCAAAGGAATAATCTCAGGNGATTACGATGTAATAATCGAAGATGAGGAGAAATCNNTTGGTGAAAGNAAGTCAATTCCAGATGTTCTCGAAAAATTCGGACTCGACCCAGATTTCGTCTCTTCATTAATCACTGGTCCCGATGCTTCAGGTACCGAGAGGTCTCTATTGAGTTGGACAGAAGGAAGCTCCGATTTCTCAGAAACAGACAAGACGATGGCACAATTGATCCATGGGCCAGTAGATTGTGATCAGTTGGACTACTTACTCAGGGACTCNCACTTTACAGGAGTAAAACATGGAGTTGTGGATCACCGTAGATTAATTGGTTGCCTCAGTAAGCAGAGCGGAGAAATCGCCGTCGAGCAAGGCGGACTTTCGGCATTAGAGGGAATGCTCGTAGCTAGAGGCCTCATGTACAGTGCTGTCTATTTCCATAGAGTAACCAGGGTGACAGAAGTGATGCTTTCCAGGGCCGTAGAGAGGGCAGGAGACAATCTCCCGGATTCCATCGATCTACAAAGAAGAGTCGATGCAGAAATTTGGGCTTCTTTACACAGAGCAGGAGGATTCTCAAGAGACATGATTACGAGGTTGAAGTATAGAAAATTGCTCAAAATTTGTCTGAGCCGAAGAAAGGAAGGCCTTACTCCCAATCAGATTGAACGACTAGTTTCAATATCAAAAGAGTCCAGAACGAGAATAGAATTGGAGGACGACATTGCACTTAGGGCTGGTCTAGATCCTGGTTATGTGGCGATCGATGTCCCCAGCGTAAAGCTACTTCTTTCTGAGCCTAGGATGTCCCAAGTAGACATCAGAATTCTGGGCAGTGATGGAAAAACAAGATGGTTGAAAGAGATGACCCCGGTGGCTGATGCACTTAGGAAGAGGCAGGTTAGCCAAGAAGCAGTTTACGTCATGACTCTGCCCGGTCACGAGTCGAAGGTCTCCGAAATCGCCGAGAGAATATTGTTCCAATAAGTGAATTATTGCAAACTCCAAATTTGGAACATTGAAAAGGGGAGCATTAGCAGGGGGGCATGCCCACATCAGGGACAAAAGGAATCGTTGGTGACCAAATGGACAATGCGATGAAATCAGTTTACGAGAGAGTGAAAGCAAGAGANCCGGACCAACCNGAGTTCCATCAGGCAGTAGAAGAGGTGCTTGAGAGCCTAGGTCCAGCAATCGAGGACAATCCTGACTACATGGACGTAGTTAATGGGATGGTCGAAGCAGAAAGGATNATTCANTTCAGGGTTCCATGGTACGACGATGATGGACGACTTCATGTCAATCGAGGTTTCAGAGTGCAGTTTAATAGTGCAATTGGCCCATACAAAGGTGGCCTTAGGTTCCATCCTAGCGTAAANCTCTCGATACTGAAATTCCTTGGTTTCGAGCAGGTCTTCAAGAACAGTCTAACAGGTCTCCCAATGGGTGGCGGGAAAGGTGGTTCAGACTTTGACCCGAAAGGCAAATCAGACTCAGAGGTTATGAGATTCTGCCAGTCATTTATGAGTGAGCTATGGAGGCATATCGGAGCTAATCTAGACGTTCCTGCGGGGGACATAGGAGTAGGNGGTAGGGAGATNGGCTACCTTTTTGGAATGTATAGAAAACTTGCAAACGAGTTCACGGGAGTTCTTACNGGCAAGGGACTCCCTTATGGCGGCTCCTTAATCAGGCCAGAGGCAACTGGTTACGGATTGGTATATTTTGCCAGGGAGATGTTGTCAACTAAGGGCAAATCTTTCGACGGAGCAAAAGTTGCTATCAGTGGTTCAGGAAATGTCGCTCAGTTTGCATGTGAAAAGGTTCTGGATTTGGGAGGCAAGCCTGTGACAATGTCCGACAGCAGCGGGTACATTTTTGATTCAGCTGGAATAGATCGTGAAAAACTCTCTTGGATTATGGACCTGAAGAACAATAGGAGAGGGNGAATTAAGGAGTTCGCTGAGAAATTTGATGGCGTTGAATATACGGAGACAAAACCAGAGCCGAACCTGAACAAACTTTGGGGGACTGAAGTAGACGTTGCTCTTCCATGCGCCACTCAAAATGAGGTGAACGGNGAAGAAGCCAAGATGCTCGTCGAAAGTGGNGTAATGGCAGTTGCTGAAGGCGCAAACATGCCTTGTACTCCAGAAGCAGTCGAGGTCTTNCAGAATANTGGCGTCCTTTTCGCCCCTGGTAAGGCNAGTAATGCCGGAGGGGTGGCTACTTCAGGTCTGGAGATGAGTCAGAACAGTCTTAGGATGAGTTGGTCAAGAGAAGAGGTTGATCAGAAGCTAGAGGAAATAATGGTGAACATCCACAANAATGCCTTCGAGACTTCCGAAAGGTATGGGATGGCAGGAAACTACGTTGCTGGAGCAAACATNGCCGGTTTCCTCAAGGTAGCAGAGGCAACATTGGCCCAAGGGATCGTCTGATTGACAATTCTTTTTNCTCATTCATTATATTCCCTAAAGAGAAAGAATCCACTTACAATTACAGCAACCAACATTGCAATAATTACCGGGACAGGAAGGGCACCTCCTCCATCCTCATCAGTGGCCTCGCTCCATGTCATTTCCCCACTCGAAATCGTTCCTCCACCGAATGACAACTCCTCCACAAGTTGCGTAGGTGTCAAAATTGTACAAGATAGGTGGTCTANNCCCTCTANTGGGGATCGCCAACTGAATACAATTGACGCCTCTTCACCAGGTCCAACAATGGTATTGGGGAACGATGGGGAAATCTGTGCCGTGCTCCCTGAATTATTGCTGTCGCAATTAATTGCCAACGAAGCCGCAGCAGTTCCGGAATTTGAAATCACAGCCTCAAAGTTGACTGAATCCCCAATTTCTGCCTCGCTAATCGCCTCGCCGTCTTCTCCAATTGATGAAATTGAAACCCATCCAATCATCGGGGTTCCTGAGTCAACAACTACCGTCGACTCCCATAAAAGAGGAAATTTGCCCCCACCATAGTCTCCAATTCCCGAAGCCTCGGGGTTCCATGCTGTTCTGTAATCAGTAATNATCACTTCAGCTTGTTCTCTCCANATTTCTNCTTCTTCCCATGTGTTGTCTTCAGACCANGCAATCTCTACGACTCGTTCTCTTCCACCATCCACGAATGACACGCCATCTTGGTCACTAAAGTTTGAATATCTGGGAATTCTGTGCATTCCTTCGATTTCGTATGATACAAAGCTAGNGTCGAAGGTCAGTCTCTGTCCTGATANCCTCCTCTCCCACTTATCTGTCAANCCNCCAGATCCACTAACATCCTCTGCCCATTCTATCGAAGAAAACGCTCTTGCCCTAATATCATGATCATCCGTGCTGTTGTAGAAAANCGTCTCCCCTGTCAACANAATGGATGAATCGTCATTTGTCAAGATAACCGGTCCGACCCTATTTAATGCAGAATCATTGATTGTGAGCGACCCGCTGGATGAAATCCGCCCGCCGAAAATCTCTGAGAACGAAGAAAATAGTTTTCCTTCGACAATAATTTCGAACCCTGGCGTCCCGAAAACCATCATATTTCGATGCTCAAAGTCGGCTGCATTAGTCGGGTATTTGCAATTCGGACAATCAAAATCACCACTATTTGCTCTTTTCACTGAAATCGAATCAATGGCTGGAGGGTGACAAAGCGGGCCAACAAGGTCAATCCACAATTCCCCCGAAGGNACCTCTTCAATTTCNAATGAATACTCTTGACCAGACATTTCTTCGGAAANGTTATCGAAGTACGCTGTAACTCCGTCAAAACTTGAAGGCTGTATCGAGGTCATAGTAACCAGAACAGCAGAATTCCCTGGCCATTCTATCTTCACTCCCGATCTATTGCTTTCGTCACAGTAACCATATCCGACCAATCCTCCTGGNGGATTTGAAGAAATCAACCTCGAGTTATCAATATTCAACGTTGAATCGGCATCGACAAAAATCTCTACGCCTTCTGCCANGTTGACNTNGGCATCAGAAAAACTCAACTCCCCNCCATTAACGATACGGACATTCTGTGAAACAGATAAATCATCTGTCCATGTCATATTCGACTCGATGACAATGTCATCACCTTCAGCAATTACGTTAGATGGGAAAAATGCTACTGAAAATAATAGAATTAGACAAATTAGAGTTGGNTTTCTTTCCTTCATTGTCATTCCGCCATANCACATGACCTTGAATTTCACCCCTCAGGCTCCCGGGAAAATCTTTTTTCGANGTTCCTGTNAACGTGCGAAGGTTCATCCTCCAGATTTCNCTGCANGGACCAATGACATCCGANAATATTCCCTGGGAAGACCCGGTCATTGCTCCTCTCTTGGTGCTATGGCTCTACCTACCNGGATATTTATCNAATACTGCAGCAATGTTGGGGGGNAAGTGGATTCCGGAACTGACTGGAATTCCAATTTTTACNATTGACGGAGGCAGAGTNATGAGNGATGGCAATAGGATCCTAGGGGACGGAAAGACTTGGAACGGATTAGTTGGAGGAACTCTGGGAGGTGGACTGTTAGGNGTTTTAATCCATATTTTCGCAGAAGNCAATCAAATTAGCAATGCTCCATTCTTGGANCCNATTGAGTCATATGGCACTAACTCTGTGGATATTTCCGAGGCTTGGTTCTATATTGGAGAAGGTTCCTATACTGCATTCTCATTGGGTTGTGTCTTAGGTCTNGGTTGCATGGTCGGCGACTCCCTCGGATCTTTTGTGAAGAGGAGGTTGGGGCACAAGAGAGAGGGGAAAATTAGCTCCCAAGCCCCTCTTCTGGATACCTTGCCCTTTGCCATTTCCACATTTTTATTCGGACAACTATTCCTCTCGCCCACAGTTTTGGCAAGCTCAGAACTTCAATTCGGCATGGCGATACTTTTGCTAATCACTCCGATAATTCATAGATCGTTCAATATTCTCGGGTTTCGCTTGGGACTCAAGTCGGTTCCATACTAGCCAANTATTCAAGTGAATNATTATCACCCTAGTTACGAGCGAGAAACATGAGTGGGATGAATGTCTTATTGGTAGGTGNCGGGGGGAGGGAACACGCTATCGCTCTNGGCCTCTCGGNNAGCGAATCAGTTTCAACTTTGCACTGTTCCCCCGGAAATGCAGGGACATCAGTAATTGCAACAAATCACTCTGTTGAATCCACAGATGTCGAAGGAATAGTTGATCTTGCAAAATCTATCGATGCCTCACTGGTTGTTGTGGGCCCAGAAGCACCACTGGTTTTAGGCCTCTCAGAAATGCTTGCAGGAGAGTCAATACCATGCTTCGGACCCCACTCAAGTGGGGCTATGTTGGAGGGTTCCAAACTTCATGCTAAGAAGGTAATGGATTCCCTTGGAGTGCCATCCGGGAAGTACTCTCTGGTAGAGAAAATTGAATCAATTGACTCAGAACTCGACAATTTCGAACCGCCGTGGGTAATCAAGAGAGACGTACTCGCTGGAGGNAAGGGAGTGACCGTAACCTCATCTAGGGATGCGGCTCGAAACGCTCTCAGAGAAGGTATTGAATTGGATGGACTCGTATTATTAGAAGAGCATCTGGCCGGTGAGGAGGCATCAGTTTTGGTGATAATGGACGAATCAGGATACGTGCTACTTCCGACTAGTCAAGACCATAAGAGAGTTGGAGAGGGTGACTCTGGCCCCAACACTGGTGGAATGGGGGCTTACTCTCCAGCCCCTGTTGTAACTCCATCTGTNCTCANTCGTACAAAAGAAGAGATTGTTGAGCCAATGCACCACTTACTGAGGAATTCGACTAATCCTTACAGAGGTTGTTTGTACATTGGATTAATGATAGATCAGGACGGTGGCCCAAATGTTATCGAATTCAACGTCAGGCTTGGGGATCCCGAAGCTCAAGTCACCATCCCATTGATTAAGACAGATCTTGGAAATCTGCTATTGGCNACTGCNGAGGGTAGATTGGCAGAAATGGAAGTTGAATTCAGNCCATTGCACNCTGCAACTGTTGTACTAGCATCAGAGGGCTATCCNGGTGATGNTATTTCTGGAAGGATAGTTACGGGTTGGGAAACTAAAATTGATGAAGGCAATCTACAGGGTTTCACTCANTTGGCAGGAGCAAAANTCGNCAAAAGCGACTCCNTCNTTTCTTCAGGGGGCAGAGTTCTTTCTGCAACTGGAATTGCCCCCAGTCTAGACCAGGCGCTGGCTATTTCTTATCAGATCATNGANGGTATCGACCTNGAGGGTTCNCATTACAGAAAAGACATCGGTTTCCGNGCCCTCCCGCCACGAAAATCCTAACCATTCTTGCAGCCCTTTCCTCCANCCGTTCTACGAACGGTNAAAACAAGCATTCAGTTCGGGGCGCTGCTGAGTTATTGGCAAATAGGTCCGGTGGATGGAATGGATACTGAAAATAAAGCCCTTAGTTCGGAACTTTTGACCAAGCAAATTGCACCACTTTCAGTAACTCTGGCCCTTCTCGCTCTTGTAACATTGGTCTCCCTTATTGAGGGAAGGGCGGTTAATGGAGAATTCTTGGTAGATGCTATTCTAATCTCGATGTCCGTAATGATACCTGGTTGCATCGGTCGTGCGGTTTCTAGAATCCCAATGCAATCTAGTACCTCCAGAGTAGCTATACTTTCAAGCGGGCTACTGGTCATTTCAATAATTGCAAATTTTGCGGATCCGAGCGTTTTCGACCACATGTTCATGTCCACTTTCGTAGTTGTGGGAATCATCTCTGCATCCCTTGATGAAGCCCGTAGATTCGAGGAATCTTCAATTTTCCTTTCGACTATACTTGGATTGAGACTGGCAGTATTCTACGCAGCGAGTCTCGGAATCGCAGAAAACACATCATCGGCACTAGTGGATGTGCAAAGAGCATCATTAGGGGCGGCCTTCTTCACCTTCTGGCTCACTTCGATTTCACTTGGCATCATGGTGTTATTTGTGTCTAGGGGAATGACTGATGAGAGGGGGGTTGGATCAATGTTTTCTGGAATCCCATACGTCATGGAAAATAGAGATGTGCTGACATACTCTTCATTAGCATTCATTGGATTTCTCATCCCTCTAATTTGGTTGGGCCAATTGGAATCTCTCGGGAAATTTTCTGAAGGAAGCCATCTGGGGTTAGTTTGGGCGATTTTCTCGGCATTAGTTGTTTTCCTGCATGCATTTTTCAGATCAGAAGGATGGCATGTCTTGGGTTCCTTGTTGGCTGTAAATTGGTTCCTATACACGTTGGGCCATCTTCACGAAATTGGAAACGAACTCCCTTCTTTGTTTTCTGAAGATGGATTCATAGGCTCTTTCACATGGTTTTTCTTGGGTTTCTGGCTCAATTTCTTCGCCATCTTCTTCGCTTCTAGAGGTGTTTTCGGAGACATTTCCCCAAGGAGAGAAAAGAGTGGATTCAGAATTTGGTGGGAGTCAAATTCCTATTCCATTTTGGTCTTCTTCGCATTCATTGTTGCTTTAGTGGTTAGAACCGCTTGGAATGTTATTCCTGCGATGAACGCAAATGGAACGGGGTTGTGGGACATGACTGGAGGCTCTGACCCGTGGTACATGAAGAGAGTCGTTGACTATGTTATCTTGGAGAGAAGCCACCTCATTTTCGATCACGACCGCGCATATCCAATTGGCGGAATAAATCCGAGGCCACCTTTGTTCTCATGGTCTATTGCGCTAGGTGCATTAGCACTATCGTGGATAATTGAGATTGCACCGAACCAGGCAGTTTGGTGGTCAATGTCATCTCTACCTGCGATTTATGGAGCTCTCATTGTTCTCCCAATAGCAGGAATAGCCTCAAGGGCCCACAGCAGAAGGGCAGGAATTTTCGCTGCTTGGCTGATTGCTTTGATGCCCGGACACATGAGTCGCTCAACCTTTGCGATGTCTGATCACGACTCATTTGCAATGTTATTCCTAGCGATTGCATTTTACTTCTGGATGAGGGCCCTAGATGAAATAGAGCACAAGAAGGTCTTCCAAACAACTAGCACAAATCCACTTTACATAATAGCGGGAATGCGTGAAACTTGGAAGAAGAACCCTGCTTTGATGGCAAACGCAACAATGTCCGGAATCGCTTTCTCCATCATGGCACTTGGCTGGAAGGGTTTCGTATATGGGCCAGGGATCCTATTCTTGGCATATTCGTTCCAAGTCGCAATAAATATCTTCCGAGGACGTGACAGCCTGCAATCTACCTCAGCGGCCCTTCAGATGATGCTAACTTCAATCATTATTCCAACACCATTCTATGCTTGGCCAGGAATGAATCTGATTTTCGATCCCACGGGAATGCAACCAATGTTCTACATTATCGGATTTACATTTGCCGTTGGTTGGGTCTCTAGCTCGTTTAGGGATAAGCCGTGGCTACTTGTGGTAATGGGCGGTTCAGCTCTTTTCGGCTCAATTCTGGCAGCGCTTTTTATGCTTCAGAAAGCCCAAATCTACAATGGTTGGGATATACTTTTCACCGGCGGATTCTATTTCTCGAAGAATAAGATTTTCGGAACAATTGGTGAAGCCCAAGCACCCGATAGAGGTGTTCTATTTGCCTCATTCGGCCCATTAGTTTCACTTATTGCAATAGGGTGCTCCTTTGTTCTTCTATGGAGGGGAAGCCGAAAGAACAAGTCAGGCCTAACTCTGTTGGGATTGTGGACTCTTATTGCCACCTATATGGCATGGACTGCTGGTAGGTTCATCATTAACGCAACCCCTGCAATGGCGGTAGTTGGCGGAATCGGAATCACTATGCTCTGGTCCTCTGCCAACTTCTCAGGATTTAGCAAAGTTTGGAGAAATTCAGGGATCGGCACACCTAGGACTAGGTTCAGATCTATATGGCCTGCTACAAAGGCTCGCCCTGGAGTTCCAGCGATGCTAATTGTGATTCTCCTAATGAGTTCCCAACATGCAACTTACGGAATCGACTCAGGAATTCCGAGAGGGCAGCAATCAGCTTACGAAGTGGATCAGGGGATTTACGATTTCGCTCCAGATATCCTAAGGCATGAATTCTTCGATATATTCTCAATTTTGAACAGTAGGGCGTATGATCCTATTGACTCGGGCATGTGGTATATGGGGACATTCGGGCCAAGCTTCAACTCTCAGGGATGGAATGATGCCTACGAATGGCTTTCTCATCAAGACGATGAGACTCCGTTCAGTCAAAGGCCAGCCTTCGTCTCTTGGTGGGACTATGGATTCCAGGCCCTCTCATCGGGTCAGCATCCAACTGTCGCAGACAATTTCCAATCAGGAATCCCAAATAGCGGAGCAATGCTACTTTCTGCGGGACAGGAAGATACCCTGTCTCTTTTCATTGCCACATTGGCCACAGGGGACCGGAGAATCAATGATGGCCAATTCAGCGAAGAATTCAGCAGTGTCCTTGGGACTCATTTTTCGACTTCTCAGATCGACGAGTTTGAGGCAATATTTCGAAACGGAAATGTTGAATTTGTCAAGGACAGATCAATGGCGGTGGTGTCATCTTATGGTTCATCAGAGCTCCTGAAAGGGAAGATCCTCGATGAAAATGGACTCCCATTAGCAGACGACTTCTGGGTAGTCGTGAAGGACGGTGAGAATTTCGGTGATCAAATGCTGAATGAATCTGAAGCATTGGCGCTTTTCGACGAGGCCAGAGGATCTTCATCTCCTTTCGAAATACTTGACTCAGATGAGGCAAGCCATTTCGACATTGGAGGCTACAGGTATACTCGAGACCTATTTGACGACTATGACGACATCTCCACTGGACTTCACCGTACAAACGCGAAGTTTGGTCTAATCAGAGCATTCCTAACATCTGCATTTGAGCTTAGTGAACTAGTCGACATATACGATGGGATTTCTTCTATGGTAAATTACGAGGTCTCAAATTATGACGAAGCACATGGAATTACTACGACAAGAAACCACGAAATTAGGTACTTCGCAGTCGACAATCGTTTATATCCACTTGGAGGCAGTTACTACGGAGATTACCAGACCTATCATCGCGGACAAACGACCGGTATCTTCCATGCCCCAACACACCTGTCTGGACTTGACATAGGCACTTACATCAAAACGACTTATCGGACTAATCAGGGTTCAATGACCTCTCAAGAATATCAAGATCGGTATTTGGAGGATATAAGGGCCCAGGCCTCTGGTTCTTCTACAGCAGAAGATATGATCACTATGACTGACATTGACTATCAGCACAGGGCCGATTTCTTCGAAACTATGGTCGCTAGGACATACGTNGGTTACGGCTCTTCATCCCTGGGTCTTCAATCGGTCGCGGGCCAAATTGGGGATGCNGATTCNCCTTCNACTTGGATTGCCCCTGGAGCTATTTCAGGAACGCCGGGNGGCTATCTGCAGGGCGCAATGTCATTACCCGGAGCCATGATGAACCACTTCGTCCTAGCAAACTGGTACGATCCTTCAGATGGCTCCCATTGCGAGCAGAACGAGACTGGCCAAAACATAGAGAAATATTGCGGGACAGTTTACGACTCTAACAGNTTCGTCAAGATTCTCAAGTATTACAGCGGAGCCAACCTTGAAGGCACAGTAACACTTGATGGAATCGGACCAGTACCCAATGCTCGGATACTGATTGAGAGGGACGCCTTCAGTGGAGAAGAGGACNCCAATGAAGAGGGCCATGTTGTGGACAACGACTCTCGGACATANTGGNTNCCAATTGGCACCACCCAAGCCGATCAAGAAGGCCGATTCTCATTCACNGTCCCATCNGGCAAGATAAGGGTATCAGCATTCTCNGGAGAACCAGATCTAGAAATGGGCAGGAGCGTCATAATGTCAGGAGGGCTAACGATGTACGAACTCTTCTGCAATGGAGACGAACAATGGAACTCAATGTATGGCTGCCTCCCNCGGGAAGGGCCAAGGCAGGTCAANCCNGTGACNGGCATTCTAGGAAATGTGTATGGTTCCACGTGGCTTTCTGAGACAATTGTGAACGTTTCCGGCGCCGATGGCCATAGTAATGGCGAGTCAANTATNTCGGCCCCNATTATTGTNTCACCATCCTCAGCTTCNGGAATCCTATCTTGGTCCGGCGAATCAGAATTCGATGGNAGCCCTGTTCTTGATGTGGATGTCATCCTAACTCCTTCATCCGAAGAAATTTCNNTCCAGCCCTACTTGACTCAGACATCCAATGGTTCAATGACAGGCGAGTCATTGTTCTTCAGTGGNTCCGGGGAAGTCACCTTNTATGGACAGGGGTCTGTAGAATCACAGGGNTCTGTGACAGTAAAGGAATTNACAGGCACACATTCTCAGGTAATNTACGATAATNATAGCATAACCGGNGAGGGCAAGTTTTCNGGCNNAGGATCCATAGCAGGTTCAATATCTGGAGATTTCCCGAGTTGCGTGAATGAAAGTGTACCAANCGGCTCGGAAGCATGTAGTGCTGGGGATGGTNTTTTCCTCATCAATGGNACAATTAATGGNTCAGGNAAGTTCACTTCNCAAGGNACCAGCGAATACACTAGAGAGNTGTTCCAAGCCACTTTCNTTGGCTCAGGGGTTTTCGTTACAAATNCGTCCCACAATCTTGAATCACTCGGCACGATAAATGGTTCCGGCACCTTCTCCGGAGACGGGATNTTCAGTGGNCAGATGGTAAGCCCTGGCTCTTTCCACATCATTGANGCCTTGCCNGGGGATTATACGCTATCAGTTGACTTTGGNGATGGAAATATTGTGGAGTTGCCTGAAGTATTCTCAATCCCACTGGAANCCTCTGAGGNAAAGACAGAAATATCAATTTCTGGAGGAGCAATAAAGGGNACAGTTTCGCTTCACTCAGGGGAGCCTCTTTNCAGCAATGTGGCAATTTTCCCCGTGGATGGATCATCCGAAGATGCAACAGTCGATTGCTTAGCCGTAGTTATCCCCCCATGTCTTGCTTCCCCAGACGAAGATGGCTCGTTCCAGTTGGGGCCAATACCACCAGGATCTTACATAGCCGAGGTTGACACCGATGAAGACGGATTCCCCGAGATTTCTCAAATTTACACCTTCGAACCCAATCAAGGTACGCTAGAAGCATTCCCATCGAAGGTACCTCTTACCTATGACNTCTCNTTCTCACTCACCGATGGAGGCGAAATCGTAGAAGATTTGGATTTGCAATTGAGGCCTGAGAACATGTCNCTGCAGGAAGTTAACGCNGTCTATGATAACACCACCAAGANATACTATGCCGAGCTATTCCCGGGAGATTGGATCCTAAATTATACCTTGAATGATGAGAAGCAGGTTTGGCAGAGAGTAACCATTTCTGACCAAGATATTAGCGAATCATTTCAGTTCCTAGTAAGCCAAGTAGTGCAGGGTTCCGTAGTCGACGCTTCTGAAAAATCCGAATCCTCATTGAATCAAATCAGATCACCAGTACCTTTCCAGGAGGTGACTTTCCAATGGGACGGCTTTTCCCTCTCAGCAACCACAGATTCCNCAGGNAATTTCGANGTAACGCTACCACAAGGGGTATTCGTTGACGCTACTGTGGAACGTGTTGTTGGAGCAGGTGGCTTCTTGTCCAATGGAACAAGATTTCAAGTAACTGAGGAAATGGGCAATATCACAATCAATCTCGTCGATTCAACNACAATACTNGGCAGCGTAAGTCTAAACCGTGAGGGTAACTCATACAATCAGGGCTTCCTAGGATGGGAACCAGTACATGCAATAGCTAACAATTTGGATGGAACCACTGACTCAGTTTGGAGGGAGGAGGTAGATGAAATGGGGCGTTTCGAAATGCTTCTCCCTCTGGGTAACTGGTCCTTCACCCTGGATGCTGGCGACACTAGGGTAAGCTCAGTTACTAGAGAGCTAAACTCAACTAATGACCCCTCTGTGGAATTACTGCTACTTCCTGTGGAAAACAGCACTGTTTTGATNGATTTCTTCATTGATCACCANGGGGACAATAATCTCTCTAATGGCACTCTAGTTTCTTATCCATTCCAGATCAAGCCTCTAACGCAAAACGGTCGAGGTTTGACCGTCTCTAGCGATGAAGGTGACGAGTGGCTGTCCACTGGAAGGGCCAAGATATCTTTGGAACCAGGAAAGTACAGGATAGTGGTCGAAAGGGCGAACAGGTCGGCTGACGATCCATTTGACACGCTCTATGACTTGAACAAGATTTTCGACGTAGGACTAGATTCTTCGACAATCGAGAGNTCNGTAGGATTNGAGCCACTTTGGCTTACCAACATTACATTCAGGAATGAGAGCGGAGAACTATTGGTNAATCAAGAAGTGAGTATGGTGAATACTGAAAATGGATGGATCAGGACATTCAATACTGACAACGAAGGCCGTATAGTCGACTATGTCAGAGAAGGGAACTGGATTGTAGTTGTGGACGAGTTNGAGACGTTCTCAGATGTCTATGAGGGNCTTCGGAGGATAATTACAATTTCTCAGGAAACTGCAGCGGATAGGGTAAACTTCCAGACTTCACAATTGTCTACTGTCAGCATTAATCTTCAGTCGANCTTCGATGTATCGGACCTTGAAGTNTTAGAACTCCATTTTACTTCACAAAATGGCTTGGGCTCATTCANTTCANCTTATTCAGGGTTCGCGGAGCCACTGATTGTCAGAACAACCCCCGGGTATTGGAATGTTGAAGTTAACCAAACAAACTCGGACGGAGTCAGGTTACTTGTAGANAATACAACTCTAGTAGAATCGGGGCTATCTCCCGGATCAAACCATCAGTTGACCCTACAGGTACAAAGACTGGTCCAACTCNGCGGGAAGGTTTTCTGGGACTTGGATGANGATGGATCCCCTAGTTTTTCTGAGGGCNTAGCCAATGCTTCAGTAAGTATCTCTGGGTGGGGTGAGCAGGTTACTGGTTTAACAGGCGAGTGGTCGGTCTACTTACCCATACAAAGCGAATTGGACATCACGGTGGAGAAGTCAGGATTCTCAACCGAGCAAATATCGATTTCTCTAGGCGACTCTTCGTTAAATCGGGATATCGAGATTTCAGCCGGTGAGGTATCTGTTTCAGGATCCTTGTCTTATCTAGATGAATCTTGCATTTCCAGCGATGAATGGGAGGTTTTATTGGTCCCGTCACATGGGATATCCAGAGACATAGTTACGGCCACGAAATCAAGCGCACAATTCGAATCCGCTGGAAACTGGTCAGCTTCAATCGAGCCAGGAAATTGGATTGTATATTCATCAACATCATCGGACTCTAGCGA
>PBFP01000010.1 GCA_002718695.1 Methanobacteriota archaeon
GTGGTGGTGGTGGAGCGTCGAACCCGGCGGGTGGTGGTGGTGGAGCGTCGAACCCGGCGGGTGGTGGTGGTGGTTGTAGGGCATGGGCAGAATCATTGCCATCGCCTTCTTCAATAACAGAGTCCAATTCTTCAACATCGGCTAAATCAACTTCTTGAGAGGGCTCTTTTTCTGGTAGATCCAGTAGATTTTCGGACGGTTCTTCGGGTCCTTCATCCACTTCTAACTCGTTAATTTCTTCTTCGAGAGCAGTTTCCATCATTGGCCCGTCTGAGTCTTCGTCTCTTTTCTCTGAGAGATCGTCAGTTCCATCCATGCCCCCTAGTTTTAGTAGCATTGCCTTTGCTGCTTCGTGATCTATGGACTCAGAAACTTGTTCTTCCGATTTTGAGTTTTCTTCATTTTCAAACCCAATTGGAGGAGGCGGGGGGGGTGGGAGTCCTGCAGAAGGGGGCAAATCAAATCCCTCTGGAGGGGGTGGCGGAGGGGGCGAATCGGGTGCTGCTTCAGTGCCCCCTTCATCCCCATCAGCATCTCGAGAATCCTCGTCTTCTGGCATAAATCAACCTCAGGGTGCTAACTCCACGTGTGTCGGGCTCGTTTAACCATTGCCTGATGTGGAATGATTAATGCTCCGAGATGTTGAAGTCGTATACGTCTTCGCCGGACCAATGAGCGCTAATGATGGAACCACCCCTCCTGTTCTGTTCGTAGTTGGAACAGCGGGAGCGGGGAAGAGCTCACTAGTTACTTCGTTCCAGAGATGGGCGCGTTTTCTTGATATTGACGTTTTGGCTGTGAATCTAGATCCAGGAGCTGAGAGAGTCCACTACGACCCTGAGTTCGATGTGAGGGACCTAATTTCCTTGTCAGAGGTGATGGATGAATATGACCTCGGACCAAATGGGGCCCAGATTCTGGCTGCTGATTTGGTTGCATCCCAAGCCGAAGATGTCTTCGAAGAGATTGAAGGTCTAGCTGGAGATATCATGGTCGTAGACACGCCCGGACAAGTCGAGCTTTTTGCCTTTAGAGAGGCTTCCAGTCATCTAGTTCAGGTTCTTGGACAGGGTCGTGCATGCCTGATTTTCCTTTTCGATCCGTTGCTATCAAGCACACCAAGTGGGTTTGTCTCCCAAATGCTACTCTCATCCATAGTTCACTTCAGACTTGGCCTCCCTACTGCAAACTTTCTTTCAAAATCAGATCTCTTGGAACCTGAGACATTAGAGAGAATTCTCGAATGGGGAGAAAATTTGGATGTTCTAGAATCTGCCTTGTTCGAAGAGTCTTCCACACAGAGCAACTACGGGGATGGAGTAGGTCAAAGGGCGGAGTTTGCAATAGGCCAGTTGAGAATGATGCAACATGCTGCAATACAACCAGGTCTAGTCCCTCTTTCGAGTGAAATGGAAGAAGGTCAGGCAGATGTCCTTAGTTTCGCGCAAAATGTTTTTGGAGGAATGTCGGACGCCAAAGACGGGTTTGCGGGAGACATAGAACATGAAAGACAGTGAGGGGAAAATAGACCTGCTAGCAATTGACGATCTATCTGAAAAACTGTCGGATATTATCGACTGGGCTATCAGAATTAAGAATGATGATGATGCTCTTTATGACTTCAAGCCTCTTGATGGAATGTCAATTGGTTCAATATACGAAAAGCCTTCGACTAGAACTAGAGTTTCTTTCGAGGTTGGTGTCAACAGACTAGGAGGCCAACCAATCACACTACTTGCAGGAGACATCCAATTGGGGAAAAGCGAAACAGTAGCGGATACAGCCTCTGTGCTATCTAGGTATATGGATTGCATCACGTATCGTTGCTTCGGGCATGAAGATGTTTCAGAACTAGCCGAATTCTCATCCGTGCCTGTGATCAATGCACTTTCGGACTTGCACCACCCCTGCCAGGCTGCTGCAGATATGATGACCATTGTCGAAAATTCGGATAAGGTGAATGGGCATATTGCTTGGGTAGGGGATGGGAATAACGTTCTCCATGACTTAATGCTAGGTTCGGCGATACTTGGATACGATCTCAAGTATGCGGTTCCCGTGGGATTTGAGCCTGACGTCGATGTTCTTTCGAGAGCTATGGATATTGCAAAGAAAAATGGCTCAACCATTCAAGAGGCGAATGATCCAGCAGAGGCTGTTTCTGGGGCCGGAGTGATATACACTGATGTCTTCGTCTCGATGGGGGAGGAGCATCTGGAAAGCAAGATGGAGTCCTTCGATGGGTTCCAAGTTAATGAGGGGCTAGTTTCCAATGCAGAACAAGGTTTTCTGTTCATGCATTGCCTACCCGCTCATCGGGGAGATGAAGTAACTGATGCGGTGATCGATTCTCCGAACAGTGTAGTTTTTGACCAAGCAGAGAATAGAATGTGGTCCCAGATGTCTATTCTGACATATCTGTGTAATGAGGCGGCTTGGCAGACATACTGGGAGCTTCGCTAATTAGGAATTAGAGAAATCACCAAAAATGCGGCTAAGCATAGTTGCATGGAGTTCTTAATCAACACCTGTGCTGAGTGGTCCTCTGAAGAAAAAAGTCTTGCTTTAACCATCAATAGCGAGACTAATGCTGGAATGATAAAGGCCACGTGCCAGTCGAGAAATAAGTTCAATGATGGCAAGAATGGGGCTAGAAGTGCCAGCAGCGTCATCAGCAGAATCGCCCATGCGATTACCCTTGCCCTATCCTCGCCCACACTCATTGCAAGAGTATTCCTGCCTTTATCCCCCTCCAAGTCCTCTATGTCTTTCACAATCTCCCTAGAAAGGTTATACAGGAAACCGATCACAAAAACGCTCCATGCCCTCGCATCGAGAGGTTTTGACACCCCTGCTGCTCCGAATACTATTACTAACCCTACAGACAGGCTGATTGCAACGTTGCCTGGAAGTCCCTTGTCCTTCATTCGAAAGCTAAATTTTGATGGAGATTCATAGTGGAACAATAGGATTAGTGCGAAGCCCCAAATTGCCAGAGCTGGGGCCCAACCCTCGAAACCCGTCTCACCAGTGGTTGCGACGAAACCTGCAGCAGACAGGGACAATATGGATCCGAGGCCTGTCAGAAATATTCCCTTCCTAGCCGCTTCTAGAGAAATATCTCCCGAAGGCAGAGGTCTTTCTGGGTGGTTCACCCTATCTATCTCAATATCCAAAAGGTCGTTCAAAGCATTCCATGAGAACATGAAAGACATCACCGAGATAGCATGAAGTAAAGTCAAAAGTGCCACTTCTCCATCTGGAAGACCCCTTGTAGCAAGAATTGACCCTAATACGACCCCAAAGATTCCTGCAGACACTGAGTTTCCAACTCTGAAGAAAGTCAACCAAGGACTTAGTGAAGTGCCCACTACCACGGCATATGCTATATCAATCGAGCCTTGATTCCTTCCCCTCTATGCTGACTGAGTCTGCAATTCTCTTTGTGAGAGGCCCCAGACGCAAACAGTGTAAACGCTGCCCCTGAAGGGACCACGAACTTGGCCGATCTTCGAGAATCTATTGTCCTTGGACATAATATTCCCAACTTGGTTCATAGTTGCCCCCCAACGAAATCGATCATTTAGGTGGTCGAATATCTCCACTGTGTTTGCAGAACCTTGGTTCTCGAGAAAGGTTTTGACTTCTTCTCTCAATCTACTAGTCCTCGACATTATGCCACTTCCACTCGAGCACAAAGAGAAGACAGCATCCTGTTGTGTAGTCCTTTCCAACCACTGGGACTTACTTCTATGGGGGTCGGTTTCTTCTGAATTGGCTTCCAACTTTCGGAAGCGCTGATTTTCCCTTTATGGTTTACAATTGGGCCATTGTTGATGTGATTTTGTAATTGGCCACTAACTTTGAGGGTTGAAAGAGAGACGACCCTATGGGGTTCCGGCCTCTTCCTAAAAATTATCTCGGCGTTGTTTTGTCTTGCTTTCATGAGCAAATGTCTGAGTGATTCAAATATTAAGGGAGGGAAAAGAGGTGCGGGTGAAAGTGAAAGTGAAAATGGCTTGCTTACTATTGCATCGTTTTCAAATAGAGACGGTCATTCCCCAAGGTAGCGCTCGTGTGGTGTAGTTCGGTCCATCATGACGGACTCTCGATCCGTCGACCCGGGTTCAAATCCCGGCACGAGCACCAATTTGACAAAATATGGGCAGATAACAGTCTTAAGTTAGTGTTCGTTGGTGTGGTAAGGTCCGATGCGCATAGAGCGTGATCTGAAACTCACTTTCGATGACGTACTTATTCGTCCGAAGAGGAGTACACTGATTTCCAGATCTGATGTAGACCTAGAAAGAGAGTTTAATTTCAGGCATTCCGGAGTCACTTGGCGAGGATTACCTATTGTTGCAGCGAACATGGACACGACTGGGCTTTTCTCAATCGCCGATTCCATGCAGAGGCACTCAATGATCACATGCACACAGAAGTTCTACTCAACTAGGGATTTCTCCAAAGCATGGGAGGATGGAATCAATCCTGAATTCATTGCAGTAACTTGTGGCTCGACTGAAGAGAGTTTTGAGTTGCTGAAGAGGAAGGTTTCTACAGACTCGAGAATGAAGATGATTTGCATTGACGTTGCAAATGGCTACAGAGAAATCTTCCTTGACTTCGTAAAAAGGGTAAGAGAAGAGTTCCCAGATAAGATCATCATTGCTGGAAATGTTGCGACAAGGGAGATGACTGAGGCCCTGATATTGGCCGGAGCTGACATCGTAAAGGTCGGAATTGGCCCAGGATCGGTATGTACAACAAGAAAGGTAGCAGGAGTAGGATACCCCCAGCTTTCGGCAATCTCTGAATGCGCTGATGCAGCACATGGACTCAATGGGCACGTCATGTCAGACGGGGGTTGTTCGTCGCCTGGTGACATAGCAAAGGCATTTGCAGCAGGGGCTGACTTTGTCATGCTTGGTGGAATGCTTGCAGGGCATGACGAGTCGGGTGGAGAGATAATCATAGGAGAGGATGGTGAAAAGTACAAGTCATTCTATGGGATGTCATCCAAGAAGGCTATGGAAAGACACTACGGAGAGGTGGCGAGTCATCGAGCACCTGAAGGAAAGGAGGTCAGAGTCCCGTACCGCGGACCACTGGAAATAACAATCCAATCAATCCTTGGGGGTTTGAGATCGGCCTGCTCTTACGTTGGAGCAAGGAGAATCAAAGACCTTCCTAAATGCACTACATTCATCAGAGTAAGTATGACAACAAACGAGGTTTTTCGTAAGTTTAATGTTCAGAAATGATTGAAAACGAAGAATATCATAGAAATAGGGCATGATTTAACATCAGTCATAGTTGTTACACAATTCACCCTGAGATGGGAAGCTGGTTGGATCTTTCGGATTAGTGTTCCAACGACTTTCACATTTGTTCACATATCCATCCCCATCGGAGTCAATCATGGAGTCAGAGGGGTCAAATGGATCGTAGCCGAAGTAGTACTCCCAACCAGACCACATGTCATCATCGTCCTGGTCTTGGTGATAAACTTCTGAGCCATCGTTCCATTTATCCCCATCGGTATCATTTAGGATCGGACTGGTACCATTCTGGTATTCTTCGAAGTTCGTATAGTTCTCCAAGTCATCATAGAATGCAGACCCCTCCCCATGGGGGTCAATGTGGCATTCGAAGTCCTGGGGATTATCCCAACCAGGGCAGTATCTGTACATCAGAATGGTTCTGTTTAGGCCATCATTGTCCAAATCCTCTCCACCGTCATTTATTCCATCTAGGTCGGAATCAGGCATCCTGGGGTCCATTGGCCCTCTGGAGCCTAGGGCATCTAGAGTGTTATTGTCTACCAGACCGAGTGCAATTGCCTGTTCAGAATAGGTGACTTCCCACCCATCTGGCAGTCTGTCCCCATCGGAGTCGTGATCTACAGGATTGGTGTCCCACCTGTCTGGCGCTTCGAGAGCATTCAACAAAGTGTCATTGTCTATATCGAAGATTGAATCTACCGGGGATCCGAAAGAGGGGTCAAGGGCCCACCTTCCACCCTCTGGAACAGAGAAACCCGAGAGGTTCATTTCGTGCAAGAAATAGTGTGGATCTAGGATTCCGTCATTGTTTCTGTCACCAGATGAGTCGAATCCGGAAACATAGTTGATCCAGATCCAACCGCCCGGACCCTTTCCGCAATCAATCATAGACTCGCATCCGGGAGGTAGCCAATTCGTAGTTGATATCCAAAGACTGTGGCTGTTCGTATTTTCTTGAACCGAAAAGACTTGCATCTCCCAACCATCGGGCTGCCCGTCGTTGTCAGTGTCATTTAGGAGGGGGTTAGTGGCTCCCTGCCAAGGACGGGGGACGAATAGTACCTCTTTTCCGTCATTCAGACCGTCGCTATCGGTATCTGCATTATTCCCATGGGTAATGAACAGGTCGAGTCCGTCTACTACCTCCTCGCCATCCTCAAGTCCATCGTTGTCAGTATCGAATGCCGAAGCATTGGTGAAGTAGAATACCAAAGTACCATTATCATACCAAGGATGTCCATCGACCGACTCCCTGTAATCTTCAAGTCCGTCGTTGTCGGTATCCTTATCGGTCGCATTGGTGAAGGTTTCGTAGTATTCCTCTGCATCCGACAAACCGTCTCGGTCAGTGTCGAAAACTCCGGGGTCGCTCCTCACTATTACTTCCCTAACTCCGAAATCGACTATGCGGATTTTCCAACCGATCACCTCGATTCCGTCAATTAGTCCATCACCATCGGTGTCAGAAACCAGGGGGTCAGTAGAACGACCATCCACGACACCATCGCCATCTCTGTCTCTGGCATTGTACTCGTCACGATTTGTGAATCTCTCATGTTCCTCGACCACTGTTATCAGTGGTTGTAATCTACTCCGAACCTCGTCATCAATCTCGACATGAATATGATAAACATAACCGGAAGTATCTGTCTTTACGGGGATATTGACGTAATTGCTGTCAACCACTGTTCTAACCCACAGTACTGTCTTATTTGCTTGAACGAAATCACCGGGTGAGACGTCTATTCGCTCGATTGTTGTGGCACCAATCATGTCCTTGTATGTGACAGAACCGTCCCCATCAGCATCGTATCCGTCGAAGTCTGGGTCATCGTCCCAATTGCTCCCATCATTAGGGTTTATTCCATTTTTGAACTCCCACCCATCGGGCATTTTATCTCCATCGGTATCTGGATCTAGAGGATTGGTGAAGTTTGCAGGCCCCCACTCGTATGATACCTCGAATTCCTCGACATTGTTCAGGCCATCATCATCATTGTCCCCATAGGCATCTGTTGAATTCGCTGGATTGAGGAACCAATTGTAATCAGAATTGAAAGAATAGCAGTATTCGAAGCCATCGGGCATCCCATCGCCATCTGTGTCCCAGTCGCCGGGTCCGTTCAACCTTCCATCCCCATCCATATCCTCATTGAACCAGTTGGGATTGTCGAGTGGCATCTTCTTCTGCAGGGTAACCTGTAGACCGCCTTTTGGGAGTTCCTGGGCAGTGAACAAAATTTCCGATGCGAATGCTCTTAGATGGGGTGCAGGCAAAGTTAGAGTGTCGAAGGTAGGCTTGCCACAAAACGATTCCAAGCCGACAAGATGAGTGGAAATCTCCACCAAGTCATCAATCAAATCTCCATCGCTGTCGGCATCTCTTGGGTTGGTGTCATATTTTTCCTCGACAAAGTTCCTAAGTGTATCTGGTTCGGGAAGCTCCAAATCTAGAAGTGCATCGCAAGAGTGNCCNAANTGAGTTCCCATCTCTTCCCATAAATCGTCACCGATATCAAGTTTAATTTCNGCTGACATCGAAGGAGTAAGCAATGGGCAGTTCCAATTCCCGTCTAGAGGGTCTAGTAANGTGACAACTCCGGATGGCGATGTTACTTCATGAGTGTGCCTGGATTCCCAGCGGTCGTTTAACCCATCTCCATCAGTGTCCTTGAGGCGAGGGTTGGTGCCAAGTTCGGCCTCTTCCATATTCGTTAACCCATCNCTATCTGGATCCCCNAGNGGGCCATTGTCCGGATTCGGGAATGTCTCNTTCTGCTCACCTGTTTCCCTCTCNGTGTCTACNGATGCAACGGGNATGTCCTCGCATTCCACCTCTGTCAGNCCCTGACCGATTGTNATGCAAGGCTCACCNGTATCCAAAGGATCTAGTCCGTTNTCAATCTCCCAACCATCATCTANGCCATCNCCGTCTGTATCGGCCTCCTGCCAATTCGTCCCGTAGAGGGTGCTTTCCATTCTGTCTGCAATTCCATCGCCATCCCAGTCGCATCCGATTGTTGGAACATCAGGGGGGCACTCTCTCTGGATTCCTGGACTGAGTTCGATATCCTCTATTGCAGATTCGAAGCCGCCGCGATCGGTGCTGGAAAGGCCTGCTCCGACAACTGTGTAAAGGCCTGCTAGGCATAGGGTTGCAGTAATTGCTGCAACAGCATATTGGTTGTGAGTTAACGCCAGAATAGCACCCCGCCCTCACAGAGGGCGTCTCTTGCAATTTGGGTTCGGCTATAATGATTCACGGAGATTGTACAACTAAGAATAGATTATTGAAGAAAGAATGGATGTTTTTACTCCCCTTTCAAAAAGGCCTCCATCCTATCGAAAGACTCGGCCAATACATCAATTTCTGGCAGGCATACCATCCTGAAATGGCCTTTCCCCAGTTTTGGCGAGAAGCCAGACCCATGCACTACCAGGACATGCTTCTGATGCAATAAATCAAGAACGAATTTCTTGTCGTCCTTGGCGAGGTCTTGATTGGAAATTTTGACGAATAAGTAGAATGCACCCCCTGGGGCCTGGCATTCTAGACCTTCGATCTGTTCGATTCTTTTCAACGAGAAATCGAGTCTCTCTTTTACTGTCTGACGGTGCCCCTCCAACCATTGGCCGCCTTCTGAGAGGCCTGCTAAGTAACCGTACTGAGCAGGGGTAGATGCGCATAGCCGACTCCTAAGGAGCCTTTCCACGCCATCTCTGACATCGCACAACAAGTCTCTGGGATCGTGCCATGCCATGTAACCGATCCTCCAACCAGGGGCAAAGTAGACCTTCGAGACTCCGTTAAGGACAATCACAGGGACGTCGTCAGAACGGGATGCTACNGAAACTAAGTTTCCAGAAAAGTCCAGCCCATCATATATCTCGTCAGAAATTATTGTGCATCTAGGAAAGTCTCTCGATATTCCAATTAAAGCGTCAATCTCTTCCATGGTAGCNACGTTNCCAGTGGGGTTGTTGGGNTTGATNATAACCANTAAGCGAACGCTGTCGTCCATTTTTGATCGGATNTCATCCAAGTCAATTTTCCAGCCCTCATTTGGATCNAAGGCATACTCAATGGTCTCGGCTCCGAACATCTGCGGGTATGCCATGTATGGCGGATAGTGAGGTCCGGGGGCTAGAACCTTGTCTCCAACTTCTAGAAAGGCAGCGAAAATGACTTGCAAAGCCTCTGTAACTCCGTGAGTGACGTAGACGTCTTCTTCATGGCAATCCCATCCNTTATTGGACTCTGATTTGCAAATCTCACTTCTGAGTTCGGGTATTCCGTAAGAGGGGGAATATCCATTTTCTTGAGAATCAAGAGCTTTCTTGAAGGCGGAAATCATGTGATCTGGGGTGGGTAGACCTTCGTATGCCAGGGGATCGCCAATATTCAATCTGATAANATTGTGACCTTGCTTTTCCAACTCAATTGCAGGAACGACAACGTCACGAATTGCGTATTCAATGGCTTTCGCGCGCCCGGAAGACTGTGGGATTTCTACCAACTTCTCACAACCCGAGCAACTCACGAGCAGCATCCAAAGCTAAAGGAANTCCNTCTGGGTTTGACCCNCCTCCTTGGGCCATGGTTGGGCCACCTCCGCCTCCGCCATCNATATGTGCAGAAATTTCATTTAGAATCTGTACTGCATTGTGGATTTCTGAAGCGATTGTACCTTCGGTGCAAGCCACNATCAGCTTGCCGCCTCCGTCCCTAGACCCTAGAACAGCAAGAGTTGGTTTAGAAGGATTACGAGTAAGTTGCCCGAGCATTGACATTAGTGCCTTAACGTCACCCTCGACTTCCATTATTGCATAACGAATGCCACCCCTGGTGACTGCATCATCGCCANTTCCGGAAGTTCGCAGTCTAACTATTTCGGCCTCTAGTGACTCGATCTTCTTCTGCTGTAATTTCCACTCCTCAAAGAACCTGGAAACTGTAGATGGTAGTTCTTCAGGTATTACTCCCAGAATCTCGCTAGATTCGTTGAGTATTCTTTCCTGGATCCTAGCATGCTCACGTGCGGTCTCGCCTGCCACGATCTGCAGACGCTCNACCCCGTCTTGGACTTGACTNCATCTGATGATNCGCAACTCTCCAATCTCNCCTGTCCGNTCGTGGTGCGTACCTCCACAAGCCTGGACGTCATGATCGCCGATTCTAATTATCCTGATTGAGCTGTGCTTGGGAGGTCCACCCTGATANAGNTGGAAACCAAATNTTTCGTCGGCCTCGGNTCGATCGAGTAGCANTTTTTCAATCTCNATGTCAGAGTCTATTATTTCGTTTGCGTGATNCTCGATACTATNCAAATCATCCCTAGTCAGTCTTGAGAAGTGAGTCAAATCTATTCTTGCGTGGCGCTCTCCCTTGCTTGAACCGGCTTGCCAAATGTGTGGGCCTAGAAGTGATCTGGCACTTCCACCAATAACGTGGATTGCAGTATGGTGGTCCATGATTTGCCTTCGCCGGCGCTGGTCAATCTCACCTGAAGTCTCTCCAATTGGAATTGGCCCATCAGTAAGATGGAAAATCACACCTTTCTCAATTCTTGTATCGACAACTTTTGTCCCGCCAATTTTGCCTTGATCACCAAGTTGCCCCCCTCCTTCTGGATAAAATAGGGTTCGATCGAGAACTACTGAATGGGATGGCTTGGAGTCAACTTCACTCGAGAGGTTCAAAGTCTCAATCTGCTCATCTGTCAATATTGAGCACCCAATTACTGATGCATCAAACGATGTTCTACTGGTATCAGAATGGTATTCTTGAACGGTTGGATCGAATCCTTCGNNCNGGAAAAGTGATTCCAGAGTCTTTTCTTTGGCTTCTGCTTTTGTTCTTTCTGCGTTCCTAGAAGCCATATCAGCAGCGAATCCGACTCTTACACCAAGACTCGACCAACCTGCCTCCTTGGCTATGGAGACGACCATTTCGGGATTCAATCCTCGCTCCTCGGCTAATCTGAAAAGTGTCTCGTCGGGGACTTCTTTAGAGTCCATAGGGAGGTCATTGAGTGCGGTCCTTACCGCAGACTCGCCTTTTCTTAACATCTCATTGTACCTTCGTTCCTCCAGAGACAAGATTACACTGATGGAATCCNGGTTTTGAATGAANCCTGAGGAGTCAAGATTAGTTTCNATGTGGTGTTTACCAAGATCCGAGAGGGAGACGCCAATGTCCAAGCTTTCCTTCATCCTACATACTCTGCGAGAAAGCATTCTGACCAGATATCCTGCCTTTGAGTTGCTAGGAACTAATCCATCNCCCAGCATATTACATATTGCGTGCATGTGGTCAGGAATTGCATAAATCTTNGAAAGAGGATCAGTGAGACGNTTGAGTTCCTGAACCGTCACTTCAAGACCCGANTCGGCTAGCCTCTCAGATAATCTCNGATAGAGTGAGTCGGCATCTGTTCCGACATCTATGTTTAGTATTCCCGCGAGTCTTGATAATTCNCCAAGNAAAACTTCTGTGTCGGNCATTAGACCCAAATCGNCTACCATTTCTTCAAANCCGNCTAGGCTTTTCAGCCAATTCACAGATTCTGGATATATTGCTTCGTAGATNGTTGGCGTTCCTGCTGCAGCCCAACAGAATCTTTCTAATCCGTAACCAGTATCGATGATTTGCAGATCCATTTCCCTATAACTGAGACCCTTTATCTCAATTTCACCACCTTCATACTCTTCTAGGTTCATGAAGACCAAAGTAGCTAACTCCAAGCCACCGACAATTACCTCTAGGGCAGGTCCGGCGTTCCCTCCTCCGGACCATGGATTTTCCACATAAGTGATATCAAAGGGGTCAATTCCGAATGAGTCGACTAGCATCGAGTCGCAATATCTCACGCATTGATCGATCCAGTAAATTACATCGCCATCCTTGGGCTTGTTGAATGCGTGATGAGCCATCATCTCGAAGGTGGAGAGGTGCCTTCCGGAGAGGCCAACTGCAGCTACATCGGTTAGTCTGATACATGGTTGGCTGATTACAAGAGGGTTTGCTGGAGGTGGCACAGTTCCATTTGTAACATGGGGCTGGAAATCAGCAATACTTGCTATAGTTAGGTGTATATCGTCCCTCCACCTAGCTACGACAGGGTATGGATCAATTTTCTGATGGTCACGTTCTTCGAAAAATGAGAGGAATGATTCCCTCATCGAGTCCTTCAATTCCTTCCCCCTCATTGGAAACCCCTGGATGATAGGGTTTCCAATGAACGAGTATGGATCTTCGCTTGTATCCCCACAAGTGGTCCTGATTTTGTCCCTGGTCCAGAATCTTAAGCCTGTTTCGCTGCAGATCCGACATTGGTGGTCGGAGTCCTCCCAGAATGGGATTACTACCTCTCCGAAGTTCGACACGGCCAACCCTCGGGCCTTCCACTGTATTACTGGTCTTGAAGTCAATCCGCAAATATTTCCCGGTGTGTTGAAAGGAGGACGTTTACCGGAGGGATTAGATGGAGGACTGGAGGGACTTTCTTGAGGAAGAGGAGAAGTCCATGATGAGGATAAAAAGAAGGGGGGATATGCTTGTTGATGCCATCGTTGTAGCCGACGAGGCCCACATGAACAAGAGTAGCGATAAATCCCTAGAACAACTAACCAACACTGCCTCCCTGCCTGGAGTCGTTGGAGAAGCATGGGGGATGGCAGACTTCCACCAAGGATACGGTTTTCCCATCGGGGGCGTAGTTGCCACGGAAATTGAAAATGGGGGGGGGATTTCCCCCGGAGGGGTTGGTTTTGACATAAATTGCGGAGTAAGGATGTGCTCAATCGACTTGGGAATAGATGATTTAGAGACACTCACAAGAAGAAAATCGGGGAGTGGGAACAAAGAATTTGGCAATCGTCTGAAGTCCAGGATTCCTTCTGGGGCAACTGGAAAGAGTGGCAATATGCTTACTCGAACAGAATTGGATGAAATTCTTTCAGAGGGTGCTAAAGCGGCATCGGAAATTGGTCTTGGCAATTCTGAAGATCTTCGGAACATGGAGATGAATGGTCAATTGGAAGCAGATGCTGGCAGTTTATCTGATGCTGCAAAAAGGAAGGGTTTTGCGGCACTGGGCTCCATAGGCAGGGGAAATCACTTCTTGGAAATACAAGTTGTAGACAGAATTTTCGACGAGAGGGCGGCGAAGAGTTTTGGCTTGGAGAGGGGAAGGTTAACTGCAATGATTCATACTGGATCAAGAGGCCTTGGCTACCAGGTCTGTTCCGAACACGTGAAGAATCTAGAAAGCAAGTTTCGCAAATCCGAAGGCCGTTGGAAGTCGGAAGAATGGGGCATTGCAATTAACGATATACAACTGGCATCTGCACCTTTCTTCTCCAAAGAGGGTCAATCTTACTTTGAGGCTATGAAAGCAGCAGGGAATTATGCATTTGCCAACAGAAGCAGCGCTACCCAACAGCTAAGGAAGGCCCTGAAAGCACACATGGGGGAGGAAATAGATGTCAACGTGGTTTACGATGTTTGCCACAATATTGCTAGGGTTGAAGACCATGTCGTTCACGGGAAATCGTGTACCTGTTGCGTCCATAGAAAGGGAGCAACTAGGGCATTCGGCGGTGATAACCCAGAACTAGCAGGGAGGTTTGCTGGAATTGGGCAGCCCGTTTTAGTTCCAGGCGACATGGGCACTTCGTCTTACGTAATGGCAGGCCCTAGAGAAGGTACGAATCGAGCATTTGGTTCGTCATGCCACGGAGCCGGCAGGGCGATGTCAAGAACCGAAGCGAGGGAGAAAATTGACCCGTTGACTGTAAAGAAGGACCTGCATGAGAAGGGCATATCTGTTTATGAGACAAACGAAAAATATCTTTCAGAAGAGGCCCCGCTTGCGTACAAAGATGTCGAGGACGTGATTAGGCTTACTCAACAGACGGGCCTAGCTAGACCTGTTGCGAGACTTAGGCCATTGATAGTAATCAAGGGTTAGTTTTACTTCGATGTAAGGGTCAACTCAATATCATCTGAGTCTTCCATCACGTATTTCTCGAACTTGCTATTTTGTTGGCCATTGACCTTCATCGTAATTTCGTAATCTTCCCAATCCGAAATCCCATTGCTGTCGATATCGAATTTACGGTCTTCGGTAAGTGCTGGAGAGTTCCCACCGTGACGCTCCCAAACTTCGAAGAAGGCACCGAGGGGGACATTCATCTTGGATGGAGTCTCGATGTGTAACTTTGTAAATCCGGTCTCCGAAGAATCGTGCACATGAATCCACCGCATACCCTCTCTGCAGCCAGCTTGATCTATCCCAGTGTTTGGTGGGATTGGGACATACTCCCCGTCTATGGTTATCTTCAAGTTCGGATGATAGTGTTCTTTGACTCCTGCCTCAGTGGTGTGCTCAAGACCGCCGATACATCCGTCTGATGCTTGCCATTCGGGATCGGGGTCGAAAATACTCGGTTGTAGAACGGCCACTAAGAGGAAAGACAGCGTTGCCAGTCCGCCTCCTGCTGCTAGCCACATCTCCGTACTCATGGAGGCCAACCTAGAGGGCTCCTTCGCCATGGGCATCCCAAATGGGCAGTTCTATTGAACTATGGGGAAGGGGGAGCTGATTTGTGCCAATGATTGATGATAGAAAGGTTACATCGGTATGAATTCACATTGAGTAGCCGGTCTTTGTAAGGTTTGTAATTGGATGTGCATCCCCGGAGTTTATTCCATCCGCCTCTTCCATGATTATAGTTAGGAGAGTATTGACTAGGGCCTTTAGTTCGTCCATTTCTTGTCTCAAATCGTCCAAATTGTCACCATCCGACATTATGCGCATCCCACCTGAGGGCTGAGCCCTCAGACCTTTAGCGTACAACATTGGTCTATAAAGAAGACAGTACGTTTAGAAAACCGCGGATGGATTACCGGACCCCATTGGGGGAATCAATAGTCTTCTTCGTACTCGTCCTCATATTCTTCGTAGTAGTCATATTCCCCTCCTCCTCTCCGAATGACAAAGAAGGCCAGCCCCATTAGGGAGATAACAAGGACCAAAGCGCCTGCTAACCAAATCATCGCGTCTCCGGATTGTTCCGTGCCCGCGGCTGGGGCGACCTCGATTCCTGAAATCTCCACGTTTAGATAGTTGTCGTTTGCGAAGTCCTCGTCGACAACTAGGACCAGAAGAGGTTGTCCCTCTGACCAAGTCTGGTATTCAAATTCGGCCTTGACGCTAGAGCTCCCCGGAGGCAGGATAAGCTCAATTGGGCCATTGATCATAGTGGAGATCGACGGTTGCCAAGTTCCATCCGTCCTTTGCTCGTATAGGCCTACAGAAATGGTTCCCTCGTTCTTTCCTGGGTTTTCCCAATAAGTTACAATCGTAATTGTGTCCCCGACCAGAGGATTCTTTGTTGGAGTAATTACTTCTCTAGTATACTGGCCTAAGAATTCCACAATCCTAATCGTTGGAGTTCGGGGAGAGTCAGGGCCGCCCAGTCCGGCGACTGTGTTTCCTGCATTATCGGTAGAAGTTATCCAGAAGGAAACTCTGTCTCCTTCAATGATGTTAAAATTTGAAACGGGAGTAAAATCCAGTTCTCCCTGGTAGACATGCCTACCGTCGTTGCTAGAAAGCCAGGAAATTTCCCCATTGGACTCAGTTCCTGAAATTGGTTGTCCATTCCGCTCAAAGACCCAAGAGACTTGCAATGGGCCATAGACCATTCCGATCTCCTCAACGATTGTAATGGTTACTAGAACTTCGTCCAATTTATCTGTCTCCAAAACTGTAAGGGAGGAGTCCGGGTAGTTGACTAGATCGAATAGCGCAGTTGGTCGCTTTGTATCCACGGTGGCAGTAGCATCAGAATTTGGAACTGATTGTGAGAGTCCGGGCGTATTGAGTAGAGTTGTAGTCAGGACGGTTGTGGGGTTGATTGGCTGGAAATTAGGGAGTGTCATTTGCACTGAGAAGTTTCCATCAGAGTCCACCTCGGCAGTAGATTCGTAATTCCCACTACCATAGGTCATTGAGAGGAGGACGTTTAGTCCGTCTATGGCCTGAGACATCCTGATTCCTGAGCCCTGGTGGAAGATGGAGCCACTGACGGAAAACTGGTCCCCTTGGCCCAGGAAAAGAGAAATGGCCGGTGCTGGAACAATTGGCTCGGTAAGATCCTCGACAGCATCCGGAACTGCGGAAATCCTGTTATCCAAGCGCCAGGACAAGGAGCTGAGGACATCTGATTCTATCTGATCTAGACCATCCTGGACAAGTACCCTTGGTTTACAGTCGTTGTCCTCAACCGAGAATGGCATGTCCCAAGATAGGCTGAATCTGACACTTAACTCTGTAACAGAAGCAGTGATCGCCTCTGTGCTTGAGCCGATTGGGGTCAGCATGCTGCCTTCAGGGCTCCAGATTGTTGCTGTATAGGGATCGTATGAGAAAACGCCGAGTTCGCTTCCGTAGCCACAAAGGTAGACCGTGATGTTGTCGATAGTACGGAAACCGTTTGGTTCATCGAGACGGACCTTGAACGTGTGGACCNTTCCCGGAATCAAGAAATAGTCAATGCTGTCTTGAGTGACTCTGTCCATATAGAACGTTGAACCACCTCCTGATCCGGAACCAAAGCCTGCTCCGGCGAACTCGACCATCACATCCTCGGCCACAACTATTGANGCCCAGGAATTAGAAGCTCCTGGCCCCCCTCCAGTGCCGCCTTCCTGATAGCTCAGGCCAGCCCAGTCGGTTCCCTCAACATACAAGTGGATTTGTTCGTTTTCCAGATCGGAAACATCGATGCCCACGAACTGAACCTGCTGTTCTCCGGTTAGCCCTTGACTTAGCTCTCTTTCTTGGGATTCGTATTCACTTTCGTCTGCGATNCCGTCGCCATTATCGTCATCAATCCCTTCCCTCCAGTACCTCAGAGTCANAGATTCCCCTCTTGCCTCCNCCTCACTNATCGTAATGAATGGAGAAAAGGGAACAGAGGGGGGGATGACCATGCCATCTGCNGGCTGAAGGCCTACGGGTGTTTGGACTTCGATGGCCCCGNCTATTGGCGGATTGGAATCCACCTCTATGTCAACTTCTGGAGGTGTTCCGGTCACATCCTCTGCCCCGTTTGTGCTACTTGAGGGACCGACTCTGAGAATTTCTGGAGAAAGTGTCATGCTGCTAACTCCGGGTAGTGCAGACACAACTCCTGAGAAGGANCCNTCAGCTCCTGTATCCAGNNGGTATATGGCACCNGAAATNCTCAGCGCTACTGAGAAGTCACTAGGCANAGGCCTCTTGCNNCCNGCGTCCTGGAAACGCACTGAGCCGGAAATATNNAGGTCGGACCCANCAAGAATGGGAAATGGATAGAANAGGGTGTCATCGGAGTTTGAAATCAACCTTCCATTCTCNTCCCTAACTTCAAAGGAGTCTATCTGCAGATCATTCTCAACCGCATTTTCGCCGAAGCTGCCGCTCTCGGCAGTGGCCGGCCAGATAGTGAGGCCATTTGCATCGTTCGCACTGGCGACCCAAGAGATCTCATCCACATCATCCCAGTTCCAGTCTATGCTGAACATCCAGTGGACCTCTATGTCCGTGTAGCCATCACTTTGCTCAGAGTGAGNGACATAACTCGAAGATAGATCCAGNGNNGCCAATTGATTNCCTGAGCTCTGCGAAAAGGCTGGGCTANCGGAGCCGCNTCCCCAGAGGCCATCCGCACTATTCTCAACCTTGTAGTTGATTGAATTGCCGTCTGAAGNGGATCCGATCAGAGTAATNTCTGCGATCTCAGAATTGTCAAAGAGATGATGNTGCCTTGTTATCACTTCGACCAAGTTTCCATCGGGGTANAGGGTGTTAGGGACATTGAAATCGCGATTAACGAACATGAAGTCATAGACAATTGAACCATCGACAGAAATCGANCCNTAGTCAGAAGTCACACTAATNGGAATNTCGACTTCATCCTCAGTGGCATCTAAAGTGATGCTTCCCAAGTACTCTCCTACCGAGTTTCCTAGGTTGGAGATGTTCTCGAAGAACTGGTAACCTAGACCTACGCTGGTCAAAGATACTGACTGAGAAGCTGTTGAAGAAACCGAGAAGGGGATCTCGACCCATTGCCTGCCTGTCTGCGAATCGGTATGGCTGGCACTGAGTAAGGAGATCGCAGTAATCTGAGATGGCGTGATGGCATTGACGAAGGGGGACGCACCTGAGCCTCCAGAGACAGATGAGCCTGCTATTGAAACAGTGACGGGCGCTTCGAAACCATCTGAATCGGGCGAGATGGCAAAAATTCCAGAGTTTACGGAGGCTGATTCGGGAATCAAAATNGTCACAGTCTCAGGATTGGTCCCATCTAGACTCAATGAAGAGCTTCTAGAAAAAGAGTCTTGCAGTGTAATACTTGACTGCCAACCCAGATGGCCATAACCAGAATTGGAAGNCTGATGTGAAGAGGGGAAGGACCATTCCTCNACTGAATCGTCCAAGATGTCGATAACTGTGTTTGATGGAGGATTGGAGAATGTTGATGAGATTCTAAGTATGTCGATCCAGCCATTAGTGGGAAGGGTGATCGATAAGGAGAAACCAACCTGTTGGTTTGAGAACTGGATATTTCCTCCTTTGGAAGCGGTTCCAAGTGAGTTGCCCCATGCATCGAAAACAGAAACGGAAACCGTACTAGAGACGTTTCCTTGTATAGACACGCTCTTGATTGGCCTTGATGAATGGATGAAATCAGAGGTAATTGTCCCAGTCACAGCAGTAGCATTCAGAAGGCCGTCGATGACCTCGATTCCTGCACTCAAGTCCCATCCATTCTGACCATATCCAGCACTAAGTACCCTCTTACCACCCATATGTACCTTTACGAGTCTAGGAGTTTCCTCTGGGTTATCGGAACCCATGTGTACTTTGAGTTTGATCTGAGGGTACTGTTCTGCGTCTATTCCTGCTAGGCTGAATGGGAAGGAAATATTCGAGAATCCGGAAATTGGCATACCAGAGTTAGCCTCAAGAATCGAGCCTCTGACCCATCCTTCTTGGTTAATGTATGCCTCAATGTCGGCAAAGCCCATGTTGAACCTCTTTTCAGAGTCCATAGAGATTGTTGGACTGATCCATTGGCCGGGGACGCCAAAGTTTGAGATCTTCACGCCAGCATTATCAATGAACCATCCGGCTAGGCCGTAGTACAAGTCTGCGCCGAATGCGAACTTGAACTTTACAGAATCCCCTTTGTAGGCATCCAAGTTGGCCACCATATTGGTCATGGCGCTAGTAGAGGACCAAGTTCCTTGGTATACGTTTCCAGTACAGTGTTCCATAGACCAGATCTCCATTCCCTGAAGGCTGTGTCCGGCTGAGCCAGAAGCAGTATCAGTGTACCACCCAGGGTCAAAATGCTGCCATGTCCCCCCGTTGACCTTGATGAACACTGTCCCGCCATCCCATCCGGATTCTGAACACGACCAGTGATCGAATGTCAAGAACGATGAGCCGTTTTGTGGAATTTGGTAAGTTGGAGAAATCAGCCTTGCCTGATCGATATTAACCTCGTAATTCCCGGAAAACCCTACACCGTATGCATAGGGGAAGGAGGAGACTGCGCTCGGACCTGAGTTTGAGGAGACTTTGTTCAGCGTGAAACGACATTTGTCGCTGCTACAAGATCCGCTCTGGGATCTGGACCACCCGGGTGCATCATTGACCGTTGGGGAGTTTGCAGAAGAGTCCTCAAAACCAATCGAAACCTCAGAAAATCCCTTTGAAAGTACCCCGTGGATCCAGTCATTAGGGGAAGGGTTTCCTTGATCATCGAGAATCCCGTAGTCGGACATCGATGCAGAATTTCCAAAATCGTCAGAAAATAGGACGTTTCCGTCATATTCGATCACTCTAATGTGAGACAAGGTTAGTCCCTCGCGATTATCGGATGGAAGGTTCCCCCCATAATTCTGAGATGGGCTAGTGTCTACAACAACCCTAAGGTAGACGGCGGCCTGATTCTGGAAGCTCGCCGGGATATCTAGAGAAACTAACCTCAGGTCTCCACTCTGATCCTGGTAGCTAACGCCGTTGTCTGCAGTGTACCCGTTCCCTGGAATTGGAGTGGTCCTAGAAGAGCAGGCCGAAGAAGTACTGCTAGCTCCAGAAGAGATATCAGCCCATGTGTTCCCATTCAGAGATAGTTCTACGCACGCATTGTCTGCATTACCCCCCTCTAAGTCCCATTCCATGTTGAGTTCGATTTTTGAGGTTGAGTTTGTCCCGGATAGGTCAACAATTCTCTCAATGGCCCCATTAGCATTGGAGTTGTATGTGCAAGAGGTCGAGGTTGCAGTGAAGCAGCCATGATGCCAGACATCCAAGTCGACGCCCTCATTTATGATTTCAATGTTATCAATGAACCATCCCGGACGCTCGGTTGAAGCATTTGGATGAGTCCAAATGTGGAACCTGAACTGAACCTTGTCGGCATCAAGAACTCCCTCGAGCGAAGAAATCGAGAAATTACTGGAGACCCAACCGCTATGGCTATCTGATGCGAACACTGCAACTGGAGAGGTTGCTCCATTTGGAATCGGTGCATCGTTTGAGATGGTACTTGGGTAACCTCCTTGGGGCTCAACGTATGTCCAATTGTCCCACTGGTCTTCTGTTTTGAACCGGTACTCCACCCAAGTACCATCTCCGCCTCCGGAGGAAGTGCTGTCCAAATGGTACCAGTGATCGAAAGTCATGTAGAACGTGCTTATGTACTCGGACTTCGGAACATTGGCCGCTGGAATAATGAGGTATCCAGAGGTTCCTGCGGGAACGGGTTGACCCGGCATGGTTCCTGCTGATACGATCCCTTGGCTGGAGGAAGAGGGCACTACTCCGTGAGATAGGGTCTGCTCACCTCCGTAAACAGTCCCATTTAGGTCGAGGAAAGTGGTAGCACGCCATAATTTGTCACTATGGCAGATATATAGAGAGTCACTCACTTCTGAAGAATCCAGATTCCTATTCCCGTCCATGTCCAGCCCGATATCAATTCTGAATCCAGAGAGTGGACAGTTCTCACCGTGATTCTCTGAAACAATGTTCACCTCATAGTTGTAATAAGCCCCTAGAGAGGCTGAGATTTCCCCGCCTGATCCGGATGAGTCACTAATCAAAATGTCTGGAGTAGCCGTATAGTTGGCCCCGCCGTCATTAATTTCCACGGAGTGGATGACGCCAGTAGAGAAGACATTCGCAGAAAGGGTGGCCCCAGAGCCGTTTACTGCGGTTAGGATGATGTTATCTGAAGACTGGTAGCCTGAACCCGGAGAGTCGATATCCACAGAAACGATGGCATTACTGCCGTCTACTGAGCCAACCGAAGCCTGGGCACCAGTTCCATCGCACTGACATTGGATGATTACTTGATCACCCACATCATATCCAGAACCTCCGCTTGAGACAGTGATGCTCTCTATTCCCGAACTCACTGCGTAGGTCCCACTGAATCCAGAACCTCCCCCTCCGCTAGCAGTCAAGTTTCCTGCGTCGGTCATAGCATATCCGTCTCCTCTATCGTCGATGGATAATGAAGTGACCACATCTTCATTTGCGAAAGTCTGGCAGAAATACATCGTCTCAATTATCTCTTCATCGTCCAGCAGTTGGTCGAAGTCGTTATCCAGCCCATGTCTGACATATGTTCCAGAAGTGTCGTTGCATCCTGAGTCGCTAGAAAACTCGCCCTTGGTGAAAACCCTTCTCCAACCGGGCGAATACTTGTAGTCTTGATTCAATGTGACCTCGATTTCGCCGACATCAAATGTGCTGACATTTGACCTGGAACCATCGTCCTTGAGAACCATCTCTCCTTCCTCGTTCATCTCTAAACCTAGCAAGTTTCCAGAGACAAAGTCATCTTCATCCCACACAATGCCCAAATCTGTGGATGAAGAAAGAGGGGAATTAGTCACATGGACCCATCCATCAAGAACTGTTGCATTAGAGGGGATTGAGAAGCCATTAACTAAAGTTGGATCGCCGTCGCTGTTGATGTAAGTGGGCCCGGACCAATTCGAAACTCCTGCAGAAGCCAAGGGCGCACCCGTCATCAGTAGAGTCATCACAAAGGCAAGTCTAGTGCGGTCGCTGGGCATGCTTCATTGTGGGACTTTGTTCAGTTATGAACCAATCTGCCACATTATCAAGAAAAGCCCAGTTGGAATGGAGCCACTGGGGGGAATTGAACCCCCGACCTTCGCCTTACCAAGGCGACGCTATACCGCTAAGCCACAGTGGCAGTGCGCCTCGATCGAAGGGGTTGGTTTAATCGTGGCGGACTGGAGTGGGGGTGCCCCGATGAACGTCATTGTGAAAACGTGGGTGCAGGTGCGCTGAGTCAGCCGAGGTCGCATAGCCCGGTATTGCGCGGGCCTGGAAAGCCCGTGGG
>PBFP01000011.1 GCA_002718695.1 Methanobacteriota archaeon
GGAGCCGACCACATCAGGGAAGCAATCCCGTTCCCAAGGGACAGCAGAAGGGTCACGCCCTAGGGTGGCAAGATGAGCACGGAACAGACCAAGCCCCTTGCAAAGCTCGTAGCAGCGTCCGCCATCACTGCAAGCCTGTGTTGCCTCCCTTCTGTGATATGGGTCCTGTTCGCAGGCTCTTCGGCTATCGTAGCTGCAGACCAGCTCTCGAACGACCTCTACTACTCATGGGTTAGATTCGCATTGTACGGGCTCTCCTTTTGCATGGTCTCGTATGGGCTAGTGCTATACTTCCGCAATCAGGGCGTATGCACACTAGACGATGCCAAGAGGGAAAGGAGGAGGGTTGTGAACACCTCCTTGGCCGTCTTCACCTCAGCTGTTCTAGCATACCTCGTGTGGAACTTCGTCATCCTAGAAATAATTGGCATAGCCATTGGCCTCCCCTGGGAGGACTCGGCATTCTGGAACTAGTGCTTAGGGGAACGAATGCCTCTTACGAAGACCGCCCTTAGCACCTCCATGGGAGCCGACTGGCGCGATATCGATATCTCCAATCCGACAGAGGAGCACGAGATGCTCCGTGAGATGGTCAGGAACTTCGTCAATGAAAGGGTGGAGCCTCAGGCCCTGGAAAATGACAGGGAAGAGAGTTTCAATCTGGAGCTTTTCCGTGAGATGGGGGCGATGGGTCTGCTTGGACTCACAGCACCTCCAGAATTCGGGGGGGCGGGGATGGATGCCACCTCTGTTGCGATTGTGAACGAGGAACTTTCCTACTCAGACCCGGGCCTATGCCTTGCCTTCCTGGCTCATGATCAGCTTTTCGTGAACAATCTCGTACACAGCGGAACCGAGGAGCAGAAGGAGAGGATACTGCCAAAGGTGTGCAGTGGGGAGTGGATCGGTTGCCTTGGGATGAGCGAGCCCGACTACGGGACAGATGTTCTGGGCATGCAGACCAGTGCGGTGCAGTCCGCAGACGGATCGTGGACCATCAACGGCAGAAAGATGTGGATTACAAACGGGATCATAGACGATGAGGGGACCCCAGCAGATGTTGTGTGGCTCTACGCAAGGACCGGCACGGACGATAGGGGCAGAGCAGAGCTCACAACATTCCTAGTTGAGAAGGGTATGGCCGGCTTCTCAGCCGGCCAGAAGATAACCGACAAGTTAGGAATGAGGGCTAGCACAACTGCTGAGCTGGTCTTCGAGGACTGCGTAGTCCCTCCCGAGAATGTCGTAGGGGAGCCCGGAGAGTCAATGATCCACCTGATGAGGAACCTGGAGCATGAGAGGGTCGGACTCGCCGCCATGAGCGTCGGGATAGCCAGAAGGTGCCTTGCTGACATGAACTCCTATGCCACCGAGAGGGAGGCATTCGGAAAGCAGATACGAGACTTCGGCCAGATACAGCGCCACATAGGGGAGTCTTGGGCAGAGTATAGGGCAATGCGAGCGTACGTGTACGACACCGCTCGACAGATAGAGCTCTCAGAAGCAGGACACAGGCTGGATTCAGATGGAGTGAAGCTGTTCGCCACCACCGCGGCCAAGAACATCGCCGACCGGGCAATCCAGGTGATGGGGGGGTACGGGTACGTCGGCGAGTATGTCGTGGAGAGGATGTGGAGGGATGCCAAGCTCCTAGAGATAGGAGGCGGGACTCTTGAGAGCCACCAGAAGAACATCACGAAGGACCTGAAGAGGGACCCGAGCGCAATCGGGGACTGATCAGTCTACATCCTCTATGAGGACCATCTTCAATGACCCATTGGAGGCACTGTACTGGATCGACTTGAATGCGACCTTTACTTCCTTACCATCGAATGGGTCGATGATGTGTGGCTGGCCCCCCCTGAAAAGCTCCATCATGGACTGGTACTCAGAAACGGATGCCGAGGAGATGACGTCGTAGACTGCTGACTCAGACCCCTCATCAAGCAAGTCATCCCCCTCTCCTCCCCTGATTACGGTTCTCTGGATTCTCCTCTCGATTTGGATCGTAATCTCTACGCAAGGAAGAGTCAACTCAACCATTTTCTCCTTCTTTGGCTTCAGTAATGTTGTCTCTTCTGCCCTTCCCGGACCCTTCAAGGTCAGGCTCAGTGGCCTAACCAATCTTTCATCTGTCATGTCTGGCGGCCCCCGTCTCATTTAATCAACGTTGCAGATGCAATGAAACCACTCACTTCCACCTCAATTGTGATGTCCTCATCATCGTCTTGTGTTATCGGCCCGAACTCCTCGACAGTATTCACGTCCAACTCGACTTCCACAGATAGCATACCCTCGCCCCAACCAGTCTCGGACCAGGGGAGAAGTGCCTGGAACTCATTTGCGGCACTGGAGTTAAAATCCTCTCCGTCGTATCCCGGATATGTCTGAAGCTTCAAGATGATCCACTCACAACTGCTGTCCTGTCCGGACAACACGTTTTCTTCTGAGTCCCATTGGGCAGTTAATCCTCCGTCATTTAGGATATTTGCTGCAATTGAGTCACATTGGGCAATGGGGTCCAATGTAGTGCCATTGGAATCTGCATCGGGTTTCACAATCACCTTAATTTCTCCAACAAGATACCCATCAGGGAGTTCGAAATCATCCATGTAGAACTCGACAACCTTCTTCTCTTCATCTTGCCATGTTTCTTCATGGATAGCGGTTGAAACTGAGACATTGAACTCGATCAACCACTGGTCGTCAGTGGCCGCTTCTTTAGCCACATCGTATTCTTCCTGGGTCCAATTGTATAGGTTTGACCCCCCAGAAATGAGTATGACAGCAAGTGCAATCGAGGCGGCAATGTTGGCTTCCCTTATGCTGAAAATCTCTCCTACAATGTCCGCTAGCCCCTCTGTCATATTTTCATGTTCCTGACCTTCCATCCTATCACCTAGTATGAATCCCCATGGAGTCGAAAAGAATTGCAATAAGCAGTGCATAGCATATCATCGCAGTCATTGACATGGAAAAGAATCTAAATTCCCCATCCTGAATTCTTATTTCTGCTGTCCCAACTAACTCCTTCACTGATTCCGCCGCGCTAGAAGTCTCAGTGATAATTTGGTCCATAATCCTCTCTTCCCAACCAATGAAGACAACTACTCCAGCAGCGAAAAGTGCCGATGTAATCATTTCGGGAATTGGCAGGATAATCTGAATCATCTCGATGAGACTTGACGTTGCAACCAATAACAGCAATAGTACCATGATTCTCGTAATCATTTTACTCCCATCGGCGGCGGTATCAACCATGTTGTAATTCAGCAATATGAACATGAATATCAGGGGAACTCCGAGGAATCTCGCGACTTGGAATGTGAATACGTACCAATCGACGAAATTCTCATCCCAAGCCTGGCAAGCAGTCAGTACGCATGACTCCGCATCACCGTAGTTCACTATGGTAAGTAAGTACCAAAGAACACCAGTAACGAAAACAAGTGAAACTACAGCGTTGAGGGTGTTGAAGCCCCTGCTCATGGCTCTCCAAGACTCCCCCATGAAGATCACCAGGAAGGTCGTCCCAACCAAAGCTAGTTGCACCATACTCAATGAACTGCTTAGGAATGTTTGCGCCACAAAGTCCTCAACTACCCACCGGCTGAAGTACACAGACGAAAGTCCGGTGATGTTCTGAAGCCAGAAAATGTAAGTCTGACCATAAGCACCCAGCATCAGTAGGGCAGTCACACTTGAAATCGCCCTTGCCTCTTCTTCCCCATAGAGTATCTCTCCGAATAGGAATCTTAGGTAAACTGGAGTCCAGACGATGAACCCAGTCCAGATAAACATGTTTTTCACCCCTCGAAAAGAGAACTCGGTGAAAATGTCAATGGGGATCAAGACCAATGCCGCAGTGAGCACGAATAATGTGCAAACCTTTACCGCGTTCTTCTTCTGGATCAATGGATAGGGATAGATCAGAGGGAGTATAGATATCGAGGCATAGAACGCAGACTCCATTGCGCTCTGCCCATATGTCATCCATGAATAGAAGATTGACTCGTATGTGAAGAAGACAGAGACAGATTCAGTTCCGAGTTGCTCTATCCTATAGTCGATGAGGGTAGAGAAAACGTACTGAATTCCCAGCATTACCATCATCCACGAGATTATAATGCCCGCAAATCGCTCGTTCCATTCCCTCTCAGATGACCTGTGTACTAAGACCAACGCCATAGCTCCCAGAGCGATATGGACAACCGAAGCTACCGGAAGCAACTCGTTTAATGACTCGTAGAGCTCATCTGCCATGTAATCTTGTATGGAGTAATAGCATTCTTTTTTCAATTGTCTGTTGTTGTAATATTTGGCAGTCCCGCCCGTATTCTAACCCGGGCCCTCGGGACCAAGACCCGAGATGATGGGCCACTACACCGCGGGACTCCGAGCCTCCCTAGGCCCGTCCTAATGATTAATCGGACTTCAGCGAGGCTATTCGCTAATTTCTACTGCATTAACTTCGAACATCACCACTTGCACGGTGATTGTGATTTCCTCGTCGTCATCACCCTGCCCCGGGAAAAGACTCTCATCAGTATTGACCTCAACATCGATTTCTAACTCCCCCTTGCCCCATCCTGATTCTTGCCAGGGTAGCAATGCCTGGTACTCGTTCACCGATTCTGTGTCTCCCGCTGCACCATCATAGTTAGGGTATACTCTGAGGTACATGTAGAATGGCTGGCAATCGTTGGCCTGGCCAGAAAGGGTATTGTTCCCGTCATCCCATTGAGCGGTAAGCCCTCCCTCTCGAACGTCAGCTAGAACAGAGTCGCACTCATTAGTAGGGTCGTTATTCGCAATTAGACCATCATTCCCTGTGTCATCAACCGTTATGTTCAACTGCCCAATTAGATATCCCTCTGGGACATCAACATCATCGATGTAGAAGATAAACGTCTGCTTCTCCTCGTCTTGCAGAACCATGGCTTCTTCCAAGATTTCTACTTCTTCAGTGAATGAAACAGACCAAGTCTTCTCTGTCGTAGCCTCTTGTATTACTTCCCAGTGGTTCGAGACAAGGTCAATGGAATTGTAACTGAAAACTATCAGAAATGCGGCAATAACCCCAAAATATCCCTTTAATGCGTCTTCGTACTGAATCAGGTTGGAAACTACTTCCCCGATGCTGCCATCGAACTCATTTCGATCTTCTGCCATAGAAATGCCTCCTAAACCGTCAACTCCATCAGGGAAATAAGAAATGAAATCAACATCGCTAGCCCAAGGGAAATTCCCAATGCGATAGAGAACACCCGATAATCCACCTCGTCTATTTCCAGAAAGCCGGTTTCTCCACTCTCAATTAGAATGTCACTGACGCTGCTCGACTGCCTAATCATGCCATTCGTGATTTTTTCTTCCCAGCCTATGAAAACTACAACTGCGGCTGCGAATAAAGCCGAGGTAATCATCTGTGGAATCGGAAGTACTGTTTGAATCAACTCGATGACGCTTGAAGTGACAATCAGCAGCATCAGCAACACCATTATTCTGGTAAACCATACGTTTTCATTCCCTGTTTCGATTAGATTGAAGTTAAGGATGACGTACATCAGAATTAGTGGAATGACGAGGAATCTGATTATCTCGGAGGTAAAGACATACCAAGTAGCGTAAATCGTGTTTAGATCCTCGCAAGCAGTGTTTACGCAGGAATCGATAATCCCCATCTGGGTATAGTCAAATATGAACCACAGTATCCCTATTGTGAAGAAAGTGAAGATAACTATCGAAACTCCTGAGAAGCCCTTTCTCTTGGTTCTCCAAGACTCTCCAATGAAGAGTGTCAAGATGGTCACAGCAACTATTGCCTGTCTCATTGAGGAGGTCAACAAAGAGGTGATTGTGGGTTCCATAAGTTCCGAAGTACTGACCGCCCACCGGGCCGTGAAATGATTCTCTTGAGTTAGTACTATTCCTAGCCAGTAGGTCAGCCATTCTGCAAAAACTCCGATAAGTAATAGGGCGGCAACTGCAGAAACGTCTCGATCCTCGGGTCGATCCCCCTGAATTTCACTAAACAAATACCGCAGATAAACTCCCACCCATACCAGGAATGGGGACAAGAAGAAGATATGCTGTAACCCAGCATATTCGTAATTTGTGACTATCCATAGTGGTACTAGGAGAATCGTTACTACCCCAATAAAAACAGCACTTGATCTAGCAAATGATGAATTATAGAAGATGGGATATGGGTAGATCAGTGGAAGAACAGCAAACAGGGACAGGTATACTATCCTAGACGAGCCGTGACCGTATCTCACGAATGAATCAGCGAAACCACCAGTAGTGATTATGTCATTCGTGAACTGATAATCGATAATCGTCCTAAATAGGAAAACAACTCCTAGAATGAACAAAATCCAACCCAATATGAGTGCTGCTAGCCTTTCGCTGGGATTTGCCTTTTCTGATCGATATACAAGGATAATCGTCATTACCCCAAGGATGAGGTGAATCATGGCCGCAATGGGCAGTAACGCATTTTCTCCAGCCATGCTTCTGTTCCTATTGTGCCAGTAGTCGTTTTTCAATTATCCTGATTGCCTGGTAGTCCCGCCCGGATTCGAACCAGGGTCCCCGGGACCAAAACCCGAGATGATGGACCACTACACTACGGGACTCCGCGCTCCCCCTTGTGTCCCGACTCTTGTATTTGACGGGACTCGGAGCCGTCAATATCAAGCCAAACCCCCAGTCCCTGGATGTGTGAGAGTTAGACTTGTCCTAGTTGTTCTTGCGATAATGCTTGCATCTCCCCTCTCATCATTTGCTTCAGAAAGTGACACCCGGGAAGATGACCTGCTTCCCAACACAGACGCAACTGAAACAGAAGCAATTTTGGTATCCGGAAAACCGTGGATCGATAACTCCCTAATTGAGAGGGATCAATCAGGCCAAGAAATCGTGCGGGTAACGGCGATAACCCACTCACTGGCCCATCTCGACCACTGGCAGAGGCGTACCGGCTCAATTGAGAGGCAGGCTCCAGCAGGACCAGGGGAGGAAATGGTGCATCATGACATCCAATCAGGCATAGTGGATCACAGGACGTTTTGGCTGGATTCGAAGTTGTTGCCAAAGCTGGAAGACGTAACTGGTATAATCGCCCTTATAGATGCCGAAAGGACACCCGAGCCATATGGCATAGTCCCGACAGAGCCATCTCCGAATACAGTCAGAACAGGAGAGATCCACGGGGCCAATGACGCNTGGGAAATGGGATACTCTGGTGAAGGGCTGATAGTCGCGGTAGCGGACACTGGGGTGGACTTCGGCCATCCCGATCTCAATGGAACGCAAGCTAGGGTAGGTTACGCTAACTCTTCATACTCCGGATGGCCACTGATGTTCGACCACAACAGCATGTACACATGGATGGTTGACGGTTTGGCCTACCCAGAGTCCAACTCCTGGTACGCCGACACCTCTCTCGTGGACTTCGATAACGACAGCGACGGCATGTTAGACGATTCGGGACTCAACATCACCGGGGTGAATGCGTCCCTTTCAGGAGCATATCATCTAGGGGAGCACCCAGATTGGAGGCTTCGTGACAAGGTAGGTGGAGATGTGCCCATACTCGTCGTCGACGACATCGTACCTGGGCGCTACGAGACAGTTTGGCCAGATATTGACAGGGATGGGTGGTTCGGTAATGAGACGCCCATGAGGCCCGGCGAGGAGACATCTGGAAGGGACACAGACGGAGACGGCCTCTGGGACATCTCCGCCGGACTAGTTTACTGGGTCTCAGACGGGGTCAACGGAGTACCATATGGTTCCACATACTCTGCCAGGCACGGCTACTCTGACAGGGTTTCGGGACCGGGAAATCTGACTCTATTCATGCTGGAATCGGGAAGNCATGGGACCCTATGCGCCAGCGCAATCTCAGCTCAGGGAGTAGTCGACGAAGGCAGGGTACTGGGGATGGCCCCAAACGCCACGATCACATCCATCGGAAACCATTACTCAGGAGGCCACTCATTGGATGCCTGGCGGTTCATAGCTGAGGGATACGACGGAGACCCCACAACCCCCGATCAACCGCACATCGGATCTTTTTCGTTTGGATATTCCTCGGTGGACGACTCCGGTGCNGACGGATACTCATTGTACCTGGACTGGCTCACTAGGGTGTACAACTCCAACACCTCGTATGCAGTCGCCATAGGAAACGGCGGTCACGGATTCGGAACTACAAAGGTCCCGGGGGCTGCCCATGGCGTTTTCTCGGTGGGGGCATTCAGCAGCAGAACATCCGACTCATGGGGCCAGAGTGCACCATGGTCCAATAGAGGGCCAAACGTCGTGGGCAGGATGGATCCCGACATTGTATCAGTGGGCTGGTCTGCGACGGGAGACATGCCTCTCAATCACTACGAAAACGCTAATGACGCATGGTCNACGTGGGGGGGGACCAGTCTAGCAACGCCTGTTGTAGCGGGACTTCTGGCGCTGGTGGAGGAGGCTTGGTGGGAGAACCTAGGCCGCCCACCGAAATCCCAAGAGCTCCGAGATTTTGTCTTATCAACTGCCGATGACCGGGGGTACGAGCCATTCGTTCAAGGAGGGGGCTGGATGAATGCCTCAAGAGCGGTCAGGACACTCGAGGGGATGAACGGAACTTGGTCTGCATCTCCAGCTCAGTGGAACACTGGATGGTTCCATGGAGAGCATAGGGATGCCAATCTGAACTCTATCCAACCGGGCCAGCAACAGACCTTCGACGTAGAATTCAGCAATCTAGGTGAATCACAAGTGAACCTTAATCTGACCCCTGTACAATTCCAACCCCTCGAACACACCGTATTGGTGTGGAACAGCACAGGAAACGGAAGCAGTGGNGGGGATAACGACACTTGGGACGGCCACCAAGGTGACCGGCCCGACCTACTTATTCCAATCCACATCCAAAGCGATCCTGCATTCCAGCTACATCCAGATACGGTGCAATTTAGGGCAAGGGCCACAATCCAGTACGAGGCGTTCGACCACGACCTAGACCGATCATCCATGGAGAGGGTCTACCTTGAGCTGTTCAGGTGGACAGATTTGGACGGAGACGGCGAATACCACAACGATACTGACTNCGATGGAATGGTAGATGAGGGTGAATGGAACGAGTCCGCCGAGTTTGAGGAAGTTACCTATTGGTGGTCTCATGGNCCACAGGCCGAGATTAGGGTCGGCTTGCCATTCGAGGATGATAGGGACGGACTATTCTTAGGGGTCTGGAGGTACGAAGGATCCCCCTCGGGCATGGAAAATGTGCGTATTGAGGTGGATTGGACCTCGTTCGGGATTACCGATGACGAATGGATTTCAGCTCCTGAAAACGTACAATTGGCTTCTAACTCATACTCCGAAGTAGAAGTAACAGTCTCAGTCCCTCAGGATGCTTCTCCGGGACTCCATCAGCACGGGATAAGGATCGAATCGCATATTGGCTCAGACACCAACTCCACAAGGAGCTGGACCCTTCCAGTAGTTACAAACGTGCCTTGGGAGGGGCCCTTCGCTCTTCTGCCAAAACCACTAGATGGAAACGTCTCGAATCAGACTCTCTACACCGAGTCTTGGATCAGCGGGGCTATGCGCTGGTCCTGGAGGCCAGAGAGCGGCGACTGGAGGTTCCTGACCGTTGAGTGGCCCGAGGAACTGGACGAGGACGGCGCCATAGTTCTGGATGTTGACTGGGATGACAATCCATACACGGACATAGACGTCCTGTGGCTGTCCGAGAAACCTCATGGGTATTTCGAGGACGACCCTCTGTCCTACGGGCCCAGCACATTCTACATAGAAGAGAGGTCAACAAACAACCACGCAGGGAGCGGACAGCACAATTGGGGGACGTATACTGGTACTTCTAGAGAGACGTTCGTCGTCCCGGCTTCGCCGGGAACGCACCAGATGGTCCTTCACACCGCCCTGCACGGGGTACAGACAAACGATAACCCACTCAATATCTCGGTAGGGTACATTGCAGCCGAATCGTCCGGATTCAGAAGAACGGTCACCGATTGGTCCGAAGCAGAGGGTTCTGACACGGCCCTCGTCGTATCCACAATCCCCCTTCCAGTGAGTTCCATCGACTCGCACGGATGGGTGCGACCTCTGAGCCTACAAAACCAGACCGCGTTCCAAGACGAACCAAATGACAAGATGACCGCGTCTTGGTGGAGGAACCTCACCGTCGAGGATGCNTCAGAGCTAAGCATTTCCATGGACTCATACCAGGATGCAGACCTTGACCTGTTTCTGTTCAGGGATGACGACGGCGACGGTTTGTTCTCATCCGGAGAGGAACTATCGAGGTCATGGGGGGGGACTTCCTCCGAGTCTATAGCGCTGACCGAACCAGATGATGGCCTATATGGGGTGGCAGTACATGGGTGGTCGGTCAATGGGGAATCTGCAGGATTCTGGATCGATATCGAGATTATCGCCGGATCTTCACTGAATGTTTCTGGATTCAATCAGATGGAAGAATCCGAGATCATGAGCATGTGGCCGTCGGGTTCCGATGCGTTGGCCGGAACTATCCCATCGGGCGCATTGGAGCTGAATCTAACATTCCAGTCCCCCCCGGGGGAAGGTTCCTGGACCGGATTCGTTGACATAGAGCTAGAAGGCGGATCAATGATTAGACTCCCATACAATTACGAGTTGGTCGAGCTAGACCCAGAGATTTCATTCACGGCTCCACAGAACCTGACCGAGTCAAACACACAGATCCCTCTGACCCTCCACGCCATGGACATAGGGGTTGGCTTCGAACTTTCGCAACTATCCTGGGTCTGGCCACCAAACAACACGAGCTTCTCTGCGGATCATGCCTGGGGCGTTTCATCCAATGGCACTAGCCATGACCTCACCGCGCATTGGAATGGCTTGGAAAACAGCTCAAACCTCCCTCTCTTCAGAGAGGTCTGGGTAAACTCGACCCTTCCTGAAACAGAGCAATGGTACGATTTTCACGCGGAAGTCTCCGATGCGTCAGGACGCAGCGCAGNGGCTCACCTTTCTGTGTTGTACGACATTACTTCACCTGACCTCATAGTTTCGGGAGTGCCATGGATTTCCAACTCCCAGACTCTAGAAATCTCCATACAAACAGAGCCCGGGGCATCACTAACCTTCGATGGAACCATCTTGACCACAAACGAGTTCGGAATAGCAAACCACACTTTCGAGCTGGAGGAGTCCCAGATGGGGGTAAGCCCCGAAGCACAGGGGGGCAATACGTTCTACTACAACAGCGATTCAAACGTGTTCACCATCGAATCCTCCGACAACGCGGGGAACTCTGCCACGGCATCATTCCAAGTTGTGTTCGATCCGGACCCTCCCTCGGAAGNGTCACTCTTGTCGATTATTGACCAAGCGGGCTTCTCCTACGGTTTGGAGGAATTGGCGGATCCCGTCAACATAACCAGCGGAACTGCAATTTTCGAGATACCGGCCGACGCAATGGAGTGGTGCGTCCTAGTTCTCTACGAATCATGGGTCCAGACCTCGGAATGCCTGGATGATGCTCAGGTTCCATCAATATTGAACGAGACCACTGGTTTCCCAATTCCGGGATCGAACGAATACCCCTCGAAAGAACACATCTCCGTCCCTCTCGAACTTTCTGGATTAGGGGAGGGGAGCCTGACACTGTCCCTATCCATCACAGACTGGGCCAGCAACACATTCGATCACACTTGGGGGATTACGCTGGATTCGAAGCCCCCCGTAGTTTCCTGGTCCTTATCGCCCTCCACAGGGCAGATACTGGGAGGCCACATGCAGAACCTATCTTGGTGGTCTTCCGAGGATGTAACCTTGCGAGCGACTGTGAACGACGAAGAACTGCCCCTACATTTCGGAAGCTCGGGATCATACGAGATTGTTCTTGTAAACACTGGAATCCAGGTCTTCTGCTTGCATGCTACGGACAGAACCATGAACCAGGAAAACAACAACACCTACCGAGAGTGCCGGGAGGCCGAACTCCCAGAGAGCACATACGACACCGCAATGTCTGATGTCAGCCAAGGCCTTGTCTCTCTCGATAGTGTTGATGTTGTTCTGGACAGGCATCAGTCCCAGGAGATAAGGTGGTCAAGTCTAACAACCGGCGAGTCAGGTGTGATTGCTCCTGGAGAGGGGTCGCTTGTACTTTCATTGGAACTCGTCGAGGGTCAGAATGATTTCGTAATAGAGATTGAATCCCTTGATAGCACTGACACTTATGCCATCTCACTGGAAAGGGACTCAACACCGCCGATTCTCGAATTCTCTGAGAAATCATATCGGGAATCCACACTGACCACCTCTCGCGCATTATCGGTGGAATGCGAACCGGGCGTGCTCGTCAGCATCAGCAGCAGCATCCAGTCAAGGGACACGATATGCCCCGAGACGGGCCGGTTCGAAGTTAGTATTTCAGTACCCGAGTCATCTGGTTTACACAAGATTTCTGGATTCGCCACGGACCAAGCAAAGAACACCAACTCCTTCGAGATAGGCGTGCTAAAGCAGGACTGGGCGGAGTGGGCAATCGATGATGCAAGGGAGTCGGGGCCCATGCTTTGGTGGCTATCTCTCACGGCCCTGTCTATTGTCTCCATGGTCATCATGATAACAATCAAGATTTCAAGTCCGAGGAACGGGGCCCCTGAGAATTAGCCAGAACCCAAACCTCATGTTCAACTCTGCCATGGGGTTGGCGTGGTAATTCGTTCGGTCGGGGTGGTGGGCTCAGGTCAGATGGGGAACGGGATCGCCCAGGTGGCAGCCTGCAGCGGGCTCGATGTGACCATGGTCGACATAAATCAAGACCTCCTAGATANGGGGGTGTCAGCTATCGAGGGCTCTCTAGGCCGACTAGTTTCAAAGGGCAGGATGTCAGAAGTGGATGCAGAGGGTGCCATTTCGCGCATCAGCACCTCTGTTGGCCTGGGGGGGCTTTCACAGTGCGACCTGGTTGTTGAGGCCATCCCAGAGATCCCGGAACTAAAGTTCTCAACATTCTCACAGCTGGATTCTATTTGCAAGAACGAATGCATACTTGCTAGCAACACGTCAAGCATTTCGATAAATGAGATTGCCAGTCACACCAATCGCCCAGATAGGGTCATTGGAATGCACTTCATGAATCCCGTTCCCATAATGAAACTCGTTGAGATAATAAATGGGAGCGAGACATCCGAAGAAGTTACCAACGCCGTTGTATCCGCCGCGGAGTCGATGGGCAAGACCGCACTATCATGCATTGACTCGCCGGGATTCGTTAGCAACAGGATCTTGATCCCTATGATCAACGAGGCGATCATCGCTCTTCAAGAGGGAGTCGCCGAGGCAGACGCTATAGANGGAATCATGAAGCTGGGGATGAACCATCCCATCGGCCCCCTTGCCCTGGCCGACCTTATCGGACTTGATACCGTTCTGCACATTATGAACGTCCTTCGCGAGGGCTTGGGGGACGACAAGTACTCCCCTGCCACTCTACTCACAGAAATGGTGGAGGATGGGAGACTGGGTAGGAAATCGGGATCGGGATTCTACCACTACTAAACCGACCCACTCGCGCGCGGTGCATTTTCCACACCATTTTTCACCAACCTTCAATACTCTCGGGCGCGCGGGAGTATCATGGACGAAGGCCCGGGAGCCGCTCGCATCGTCGCAGCGATGCTGGTGGTCAGCCTGTTTTCGCTACCCGTCCTTGCCGATGATGATGCAGGATCGGGAGGCGACGCTGGCGACTCCAGTAGCTCTGCTACCTCTCTTAACGCCACAAATGCAACTTACTACGGCAACTTAAGCAGTGGCGATGAGGATTGGTACTCGATTCAGATACCCGCTGGGATGGGGCTATCAGCCAGCCTCTATGGCTACCTCACATCAAACGACTTCGACCTCTACCTCTACGACTCTGCGGGCTACTCCATCGACTACTCCTGGTACGATGACCCAAACGAGGAGGTCACCTCAAACGGGACCAGCATCGGGAATACCACAGTCACCCTTTGGGTCGACGCATTCCAGGGTAGCGGAGTCTACAATCTTCAGATCTGGATTTTCCCCGAGAACCAGGGTCCGGCACAGAACGACGCAGCGACGGGCTCGGACGCCGGGGACACCCCCTCTACGGCAACCCAAATCACCAGCACCAACCAGACCTTTGACGGATGGATATCCGACACATGGGACGATCAAGACTGGTACAACATTTCAATCCCATCTGGTCACGGGATCCACGTCTCGATGATTTTCCAGAATGGGACCTCGTCTTACACCCAGCTCTCCTTGATTGAGTCAACAGCGACTACCTACATCAACTACGACTACTATGACCCCTATGAGGTAACTAGCAACGGGACCAACGTCGGAGGGGACACGGTATACATACGCGTTTACACCACAGGAAACGAGGGAAACTACAGCCTGACAATCAACCTATTCTCTACTGCAGGACAGCCGGGATCCAACCAGGACGACGCAGGCTCGGGAGGCGACGCTGGTGACGCCCTGGGTACCGCACTGGCGGTCAACATGACCGGAAACACTACGACTTTCGAGGGATGGGTAGACGAGAACTGGGACGAGACGGACTACTACTCCCTTTACGTCCCCGCAAACTGGACCTCATGGGCATCGCTGTCCTGGAGCAACACATCCGCAGACTTGGACCTGTACCTCTACTCCTCGTCTGGCAGCATCCTTGACAGCTCTACTAGCTTCACAGATAACCCGGAAGAGGTGTCAGGAAACGCGTCCTCGGTAGGGGGGTCCACAGTGTACTTCAGAGTAATAGACTACTCGGGACTCGATGTCTATTACAACCTCACCCTGAGCATTTCCAATCTCTCAGACAGCCCCGCATTCAACCAGAACGATGCCAACTCAGGGGGGGATGCAGGAAACGACTTCGCCTCTTCCCTAGCACTTCCCAGCAACAACGGGTCTTACAGTGGGTGGATCTCGGACACATCAGATTACAATGACGTCTATTCTATTCAGGTCCCCTCCGGGCAAGCAATAGAGGCTGAGCTTTGGTGGGGCAACTCTGCAAACGACTTCGACCTCGGCCTGTATGACGAGAGCCAGTCTCTAATCGACTCAAGCACCTCTGATAACCCCGAGGAGGTGGGGAGCGGATCCAGTGACGTGAGCAACACCACCGTGTACGTTCTTGTCCAGTCCTACTCCGGCTCTTGGAGCAATGGAGGCGAGGGCAACTACTCACTCAACATCAGCCTAGTAAACCAGTCAGCGGTCCCCGGACTGAACCAAGACGATGCTTACTCGGGGGGCGATGCCGGTGACACACTCTCGAATGCGACACCTCTGGTAAACGCCACCCCGGTCTTCTCCGTCTGGCCCGGATACGCGGACAGCGGGTCAGACGACTACGACTACTACCAGGTCTACGTCCCCGTGGACCACGGGATCACGGTCGAGCTTAGCCCTGGCTACATCAGCGGGAGCACAATGCTAGTGCTGACGCTTTATGACAGCTCGAACAGCCAGGTCGACGTAGACTACTACTCCAACCCCCAATCAGTATCGACCAATGGGACAGGTACGAACCTCGGGGGGACCAACGCCTTCATCGGTGTCTGGGCCTACAACGGGGGGGACATGTACAACATGTCGATTTGGCTGTTTAGCCTAGATGCAGATGGGGACGGCTTCTACGACGACGAGGAGTACTCCTGCGGATCGGANCCAAACGACAACACAAGCACCCCCTCTGACATCGATGCCGACGGCATCTGCGACCCACTGGACGAGGATATGGACGGAGACGGAGTAGACAACGCGAACGACAGCTTCGCAGAGGACGCCAACGAGACCACGGACAGCGACGGTGACGGGATAGGCGACAACGGGGACCCCGACGACGACAATGACGGATGGACCGACTCGGACGAGTACTCGTGCGGGACGGACCACAACGACTCCAGCTCCATGCCCAGCGACTTGGACTCCGATGGTACCTGCGACGTTCTCGACGACGACATAGACGGGGACGGCTATGGAAACTCGCAAGACCAGTTCGACTACGACCCCAGCGAGTGGAACGACACAGACTCCGACGGCATCGGGGACAACTCCGATGGTGACGACGATGGCGATGGCTACTATGACGGGGTCGAGCTCGACTGCCTGTCGGACCCCCTGGACCACACGTCAATTCCTGCCGACACGGACTCCGACGGCGTGTGCGACGAGCTTGACGACGACGTCGACGGCGATGGTACTACGAACGACTTGGACGACTTCCCGGACTCTGCCGACGAGAGCACGGACTCCGATGGAGACGGGATTGGCGACAACGCAGACCCGGACGACGACAANGACGGATACCAAGACAACATCGACTCGTTCCCCCTCGACCCCCTTGAGTGGTCCGACAATGACGGCGACCTTACCGGGGACAACGCAGACCCGGACGACGACAACGATGGGTGGGACGACAGCGACGAGCTAGATTGCGGAACTAATCCGTTCCTCCCCCAGTCCTCCCCTGACGACTGGGATAACGACCGGATTTGTGACAACGTGGACCCCGATGACGACAACGACGCTTGGAACGACACGATAGACGCCTTCCCCTACGACCCCAGCGAGTGGGACGACCTGGATTTGGACAACCTTGGGTCCGAATTAGCAGATTCCGACGACGACGGGGACGGATGGGACGACGCTGACGAGCAGAGCATATGCAATACCGATCCTAGGGACGCCAACTCCATTCCCGACGACTTCGATGGAGACAGAATCTGCGACAACCTGGACGATGACGACGACAACGACCTGGTCCTGGACTTCGACGACGCGTTCCCCTACGACCCTACAGAGACCAAGGACACCGATGGGGACGGCCAAGGGGATGGGGATGACACCGATGACGACAATGACGGCTGGCCAGACGTAACCGAGGTGTCCTGCGACACCCCGCCCCTCGTTGCGACCGAGTTCCCTGATGACAATGACGGGGACGGTACATGCGATTTGAATGACCCCGACGACGACAACGACGGCATTCCAGACCTAGACGACGCGTTCCCAATGGACCCAACTGAGTGGGTCGACAGGAACTCCGACGGCCTGGGGGACAACGCGCACCCACTCACTACGATGGACCACATGAGGCTAAACCCGGAAATAACGATCGTTGGGATCGGGATTCTAGCAGCACTGTTTTCGGGCACTGTAGCCTTCGCCTTCGGAAGGAGGGGGGACCAGGATGAATTCGATGAAGATGAGGGGTGGGAAGAAGGGCCAGAGGACGACTTCTACGAGGACTGGGAAGACCAATACTGATGAACTGGTGTATTTTTTGCACTTTGTGTGTTTTTTTTACTGAAATAGTACTAAATCCCAATTGAAGCTAATTTCCATAATTATGAAATTAAATCTTTAAAAAATTCCACTTTCAGTAATATATTTCCAATTTTAATCAATAATTTCGTATATTTTTCCGGATTAGTGAAATTATCATAAAATGAGCATTTTGGGAGACTTTTATATTTGACATAAGACGTCATAGTCTCTAAGTGACGCCTATGAATGAAAATGCAACACGATCAGTAAATCTGACAATGCTAATGATAGTCTCGGTTTGTCTGCCGATGATTGGGGCCCTGGATGCCCCAGCTGAGCTCGACAGAGCAGCGGACAGGAGCGAGACCCACGGAGGTTCTACGGACCCNTGCCTTGGACACGACGCCTGCCACGGAACCGATGCCGGTTCAGCGGGCAATGAGATCAACCTGACGGACGATTTCTCGTGGACCGGAGAGGAGACGGTGACCTGGTACGGTTCCGAAGCTAATGCTACGGGATACTCTGCCACCGCCGAGGAGAACATCGACTCCTACCTCATCGACATGCCAGCCGGGTACGGACTGACTGTGGATATCCTGTGGAACTACACCGGTGTTTCCATGGATCAGTACGCGTTCATGGTCGCCATGGGCCCCGGTGACGGTTGCATGACCAACTACTACGTCTGTGACTGGGGGTACGACTACTACTCGACCACAGGGCACGTTGCAATCTCCTCCGACGGAGNGGACATGGGNGGCAACTACGGTGCCGGAATCGGCTCCTCCTCCTACTCTGGAGGTGCGATAGACATCGCCGGCGACCCGGTCACCGTGCTTGTCTGGTGCTACTACTGCCACTACTCGGGAGTCAGCAATGAATACACCATGAACATCACAGTTTGGCCTGGAGACGGCGGAGTTAGGGGAGACGAGACTACCCCACAATACAGCCAGCTAGGCAGCGTCAATATGTATGGCGACTACACCACCTACTACGACTTCGAGTTCGAGTTGGACGGATCCGTTCCGGCCGACGTGATGATCGAGTGCGACTACTGGTGCCCATACGAGAACTACATCGACATTACCCTGCCCAACGGCACGGTATGGACAGAGGGTTACTGGGCAAGCTACTGGGCCGGGACCATCGCAACATTCAGCGATGCCGGAACATACCACGTGGAGATCTTCGACTCCTACGGCGACGCAGGCGTCGCCATGAACGTCGGAGCCCTGCTGGGCAACTTCAGCGGCCTGCTCACGGCAACCGATTACGTGTTCGAAGATAGTGCGTCCGGACACGTCGATTCCACTGACACCTCTGACATCTACGCGATATACCTCCCTGAGAACTACAAGGCCAACGTGACTCTCAAATGGGAAAATAGCGCAGACCTAGACTTGGAGATATACTCTGACTGGGATGCGACTACAGAGACACTATCGGGCATGCTGGCCTACTCCTGGTTCGACCAGCCAGAGTTCGTAGACCTCGGGCAGCTGGGGGCGGCTCAGACCGTCTACGCCGAGGTAATACACTACAGCGGCCCATCCTCCGGGTACTTCCTGGAGCTGGAGACAGAGCCAGGAGCGCCTCCGCCCTGCTTCTTCCAGGACGACGGATCAGCAGAGGGCGAAGGGGTTTACACCGCTGCGGGCGGAGACGCCCCTGGCGGGGACTACTCTCCCGATGATGACCCGATCGACGTTTCCGGCCATGCGGTCGACAACGGAGACGGCACATGGTCCGGTGAGTTCACCGGAATGGCCTGCGATGGCTATGACGAGCAGGACTGGTTCAGCGTATCCGTTCCAGCAGGTCACGGAGCCCACGTTATGCTCGAGTGGCCCGAGGGAGTCGATACCAACTTCAACGACACAACCGAGGTCGAGGGACTCCTGTCCCTGCAGCTGTATACGTCAACGGGCTCAGCAGTCACATACGTGCCCTACGGGCTTGAAACCAACCCGACGGCGGCAGCGACCAACGAGTCCTACACCTGGGCCAGCACCCTATCTGTGGACTCCGACCTATACATCAAGGTCTCACTTCTGGAGATGACGGAGGACTACGAGAACAACTACACCGTCACCTTCTCGATATACAACGCCACGGAACACCCCTGGCAGATGGCCTGCCAGAACGACGCTGGGCTAGCTCCAATCGGCGGGTGCGCCGATGCCGGTGCCACCCACACCGACTCGCTCAACCTGACCACAGTGAACCAGACATTCACCGGCTACGGTCACGACGAGTTCGACGAATACGACTACTACAGGATCTATCTGCCGACTAACTACGCCGCTGAGATCTGCGTCGACTTCCCNGTGCACAACGACATAGACGTCGCTCTGTACTACGTGAACCCGACCTACGGGTGGCTGTCGTTCATCGCCTCTTCATACTACGACAACCCCGAGTGCGTCTGGGCTCAATACGACGACGCCGGCCAGGACATCTTCCTGAGGGTCTGGACCGACATAGGAAGCGGAAACTACGAGGTATCGATGTCGTTCCTCACGCCCGGACTGGCTCCAGGCGACAACCAGGACGACTGCGGCATGGCCGGATCGGTACCCGGCGGTGACGCTGCTGACCTCGTATACCCGGGAACCTGGAGCGGCCACACTTTCACCAACGAGAGCACACAGGCCGACCTGAACCCGTACGACGCGAACGGCTCCGTGAGGGAGTCGTGGGACGGCGGGGTCTGCACGGGATGGGTATCCTACGTGTGGGACAGCTACGACATGTACAGCATCGCGGTTCCCGAGGGGACCTACGTGAACATCGACTACGACTTCGACCTGGAGGGTGAGGGAGATCCCAACACCTACCACGCCGTGTACATGCTGATGTGCCAGATGCAGCACATGCCTTGCCAATACCCGGCCAATGGCGCGTACTACGTGATGACCAACTCGGGGTACGGNCTNGACACGCTNNCNCAGAACTCTGGTCTGTGGCCAGTGGGCACATTCCACAACNGCTCCGGGTGCGACACACCGTTCCCGAACCTAGAGTGCGCCGCCAACGGGTGGGACGCCTCCAACGCGGTGGCCGACACTCCTGGGTGGCTATACGTCTACATCTGGACCTGCTGTGCCAGCGCTCCTGACCACGAGTACGAGATGAACATCACCTTCCACCCGCTTTCGGATCTGGAGGGAGGTGTCCAGAACGATGCCAACTCCGGCACAGACGCCGGACCAGGGCCATCTACTGCGATACACGCCAATGACTTCCTGAACCAGTCACAATCAGACACGCTGGCTAACGACGGCGTACTGACCTTCGACGGATGGAACATGGCGGGCCTTGACTCCACGGACAGGTTCACCTTCGACGTCCCCGCAAACCACGGGGTAGAGATCGAGCTGACGCCCGGCGACGACCGACCGGACGTGTGGATGCTACTGGACGTGTTCGACAACAGCTGGAACCAGATCGGAGGGATGTACTACTCCAATCCGCAGGTGTACAACACCTCTACCATCGCCTCCCCATTCGACTCATGGATGGGAATCGGCGTTAGGAACTGGGGCAACTACGACACCGAGGACGGTACCAACTACACCGTCAACGTGACGTTCTACACGCTGGATGCAGACGGAGACGGATGGCTCGACCAACTGGAAATCGACTGCAACACCGACCCATATGACGCCAACAGCACCCCTACCGACACCGACGGTGACGGCGAGTGCGACTTCCTGGACGAGGACATTGACGGCGACGGGGTGGGCAACGACCTCGACGAGATGCCGATGGACGAGAACGGCACCGCCGACCTCGACGGCGACGGGATCCCCGACGACACCGACCCCGACGTGGACGGCGACGGCTGGGACAACATCGAAGAGCTCGTGTGCCTCGGCGCCGGAAGCATGGCCGATGTGGACAACACCACGGTCCCGACGGACTACGACGGCGACGGCCTCTGCGACACAGTGGCCGCCTCGGACATCGACCACGCCCTCGCGAGCACCTACCTCGATCCGGACGGCGACAACGACGGGACCGATGACGAGACCGACGCGTTCGACTTCGACCCGTGCGCAGACACGGACACGGACCACGACCAGATGCCCGACGACATACTCGGAGGATTGAACGACTCCAGCGACATGGGCAACCCCGACTGGACAACCATGCTGAATGGCGTCGACTACGACGGCCCAGCAGGAGTACCAGACGGCGAGTTCGACAACCTCCTAGACGCAAACGGCGACGGTGACTACGGCGATCTCGCGGACGACTACGACGGAGACGGAGTTTCCAACGAGGACGAGATGGCTGCATACGGTGGCTACACCTGGTCAATCCAGGACTACTGCCACCCAGCAACCCCGACCGGACTNGTCGAGGACACCGACGACGACGGCGACGGGTACAACGACACCTACGAAGCAGCTTGCGGAAGCGACCCACTGCTACCGATGTCATTCCCTACCGACAACGACGGCGACGATGAGTGCGACACCCTCGACGACGACGACGACAACGACGGAGTCGCGGACGCTGACGACTTGTGGCCGCTTGACCACACCGAGTGGTCCGACAACGACGGTGACGGACAGGGCGACAACAGGGACATGGACGACGACAACGACGGATGGTGGGACTCCTGCGACCAGAGCGACTGGCTCGCAGCGCAGAACTCATCTCTGTCGGGTGAAGCAGTCGAGGGAATCAACTACTTCCCCGGGCAGACAGGCGGAATCGCCAGCACCTGCCCAGACAACGTAGACGCATTCCCGGAAGACGCAGACGAGTGGATAGACACCGACGGCGACGGAGTGGGCGACAACACAGACCTAGATGACGACGACGACGGATGGCTAGACGTAGACGAGATAACCTGCGGAAGCGACCCACTGTCCGATGCCGCATACGACCCTGCCATCACTGGCATCCAAGGACAGCCACTAGACGCAGACGGCGATGACCTCTGCGACGTGGCCATGGACGAAGACGACGACGGTGACGGCATCGAGGACGAATTCGACGCCTTCCCAACCGACGCCTCCGAGAACGCCGACAGCGACGGCGACGGGATCGGCGACGACACCGACGACGACAACGACAACGACGGCTGGACAGACGATCAAGAGAAGGCTTGCTTCGCCCTCCAAGAGGACCAGTGGCTAGACACCATGCAGGTCCCAACGGACAACGACCGCGACGGAGAGTGCGACCTCGTTGACGGCGACGACGACAACGACGGCGTCATCGACCTGGACGACGCATTCCCGAACAACCCCCTCGAGAGGGAGGACTCCGACGGCGACGGGATCGGGGACAACTCCGACAACGACGACGACGGAGACGGATGGCTGGATGCCACCGAGGTCTCCTGCGCCAACGCAGGAGGGACCGGCGACAAGGACGAAGCATCTGAGACCCCCTCAGACTTCGACGGTGACGGCATCTGCGACGCAACCGACGTGGACGACGACAACGACGGACACCCAGACCCCAAGTGCGTAGGAAGCGCATCGAAGGTCGAGTACGTCGATTGCGCCGTGGGTGACGAGGACCGCTTCCCGCGAGACGCCACTGAGTGGTACGACGCGAACGAGGACGGGCTAGGCGACGAGGCCAACCCCGTAACCCTGATCGACAAGATGACCTTCGACCCACTGCCCTATCTGGGCATTGTCGCCGTGATCGGCGCCCTGGGCTACGGTCTGCTACAGATGAACCAGGGAGCCTCCAGATCCGACGAGGACGAGGCGGAAGACTACACCGAGGAGTTCGAGGACTTCGACTTCGAGGACGATGACGAACCNGTTGACGACGACGAAGATAACGAGGAGGACTGATAACATGAAAAACATGACACAGACAGCAAGAAGCCTGCTAATGGTAGCCGTGATGATAGCGTCAGCTATCTTGCCCATGGTCCCAGAGGCAGCAGAACTACGAGATGAAGCCAGGGAGATGCGCGCGTCGATAACCACAGACGTCACCTCCGTCACATTTGACGAGGGCGGCTGCGGTTGGTACGCAGTATCTCTCGACGAGGCTCCTGACGGGGTGCTCGTGATCACGCCATCGTCCGACAACTCGGACGTGACGGTTGATCCCTCGTATTTCAAGTTCACAAAGCAGGACTGGGACATGAACCATTACGTGTACCTCTGCATCGAGGACACCGACGACGACGGGGCGGATACCACAGCCACGATAACCCACGCGGNTAGCGGGACTGACAATGTGTTCTCCTCTGCCTCCATAGGCGACGTGTCGGTTACCGGCACTGACCTGGACACCGACACTGACGGAGACGGGTTGCACGACGGGCTCGACGATGACGACGACGACGACGGCGTGCTNGACACGGACGAGGTCGACGGCTGCTCCCTTCTCGANGACTGCGACGGCGACGGATACNTAGACATGGACGACCAGTTCCCCACCGACGCCTCCGAGCACCTAGACAGCGACGGAGACGGAGTGGGCGACAACGCCGACGATTTCCCACTGGACTCTAGCGAGACCACGGACAGCGACGGCGACGGAGTGGGCGACAACACCGACGAGTTCCCCAACGACACTAACGAGTCGGAGGACACCGACGGAGACGGAGTGGGCGACAACGCCGACGATTTCCCCCTCGACGCCTCCGAGGACACCGACAGCGACGGCGACTTCGTGGGCGACAACGCCGACGAGTTCCCCGACGACGCTANCGAGACCACTGACAGCGACGGCGACGGAGTCGGAGACAACGGGGACGCGTTCCCCACCGACGCTAACGAGNCCGCCGACAGCGACNGCGACGGCATCGGCGACAACTCGGACTGGAACGCCAGCGACTCCACGGAGTGGCNNGACAGCGACGGCGACGGGGTGGGCGACAACGCCGACACCGACGACGACAACGACGGCGTACTGGACGCGGACGAGGAGACGGGATGCTCCTTCGACGAAGACTGCGACGACGACGGCTTCGGCGACGAAGACGACGCCTTCGACAACGACCCAGAGGCCTGGGACGACTTCGACGGCGACGGCTTGGCGGACACCTTCCCCAACCTGCTGGTCAACAGCTACGCAGTGGGAGATTCCGCCGGCGACAACTGTGAGGTGCTATACAACTCGGACGACACCGATGGCGATGGCTACGAGGACGAGTTCTGCTCCTACACAGTAACAAACGGCATCTACATCTACCTTTACACGGACTATTGGGGNGGCGAGACCCAGGCATACCTGGAAACCCCTGACGGGACNGTCCTGAACCTGGAGACNTGCTGCGACTACACGTCTTACAGCGGATACGGCACCTACCTATACCAGTTCGAGGAACCCGGTACCTACACGCTAGAGCTGCTTGACACCTATGGTGACGGAGGCGCATGGGCCCACGTCTATGATCTGGACATCACAGGCCAGGTCGTCCCCTCCGACAGCGGATACGGGACAACCCTGGACNNCGACGACGACNNCGACGGCTTCNNCGACNNGGACGAGANCNNCTGCGGATCGGACTCTCTGAACACCACTGACCTGCCGACAGACACCGACCTCGACTCCCTCTGCGACGACGGGGTAGACGATGACGACGACGGCGACGGCGTCCTGGACGCGGACGAGGAGCAGGGATGCACCCTCGTCGTCGACTGCGACGGCGACGGCGTCCTGGACGCGATCGACAGTCACGACAACGACGCCAACGAGACCACCGACATGGACGGCGACGGGATCGGCGACAACACCGACGACGACCGCGACGGCGACGGCTACATGAACTCGGACGACCTGTTCGAGAACGACTCCACGGAGTGGGCCGACAACGACGGCGACGGGACCGGCGACAACGCCGACACCGACGACGACACCTGCCCAGCGGCCGACGGAGCGGACACCGACGGCGACAACGTGGCAGACGCGACCTGCGGCACCTTCACCGGGCTCGGGTCAGGTGCTGGTTACGACTTCTACCCGGGAGACCAGGTGCTGGACGTCGATGACGCGTTCCCCTACAGCCCAGCAGAGTCCGCCGACAACGACGGCGACGGCTGGGGCAACAACGCGGACTTCGACGACGACAACGACGGCATCGGAGACCCCAACGACGACGACATGGACGGGGACGGCTGGCTCAACGACGACGAGGACACCAACTGCGTCGGCGACGGAGGCGACTCCTCGAGCGCGGCGGTAACACCGTCTGACATCGACGACGACGACGTCTGCGACTACCTAGACGACGACACCGACGGGGACGGCACGGACGACACGTCCGACGCCTTCCCGACAGACGCATGCGCGGTCACCGACACAGACGGCGACGGCATGCCGGACGACCTGCTATCCACCTGCGCCGCGGGTGACACCACCCTCACGGTGGACGACGACGACGACTTCGACGCGAGCAACGTCCAGGTGACCTACTACATCTACGCACAGAGCTACGACGACATGGACATCGATGTCCTAGACTCCGACGGCAACGTGCTATGCTCCCTCGACGGATACGCCGAGGAAGGATGCACGGTTACGGCGGGCGACATCACTGTGTCCGCTTCCAACACCGATTACTACACCTACTACTACGCGTACTTCGGATACTACAACCCCTCAGTAGAGGTCACCCTAGGTGACTCTTCAGGGACGTCTATCCTAAGCGAGAACGCCCAGTACGCATGGTACAGCGACAACTGGTACGGGATTGCCTACACGGTAGGCTCCCTTGTTGCATCTGATTACGTGGCAGGGATCTGGACCGATGCCGACGAGGCTGCGTGCGGATCCGATGCTGCCGACTTGAACGACCAACCAATCGACACCGACGGCGACAACCTGTGCGACGACATCCAGGACGACGACAACGACGGCGACGGGTTCTCCAACGACGACGAGGACAACAACTGCGGCGAGGGCAACGACCCTCTAGATGCAACCGACTCGCCTACGGACACTGACGGCGACGGGATCTGCGACGCTCTGGACACCGACGACGACGACGACGGCGTCGACGACGCCAACGACGCGTGCCCGCTTGACGCCGACGAGTCAGTGGACATAGACGGCGACTCGATCTGCGACGGCGACGACACAGACGACGACGGCGACGGCA
>PBFP01000012.1 GCA_002718695.1 Methanobacteriota archaeon
CTGGGAGGTTGATCCGGCGATGCCTCCAGGCCTCGAGTTCGACAACAATACAGGTGTGATCTCAGGGACGCCTACGACCTCCTTCGGACCGACCGACTTCACCGTGTGGGCAAACAACAGCCAGCACTCCTCTAGCTTCTCGATTCGCATGTCTGCCTCCCTGCTGGACACGGACGGGGACGGGATGCCGGACGAGACGGACCCCGACGACGACAACGACGGTTGGCTCGATGTTAACGAGACCGCCTGCTTGACGGACGGGCTAGATCCGATATCCTTCCCGACTGATAGCGACTTGGACGGGGAGTGCGACGGAGTGGACGACATTGACGACTCGCCGATCTTCCTAGTCTACAACACGATCTCACAATTACTATTCGTAAACGAGCCAATTGACCCCATTATCGCTACTACCTACGGCGGTGATGTCAGGACATGGGAAATTTGGCCGCCACTGCCTGCGGGACTGACACTCAATGGCATGGGCAGGTTCGATGCGGAAGATGGCACCATCTCCGGAGCCCCAATGGGCGAGTTCGACCTTGGTATTTTCACGGTATGGGCAAACAACTCACAATACCAGAGTTCGGTTGAAATCACCCTCCAGTCCGTGGTGCCAGACCCAGACGACAACGATTTCGATCTAATCTACCTAGAAGATTCCCTCAACCTAACTACCTTCTTCGACGGAGTGTACCTTGAGCCGCAGATCTTCGGGGGAAACATATCTTCCTGGTCGATTTCACCCCAACTGCCAGATGGCCTTGAATTCAACCAAACGAACGGAGTGCTCAATGGCACCCCACAAGAAGAGTTGAATCAAACAACTTTCACGATCACGGGAAGCAACGCGCTATTCCTAAACACTTTCGAAATCAGAATTGAAGCACACTACCTGGACACAGACGGAGATGGAATTCCAGACCTATTCGACCCCGATGATGATGGGGACGGTTGGAACGACACCGTTGAAATCGACTGCGGAACGGATCCTCTAGACGTTTTGAGCGTTCCCGATGACTATGACGGGGATGCTATCTGCGACCCACTAGACGAATTCGACGATTCACCGCTAGTTTTCTTCTACCCCATAGACAAGCTTGTACTCACAGTTGGAGAAGAAATGGAACCCCTGGAGCCAACAATTGCCCCCACCAGCGGAGAAATAATGGAATTCTCAGTTGTTCCGGACCTCCCCGATGGACTGATTCTGAATACAACAACCGGGGTGATCTCTGGGACTCCTGAAGAGGCTTTCAGGCACATACTTATCGAGTACTCACACACATTCAGCGCAATAAACTCTCAATGGAAATTCTCCTACAGAGTTGACTTCGACATATTCCCGCCAATCGACAACAACACAGATGACGACGGTGACGGATGGTCAGACGAAATCGAGCTTGAGTGCCTGACGGATCCAAATGACAACTCTTCTTTCCCAGAAGACATAGACCTTGACGGAGTCTGCAACCACATTGACGAAGACGACGACGGTGACAACATAGGGGACTCAATAGACATGTTCCCAAAGAACCCAACGGCTTGGGACGATACTGACAACGACACATGGCCCGACGAGTTGACTTGCATATACCTGACCGACTCGGCGAACTGCACTTTCACACTCATAGAGGACCCCGACGACGACAACGACGGTTGGCTCGATGTTAACGAGACCAGTTGCGGGACGGATCCGAAGGACAACCTATCCGTCCCGAAGGATGACGATGGAGATGGGGTGTGCAACCTTCTGGAAGAATATGTACCTGATGCGGTAAAGATCCTCTGGATATGCTGCTTCCCACTACTGCTGCTGCTGTTGGTGCTGCTATGGCTTCTGAATCCTTTCTCAGTAGATGAAGAAGAAATTCTAGGCCCAGAGCCCGAATTCACCTACACAGATGGAGACTGGGAAGGAACCGGAGAATACGATGACCCGTACAAACTGAGAACCGTAAGGGGAGTCAGGAAAGGGTCATTCGCCCACAGTCACGAGTTGATAACGGTCACAAACATTACCCCAAGGACTACCTGCGAATTCACGGACATGTCATCAGAACAAAACGGCACCAGATTCAAAATGAGCCCCATAAAATCCAACACCAAGGGAGAGATCGAATTCAGGCTAGAGTTCAGGGACGATTCTGAAACCCCCTTGACGACAGAATTCACAGGACTAATCCGACTCGGCAAATCCACGGTATACTTCCAGTGGGATGTTGAAGTCGAGGTAATCAAGGACACTCCCGAGGAGGAGTTGGCCAAAAGGAGAGCGTCACAGATAGAGAGGGAGGCAAGGAAAAGGGCCAGAGAGATCGAGAAAAAGAGCTCAGATATGGCCGCTGAAAACGAGATACGTGAGAAGAAAGAGGCCGCACAGAGGGTGCATGATCTAAGAAGCAGAGTTGAGAAAATCGAGAAGGATGCAGAGGAAAGAGCAGCGGCCGCCGAATTGAAGGCTATTGAGGCTGAGAAGAGGGCTTTCGAGATGGAGAAGGAAGCGGCTAGGCGGGCCAAGGAGCTTGAGGAGAAGAAGCGTGCAGAGGAGTCAGAAAGAATCGAGAGGGAAGAGGCCGAAGAAAGGGCTGCTGCAGAGGAGAAAGCCAGGAAAGAGGCCGAGGAGGCAGAGGAAAGAGAGCGCAAGGCAGAGGAAGAGGCTGCTGAACTAAGAGCTATGCTCAGGAAGAAGGCCGAGGAGAGGAAGGCCGAGGAGGAGGCAGAGAAGGCCAGGAAAGAGGCCGAGGAGAAAGAGGCCGAGGAGGAGGCTAAGAGAGCCGATGAGGAGGCAGAGAGGCTCTCAGCAAGATTGCTAGAAGAGGCGAAGGAAAGGGCCGCCGAGGAAGAGAGGCAGGCTTCGAGAAAGGCCGCCGAGGAAGAGAGGCAGGCACAGATGAAAGCTATGGAAGCCAAAGAGAAGCTCAGAAAGAGGGCAATTGAGAGGAAGAAGGAAGAAGAGGAGGAAAGCAGAGAGAGCGAGGAGTCCAGAAAGAAGGCCGAGGAGAGGCTTGCGGAAATGGAGAAGGAACTAGAGGAGAGGAGAGGGCACCTTGAAGAGATGGGCGAGGATGAGAGGAAGAAGGAGCTGGCCTTACTCAGAATCTCCGAGAAATCAAAGGACATTGACTTCGGAATAATTGGCTTCGCTACGAAAGAAGAAAGGAATGACTTGCAGAAAATCAGCGGCATTGGACCATTCATAGAAGAGAAGTTGAATGCATTGGGGATCTTCACATTCAGACAAATCTCCAGGATGAGCGAAGAACTGGAGGAGAAGATCAACGACGCCATAGAATTCTTCCCCGGACGTATCCACCGAGACGAGTGGGCTTTGAAGGCCAAGGACTTGATTGAAGAGGTCGATGAGGATACCTCAGATCTAACGGAAGAGGCACCCTCTGACTTTGACTTAATTTCAGAGGCAAAGGAAGAGATGGCCCACGAGGAGGAAGAGGCTGAGCGGCAAAGAGAGGTTTCAAGGAGGATGAAAATGGCCGAAGAACTACTGAAGAGCAAGGAAAGGGATTCAGGGACCGAGGAAGATGATTCAGATGAGTCGGTTGTTGACTTCGGAAAAATTGGTTTTGGAACGGAAGAGGAGAAAGACGATCTGAAGCAGATCGATGGAATCGGCAGGTTCGTCGAAGAAAAACTGAACTCGATTGGAATATACAACTTTTCACAAATAGCTAATATGGACCAGAAAATAACCGAGCAAGTGAATGAGGCGATTGGCCTTGGTCCGGGCAGGATAGAGAGGGACGAGTGGGTCCTTCAAGCAAAGAGGATGAAACGATAAGCATTTGACAGGAAGACGTCTGGAGTGAAGCGAGTATGGCAGGCCCATTTAGTACAGCATATGAAGAGTTTAGCGAAATCCTCCAAATGATCGAGGAGATTGGCATCCTAGCACAACTTGGGGTCTCGCTAGGACTGACCCTATTCGCACTCCTCATCACAAGGTACATTGTTCTGAGAATGGCATGGAGGATGGTAAAGAGGACCGAAGCAGAGTGGGATAACGATATTCTTGATCCGATTTTCAACAGACTCTACATTTTCCTACTACTGGCAGGGGTAGAGCTGACAATGATATGGACCCTAGGCAGGAGGGATTTCATCTATGCTGCAGTAGCGCCCTACTTCTCCGGAATATACATCGTTCTTTCCGCGTCGATAATCAGTATAGCGATCAAATTTGTCGTACCTGCAGCGATGGACAAGTACAATACGAACAAAAGCGTTACAGTGACCGGAGGAAATCCGCTGGTTGTTTTTGCGTCAAGGGGCATCGTTTGGTTCATGGGACTTTACCTGGCTCTGGGCGAAGTGGGAATTGAGCTTCTAGGAGTTATGGCATCTCTGGCTGTTTTCTCCATCATAATCGGACTGGCGGTGCAGCAGACACTAGGAAACATGTTGAACTCATTCATGCTTGCAATAGACCAGCCTTTCGAGGTTGGCGACAGAATAGAAGTCGACGGGGTTACTGGGACCGTGATGTCAGTGGGGATCCTATCCACAAAGATACTGACACTGACAGAGCAGTTGGTAGTGATTCCAAATAACAGACTGGTTGACTCCACCATAACCAACTTCGCCAGAGGAGGGGGGGATGGAGTTGGGTCGAGGGTCACGCTGACCCTAGACATAGGTGTAGACTACGATGAGAGGTCTGCCCATGTGAAGCAAGTTATCCTGGATGTAGCCAGAAAATGCCCCAATATAGAGCAAGATCCCGCACCAAGGGTCCTGCTTAGGGAGTTCGGTGATTTCTCGAAGAATTACAGGCTCTACGTTTGGATAAGCGACTATGGGGAGGAATTCATAGCAACTGACTGGATATTGAGAGAAATAGACAATGCCTTCTTGAGAGAAGGAATAAGCATACCCTATCCAGTAGCTGTGGAGCTACAGAGCAAACCAAGCCCGTTCCCCGAAGGTGAGGCCGGTGAAAGAATGCGACGTATGAAGTCCACCAGGCAACACGTTTCGAGGATCAAGATGATGAGGGACGAAGCAGAGATGGAAGAGGAGAGGGACTCAGCAAGGACGGAGCTAGAATTACTCCAAGCTAGACTCGCCGAAGGTGACCTGAAGAGAGCGGAAAGAGAGATCCTGGAGAACGACATAAGAGCACTGGAGAGTCTTTTATCGCAGTTTACCGAATGAGGGGCTTGCGAAATCTCTTCAAACCTACTGATCGAGCCCGTCCCATGAAGTCTGAGGATTCCGAAACATCAGCAGAGAAAGCTGGACTTATTTTGAGCGACAGAGACGAGCCTGGGATTTCAAGAGAAAGAGTAGAAACAGAATCCGAAGAGGAAGGGAAGACGGTTCTTTCTTGGAATTATTTACTCCCAAGTGGCGATCCCGTAACCAAAGAGGAGAGGATTGATTTCCTAAACTCATTAGCGGTCCCCCCTGCATGGACCGATGTCTGGTTCTGCACTGCTGAGAATGGGCATATTCAGGCTACTGGAAAAGACTCGAACGGAAGACTTCAGTACCGATATCACCCTAAATGGAACGAGTACAAGTCTATTCTGAAATACCAGAATGTTGATGAGTTCGCAATTGCACTAAACGAGCTGAGAAGGGAAGTAGAGGCTGACCTAGAAATGCCCGGGATGTCAAGAGACAAGGTAGTAGCAGTTGTAGTGAGGTTGATCGACAGGTACCATATCAGAGTTGGTTCAGATCAGTACGCACAGGAAAATGAGTCCTACGGACTTACGACAATCCAGGAGGGTCATGTGAAATTCTGGAAAGGAAAGAATGCCTTTGAAGGGGATATAGATGCGGTTCTGAACTTCGTAGGCAAATCTGGAAAGGAGTGGAAATTGCTGATCAAGGACGATGCAATTGCAAAGCTGATCGAGGACTCCGGGAAAATTGGTGGCAAAGACAAGAAGCAAGATTTGTTCAGATACCTGGATGATAGTGGGAGAGACTTCGACATCAAGGCCGAGCACATCAACAACTATCTAGAGAAGCACATGAATCACAGATACACTGCAAAGGATTTCAGAACATGGGCGGCCTCTTGGAAGACGGCATCCAGATTAGCGATGGTTTCAGAAGCGAGCGAGGAAGAAATCGATAAACTGCCGAAACTTCACGACCAGGCAGTCAAGAAATCCGAAGAGTCGGGGTTCCCACCTTACTTGAATTGGGGTGGGAAGACTCTGAAGGGGGCTGAAGGGCTTTCCAAATTAGCAGAGGCTAGAAAGTTGCCAGGAGGGAACGAGAAAGAGAGGAGCGCGACTTTGCTAGCAGTGATTGATACTGTCGCTGCCGACTTGGGGAATACCAGGTCAGTATGCAGGTCCTCATACATCCGACCCATGTTCATTAACGACTGGGAGGAGGGGGTATTCATGGACAGATGGGATGAAGCAAGGAACGGAAAGAGCCGTGGGAGAAAGTTGGAAAGCGATGAAAACGCAGCAATTAACTACATGAGGACTCACGAAGACGACGAATTCCAGTTCTCGAAGAATTGAGCAGATTTGAAGCGAAGTACCCGCTCCAAGCTACATGGGCGTGAAAATTAGCAGGCGATTGGACCTCCTCGGTTTTCTCTGCCCCATCCCTGTTCATGAGACTAGGAGAGCCCTTGGGGAAATCAATGATGGAGAAGTGATAGAGGTGATTTGCGATGATCCCGAGACACTGCATGACATTCCTGCACTTTGCGAAAGGCTAGGTTTCCTATTGGATAGTGCTGAGGAAGACTCAGGGATTTACAAATTCACTATTGCCAAGGTGACTGGGGACCTGTAGCATTCAAATGGTCCCTTCTGTTGGAAAACATATGAGTGTCCCGAGAGTCTACGAAGTTGGGGAGGTCCCAGCTGACGCTCACCTACCTACTGAACATGGGGAGTTCAGGATTAGGGTCTTCCACGAAGAAGAAACCGGTTTGGACCATGTTGCGCTTTTGCTGGGCGACATGGGGGGTCCAGATCCGGTACTTGTAAGGGTCCACTCGGAATGCCTCACTGGTGATGCTTTTGGAAGTCTGAGGTGCGATTGTGGTTCACAACTAGAAACCGCTCTGAAGAAGATACAAATGAACGGTTGGGGTTGCTTGGTGTACCTGAGACAAGAAGGTCGAGGAATTGGATTGCATGCTAAGATTCAGGCTTACAACCTTCAGGATAGGGGTGCTGACACTTTGGAGGCGAATCTAATGCTGGGTCATCCAGCGGATGCCAGGGACTACGGAATTGCTTCAGAGATTTTAGGATCAGTGGGAATCGACAGGGTAAATCTGATGACAAACAACCCGGACAAGGTGACCCAACTCTCTGAACATGGAATAAACGTAGTTGAGAGGGTGCAACTGGTTGTTGGAGTCGGGGAAGGGAACCTGGAATACCTTTCTACTAAGGCCCATAAAATGGGACATCACATCAGCGATGAGTCATTAATCAATGGAGAATAGTGGGGCCGTGACCGGGACTCGAACCCGGGCCGGCGGGACCACAACCCACCGTGCTAACCGCTACACCATCACAGCCAATAGTAAACAGGCGTGCATCGCACGTATTTCAACAGTTATGCAAGTATGAAGTGACGAGCCACTAACCAACGCCTTGAAGCGGAGGTGGTCCTCGTTACCAATCGTGAGTAATGCGAAAAGTGCCGTAATTATTGTCGCTTCAATAGTTTTAGTTATGGCCTCGACAGCAGTTTCAGGCGACACGGTAATTTCATCTGAAGAGGTCGCGCTCCTAGATGCAGGAAATTTCGAAGACAGTGGTTTATGGCAATTCAGCAGTACTAAGGGATTTTCTCAAGATCCTGCAGAATACACCATAGGAATGGTGGCAGACCAGGAGATGTCATTCACGCATGCCAGGCCGGATAACTTTCTGGAGGAGACGGCTTGGGCTAGTTCTGGATGTTCTGCCTGCAATGCTACATTCGGAGAGGCGGATGGAGTCTACTCTTGGTCAAGGGGACCTGACATCACCATGAGCGGTTATGAATATCCCGGACTCCACTCGAGAGAAATAGAGAACGTGTCTCTGGTAATCTACTTCTCGATTCCAGATTCTTTGAATGATGATGAAGTCAACATACTCCTGCAGAACCACGGCTCGGATATCCTAGTCAGAAGTTTTGCAAAGACGCTAAGTGGGATTGACCGAATGACCACCCCCCTCGTAATTCAGCTAGACGAATTCATTGATTGGGGGTGGCATGAATTGGAAGACACGCAGTTCACTGTCGACTACGTTTCTGATAATCAAGGAGCCGATGATTCAGAAGTAAGAGTAGATTCTGTAGGGCTGAGGGTTAAATTCCATGAGCCATGGTATTCCTTTGAAAACTCGAAGGCGGTGCACAAATCTACTGCCTCTGGAATGCCAGTAATCGACTTTGGACCCTACGATGGCGAAATTTCAGGGCTAATTCAGAAAAACTGTGGACTATCACCTGACGATACTGGCGAGGCAGTTTGGCAATTCACTGTCGACCCCCCTGCGGATCAGAGCCTTGGTAGGATTCACGTTTTTGGGGAAGGGAATCATTCAGTTTGGGCATCGAATGCAGGGTCAGACCAGTATAATGAAGTGGAATCTGGAGATTTATTGCAACATTCGGAAGAAAGTTACAGTATTAGAATAATTATCGAAGATGGATGTGTCTCTAGAGCCAGAGTGGATGTAAATGACCCACACCTGCTAGTCAGCGGCAGGATTACTGGTGGATTGGATGGATTATCGGCATCTTCTAGTTACATTCGATTCGCTATTGGGGAAAATCTAATCCACAGCGAAGAGATGAAGGCTGGTCCATTCTCCATTTCCATCCCAATAGGGCACGCCCTGCCGACTCTAGGGGGAGAAATCGAAATTGGAGTAGGGGCGAGGTTCCAATGGTCTTCTAATGGGACGTCTGAAACCACAGTTGTCCACATCGGATCAATGTCGATTTCGGGTGGTTTCTCAATTGATTGGGATCGCGATCCTAGTTGCAACTACTTCAGCGACTTGATCATGATTGAGGACCAAGGTGGTAGAATTCTCTCCATGGCCTCATATTGCACTGATGACATAACTGCTTCAGAAAACCTTCTTGTCACGGCCGAGAGTAGCGATATCGATATCCTAAGAGTATCGGGTGAAGGGAACATTCTGAAAATTGACCCTCAAGAAGATGCTAGTGGGGAAGTAGACGTAATGATATCAGTTTTTGATGAATCCGGAAACTCGTGGGAAGGTCACTTCTCCGTAGTCATCGAGCCAGTGCAAGACCCCCCAGAAGTCTCGGGCATTCCACAGTTACTGTACGTGGAACTGGGAGAGACAGCATTTATCCACCCTTTAGCAGTAGATCGTGATTCAGAAGAAATCTCCATCTCAAGTAGTAAATCTTGGGCCCTGATTGCTGATGATGGTTCCATATCCATTAAGCCTGTCGAGAAAGGTGAGCATAGCCTGATAATCACATTCAGCGACGGTTATTCTGAAGTATCCAGAGAGGTTTCTGTTATTGTGACTGCGAAACCTGACATGCTGGTCGAAAGCCTGCAGGTCCGAACCGGAGGATTAAGTGGAGAAAGGTTCAATCAGGGCGATGTTGTTGAGATAGTAGGATTTGTTAGAAACCAAGGCAGAGGTGTTGCAGAAAATGCTACCTTTTACTGCAGGGTGAATGATGTTTTAGTTGGAACTGGGACCATTCGAGAATTGTCCCCTGGTGACCTAAAAATGGCAATATGCGATGTTCAACTTATGGAAGTCGGCATAGGGATTTCCATTTCTGTGGAAATAGATGGCACCAATTCCATAGATGAAGTTCTAGAAGGTAACAACCAATTAGAGACAATAGTGGAGGTGGAAGGATTTGGAAGTGATTCAGAGGGGACAGATGGCAGCTTCGCAATCATACTAGTCTGCTTAATTGCGATTCTTTTTTCATTTACAGCCTACCAAATGAGTCCTGGTGCAGTAAGAAAAGACTTTGAGAGAAGGAAATAGGGTGATTTTGCCTAGAGGAAAGTTCCATAGGGCCGATAATCTACTCAAAATAGGCAATGGTTATACCCAGATCGTTCGCGAAACGGAACCGCTGCGCTTGCCCCTCTGGGGCCTGGCCAGCGGTGTGTGTGAAAATGATGGTGTTGAAAATAAGGCTAGAGACGGACGAGTGGATTTACGAAGAGCACGAATGAGGCTTGTCTAACTCTGGCCCCTTGCCCATGTTTGCGGGTATATGCCTGGACTCATTATTACGTTCTTTGCAATGGCCACATGGCCTGACTTCATCTGTTCGATTGAGTCTGAATCTACAGAAATCTCCGCTATAGCGACCGCCTCACCCTTGATACTAGAAATTAGAACACTGGAGCCCTGTAACAAACCCCTGGGGGCTGAAACCACGCCTGGCTTTGCGAGAGGTGCGCCGTGAGAAACTGCTGCTACCGCACCGTCTTTCACCACCAATCTTGGAAGATCATCCAAAACCACCTCAACTGGGCAAATTAGTTTTGTAAGTGCATTTGAATCGCCATGCTCCCGCCAGAGAAAAACAGAATCTGTCAATTGTTGCATCGTGCAAGCCATGGAGTCTTCTAGAGAGCCACTCCCAACCCTGTGGAGCTCCAGAAGTTCGCAACTATTTCCGGAATATAGCCCTATATCGCGAACGAGAGTTCTGATGTAAGTTCCAGCTTCACAGCCAATTTCAACCAGATGCACCCTCCCTCCCTCACTAATCTGGGTCAACTCTAATTCAGAAATTGCCCTTGAGCGGACTTGAATCTTTACTGCTGATTCCTTTGGAGGGACATTGTAGACTTGCCCTCTGAAATTTTCCAAAACCTTATTCAGATCATCGGAAGTGATAGAATCCTTGAATCTAATTACGGCCATGTAACGTTTTGGCTTCTTTAACAGTTCTCCGGTGATCTTGGTGGACCGGCCACAGAGAAGTGTGAGAAGCCCCGTTGCAAAGGGATCTAGGGTTCCACCATGTCCTATCCTCTTTATTTCCAAAATCGAGCGTGCCCAAGCAGCCAATTGGTGGCTTGATGGCCCCGGGGGTTTGTCGACCAAAATAACCCCGCATTCTAGTAATTCTTCGAGCGATCTGTCGAAAGGGATTCTGCCGAAAGAGTTGTTTGTTGTAGCAGAATGATCGAAGACCCAATTTTTTGACTCGTCCATTCACTCACTTCCGAGATGGGAATTAACAATCTCAAAAACCTGGTTCTCGTCCTTTTCATCAGCATNGATAACTAGGTTNTAAGGAGACATGTCNTCGAGATTAATTCCGTAAAGTGTNCTATATCTCTCCATGTCATCTTTCTGCCTCTGGGAAGACTTTTGCAAGCATNCTTCTANATCCCCGCCTTCTCTTTTCTGAATTCTCNCTGCACGGACCTCCTCAGAAACCTGAATCCAAACCCGTAGACATTCGANTTCGTTCCTGNAAGCCCACCAACCACTAAGCCTACTCTCAAATATTTCNGGNGGATTTGTAGAAGTCATNAGAGACTGTAGCAAAGAATCTAGCATTCTGTCNACCTCAAGATCTTCCTTGGCNAGAGAGCTGANTTCTTCTACGGAAATTNCNCTCCTCAAAGCTTCCTCCCTGAAAACTTCGCCGCCATTGATTGANTNCCANCCTCGAAAGTCTTCGATTTTGGAAACCAATGTTGAAGTTCCACTCCCTGGAGGNCCGCTGATGGTAACCTTNAGCAAACTATCATCTCCACTCGCTTCTGCATACTTCACATCTTAGAAGTCCATTGTGAGTCCTAGTGATCAAATCGGAATTGCAACTANTGCAGGTGATTCCTTGCTTTGGAGGTGCAGCATGTTGATTCCCGGACTGCCGTCTAGTCTGGCCCCTGGAATGAGGTGCGGTCTTTCTTGGACCTGCCCTTCTCTGAGATCTCCTTACTACTGATGAGGTCCTCCCTCCCNTGTCTTCATCAAGCATGTGNAGGAGTGGTTCAGGAATTTTCTCGCCGGATAGNACAAGTGGGTGTCTAGAATAACGGATGATTTTGATGTGCCTATCAATGATCCTCCCCAACGGTGCACTCATGGCTATGTAAGTTGCAATCCAAGCTGGAAAGATCCACAAAACCCTGTTANTGAAACTCCACATAGGCTCCCANGGGAGNCTGACAAAACCCACTCTGAAGGATTCTACTGACTCAGCCATCCAACTGAAAATTGCAATAATGAAAACCATGGTGAAAACCATTGGTTTCATCATTGATGATTGCATCTTGAGTTGTTCGGGCATCATCTCCATTTGCATTGTTGACATCTTATCCGCTCTAGCCATGTCCCTAGCCAATCTAGCCTCCCTAAGTTGCTTNCCAATCTGNCTATTGCGATGGGAAAAATGTGCTTGTTGAAGTGGGTCCATGAAAAATGACCGGATTACNGTATTNACCACCATTATAGAGGAGCCCACAATAAATACCGTGGGGACAAAATACCTCTGGTGAAACGGCAACATTGGCTCAATAACCGATCCTGCAGAGTAAGAGAGTGCATTCCTAATTCCGGGGTTTACCATTAAGAGAAGCATCATCCCAAGAAGGAGAAGCATTGGCATCATCATCGATGACATGGCTTCTGCCTGAGCATCCCCCCCGGTTTGCGGTGATGNCATGACNCCACGATGCGATGGAATGAGAATAACACTTTGGTTTACGNGAGCTAGNTGTTGGCATTAGTCAAGATATNGAGTTTACATCGGCGCCNCACACGACACAAATTGAAGATCCCTTTCCAACGTCATTCCCACAGGCCGGACATGGGTTNTGGNCAANATTGGAAGATTCTTCATCCTCTTCGTTNTNATAATCCGAAGTCTCGTCATTGGAATCCGCATTCTCTAATTCACTCTCTCCGACTTCATCGGGATCGCCATCGGATTCTGCCTCTTCAACTTCGATCAAATCTTCGGAAGGAGGTGGCAGGGGGTCTTTTGTGCTCTCCATCCATTCCGGTATATTCGGCTCTTCGTCTACTTCGTTTCCGAAAGTTGCACCATGGAAATCTTGCGCATCTGAAACTTTGTACTCTGCTTCTGGATCCCCCTGAATTGTATATAATACCTCTATTCTTTCACTCTTCTCTATACGGCCAATAGCCCAAGTTACCTGAGTCCCGTCACGAGCCGATTCTTTTGTCGTTGATGCTTCTCTTTTACCTTCCTTATCTGAACGAATGGTGGAATCTTCTATCGTAAAGGTTCCAGGGACGATATCATGCAATGCCAAGTCGTCCAAGGCGCTATCCGAACTATTGTGGAACATCAGCATAATTTCATATTGGCCTGGCTTGCCACCTGGGAAAACTTCCTTTCCAGTACTAATATTTCTTCTCTTATGAACTACCTTAATCATTGGCGGTCGTTCNACNAACCTAGTAGCGACTGGTCCGAATCTTTCTGAGCTGAAATCGGCCTTTATCGGGGCAACTAGCATTTTATTCATTGGCGATGGATCTGGCGCAGATAGTGGATATCTGATTAGTACTGTCTTCCCAGGATTTAGNCCTAGGGGAGCTGAGGTNCCGACAGTAATTCTTAGCCCATTCCCCGCCCCATCCGGTGAAAGGTGCTTCTCCTCTANTTGGACCCCGCTAACAACATCTATTCTATATTGATCNGCCTTCAACTCNGTGCCTTCCAATTCTATCGNNACGTCTTCNGTCGATGGNGTTTCGAAGATTCCNGGGATGTCATCCAAAATTCTCAAGACGTTGATTTCCGAAGTTCCGGTATTCTCGAGAGTAACTGTAACGTCTACTTTGGATGAGACATAGGACTTGATTCTAGATTTATCGAACCTTTTCTGTAGAACTGCATCCAACACCGTTAGACTCTGCTCTTTAAGTTCAACAATTCCACTAGAATTAACTGAAACTCTAGGAAGTATTGAGAATCTAATTTCCTGTGTGAAACTGGGTTGGTCTTCAGATTCAACCCTCTTCACCATCGAATCCCATTTTCCCTCTGGAGGGACATCCTGTCGAATGTCTGAAACATCAAGAATGGGTTCTCCGCGTCCTACCAGTCTGACTGTGGCTCCAGACAGAGAAACCACGAAAGAAGACTTGTTTTCGAANACGCANGTGCAGTGCCAAACTCCTGGNCTATCGTCTTCAATGGCATTCACGTATGAGAANTGCCTGCCTGATCCGTGGACCCTGTCAAATCGGGCTCTAGAAACAGTAGCGTCGGCCGAGTATGTTGCTGTTGTTTTTCCNGCTTTGATCTTGCCNACTGAATCNGTTTGCACCTTGGCTGAAATTGATAGAGTCCTTATTTCTCCAATATTCATCCTCCCNATGTCCCATACAACTGAGTCCTTTTCTACACTGTACAGACTATCTTCNGGNAGNATGAAAGAANCTGGNANGGTCCTTTTGACCTCCACATCTAGAAGTGGNACAGGNGAGACNTTCTCAATTTCTATTGTAATCTCTACGTCTTGTGGGGAGTCCGANAAAACTAGAGAGANGCTGGGTTCCTCGGCCCTTGACCTCTCAGTGTCTATCGTCTCCTTCATNATTAGCATTCTTGGACCGGAGGCCGTATATGGGATTGCAGTTTCTTCCGTCGGATCTAGTTCCTTTATTGANGAGANCTTCTCTCCGAAGTCTGTTGAATCGATTGAGTCCAAATGCACCTCGATGTCCCATGCGCGATGCTTCTTACTGGAGTTCCTTAGAATTAGTTCTCCGTCAATAAACTGCTTTCTGATGGATCCATCTGGATTTAGCACTACCTTCTCAGTCTCGCTTAANGTGGCATGGAGTTTATCTCCTGGGATGGANTCGACCTCTGAAGAAGTCCTTAGAAATGGGGATTGCCTTGTTGATTTTATTGAATCTGGCTGGCTAAATTCGGACTCCNTAACCAATCCNAANGCATCTATTGCCTGCTTTACTTCAGATGATTCTCCCGCAAGCTGATCTTCCACTACAGACTGGAGGTGCTCTGAAGAAGGAGGGAATTCGACGTCTTGCTGGATATCGGGAATCTCCTCTCTCGCTTCGGATTGCCATTCTTCTTCAAGAAGTGAAAGAGTATCTGCAAGAGAATCGATGGATGAGAGGGCATCTGCTTCANNNTCAATATTGATTGNATCNCCTAGGTCTGATGGAAATTCTGCTTCNAGATCGACGGANGGGGNGGACNCGTCGAACCCNGCGGGNGGNGGTGGTGGAGCGTCGAACCCNGCGGGNGGNGGTGGTGGAGCGTCGAACCCTGCCGGCGGTGGTGGA
>PBFP01000013.1 GCA_002718695.1 Methanobacteriota archaeon
CCAGCTGCGAAGCGTAATGCCTCGAACGCCCTCTGAACATCGTCCTCGTTGTTGGCGAAGATGGAGCCTGTGAGGGCATATGGGGATCCCTTGTCACACATCTCTAGCGCCCCCTCGAAGTCGTCGTCCTCGTAAACGTATATTGTCAGGACGGGCCCGAAAATCTCCTCGCACATTGTCTCTGAAACCGGGTTGTTGGAGACAATAATGGTCGGCTCGATGAACCATCCCTTGGAATCGTCGGACCCCCCTCCCACGATCACCTCGCAGGATTCGTCACTCTTGGCTCGCTCGATGTAGCCGGTTATCTTGTCGAAAGCCCTCTGATCTATTACAGCAGTCATGAAGTTGGAGAAATCCCGTGCGTCTCCCATCTTGATCTTGCCAACTTCGGNGCACAGATCATCTCCGATGNCATCCCACACGGAAGAGGGGATGTAGGCTCTGCTCGCTGCACTGCACTTCTGNCCCTGATACTCGAATGAACCCCTCAGAAGTGCGACCAGCAGCCCCTGGTAATCGCAATCGGGATGGGCCACTACGAAGTCCTTGCCCCCTGTCTCTCCGACAATCCTGGGATATGACCTGAGATTCGGCAGGGCATTGGAGATCTCTTGCCAAAGTCCCTGGAATGTCTTGGTGGATCCTGTGAAGTGAAGTCCTGCGAAGTCCGGGTTGGAGAGTGCAGACTCTGTTATGCTCGCCCCGGATCCGGGCAGGAAGTTGATTACCCCCGGAGGCAGTCCAGCCTCCATCATCAGTTGCATCAAGACATAGTTGGAGTGGTATGAGTTCCTGCTCGGCTTCCAAACCGAGGTGCAACCTACAATCGCCGGGGCACTGGGAAGATTCGCGGCAATACTAGTGAAGTTGAACGGAGTAATGGATAGGACAAAACCCTCGAGAGGGCGAATCTCNGTCGAGTTCTGGACTCCNTCTGGAGANACCAGTGGCTGGAGGTCGTCATGAAANCCCCTGGCGTAATGGCAGTTGAANCNCCAAAAGTCAATCAACTCGCACGCGGAGTCTATCTCGGCCTGGAACGCNGTCTTTGACTGGTTCAGCATCGTGGATGCGTTNACTCGCATCCTCCAGTCCCCTGCAAGGAGATCTGCGCATCTCTCGAAGATGGAGCATCGGCCCTCGAGGCCAATGTCAATCCACACACTCTGGGCATCCACTGCCGCTTTGCACGCTGCATCCATCTCTTCCTTACCAGCNAGGTGCACGTTAGCAAGAACGTGGCNGTGTTCGTGGGGCACCACCTGGGTGACAGTGTTGCCTGTGAAGACCAGTTCGCCTTTGATGACGCATGGTATCTCGATTACCTCGGATAGTTGTCTATCTATCTCGTTCTTCAGCGCCTCTCTCTCGGGGCTCCCTGGTGCGNAACCCATTATCGGTTCATTTGCTGGTTGGCTCATGGNACGCTCTGGAAGAGGAATCGTCTAACATGGTTTCGCAGGTCGATTCTGGACTACTCCCACTCCTTTGGTTCGCCCTTCTTCTCCTTCTTCCACTTTCTGTAGCATGGCTTGCAGAGTGAAACTTTGCGGACCTTGCGNGAAATTCCTGATGCCCCCCAGACGTCGACGGCCCTGNCATANCCCATCTTCCTACCCCCGACCTTCTTGTCTGCCCAGTTCTCACAATCCTTGATGTCGCAGGGAACCTCTCCCACGAACTCTTCTTCAGCCCCATTTTCATTTTCGGGGCCGCTTCCCTTCGATTCCTTCCTCCGATTTCTGGCTCGTGACTTGAAACCCATCGTGCTCTGGGGAAAGTAGGTCGATTAGAAGGTTGCTTCGTNCAAATCTACGTCGAANGGACCGCCGGATCTTGCTATTGAAGCCANGCGGTCTGGTCCGACCCCAACGCTGACAACTGGNACCCCCGAAACCTCCTCGATTCGATTCAAGTAGTCCCTGATCGGTTCTGGAATCGATTCGAAGCCCTTGCCGAGCCTGGATTCGGCTGCCATCGCAAGCCAATCTTTCTCNTCGAGATCGGGGAAGCCTGGGTGAGTTTCGTAAATTGGACTACATCTTCCTAGGTCTTCCGAAGACGCTGGCAGATGGTGGATTGTTTTTCCATCCATTTCGTAGGCAGTGCAAATCTTGAGTTCATCCAGTCCCCCCAGAACATCGAGTTTTGTTACTACTAGCCCAGAGTATCCATTTAGCCTATTGCTCTCGTTTAGAGCCACTGCATCCAGCCAGCCAGTCCTCCTGGGACGTCCNGTGGTAGTCCCGAACTCATGCCCGACCACTGACATCTGCTTGCCGGGACCCTCCTCAAGAGACAATTCCGTTGGGAATGGCCCATTGCCAACTCTTGTCGTGTAAGCCTTGGTGATTCCGAAGCAGTTGTCTATGTGTCCCGGGTGGATCCCAGCCCCATGAGTAGCGTTTGCCCTGCAAGTGATCGACGAAGTGACGAATGGGTAGGTTCCTTGGTCGATGTCCAGCATTGCACCTTGAGCACCCTCGAGCAATACCCTCTCCCCCCTGCCAAGGGCCTCATCAAGCAATGGGCCAGTGGACTGAATCGCTTCAGAGAATCTGCCATCTATCCAAGAAAGCTCAGATAGTAGTTTTTCGGGGTCGATTCGATCATCGACACCGACAGTTGCCAACTGTGCATTCATCCTTCTGGCTATCTCGTCGATGGAAGATTCTTCTCCCAAGGCTTTACTGATGTCTACAAATCTTAGACCTACCCTCTCAGTACGATCCCTGTAGGCTGGTCCGATGCCCCTGCCAGTAGTACCAACTAGCTTGTCCGCAGAGTCGTATAGCCTATGGAATGGGAGAATCACGGAAGCCCTCTCGCTAATGAAAAGGCGTTTGCCCTCGGGGGATTCTCCTGTAAGATCTGCCCATTCGGACAGTTCTTTGTCCAAGACCCAGGGATCCACCACCATGCCGCAACCTAGGACTAACTTGCAAGAGNNGGANGTAATGCCTGATGGAAGTAGGTGCATCTTCAGGGTCCTTCCTCCGGCGACTATTGTGTGACCTGCGTTATTCCCCCCTTGGAAGCGGACTGCCCAATCCGAATGTGCCGCCAATTGGTCTATGGCCTTGCCCTTACCCTCATCCCCCCATTGGGCCCCTAGCACGACGCTTGCCGGCAACGTTACGAGTAACGTGGCAGCACGTGTTTGAATGCTTTGGAACAAAAATGTGAGATGCCTTCCCCGTGGAAGTGGTTATCAAGGTCATGCAAGTCGCGGGGCATCATGGCACAGAGGCACCCTGAGGCTGAGAAGAGGCTCCTACATAAGTGGGTGTGCATGAACTGCTCCGCTACCAATCGTGCCCATAATAACATCAAGCCTCCAAAATCCTGCAGGAAATGTGGATACACTGGTCTGAGGAAGAAGGCCGCAGAGCGCAGGAAGACATGAGCATGGGGATCGGGTCTGCCGGACTCGAAGGATTTGCTCTCAGTTTTGGGCTAATTTTGGCTATTGGCCCCCAGAATGCTTTCGTGATGAGGCAGGGTCTGATGCGCTCACATGTTTTTGCCACCTGCTTGGCTTGTTCNGTGGCCGATGCGATTTTGATNACTGCNGGGATTCTTGGAGTAGGTTCGTTTACCTCCATTGTAGAAGGCGCAGAGCCGATAATTGCCATCGGTGCAGGTTCATTTCTTGTGGGTTATGGGATCCTAAGAGTCAGGTCTTCAATGGATCCCAAGGGCATTTCTCTAGAAGNGGGTTCTGAGGAAAGCCTACTATCTACTATGGGCGCAGTATTGGCATTTACTTTCCTGAACCCCCATGTCTACTTCGATACTCTGCTTCTTATTGGAGGGGCTTCGACTGGGATGTACGGAGAAGAAAGGTTGGCCTTTGGCATTGGGGCNGCTACTGCATCCTTCGTTTTCTTCTTCTCTCTCGGATATGGTGCAAGGAGNCTNTCTNACGTCCTCAAAAAGCCCGAGTCGTGGATGATAATTGACAGGGGGATNGCATGTGTGATGTTTGTGATTGCCGGTGCAATACTTTGGCCTTACCTATGATGTGATTTCGCGCAATGCTGAAAGGAGATACTCAATGTCTAGGTGCGAATTATCGATATGAGGGGAGATCCGAAGCATTCCCGATCTACTAGATACCAAGATTGAGTGAACGTCCTGGAGTTTTCTTGCCACATCTTGGCTGTCGTGGTGACTTGGNAGTTTGAGGCTAACTATGGCGCTCCTCTCTTCTTGGGAGAGGGGGGATGCAACCTGGAATCCTAATTCTATGGCGCNATTGATCAGGGATTCGGTCAGTGCTAAGTTATGTTCCCATACCGCATCCATTCCAATCTCATTCAANTCCTCGATGGCAGCTGCAAGACCGAGTGCTGCTCCGAAGTGGATGGTGGTATACTCAAACCTGCTGGCATCTGGCGGTAAGGAAATCCTATCCGCCCTTAGGTCCCACAGGTCAACATGGCTCCTGAATCCAACAAGTCCTGGATTCAATTGCCTGACTATCGAAGGNGAGATGAAACCGACCGCAGCCCCATAAGTTCCCCTTAGCCACTTGTAACCGGAGGAAACTATGGCATCTGCTCCGGATGAAAGGGCATCTATTGGAAGCATCCCCATCGATTGAGTTGCGTCGACGACCAGGATGGCTCCAACCGAGTGGGCAGCTTCCGAGAGCGAACTCAGGTCGTACCTCTGTCCGTTGGAGAACTCTACATGGGAGACCGTTACCACTGATGTCTCATCATCGATTAGTGCCAGAATATCTNCGGGATCGGTGTAAAGCGTATCGTTGTAATCGGCAAGTCTGATTTCTGAGCCCTTTGCCAGGGCCACCCTGCTCCANGGATACACCGTGGACGGGAATGAAGCTCGTGTTGANACGATATTGCTNCCTTCTCCNGGGGATACGGCCCATGCAATTGAGCATAACAATTCGGTCGCGCTGGAACCTACACATACATCCTCGATGTCACAAGATAGGAGTCTGCAAGAAGCCTTTCGAAGGGGCATCATCCCCTCCTTTTCTGCTTCTCCATCAAACTCACCTGCNCCGGANCTTGCCAGAGAGTCGGCCCAGTCATTGGAAACCTTGTGTGCAACTGGGGAAGTCGTGGCCACATTCGCATAGGAAAGGTTAGTCCAAGTTGCCATGCGACTCGAACGTTCTAGNAGGGNGGTGCTCTTCAAGACTCAGGAACGGCTGACTTCGTTCAGCATCTCCTCAAGCACCGCCTGAATCTGTAGACATAGGGGGCCATAGTGCCCAGGAAGGTTCGGGTCATTGAAAATCTCGTCCAGTATGGATGCCGTCATTCCCAGCCTGACATCCATGTCCTTACCAGAATTCATGAGCCACTTGTCTACTGCGTCCTTGGAGGCGGATCTGATGTTTCGGGGGACCTGGTTGTCGTCCAATTGACTTAGAACTTGCGCAATCTGTNCGATTCGCGAATTGATATCTGACAAGANCCCATCTCCGGTNCTGCCAGCAAAGGGACCTCCTTAAGCNCATCCCATGAATTTGNATCAATTCCTAGAAATCCAAGAAGCCCATGGCATGTTTGGACTATTGGAAATTCCGAATCCGGTTCCCTCGGAACCCAATGCTATCAGGCCGACTTCTGCCCCTTCTTCGACGTGCTCTTCCAGGGCCTGCATCATTGGCCCTTCCAGTTCTTGTGCCCCTAAGATCAATTGTGCGACACGGTAACTAAGCAATCCTCGGGTTATTGCTTCCCCTATTCCCGTGGCGCCGACGCCTACGCCATCCTGAACCCAAAAACCGCATCCAGGAAGGGGTACGTCCCCAACTCGNCCCGCTGGACGATGGCTACACCCNCCCGTACTCGTGGCTGAAACTATGTTTCCGTAGCGATCTCTGGTGACCACCCCCACNGTGTCAGTGGCTTCTTCGTAGGGTTTTCTACCCTCAACTTTGCCCCGNGGGAANCCNTGCCTATCNGCCCANATTCTCGCNCCCTCCCCNGTAAGTCCGTTTATTTCCTCATCCAGCAACCCTGCTGCGACCCTAATCGGATTAGGGGTATCCTCCATTGCAATCACGAAGCCTATTCTTCCGTCAGAAGTCTGAATTGAGGCATCCAGAAGAACTGATCCGTCTGTTCTGAAAACNGATCCAGTTCCCGCATTGAAGACGGGGTCGTCCTCGAGAACTATGCATGCTTCAACNGCGGCATCAATGGCGCTCCCCCCTCTTTCGAGGATTCCTGCTGCTATGGCGACTGCCCTCTCGACGTTTGCCAGCCTTTCTGGTCCTGCNCCGGCCCCACCATGGGCAACTGCTGCTGGGATTGCCATCCTATATTCCTCCTTGGGNNGAGGCTTCTGCCTCCGGCGTCCGTATGCCTATTTGGAGTAAAAGTGCTACTATGAAGAAAAGTCCCGAAACCCGGAAGCAAGTGTGGAATGTCCAAATGCCTGTCCCATCGACCGTTAAAGCCCAGATGGAAGCTGCCATGAAGGGACCCAATATTCTGGCTAGTGCCCCCAGTCCCTCTTGCGCACCCATAACATTTCCCATTTCATGCCCTCCCCCCTTAGATGCAAAGGTTAGCAAAGAGTTCTGGGTCGGGGAGAACATCCCATTACCNATCGCGAAGCCGGCGCATGAGCCGAAGATNATCCANCTGGCCTCTGANGGGGCATAGGGGATGCTTGCAATTCCAAGCCCGGTTAGCGCAGTCCCNACTATCATCAGACTCTGGAGTCTGAACCTTCTGGTAAGTGGNCCGATTAGTCCGCCTTGGACCACGACNCCCAAAAGGCCAACGAAAGCGAAGACCCAGCCATTGTCCCTTTCACTCCAGCCCAANCCACCGCTTTCNGGTTCCATGGATGTGAACAGTATGAATGTCCCATGCATCATTGTGAACCCCAGTAGGAAGAAGAAATTGACCATNACTAGTGAGGAAATGGAACGCAGCTTGAGGACTGAAAAGATGCTGGAGAAAGTATTTTTTAGTTGCGAAAGTGGNGACTCGTCNGAAGAATTCCTATCNCCCANGGGGAGGCTCTCTGGGAGTTTGAAATATGCAAGAATTAGAGAAATTGCAGACATCATGCTCGAGAATAGGCAGGGCAACAGATATGGGAAATCAGCCCAGAACTTTGTTTCGAAGGGACCGCCGATTCCGTTAGCTGGGTCGGAAAGAACCCCTCCAACAAATGGGCCAATCATGAAACCTAGTCCGAATGCGGCGCCAATCATCCCCATCCTCTTCGCTACGTCCTCATCGTCACTGATATCCCCGATGTAGGCCTTAGCTACGGCTATGTTTCCATTACCNGCTCCGGATAGGAAACGCGCCAGTAGAGCCATTGCAAGGCTCCCAGACAACCCGAAAACGACAAAGAAAATTGAGTTGGAAGCTAGTCCGAAAAGAAGAACTGGCCTACGACCGATCCGATCCGAGAATGATCCTAGGATTGGGGTGAAAATGAACTGTGCTAGGGAGTAAGTAGCGATAACTACGCCAACCCAAAAGTCGCGGGCCCCCCGACCCGTCAATCCTTCAGCTGAAGCCAGATCCTGGACGAAGTAAGTCAGGAAAGGTATGACCAGGGTTAAGCCTAGCATATCAACAAGAACCACTAGGAATAGAATCCCCATTGGAGAACGTTGACTGCCAGTCATGTTACCGGTGCCGCTCTCGGAAGTAGCACTTCAAGAATTGGTCGCCATCAGGCAGAAGGTTGCTTCTCGGACCCCGTGGAGATGGTGTCGATAACCTTCGACAGCCTCTCGACGAGGCTCACTTTCTCTCCTTTTCCAACAAGAGCGTGCTCCAAGACCTCGTCCAGCGAGTCGACTGTTAGAATCTCTACCTGATCTTCGTACTTCTCATCTATCAAAACGTCATTCATGTTTGACTTTGGAATCACGACCTTGCTGATTCCCGACTTCGCTGCCGCTTCGATCTTTGCTGAAACCCCTCCGATNGGGAGTACCTCTCCCCTAACTGTAAGAGAGCCNGTCATGGCCAAGTTCTGATCTATNGGNACCCCCTCGAAAGCACTAATTATCGCAGTTGCCATGGTGATCGAGGCACTNTCCCCATCGACGTTATGCGTNCCAGGAAACTGAACGTGAAGATCGTAGTCCCTGATATCCTTCCCAGTCAACTTCTTTACCACTGCACTAATGTTGATCACACTCTCCTTNGCGAGATCCGATAGCCCACCTGTTGCAATAACCTGGCCTGACCTCCCCTGAGCAGGTGTTACCATGGCCTCGACAGGGAGGACGACTCCAGAGTAGTCAGAGAGGCCAGTATCTGCACCCAGAACAGCTAGGCCGTTGACCCTNCCTATCCTGTTGCCCTCATTTACGAGCATNGAATATTCAGATTGCCTCTCAAGATATCTGTCNGCAACCTGCTGCTCGAGAGGCTTAGCAATCGCNCGGGCCCTCACCACATGCTTCGATTGGGTCAATNTGGAGTCGTCTTCAGCGGCAAGATCCCCTGCGATTCGGACTAGTCCGCCAAGTTCTCTGAGTCTGAGTGAAAGCTTTCCTCGTCTTCCGCTTCGCCTCTGTGCTTCCTTCAATACAAGTGANATGGCCTGTTTGTCGAAGTGTGGGATAGATTTCCCAGAGTCTTTAGTTNGTTCGTTTCTGACCTCTTGGGCAATGAATCGAATAAGTCNNCGCCGGTTCCTCTCTGTGTCCTTCATGTCGGTGTTCACGTACACTTCGTACCCATACCCCCTGATTCTGCTCCTAAGTGCTGGATGCATGTTCTGAATACTGTCCAAATTNCCTGCAGCNACAAGAATGAAGTCAGTGGGAACTGGTTCGGACTTTGTTAAGGCGCCCGATGATCTTTCTGAACGGCCACTAATCGATAGTTCCTTCTCCTGCATGGCGACCAAAAGAGCTTGCTGCTCCTCCATCCTTAGCATTCTTATCTCATCGATGTAAAGTACTCCCTTGTTGGCCCTATGTACTGCACCTGGCTCGACCCTCTCGTGAGCAGGTGTAGCCAAATCTGCACCTGACTGGAATGGATCGTGCCGGACATCACCTAGAAGGGCCCCTGCAAGACTTCCTGTGGCGTCAANGAATGGTGGTTCGTCGCTCCTCTCATGTTTGATCAAGAGCTTNGGGATGTTGGACTCGTCTCCTGCGGTTAGTCTACTCCTCAAGAAGAAGTACCCGAAAACAAGAATGAACGAGCCGAAGATGAATGTGAGAATCTCCCCNGAGGAAATNGTTGCNAGGAGCAAGGCTGCTCCTATCACNAGAGCGATGAAGAGGAGGGTCCTGTTTGTCCTCTCCCTCTGCTGCCTAACATGGGCCCTTCGCTCGGCAATCAACCTCGAACCCCTTCCTGCAGGAACGGTTCTGACTTTGGGTTCGTTCTCATCTTCTTGGTTCCTGTATACTAAGACGTCCTCCAGTTGCTCCGGAGGTAGGAATTCGGTCATCGAACGAGAAAGCATAGACTTTCCAGTTCCCGGCNCACCGACCATGATCATATGACGGCGTTGCTCTGCAGCCTTTCTGACNACTATCGAAGCTGCTTCCTGACCAATCACTTGATCGACAAGCCTATCTGGAATCGGGACTTGTTCGGTTGATTCTATTTCCAAGTCATTAATCCATTCCTCGACAGGGGTTTCGCATATTGGGTCCCTGTCGTCAGANACCCCGAATGCAGACGCGTCCTCCCAAGAATCCAGAGGATCAGAAGGGTTCGAAGGGTCCTCGTTGTCAGCATCTACCTGATCCCCCATCGCAATCCCCCGGGTCATTCCGTGCATATGGCACCTTCTTGAAGGTGCGTCTGGGGGTTTTCTACGTTGNAGGTGCTACTTCTGCCTCTCCAACCATTGCTCGCCATAGTAATTCCACTGCTCCATGGTCCAACCTTCGGGGAGTCCGCCCTCAGGAAGTTGGGGGTGATTTNCCTCCTTGTGTTCAAAATCGACGACCGTCTCCTCTGGAGCGCCGANTGGCTGTTCGGATTTCGGANTTCTTCTTCCTTCGCCAGTATTAGCACCNATTGCCCCGGAGAAATAAAGCCCGAGAAGCGTNCCACCGCCAATAAACACTACAAGAATTAGAATTGCTACTAAGATCTGCAAACCGGAGAAGCCGGAATCGGAACCCCCGGATTGCTGGTTTTTCTCGGGCTCGCCTTCGTCCTCTTCCTCTAGTGGGATGTTTTCTTCCTGAGTTTCGGAACTGGCAGATGGGAATTGGATCTCTAGGATCTCGGAAGTCTCCCAATCCCAACCATCCTGATCGGATGCCTTCATTGATAATGTGAGGTAATCCCCCACTGAAAGCCCCGAACCGCTGGAGACAGTGGCTTCGAAGGAACCCAAACCATCATTGGANCCAGCGGAGTGGCAAATGCCNACGATTGCATTGCATATTGACCATCTAACTTCTATCTCAAATAGTTCTACATTTCCGACATTCTCNAGGGTTACTACAGGGTTGCCNCCCACGACAAAATCTTCAACAGAGACTAGGATATCACCATCATTGGAATCAGTCTTCCACTTGATTGTCTTCGAGTCCAGAACTGATACCGTAAACTGGTAAGAGTTCGATTCCCCGTGGCTGTCTTCAAGAGTAAGCTCTACTTGGTGGTTGCCTGGTTTGCTCCACATCATGTCCAGAGAACCACTTATTCGGTCGTATTGTACAGCCCCAGGAACTTGTGTGCTAACTTCGACCCAGATCTCGTTGTCGGGGTCGTCAATGTCTGACATCAAACTTGCTAGGTCAACGGAAGCCCCTTCACCAGACTTGATTGTAATTCCAATCAGAGAAGAAGTGTTGACCACAGGGGCATCATTAACATTGATGACGAAAAAAACGATCGATGTNTGCGAACTCTTGGAACCGTCGTCTGCCTTGACAACCACCTCCGCNACNCCATTCAGATCGTCGTCTACAGTATCGACGANAATTGTCTGGCCNGCCATTGAAACCTCGATTAGATCCTCATTGTTATTCGAAACCACAGAAAGGGACAGTCCGGAGGATGAAACAGGATTTCCTTCGTCATCGGTGTCGGATAGGTAGCCGACNAGTGGCAAGCTGGCAGAACCGCCTTCCCAAACTGGTTGCGTGGTTATTGGGGACCACCTTGGNGCCCCATTCTCGATCACATTGAACAATAGCATGCCGTTATTTACATCCTCNCCATCATCNATCGAAACGAAAATCCCCTGTGGCATCGGATTTCCCTGTGGATCATTCTGAATGGNATCAAATTCTACTGAAATTTCTGATGTAGCCGAATTCCAGCCTTTGAACTCTGGATCTTCGCTGTCGATTGAGAGCATTGATATTGGAGTCTCGGCATCACTGACCAGTCCAACCAGTGAGACTGTCTCCAGCGTGTCAATCTTGACTGTTGGGGTTCCGACAAAGCCGGCATCTCCGCTACCCAGAACCCTAGGGAGCGCGTTTCTAAGCTCAAAGGCTTCACTTGTGTGCAACCACTCGCTCTGTTGGCCCCCGGAGTCAGTCCACATCACCCTTGTGTCGTATAATCCTGATTCGGCATTTGGAGGAGTAAGGATGGAGATGACGTATACGGCGTTTTCCCCGGATCCAACAAGTTCAGGATCGGAAATCCAAGTGTCGCTCCAAACGTTTGATCCGGATTTCGAGTACTCCATGGATGGGGCCATGGAGAAAATGTCGTCCACCAAGTCATTGGGGAGAGCTGAGGCCTCGAAAACAACTTTGTCACCCCTCTCGAACGAGGTCGACCCTGTTGCAGCGGGTTGAGAGGGGGTCGGGGGNAGGTCATGAAGTGCAATTGCATCGTCGAAGTTGTTCGAGTGGTTGCGATCACTGCCCAAGTCTGTCAGCTTAGCCCTGAAGGTTGAAACTCCGGAGACCACAGCGTCCATTTCTGATGTGTCGAATTGAATCTCAAAGAATGAAGACTCTGAAATGCCCAGTTCACCGATTTCCTCGCCGTCGAGGAAAACCTCTTCTGAGCCGCTAATCAAGTATATTCCCAGTTGGCCACCTTCTGCATACGGCTCAACTCCGTTGTTTGTGATTTGGACATTGAGATCCAAAATATCTCCGGGAGTGAAGCCCGGCATCTGATTACTGTTTTCTACGCTGAATTCGGATATCCCGACATCAATCATAGGGCCCATGTCGGGATCTATTGCCGCAAAGAACTCGTTGTAAGAAGTGTGGGGGCCATCCATCAGGGCAAGGACCGGCCAGAAGTTTTCCCATTGGGTGTATCCGCTACTAGCCCTNACTTGATCCAAGGGGGNAACCCATGTGTGCTCTGACCAAACGCCCTGCAACAATGTTAGTTCCTTGAAACCGGTTCCTGTTTCATCNAGGAGCCACCCCCTCCAATTATGATNGGGTCTGACGCCATTGTCGTATGAGTCGGCACCGATCTTCTCAGTGACGGCCCCATAGACATAGACTTCTACAGAAGACTCCGNGCCNGAGTAAATTGCTTCCAGAGTTACTGTGACTTCTTCTGTTGAGGAATTCAGAATCATGCTGAGTTCGAGTTGNAAATCGCTGGAAGATGCATGCATGCATCCGCCATTAGAAAAGTCGCTGTCGTAGTAATTTGTTCCAGTTGAGCCGACCTTGTAACAAGAACCCGATTGCCGGTCGGCGAACGAGAATGTTGGATATCCAGTGGAGGATTGCATTATGTGCGTCTGTCTGTTGATGGGTGAGTCGTTTGGCCAGCCCCCACTGCTGGATTCGAAGAACGAGACGTAGGTAAATTCCTCGGGATTTGAAGACTTTAGATTGGTAAGAGACGGCGAGGAGCTATCCATGCAGGGTGGGCACCAATGAGCCCCTACGTACTCGCCGAAAACTGTGTGACCGGGGCTTGCAGCGTAACTGGGAACTGGTTCCTGACCCAACTCCTTACGAAAAGAGGAAGTCGAATCTGGTTCTTGAAAATTGGAAGAAAGGGGAGAAAGAATTAGCACAAAGGATACCCATAGAGAAGGTTGCAGAAGCAGTCTTGCGACCCGTCTCATCGATTTTTGACATGGAGAGGCCAGTATAATCATTCTGTTGCAAAATATGGTGATATAATTGTAATGAGGCTTTGGATTAGTTGAAACGTGGAATATTGTACCATATGCACGAGGCGATGGCATAGGTGATTGGGTAGCCCTTAGGGAAGACGACGGGAGGTCCTACCTGGTTAACAGGGCTCCCGGTGAAGTGAAAATCAGGGGACTAGGGAGATTCGATGCAGAGAATCTTCTAAGAGGATATTCCATAGGCGACAGAATTACTGTTGGACAGAAGTCTCTGACAATTGTTGAGGCGTGGCTCCCAGAAGCCCGTCGAAGCATGGCCAGGAGGGCACAAGTAATTGGTGCGAAGGATGCGGGTTTCATTGTATCTTGGATGGGTATTGGGTCGGGATCAAAGGTCCTTGAAGGGGGGCATGGTTCGGGTGGGCTAGCGATGCACCTAGCCAGTGTCCTAGGGAAATCTGGATTGTTGGCCTCAGTAGAGTCCAGGCCTGAACATGCAGAAGTTGGGAAATCGAATATGGATCGTCTCAGGGAAGTTCTGCCCGAGTTTCCTGAATGGCACCTAATTGGAGGTGAAATGTCTGAAGTGGGCGAGCAAGTCTCAGATGTCTGCGAGAAGTTTGACGCGGCTATTATCGACCTTGCAGAGCCTTGGAAAGTATTGGCTAGCATAGAACCTATGCTAAGGATTGGTGGCAGAGTTGCTTGCTACTGCCCGACCAGTTCCCAGCTAGAAAGATCATGGGAATCATGCGAAGATTTGGGGCTTATCGTCGAATGGAGTGGGGAGATAATTGAACGAAGATGGTCTAAGGCCAGCAAGGGCGGGGTAAGACCTGGGAACCAGCCAATGGGTCATACAGCATTCCTGCTAATTGCAGGAAAGATCGCCCCTCATGAGGAAGAGTGAGCCTCAATAATATTCGTTAGAAAACGATGAGGCAAAGAAAGTAGATTCGTGCAATTTGACCACTTAAATCGATACCCTTCAAAACCTACTCCCGGCACGACAGCGCATGAGGGACAGTAGCAGATGGGAGCCCACAGCATATCGTTCCCATACAATTGGGCAAGTAGTCGGAGACGGGGAGTCGTTAGTTGGTTCTGAAGTCACAATAGCCGGATATGCCGAGACCGTTAGGGGGAGAGGAGCAATTTGCTTCCTAATGCTTAGAGATGGTACCGGGAGGATTCAAGCATTCCTGAAAAGGGACAACATGGACGAGGGGCTATTCGATTCAATTCAATCGGCAACCAGGGAGTCTACAATTCAAGTTACTGGAAAAGTAGCAATGAAGAGACCGCCAAAGGTCCGCGAAGGTGAGCTAGCCCCCCCTCCAGAGTTCGAAGTTAACGTGGAAGGAGGGTCCGTACTCGCATTTTCGGACACTCCTCTGCCTGTTGGCGTGATCGATGAAGTAAATGTTGGACTCGATGTCAGGTTGGATAACAGGCACCTAGATGTTCGTAGAAGACACGTTAACGCGATGTTCCAACTCAGAAGCAAGGTTCTCCAGTATGGTAGAGATCATCTAATCTCGGAAGGATTCCAGGAAATCAACACGCCGAAGATTATTGCTGCTGCTGCAGAAGGTGGCACAAATCTGTTCCCTATGAGATATTTCGAAACCGATGCTTTCCTATCCCAAAGTCCTCAGCTATACAAACAATTAGCCGTGCTTGGGGGTCTAGAGAGAGTTTTTGAAATCGGCCCAGCATTTCGAGCAGAAAAGCACGACACTTACAGGCACCTGAACGAGTTTGTCTCGTTCGATATTGAAGGAGCTTGGATGGATGATGAAGATGTAATGGGGGTTCAAGAAAGAATGATCCACCACATTTGGAGCAACATTGCCGCTGCTGACCAGNCACTGATCGAAGTTGTCAACGAATACAGNGCTACCCAAGGNAAAGAGGNCNTAACCGTGGACNTCCCAGAACTTCCTTTCCCCAGAATACCATACTGTGATGCAATAGANATTGTGAAATCAGGAGGAGGNGAAATTGAGTGGGGGGAAGATATCGAAAGTCATCATTGNGACATCATTGCTGCCCATTNCCCTGGGTTCCATTTCATCCCAAGATGGCCNATGTCGATGAAGCCTTTCTANATCCATCACAAAGAAGGCGAGTCGGGTTCGTCAGGAGGTCAACTGAGTAGGGGATTCGATCTGAACTTTGGCAGAGATGAGATGACTAGCGGAGGTGCTCGAGAGCATCGAGTTGAAGTTTTAGAGGGAAACCTGAGGAAAATGGGCTTGGACCCTGAAGACTTCACATTCTACACTGATGGCTTTCGATACGGGGCCCCACCCCATGCCGGATGGGGACTTGGGGTAGCGAGACTGCTGATGGTTCTGACAGGGGCCGGGAACGTTCGCGAGGTTGTTCTTTTCCCAAGGGATCGTAGTCGGGTTACCCCCTAGAGAAATCGGGTCGCAGATTCAAGTCCTTAGGCGAACTACTCCGACAACGACTGCTAGGATAACTAGTAGGGCCGATATATTAGCCAATATCAAGGCGGGACTCCCTATCAGAAACCCGTAAATTAACCAAAGAATCAAGGCGATTATGATAAGTCCGAAAGTAGGAAGGGAGATCCCCTCGTGCTTCTTGTGAACCCAGACCTCCCTAATTTGGGGAAACCATGCAATAATTCCTAGAATTCCGGCAAGCAAACCAATTGATTCGACCCAATAGGGAGCCATGTAATACAAGCCTCATTGTCCTGGGGTTGGTCGGACCCCATAGCATCCGCTATGGGGTCCTGGGAAATACCCGTAATTGACTTCAGAAGTCGGTTGCACGGACTGTCTTTCGACCGTTTGCCTGTGCTCGAGAAACTGCTCCTGAAACAGCGGCATCTGCTAGAGCGTTCATTGCTCCCATTGCATCCCCGCCAGTGTTGCAGCCGTGAGACTTGAAAGCCTCCTTTACCCTGCTGGCCACTACCATTCCAGAGCTCGAACTCCCGCCTCCGACGTCGTGAGCGCGGATAGTCTTTCGACCATTTGCGCCGCATCGGGCTACAGCAGTTGCCACTGCGGCCTCTACTGCTGCATTCAGAGCGCCTGAGGCGTCTCCAGCGGTGTTGCACCCGCCAGCCTTTATTGCTTCCTTCATCTTGCTGTTGTATACCATTGACATAGCGGACTTAGCGAACAAAAACCCTATTTTGAAGGTTGGGGCTAGCAGCACTACCGTTTGAGATAGTAGAAATCACCTCTCCAAGACCGAAAATGACGGGTATCAATGACCCCTCCGGAGGACGAGAACATGGCCAAACCGAAGTTCGCATTTCTTCTATTGAAGGGCCATCCCTATGGCAGAGAGATGTTGAAGCAGATTATTTCTGAAGGGTTTATTCCCGAAATAATTGTTGAAGAAGAATCTGAAATCGCCGATGAAGAGAGAGAGAAGTTCCTCAGAAGAATTGAGGGGAATCCGCTAGCACCACCAGTAGAAGTGCAAGTCTCTGATTTTGGCACTCCTATTGTGAGCGTCCCAATTCACAAAACGGACGAGGTGATGCCACATCTGGGGGAAATTGAGTTGGATCTGATAGTTTTCGGTGGAACCAGAATTATTCGTGGAGAAATACTAGACTACCCCAAAGATGGGGTAATCAATTCGCATCCAGGACTATTGCCAGATTGTAGGGGTTCCGCCTCCCCGGCTTGGTCGGTTTTTCACGACATTCCGATTGGATCCTCGACTCATTTCTGTGACAATGGTATTGATACTGGAGAGTTGTTGTTACGAAGAGAAATGGAAGTGACTAGGGGGATGACTTACGAAGATCTGTGCTATGGAACTTTGGTCTTGTCCGGGATACTGATGAAGGAGGCATTAATTGCCTATGAAGAGGGCATGTGGGGCCAGATGAGAAGGCCCCAGGGAGAAAGTGAGCACCCAACATTCCGAAATGCGCCTGAAGAAGTCCTCGCAGTCGTGCGAGAGAAACTTAGGGAGCAAACTTATGCTCACTACTCTAACTAGGTGACAACATGGGAGGAAAACTACTAGATGATGAGTTTCCGTTTGCTGAAGGAATTCTGCAGGGCCAGACGGCCTTGGTATGTGGCGCTTCAAAGGGAATCGGAAGAGCCTGCGCATTGATGCTGGCTAGATCGGGCGCTAGGGTGCTGGCCTGCGCGAGAACCACTGATGACTTAGATTCCCTAGTCGAAGAAATGTATGGAGATGGCCATAGAGGGATAGTATTGGATCTGGAAGACATAGATGCAGTTCGTGAAGTTATACCAGATGTTGGGGCAGTTCACATCTTGGTGAACAACTCGGGAGGACCTCCCGGAGGTCCCCTATTGGAAAACGAGTTGGCGGACTTTGAGGGGCCATTTAGGCGTCATCTGCACGCATCTCATACAATTGTCCAAGCCTTGGTACCTGGAATGGAAGCCCAAGGTAGTGGCCGAATAGTGAACATTATCTCTACGTCAGTAAGGGAACCCATCGACAATATTGGACTTTCCAACACCCTGCGAGGATCCATGGCATCCTGGGCTAAGTCATTATCTAGAGAATTGCCACCATGCATTACGATCAACAATATTTTGCCTGGATTTACAGATACGGACAGGCTTTCAACACTAGCGGATTCGATTTCCCAGCGAACCGGTAAGGCAGCAAAAGAAGTTCAGAAAGATTGGATGAGAGGAGTCCCTATTCAACGATTGATAGACCCCCTAGAAACTGCTGCTGCAGTTACTTGGCTATGCCTACCGAGTAGCAGCGGGGTTCGAGGAGTAAGCCTAGCTGTCGACGGCGGCAGAATGCGCTCGATTTGAGTGGTCATATGGAGTTTGACATCTTCTTCTCAATCTCACAGACACCGGACACTTCTGGTTTCTCCCCCTCAGAGAATGAGATGTTCTCAAACTTCTTCAAACAAGTTGAATTGGCGGATAGCCTTGGTTTTGGGGTGGGGTGGGTCGCTCAGGCACACTTGTCGACAGAAGTTCAGAAGATGAACAGCAATCCTGTCGTTCCTCATTATCCTGGCGAGGTTGGGCTATGTACTGATTTTTTCCAAGTCGCTCGAGAGATGCTCTCGAGAACTAGAAGAATGGAGGTTGGTAGCGCAGTAATGTCGATTCTAGCATCCGGAGGGCCAATCGCACAGGCAGAAAGAGTCGGTTCATTCCTGGCATTGCATGGAATGGACCCCCGGGAGGGACGTAGGCTGCACTTGGGTTTCTCTGCGGGACGTTTTGAATTCATGGCGAGACCGTATGGAATTGTCCCGCGGGACCGGGTCGAGGAGGCTGCATGGCCTGCTCTAAGGGGGCAAATTTTTTCAGAAGCATCAGAGATATTCCTTAGGCTCCTAAATGGTGAAGTAGTCTCTAGTAAGATGATTCAGCCGACAATTCTTGAGAGGAGGAATTTCAGAACCGATGAGGACTGGGATTTGGTCCAAAAAGTCGCTCTTTCGGAGAGAGGTCTGGACTCATTGCCAGAATTTATCGAGTTCAAAAACAGATATGAGTTTGAGGAGATCAAGACGATTCCTCAAGAGTGGAGGAGAGATTTGCTCAACCTTGTATTGGGGAGTCATGATCAGAATCTACAAATCAAAGTTAACAGAATCAGACCAGTGCAAGTTTTCAACCTCAGCATCACGCCCCCTCAAGTAATTGAGGATACACATAACAGAATGAAGGAGCACTACCACTCGGACGGAGGGGGGTGGGAGCGTAGTATGATGCCTAGAACAATAATGGTGTTCATCAATGACGAAGAGGGTTTGACCGAGGAACAACAAAATGAATCTGGTATGGAGGAGGCCCGTGCGGCACTTTCAACATACTGGAGAGCATTGGAGGGGACTATAGATCCTGGGAAAATTGAACGGGCTACGGACAATGCTGTGATTGGGAGCGTCGAAACTGTGAGTGAGCAAATTATCCAAAGATTTCACCCCAATGATCGTTTGATGTGTTGGTTTGACTTCTTCAATCATGATAGTGAGCGAGTGATGAGGGACATGACGGCATTCATGACCAAAGTCGTTCCTCGAGTGAATGGGGGTTCCTAGGTGTCGAGTGATAGGGTCAGGCCGTCAAGTGTGTCACCTGGTCGGCCGGGTTCTTCGGTTTATCCAACAAACCCCCTGGGGGAGAAATTCGAGGGAATTGCCACGGGAAGGGATGTCGAGTGGGAGCCTCTGGTTGATTTCAGAAGGCTGGATGTTTCTGAGAATACAATCCACGGGGCAATATCCTGGTCGCATGGCACTGAAATCGTCCACTCATTTGGAGGAAACGTACTGGTTTATGGCCGTTCAATGATGAAGCCATTGATGATGAAGACGTTTGCCAGAGAGTTAGAGGCAGAAGGCATAAGTTGGGAGCAAAAAGCAATTGCATGCTCTTCACACAATGGGGACACTGAGCACGTTTCTGCTGCACAATCATTGCTATCAGAGTCGGAGTGGGGATTGATGCAGTGCCCTCTTGATGTGCCTTTGATCCAGTTTGGAAGGCAAGTTAGAAGGCCAAGGAGGTGGTTTCACACNTGCTCNGGAGAACATGCTGCAATGCTCAAGGCACTACGAAGAATGGGGATTAATCGTGCTGGCTACACCCTTCCAAGTTCGCCATGGTTCCAAATGTATCTGGAAGTGATTCGTGAAATAATGGAGAAGCCAGATTGGAATCCAAAGAGAGTAGCTAAGGATGGATGTGGACTGCCTACTGTTTCGAACACTGTGGATGAGTTGGCAATCATGTTTGCTGGACTAGTGAGGCAGAAGGANCAGGACTGGATTTGGGAAGCGATGAACAAGCATCCNGACCTAATTGGGGGTTTCAACAGGTTAGATTCAACTTGTCTTAAGGCCGGTGAAGGAACTCTGATTGCAAAGGAGGGGGCTGACGGGCTACTTGGACTTGCAATAGAGCACGAAGACTGGCCCAAAGGACTAGGGATTGTGATAAAAATAGCACATGGGTGGAACTCGCAGGCAACTTGGTACGTTGCCAGAGCTGTGTTAGGAGTTCTTGGAATNGGACTNAGAAATCCATACCCCCTTCACCGTCAGAAGGCATTCATCGTCCCCAGGGTGGTTCCAGAGATTTATCTCGAGGATTTGGAGCAAGTTGTTACNTGGGATGAATGGGACCCAAATCGGGACAGTTTTTCCATAGATTGGAAAGAGTACTCGGATGCTATGACCAGATCGGACCCATTTTCTAACGAGGGGGCATGATGGGAAANANAGATNTTCCAGAAATCAGGAACTACATTGGCGGGGACTTCGTAGATCACTCAAGTGANGATTGGATCGAAGTTATCGGGCCGNCGACAGGGGAGGTTTTCGCCATGGCCCCACTATCGAACGAGAAAGACGTCNATAATGCTGTAAAATCTGCTCGTGAGGCACATGCAAACTGGTCTTCCCTNAAGATTAGTGAAAGATCGAATTGGCTCGACAGGATTGCCGACTCACTGGAGTTGAAATTCGAAGAGATCGCGAATCTGGAATGCCGTGATACTGGAAAGCCTATTTCTCTTGCACGATCTGTGGATGCGACCCGTTCTGTCTCGAATTTCCGGTTCTTCGCAGGACTACTTAGGGAGATAGAAGAGGAAACTTTCGAAATGGAAGATGCTACAAACTACGTAATACAAAAATCCGTAGGGGTTTGCGGATTGATAACTCCGTGGAACCTCCCCTTGTATCTTCTTTCTTGGAAGGTGGCCCCAGCAATTGGGATGGGAAACACAGTGGTCTGCAAACCAAGTGAGTTGACCCCGATGACTGCGGATCTTCTAATGAGGGTGGTCCATGAAGTAGGCCTTCCGGAAGGAGTTGTGAACCTAGTTCACGGAGATGGGGCTGGTGCAGGCAGACCNNTGGTCGGACATCCGGGAGTGGACCTCGTCTCATTCACNGGAGGGACGGAAACAGGTAAGGCAGTTGCTTCTTCTGCTGCTCCTTCTTTCAAGAAAATTAGTCTCGAATTAGGNGGCAAGAACTCTAGCATTGTTTTCTCTGATTGTGATATCGAATCTACTGTTGCCGGGGTAGTTAGATCGGGTTTCCTAAATCAAGGACAGGTGTGCCTATGTGGATCCAGAGTCTTAGTTGAGGATTCGATATATGAGGAATTCAAGGAGAAGTTTATTCATTCGATCGAGAAGCTAANGATTGGCGANCCCAATGATGAGTCAACTGACCTAGGGGCCCTGATCTCTCCTGAGCATCTATCTAAAGTAGAAGGCTATATTGAGCTTGGACTAAGTGAAGGAGGGACCATTCTTACTGGCGGAACTCCTGACCTTTCTTCCGAGTTTGACAAGGGGAACTGGATGTCTCCAACAGTTATTGAGGGGCTTTCCCCCTACTCGAGATGCGCCACAGAGGAGATTTTCGGCCCCGTAGTGACCTTGCATAGATTCGAAACAGAAGCCGAGGCGATTTTGATGGCGAATTGCACCAGGTACGGCCTGGCCGGCAGTGTCTGGACAGGAGATCTAGAAAGAGGGAAGAGAGTTTCTGAAGCCATCGAATCTGGTATGATTTGGGTGAATTCTTGGCTTCACAGGGATCTTAGGGTTCCATTCGGAGGTGTGAAGGACAGTGGNGTGGGCCGGGAAGGTGGAAGGTGGAGTTTGGCTTTCTTCTCCGAGGCGATGAACATTTGNGTAAAGCATGACTAAACAGGAAGAGTGAAATTCAGAAAAGGTCGGACGTTGTAGGATGGTGCCAGCCGGGATTGTCGGACTGGGGGCTTATGTCCCTCCAAANATCATGACNAATGAGGACTGGTCAAAACTGGTTGATACCAGTGATGAGTGGATNATAGAGAAGACCGGNATCAAGGAGAGGAGNGTGGCTGGGANGGAGACCTGTACTAGCGATCTCGCGGTTATTGCCTCTAGGAATGCAATCAATGAAGCTGGACTGGACCCTCAAGAGATTGACTTGCTAATTCTTGCAACCAGTAGCCCGGATGTGCCTCTTTCCTCCACGGCAGGGATTGTCCAGAGCAAGCTCGGTTGTNGTAACGCTGCGGCATTCGATATCAACGCAGTGTGTGCCGGATGGGTTCATGCTCTGGATGTGGGTTCCCGATTTGTGGGCACTTCAGGNTACGAGAATGTCTTGGTTGTGGCTGCAGAAGTGTACAGCAGAATTCTGAATTGGGAGGACAGGTCAACATGTGTTCTCTTCGGCGATGGGGCTGGAGCAGCCGTGATNTCGGAAGTTGAGGGAAAAAGGGGAATTCTGGGTAGTTGGATGATGTCTGATGGTGATGGTTCGAGTGTGATCCAAATTCCCGCAGGCGGCGTCAGAACNCCGATACTTTCCGATNGTTTCCAAGAGGGNGACCAGTACTTCCAGATGGATGGCAGGGCTGTCTGGGATTTTGCTGTGGAGGCCTTTCCACAGGCTGTAAGGAAAATTTTGGAAAAGATTGATCGAGATTTATCNGAAGTCGATATGATCATCCCCCACCAAGCCAANCTNAGAATAGTTGAGTCTGGGATGAAGAAGCTTGGTTTGCCAATGAGCAAGACCTACACAAATATGCAGCAATACGGAAATACGGCCGGTGCTAGTGTCCCGATTGCGCTTAAAGAAGCAGTTGAAAAGGGAATGGTAAATAGAGGGGANCTGGTTATTACTGTAGCTTTCGGAGGAGGACTTGCTTGGGGTTCCAATGCTATTTTGTGGTGATTGGGGGAAATATCGAAATCTGNCCCGCTATGCAGTTTCAGGGNGTTTGTAGAATGAGTCGNCACCTTCTCCTTGGTACATTCGTAGTAGTTTTGGTCTTGTTGTCCCAATCGTTTTCAAGTGGTTTCGATGNAAAANCCCGAAACAACGAGTTTCGACAATCGGATGCATATGCGAATAGTTTGCCAGAATGCGATTCCACGAATAGAACCCAAGTATCCATAATTCACGTTGATATCCTGAATGGAAGTGATTCCTTCTCGGGATCTGAAATGTGCCCGTTCGCGACGATTTCTGCGGCGGTAGAAGAAGCGGTTGCTGGGGACGAAATTATTGTGCACTCCGGTTCATACTATGAAGAAATAACCATTTCAAACAAGGATGGGTTGACAATTAGGGCGGCTGAAGGCGATAGGGTAGTTCTTGATGGCACCAGAAGCATTAAGCAGGATCTTCAGAAAAGCTGGAGTCAGCATTCTGGAGGGGTACAGTTCGTCGACCTTGGGCTGGATGCATGGCAACTCTTTCTTGACTACGAGGAGCAGGTGCCTGCGAGGTGGCCAAATGCTAATTTTAGCGANGGATCTGTGTTCAACCGGAGTCACAACTGGGCTCATGGNANAATCACNCAGGGNGGNAACGAGTATTCCAACGGCGAATTGATTGATNCAGGCGCGATAGAGGGAGGGCATCAGGGGCTGAATCTTAGTGGCATAGATCCAGTGGGAGCAACTGCGATTCTTAACGTGGGATCATTCAAGACTTGGAGTAGAGCGGTGGAAACCTATGACAGAACTTATTCCAAAATTACTTTCGAAGAAGTGCCTGGTTGGAAGACGAAGCATCACGCATACTTCCTTGAGGGCAAGTTGGAGTTTATTGACAGCGCGGGAGAATGGTTCTTCGACAAGGAATTGCAACGGCTCTACTTCCTCCCNCCCGATGGTCAAGACGCTAACATTCTGGACATTAGGGTGAAAACNCAAGCATTCGCCATNAACGTTAGTGACTCTGATTTCGTCACATTGGATGGAATCGATTTCTTTGGAACGACATTCAAGTTCTATGAATGTACAGGCTGCTTGGTGAATNACTCGATTCTACTATACCCTAGTACTTCCAAAAGAGGGCTGGGGGTTTCGGGAGAGGATGATGGGGAGAGATGGGTTTCGCGGATGGATCGCTGCAAACAATGCATGATTGAATCTTCGGCTTTTCTNTACACTGATGGGTGTGCCATTGAAATGCACGGTGGCGATTTGCATAACAACAACAACAGCATAAAGAACTCCTACTTCTACCACATAGACTGGTCCGTTTCTGATCTGCCGGGCCTAATGACCACATTTTACCTCGGCGGCAGGGATAACCAATTTGTTGGAAACACAGTCCACAGGACTGGGGCGTCTGCTACAATATCAATCGGAGACGCGCCGACTGTGAAGGGNATTCGGGCATATGATACTGGACTTCTACAGACTGATGGNGCGGTTGTCCAAATGATGATGGCTGAGCAGGATGGTGCTGAAATATCATACAATTGGATCCATGACACTGAAAAGTACGGCATTAGGATGGACGGCCCCGCGACAGAACAGGACAACAGAGGNAGGAATGCAACAATTCACCACAATGTGCTTTGGAACATCAAGGGCGGAATAATGATGAAAGGGGATTTNCACAATGCGAGTAACAATACAGTATNTGGCGAGGCNGTTTCTGACTACAACCACATGATTGTCCTCCACGAGGGAGGATGGGGGAATGGAAATTCTACAGTTGCATCCAACGCCGCAGACAGAATAGCGGCACATCGGAGAAACTCAAATTCATCGTATCCACTTCCAGGGAATGACAGTATCCAGTTCAACAACTGGAACGGCTACGATGAAGNGAACAATGGGGAAAGTGTATTTTCNCAGCTGACGGANCCCCTTGGACTCGACTTTCGACCAATTCCNGGGAGTGAAATAGATTTGATNGGGGCGGGAGCTTATTCTTCCNCTGACCAGACTCCTTGGAAGGCAGGGATAAGTTGGAATTTTTCGATGCCAGAGCCGCATCGAATAGGATGTACGGCATCAGAAGCCTTGAACCACGATTCTAATGCAATTTTTGATAATGGGGGATGCATGATGAATGATGAAGAAGTGTTGAATGAAAGCAATGAGTTGCTTTCAATAGTAGGTTGTACGGATACGGAAGCGAAAAATTTCAATCCATCTGCGAACGAAGATGACGGTTCTTGCGTATATTTTGTGGGAGGGTGCATGGATCCCGATGCTAGTAATTACAATTCGGAAGCTGAAGAAGTAGAGGAGTGCACATATTCGGAAGATTTTGTCGACGAGGGGAATCCTGAAATTGGAGTAAAATCGGAAGGAGGAAAAAAAATGATTCTGGGAAGCTTGGGGGCACTTCTGGGGATAGCAGTTGCAATATTGCTGATTTTTGCATGGTCAATGAAGAAGCGTAATGTGGTATAATTCCATCAACCTACGGGCTCCCCTCCCTCTCCAAGGAATGCAAGCCTCCTTAGATAGTCGTTTTCCAGTAAAGTGGAAATCACTGAATTTGGGACCGAGGGNGACAGCACCTCTCTGATTGCTTCTTCCTCCGAAATAGTCGACACCATTCTAGCAGTGGCCCTAACCCTCCACCCTTCGAACATCTTACGATTCTCTAAATCCCCCACAATTACGGGCCAATTGGATGAATTGTAGAGTTCCATGGAGTTCGAATCTGTGGTGAACAGGATTCCTGGATGTCCGTGATACNTTTCGGCATGTGATACCCAATTAGGAGGGTCCTCAATATCGGGGATTTCAACAATTTGAGCAGAAATATCTTGCTGATTTAGCCAACTCTCTAGCATCNCCCTCCTTTCCTTGGAAGACCAGGGATTTCTAATTGACTCGGGTTGGTTCGAAGACCCTATGGCAATNATCAGGTGCTTTTGGGGNGCATTTGATTCTCGCCAACTTTCAGCGGCTTCAATCAACAAAGCATGACCCCGATGAAATGGTTGGAATCTACCAAGAACGACCAGCCCCGGATCGGGAGGATTTTTTGGGGGTGGNGGNAAGAGAGGCAGNTCAGTCAGATCAAAGCCCCCAAAAATTGGAGAGCTTCGAACTGCCTAGACTCCATTCCTTTCCCTCCAGGAACTCCCTGCCCAAGAGGAGTTGGTGATTGGACGTCCTGGACTTTTCTACGATCGAGAAAAGGGTCTCACTCAATTTTCGATGAGATTCCATGGTGGGGAGGATCCTTGGGTCTTCCGATGGTTCCATTGTCTCCCCCATTTCCTCCCTTCTAGACATCCAATCCAACACTACGGACTCGGAATAGGACAGCCTGTCAGTGTTCGACAGAGCATCGGAGAACCGATGCCAGATTTCTGGAGAAAGGAAATCTTCGGAGCTGGGGACGGTTTCCGCCAAATGAGGCTCCACATATAAGAAAAGGCGAGCCTCCCAGCACCTCCACTGTGCAACTGAGGACCACTTGGCCAGTAAGACTCCTAGGCTAACCGCAGATTCCGAAATTACATTTATTGGAGGCAGTGGGGCCTTCAGATCGTCGAATCGATCAATTAAGTCCAAAATTTCACCCTCCAGATCGGCATCAAATTCTCTGTGGAAATTTCTATCATGNTCCGGNCTGAATTGNCTTAGGGAGCGTNCCTCCATTCCCGAATAAATTTCACTCAAGGGCATTTCAATAATCTCTGTAAAGGATTTGGGGTCAACAAGATCGAGCATGACGTCGACCATGCATCCCATGGGGNGGCGGCATCCAAATACCCTCGCTTGTGCAGTTCAGGTGAAAACTTGCCACCGTATTCAAGAATGTGGGACTACGCCTTGANGNAGAAAGATATCGGGNGTGAGGTCAAAGATGGCAACTATTGANGAGCAAATCAAGTCCCTTGAGGAAGAGATCTCCAAAACCAAATATAACAAAGCGACCCAAGGCCACATAGGCAAATTAAAGGCAAAAATAGCGGCATTGAGGCAACGAAAAGAAAAGGCTCAAGCTCATTCAAGATCCAGCGGAGGATCTCAAGGATTNGAGNTTAAGAAGTCAGGNGANGCCTCGGTGGCTCTTGTTGGTTTTCCCAGTGTTGGTAAGTCCAGCTTGATTTCCCAGCTTACGGAAGTAGANTCGGAGACCGGGNACTTTGCTTTCACCACTCTAACTTGCATCCCGGGAGTAATGGAACACAGAGGGGCGAGGATCCAGATTCTAGACTTGCCAGGACTGATCAAAGGTGCCTCAGAGGGGAAAGGGAGGGGGAAAGAGATCCTGAATGTCATTAGAGGCTCAGATATGGTGCTGTATGTCATTGATCCATTTCAGAAATCTCACTTCCAAGTCCTCGATAATGAACTTTGGAAGTCTGGAATGAGACTGAATCAGAATCCTCCGCAGGTTTTCATCTCCAGAACAAAAAGGGGCGGGATAGAAGTGCGCTCTACGCTNGAGCAGACGAANCTTACAGANGAAGAGATTCAATTGATAGTGAGGAGTTTCGGAATTGTTTCTGCNACCGTAACCCTAAGGACTGACGTGACAGATGATCACATCGTNGACACTCTCGCGGGAAACAGAGTATACAATAGATCGGTAGTTGTNNTCAATAAAATAGACTTGGCCAACAAAGAGGACCTGAGAAGAGCCCACAGTGAGTTGCCAGAAGATTGGCCGATACTGAACGTCTCGGCGAAGACTGGGGAAGGAATCGAGGAGATGAAGGACTTCATTTTTGACAATCTTGGTTTCATGTCGATTTTCCTCAAGCCGCAAGGCCAGGAAGCNGACTTAATTGAGCCCCTAATTGTGAAGGACACGTCAACTGTCAGGGATGTTTGTGCTAAACTCCACAGGGATTTCCTGAGGAAGTTCAGATACGCGAGGGTCAAGGGCCCTAGTGCCAAATTTGACTGGCAGAGGGTTGGTCTAGACCACCTCCTTAAGGACGGAGATCTACTGACAATAATTCTCAAGAAGGCGTAATCTTCAATCGATGAATTCACCAATGAGATGCCCATCCAGAGTCATGGAAGACGGTTTGCTCGGACTCATAGACAGGGTTGGTNGGAGTCGTCTATTTTCTCATTTGCAGGCTCGTAGTAAGCTGTATATAGCCGTCTTCTTTGTTTGTTTTATAGGCGGATACCCTGCTGCTGAAGTGATTATCGAATGGCTCCTTTCTTCGGATGGATTTGTGCCTGAAGGAGTCGAGGTGATAATACTTCAACCNATGGAGATGATATTGTTACAGTTACGGATTGCGGGACAGATAGCAATCGGGGTAACAATTTTGATGATCATTCTAGATCTCTCATGGATAGGCAAGAGTNNNTTATCCGAANCAGTAAGTAATGCCTCAGGCGGNTTTGGAAAATTTGGAGCGATGGGGTCATTATTTTCGGCCTTAATTCTGGGCATACTAGGTTTGTCCTATGCACATAACATTCTGATNCCATTCCTACTGGAATATCTGGCTAATGACACTTCTTCATCTGGCCTACAGTCAACATGGCAATTACAATCTTGGGCCGGATTCGTGACTGGACTATATTTCTCCTCGGCATTGTGCTTCCAAGTTCCAGTTGTTGCAGTTGTAATGCTGAAAGCAGGCATAATCGAAAGGGAAATGATTGAATCGAACAGAGGCGGAATTTGGTTCTTGGCTCTACTGTTGGGNGCACTAATTTCCCCTCCAGATCCGATCTCACTTTTCCTAGTGGGNGGNCCCATGCTAGTTCTTCTGGAAGTTGCCCTTCTNTATGATAAGATTTCTCGAAACTGAGNCTCTNAAATTCTATTCTACCTCGACCTCTTGGCCATCNTTTTCTATGAANTCCGATATCACCATCTGCTCTTCTGGNGCCAATGATGCGGCGAGTTCTGCGCTGGAAAGCCCCATTTTGTTGGCTTCTTCCCTGAACCAAGCGCGGACCTTTCGGTATTCTACCTCNGGACAGCCAAAGTACTCAGCGAACCTTCTGGTAGTTGTGAGNCGCCTGGTTAGGCCGTCCCTTCTTCTGTCGACGAGCCCTCTAGTGGCCAGATCGCGAACGTGNTCGTAGGCNCTTTGACCGAGCATGTCGACTAGCCTAGACTGGGGCATTGGCTGATGATATGCAATTAGGGCTGCAGCTGGAAGGAGTCTTTGAGGGATATCGGCTCTAAATGTCTCCGGCAAGAAAGAAGATAGTTCCGGCCTAACCTCGAAAATCCACCTTCCAGANACATCTGTTAATTGCAATGCAGAGTCTTCCCTNAGGTCGATGGTTTTCCTTAAATTAGATAGGGCTACGTGTATCACACCTTTCGGTTCACCCAGCATTTCTGAAAGTTCTTCCAGAGACATTGAACGGCCGGCACCGAAGAGGATAGCCTCGAGGACGGTAGTTAGTGGGGGTTCAGGCATTTTTAGCCTCCATAGTCTCGGATTTGGGGTGAAGCTTCTGAGTCAATTGATCATAGTTCATTGACTGCCTCCAAAGATCCTCGAGGACGATTCGCCCGTTGTAGCCNTCCTCCTGATTCAGTGAGATGTAGCCCCTGTTTGTCAGGAAAAGAGTGGATACGAAGGCAGTAACTTGAGACTCGGTCTTGGCATCTTTTTCCTCTACTCCTGCGACCATAGATATCTTGTTGAGCTCGGCTGCAACCTCTCTGAGGCAAGTGGATTCAGAAGCACTGGATCTANTCTTCAGAGCCTCCCAGGTCCTCTTCAGGTCGCCTTCTAGATCTTCCACGTGAAGGCTCCCACTAAATCGNTTTCTTGCCCTNACCTGNGCNTCTCTCCTCTCCTTGGCAATCCTTTCGCGTGTNCTCTGTTCCTCCGCTATCCTGCTAGCATCCTGAAGGCCGATNAGCAACTCTCCGAGNGTNACTGGGCGACCCTCTTCTCGATGGATACGNCCCTCGAAAATAGAAGGGAGCGCGTCGTCAGCAGCACCCGTCATTACCCCAAGTGAGAAGTTNTACTCTGCGTCGTCGAAGTCTGCCTCCCAACCAACTTCGAAGTCCCACTCGGAGTCCTCTTCGAACTCGATGGACCTTTCCTGNCGATCGATGAGTGAGTTGGCTTGGCCACGTAGGATAGNCCATGCCATCCTAATCATCCTACCNCAGGANGGGAGATCGATATTTTCTGCCTTCTCGATNCTATCATTGAACATCTCGATGAAATTGGATAGGTCAACGTCCCAAGGATCGAGGTCACTAGACTGGAACATCTGNAAAACAAGTGCGACAGATCTATCGAAGGGGTCTACAAGAAACTGGTGCTCCGCTTCCTCCAGAGTTGAGAGTTCCATAAGTCTGTCAAGAAATTTACTAGTTTGCAAATCTGGCTCGCCCTCCAGCAGACGCAGGACAACATCATCCCTCATCTGCTCGCCGAAGATCAATGTAATTCCTCCTTGGATCCTAATTCCTGAGTTATTATTGCAGATTCTTCGTCGATTGGATCGGAGATCTGGTTTTCCACGAGGTCCTCGGAGACCTCACCAGTCCTCTCCCTTAATCCCTGCAAATCCCCATTTTCTTCTTCCCGTAGGTCTTCGACGGAAGCTTCGACTCCTGCCCTATCTGCCAGTCCACCTAGGCTGGAAGGCGTAGGAAGTGGTTCTGGAGTTCTGGGCATTTCCTCGGGAGATGGTAGTTCCGGCATTGATTCCTTTTCTTCCTCCGAAGCCTTCCTAGCCTTCTCCTCAGCCTCGATCTCTTCGCTAAGGTCTAGGGCGGCTGCCCTGTCAAAGTCAGTGATTCTCTGGCTGCAACCGTTTCCTGCGTGAGTAATTCCAATGTGGTGGTCCGCCAAAGTTAGGCTGACCTTCCTAAGAGTGACCATGATGAACTGGGCCATGCCGCTCCTCATCCGGCACAGTGCGGCTATCTTCTCAGAGTTGAAGGGATCCAAGTTCTGATCAACTTCATCGAAATAATAGAAAGGACTTGGTTCGTAGTCCTGTATTGCAAAAATCAGTGCAAGCGCTGCCATTGACTTCTCCCCTCCGGAAAGTGCGGTCCTCCTAGTGTTCTGACTCTTCCCGGGTGGAACGCATGCCATCTCCAGCCCCCCTTCGAAGGGATTTTCCGTGTTTTCGAGTTTCAGCTCACCCTTCCCGGTAGGTTGCAAAATCTCGTACACCCTGCGGAAATTGTTGTTGACGTGAGTGAAGACGTTTAGCAGACGTGTCTTGCGTTCATCCTCTAACTGATCAGAGATTGTGGATAGTTCGTCTCTCCTCTTTCTCAGCAGTTTTCCATCCGCAATCAGATCGGAGATTCTTGATGTGGCAGCGTCATATTGCTCTATTGCTAGCATATTGACGTCCCCGAGTGCGCGGAGGCGGCGCTCGAGCCCCTGCACGCTCCGCTCCGCCTCCACGACTGTTGGCAGTTGCGTGTCTTCTGGTGGGATTGGTATTCCTGCCGCCTCTAATTCGGCTACAATCTCGTCCAGGGCATCGCGCCTCTGCTTGATTTGTACATTGAGTTCTTCCAGTCTTCCGGAGATATTCTGCTTCTCTTGCGAAATCCTCTCCAGATGAGCCCTCAGGCTGGCCCTCTCCTCTACTATCTGGTCCCTCTTGTCGTTGAGAATCCTCTGCTCCTCGTCGAATTGGGAAGCCTGCTCTCGAAGTTCGACCAGTTCCGATTCAGATTTCCTGATGATTGAATTCAACTCGGAAATGTCCCCTTCTGACTTGGAGATGGAGTCATTCTGGGACTTTGCCTGTCTGTCCAATTCGGCTACCCTGTCTACTAGAATCCTCAGTTGTTGGGTGGATGTTTCTATGGATGCCTCGGACATTACACGAGTCCTCTCTGCGTCAGTCCTGGCCCTCTCTGCGTCCCTGAGTTTATCTGAGAGGTGATCCGGAGTGTGACTCTGGAGTTCTTCTGCTGCTTTTAATCGGGCATCGGATGCGGATTCCATTGCCAATCTTGCCTCGTCTAGGATCCCCAAAAGGCGTGACTTCTCTTCCTCGCATTTTACGAGTTCAAAGTTTGCTGCCTTGAGTTTCGATTTGATCTCCTCGAGCGTCTTTTCGGCCCTCTTCATATCTGCCTTCCAGTTCCTAATCCTCACGGAGTGGTCATCGTTGTCGAGACCGTGGATTTCGTCCCTAAGTTCCTGCTGATTCCTTCGAAGATCCCTTAGGGCCCCGTCAACTGTCGTGAAAAGGAGATCTGCCTCTTGTACTGCCATCTCCATTCTTTCAATTCCAGAACTTCCAGAACCGGATCCGTCGAACCTGGGGCGATCTTTCTTCGAAGAAGACCCGCCAGTCATGGCGCCAGAGCTCTCAATGACGGCCCCGTCCAGAGTAACCATTCGAACCCCGCCCATGTTCTCCCTAGCGACGTCCATTGACTCGACCACCAGAGTGTTCCTTCCAGCATAGCGAACTGCAGTTTCGACACTGGGATCGAATTCCAGCAGGTCGTGGACGAAACCGACAACCCCCGGATGTCTAGCCACTAACAGAGTTCGGCCCTGGGGCCTAGAAACTGAGAGTTTGTTCAGTGGCAGGAAAGTAGCTCTTCCGCCTCCGTTCTTCCTTAGCCACGAAATGCACTTCGCAGCTACGTGGTCTGAGGTGACTACAATGCTTCTAAGGCCTCCCCCGAATGCGAAAGCCAGTGCTTCCTCATGCGAGGGGTCCTTAGGTGTGGCCAACTCCCCAAGTGTCCCAAGTATGCCGTGAATCTCACCACTCTCCCTCAGCTTGGAAAGTGCCGCTAGAGTGTGGGCTGAGCCAGGAGTGCTAGACCTTGCCTCCATCCTAGCCTTGGCCTTCGCTAGGCCCATCTGGGCATGCCTCAACTTTGACTCAGCCCTGTCTCTATCATCGACTAGTGACCTCTCCTGCTTCTGGAGTCTCATTAGCTCATTAGCCAAGGACTCCCTACTGGCCTTTGGGCTGGATCCTTCAAGATCTTCCCCCACTAAGGAATGGTCGTCTCTCTCTAGCTCTGCAGATTCGAAAGCGTGCTCCAGATCTGCAAGTTTCTCCGAAGCGATTTGAGATGTCTGGTGTGCCCTGTCGTAATCTAGTTGGGCTTGGGAGTATGTAGAATTGGCGTTTTGTTCGTCCTCTGTGGCCTTCCCGAGTTTTCTGTTCAGGTCTCTTCCATGCTTGTCCCCCGACTGGATTGCCTTCCTAGCATCTTCCTCATTCTTCGCGGCCATCTTCAGGGAGGCTTTGGATTCTGATACAGATCGGTGCATTTTGGAGATTAACTCCTCAGCCTGGGAGCGAGCTTGGTCCGCACCCTCTCTCTCGCTCTCCAGAATTTCCAACTCACTCGCTGCCCTCTCGATAGAGCGTTTGTGATCTCCAATTCTGTCTGCAGCGGTCTCTAGTTCTATCTCGTGTTGTCGAATCTTGTCTATGACACTCTTGGCATCACCGCCCAGAACACCTTCTAGTTCCCTGCTCAGGATTACTAGTTGCTTGTCGAAATCGTCTAGGCTTCTACTAGAATCCAGCATTTCCTCGGAGAGTTCTTTCTCCCTTGAAATGTAATTCGACCTCTCGTCAGAAAGTAGTGCCACCTCGCCCTGTCTGTTCCTGTGCCTAGATTGTTCCAAGGTCAACCGAGCTAGGTCTGTCTCCTCCTTTAGGTCCCTAAACTTCAGGGCCTGCTCCCGCTCCTTTTCCAATTCCTTCAGACGCCCCTTCTGATCTGCCTCAAAGATATCTATTGTCTCAATGCTGCTTTCCACGTGCTTTCGCTGCGTGTTGGCCTTCCTTATCTCCTCGTCATATGCCGTGACCCCTGCTACCTCCTCGAGTACACCTCTCCTCTTGTGTGGAGTCATGGTTGCAAGATTTGTTACATCCCCTTGAAGAACAACATTGTATCCGTCACCCCTCAGTCCTGCTTCGGAGAGGATTCTGCGCATCTCGGTTGCAGTGGTAGGATTGCCATTGATTCTGTAGGATGTTACTGGATCGCCCTTCCTGTTTAGACGAACCGATCTAGTGAAAGAAACCTCATCAGAGTCTGAACGTAGCCTTCTCCTGCCTCCGACCTCAGGAGTGTTGCTGAACACCAGGGTGGCTGACATGTGCTTCGCGGGGCTTCCGGTCTTCCCACCGTTGAAAATTAGTTCAGATACATTGGATGCCCTGAGAGTTCGAGTAGACTTGGGGCCAAGAACGAATCCTATGGCATCCCCGCAGTTGGATTTGCCACTTCCATTTGGACCTGTGATTGCGGTGAAACCCTCTTCAAATGGAATTGTCGTATCGCCGCCAAACGACTTGAAGTTCTCTACTTCTATTCTGACTAGATGCATCCCTTCACCTCAGTCACCGGGAAATATATCGCCGACAACGACGCCAGTCGTTCCATTTGAGGTTATGAACATTGAGGCAGTGGAGCGATTACCGATACGAATTAGGGCAGTATATGGAAAAATCCACGGAAATCATAGTTTACATGTTCCTTCGAAATTTCCCGCCGCTCTCGAATAGGGCTTGTGTGACTTGGCCCACCGAACAGTGTTCGACGATTTCCATCATCACATCAAACAGGTTTCCACCCTCTCTGGCTACTTGCTTTAGTTTCTTCAGGCCTTTCGCAGAATCTTCCGAGTGAGACTCCTTGAACTCCCTATTGCGCATTATCACCAAATTCTTCTCAGATTCGTCGGACCTTGTCACATCGATGTCAAATTCTTCGGCTGATGAGGTTCCCGAGTCTGGATCTGTGAATGTATTGACTCCTACGATTGGGGTCTCTCCTGTGTGCTTACGGTGCTCGTACAGCATTCCTTCATCCTGAATCCGATTTCGCTGGTAGTTTACCTCTAATGAGCCAAGAACCCCGCCCCTGCTGTGCATCTCTTCGAAAATTTGGAGGACCTTCTCTTCGACTTCATCCGTTAAGAAATCGGCTAAGAAAGAGCCCTGCAGAGGATTCTCATTTCGGAGCCACCCGTATTCCTTCGCTAAGATCAACTGGATGGCAACAGCGTCCCTGACTGTATCCTCTGTGGGAGTTCCGAAGGCCTCGTCTCGACTATTTGTGTGCAGGCTATTGGCATTGTCAGCAAGGGCGTAAAGTGCCTGCAAGGTTGTTCGATAGTCGTTCCAAGTGAATTCCTGGGAGTGGAGTGATCGCCCGCTGCTCTGAATGTGGTACTTTAGCTTCTGCCCCCTCTCCCCCACCCCATATAGATCTCGCATAGCAATAGCCCAAATTCTCCTAGAAACTCTTCCAATGACTGCATATTCTGGATCCATCCCATTGGAGAAGAACCATGAGAAATTCCTTAGAAACTTATCAGGATCAAGCCCTCTGGCCTTGAAAAGCTCAACATAGGTTAATCCATTTGAGAGAGTTAGTGCAGCTTGAGTGATTGGGTTTGCTCCTGCCTCGTCAATATGATATCCGCTAATACTAACAAAGTAATGGTTACGAACTCCATTATTAACGTAGAACTCAGCTACGTCCCCCATCATCCTTAGTGCGGTGTCTAGGTTGAAGACAAGTGTGTTCTGTCCCATTGCCTCCTTCAATTGGTCTGCCTGTACAGTTCCTCTTACGCTAGACAGTGCTAGTGTCCTGATCTCGTCAGATTCCGCATCATTGGGCTGCCTCCCATTATCCTCTACGAATTTTCTTGTCTGTTGCCTGATTGCTACGTTGAAGAATGCTGCGAGATGCCACCAGTAATTGCCATTGATCGTCATGCTGACCGAGGTATTGGGCGAACAAAGATCAAACCCCTCGAATAGTCGGTCCATCTCATCTACTGTGCTGATGCTGACTCCCGACTCACAGACCTTGCCGAAAATATCCAGTCTTTCTTGAGGGTCGTTGCCATACAGACTTGGGGAGTCGAATGCAACNGATAGCCTGTTGAATGGTTGGTCCTTGGACAAGAAATGATANCGCTTGTTTGTTCTCTCNGCACTCCCCTCACCNGCGAACATCCGAACTGGAAGTTCNTCCTCCCTCCTGAATGGGAATACTCCTCCTGTGTAGGGGANAGAGCCGGGTNCATTCTCCTTTCTGATCCAGATTACCTTTTCCCCCCAATCCTTGGTAGTAGGGAGGGCTACCCTGGGAACTCTAGTCCCCGAGAGAGTCTCATGTGTTGTCTTGACTGGTATCTCCTTTCCGCGTACTGTGTAGCTTGCCTGGCCAGAGCGATATGATTTCGCCATGGAGTCGAACTCGGATAGCGAATTCCATACTGAATCTGGGATTGTGTTCCTTATCTCATTCGCCTCTTCTTTCAAATCTCTCTGAGTGTCGCCCTTCCCAGAGGATTCGAGAAGTTTGGCTGATGCTTCAAGTTGCTGAACTATGCGTACGGATCTGGCAACATCTTCGGACCTCTGGTGGTAGTCCCTCACAGTAGCGGCAACTTCGGCAAGGTAGCCCTGGCGTTCCGGGGGTATTGGAGCATCACGAGACGGGAGTCCATCCGGGCCCATTCGAGGTTCGCTGGCGGAGAATTTTGTTCCGAATCGGTCGTTGAGAAGTCTGGAAATGGACTCCCAAAGGCGATCTACCCCTGCATCGGCAAACTGACTTGCAATGGTTGGTACTACNGGCATTGATTCGGGGCTCTCGTCGAANGCCTCGCGATTCCTAAGGAACTGCTTACGAATCTCTGTTAGTGCGTCNTCNGCGCCTGGNCTATCGAACTTATTCAGAACTACTATGTCAGCGAAATCNAGGGCGGCTAGCTTCTCCAACTGACTTGGTGCGCCATACTCCCTCGTAGTGACATAAATCGAGGTGTCGGCGACTTCGGTGATTGCGTCATTCCCTTGACCAATTCCACTGGTCTCCACGAGGATCAAGTCGAATCCTACGGCCTTGCAGACCTCTACCGCTCTATCAATGCAATCGGCGATTTCCTTTCCGCTTCCTCTACTAGCGAAAGACCTCATGAACAACTTTGGATCGGAAAGAGAATTCATCCTAATTCGGTCGCCAAGAAGTGCCCCTCCTGTCTTCTTCCTAGTTGGATCTGTGGCCAGCAGGGCCACCCTGGCATCGGGATTATCTCTGCGAATCCTCAGCATTACCTCATCCATCAGGCTTGACTTGCCCGCCCCNCCCGTTCCAGTTATGCCAACTACTGGGCACCCTTCTTCAGGTGCCCTGGAACGAGCCNTAGAGAGGGCATCATAGAAATGCTCTTGATCGGAGTTCTCGGCCATAGTTAGAAGTAAGGAAACTTTGCTATGCTGGTCGGCATCTACCGACTCCCCTATTGCGTCGAATCTAGATTGTTCCAGAAGATCGACTTCCGAGGCCACTTGCATTGCATCCCTGACCATCCCGACCAGTCCCAGATCCCTCCCGTCATCCGGAGAATATATCCTGGAAATTCCCTTACTGCTGAGGTGTTCAATCTCATGAGGGAGGATAGTCCCCCCACCCCCTCCGAACAAGAAAACATGCCCAAAGCCACTATCTTCGAGTATCTCCTTGGTGTGGGTGAACATCTCTACTGCGCCNCCNTGGTANGAGGTGATTGCGATTGCATGAGCATCCTCCTGAATTGCAGCATTTGCAACTTCATCAGCNCCCCTATCATGCCCGAGGTGAATCACCTCGCATCCTTGACTCTGCAGGATTCTTCGGAAAATCCCTATCGCTGCATCATGACCATCGAAGATGGCAGCTGCAGTAATCACCCGTATNGGCATTTTCCCNCCCGAAGATGTTATCGAGNCATCTGCCGAACTGCTGCCTGAGNTATCGCCCACGTCAAGCCGAATACATGATTCCACAAGAATGCGTTGACTGCTGAGTTNCGAGTATTGAGGGTTTCCNGGANATTGTTCAAGACTAGTAATCCGTGCGATATAATGTGGACGAGAGGCCGGAGTCAGTGGAAATTTTGCCGGGTACGGGNGAGGNCCCCGGTGCAGAAAATACGGAGGGNNCTNCGAATTCCCNACTACTTAGTGGAGAAGTTGNCCCCTTCCAAGAGGGAGACGTTGNAGTCCTGGGCGAGAGTTCNCCCCCAATAGATAAGGGNATGTCNAACGGTGCATGGTTCGCAATAGGNCTCATTCTCGTTCCCTTTGCAACNTGGGNAATTTCTTTCATTATGATGAATATTGCAGANNCGGTGGGCCAGACAGGACCTTTGGAAGATATNTTCATNTTCCTNACATTTGCAATCTGGCCNGTTACTGNGATTGGTTGTACTGTCTGGGGTTTCGTGAAGGGTAACAAGTACTTCGCCTATGGGGTTCTGACATCGATGGTGGCAGTTCCCGGTGCTTGCTTCCTAATTTTGTTCATTTTCTTAGTGGCTGTTTTCGGTGTTTGACCTACCAACCCATGGCCAAAATATAGGCAAAAAAGAACATGACAAGACCCATCGCTCCGTCGATAAGATGGGCCTTCGACCTTAGTNGCTCTATCCGATTACCCGAAGTTAGAACGGTTGCTACNGTGACGTACCATGTNCCATCTATGGCCATACCGAGTAGGCCCATGCCAAGTAGAGTCTCAATGGGGGAGTCTGCTTCGATGAAAGGCGCGTAAAGGGCCAGCATCCAAGCAAGAATCTTNGGATTTAGCAAGGCGATAGAGAAACCTTGGATGAAACCGACCCGATCAGAAGAGATTTGAGACTCCTCAGAAAGAGGTTCCTGATTAGGCCCGCTCGAGGCGTGTCGCAGGAAAGTTGCTCCAAGCCAAAGGAGAATCCCCACCCCGCCCCACCTCAGAACCAGTTCCACCCTCTCGTCTGCCGAAAGAGCCGTAGCAATGCCCAAAGCTGCAAGAAAGGCGTANATCCCAAATCCTATTCCATGCCCAATCCCAGTTGAAACTCCTTGCCTCCTGCCTCCTGCCATAGTATTCCTCAGGACGACTGCCAAAGATGGTCCGGGACTCATTGCGCCGAGAGAAAAAACCGTGGCTAAAGCCACCCAGGCACTGAGTTCCATTACTTCACCGGACTAAGCGTCTGCGTACATTGCCTCGATCTCATCGGCCCAGTTTTCCCTGATCTGTATCCTCCGAATCTTCAGGGTGGGAGTTAATTCTCCATGATCAACGCTGAGATCCCTTGGTAGAATAGTGAACTTCTTCAGTTGCTCTGGGTTGGAAAATTGCCCGTTTAGTCTGTCAACNTGATCCTGAATCTCTGCGTAAATCTCCGGACTATCTGTGTACTCGCTAAGTTCGTGACCGAATTCCTTCAGCTTTGCCAACTGCTCNGCNGGNTCCTTGGGCACCTTGGCCCCATCCATGCCGTGCTTGTCTCTGAGAATCACGCTGACGTCCAGTGTGAAGAGTGCGCTGCAGTACTTCCTGTTGTCACCAATTAGCATACATTGGGAAACAAGGGGNATCGACTTCATTGTCTCTTCAATTACTAGGGGGGCGATGTTCTTCCCTGCTGAACTCACGTANATCTCCTTGATTCGGCCGGTTACGCTGATGTAACCCTGTGAATCTTCGCGACCTAGATCGCCCGACTTTAGCCAACCGTCTTCGGTCATCGTCTCAGCAGTNGCTTCTGGGTTGTTGTAATATCCCTTCATGATGTGTCTGCCACGAAACTGAATCTCNCCATCCCCCTTCTCGTTGGGGTTGTGAATCCTGATTTCTCCGACGAATGGCTTCCCGACAGTGCCGATTTTGTTATTGTCCTTGTAACCAATTGTGGCCCCTGCTGTGGTCTCCGTCATTCCGTATCCTTCGAAAAGTGGAATGTCCAACTTGTGGAATAGGTGGAGAATATCGGGATTGATTGGAGCGGCGCCTGTAATGGCATAAGTCAGATTGGAAAACCCTATCTTCTGCTTGGCCTTCTTCCTTACAATGCCTTTCAGAATTGGAAGATTCAGCCATCCAACCTTGCTGCCTAGACCGGCTACCAGGTTCGAATAGACCTTCTCGTAAATCCTGGGGACTCCGATGAATAATGATGGTTCGACCTCCTTGGCGTAATCTATCGACTCAAGTGGATTGCTGACCACACGCATGTGCATTGCGTCCCTAATCCAGATGTGGTTGTCGGCTAGCTGCCCGAAAACGTGCGCNCATGGNAGCCACGAAACATAACCATCGCCCTGTTTGAACTTGGCTATTGCGGACACNCCCGCTATTTCTGCCTCGAAGTTGTCGTGTGTTAGCTCNACGCCCTTNGGGTTCCCCGTAGTGCCGGAGGTGTAGATCAGCGATGCCGTATCGTCTGGTTGAATACTTGAAAGCCTCTCCATCACATCTGATTCGTTAACTTCGCTTCCAGCTGACATGAAATCGCNCCAGTTTACGGCTTTCGGATGATCAGGCATTTCGACCCCATCCATAACAACGACGACCTCAACCTTGTCGAGCGATGGGAGAGCCTCGTGCAATCGATGGGAGCACATCTTACCAGTGTCCCCGCCGTCCATAGGGTTATTNCCGACGAATACGATCTTTGAGTCCGAGTTGCCAACCACCCACTCAACTTCCTCGGGCGAGCATGTGTGGTANACGCCGACTGCTGCCCCATTGCACATGTTTGCTGCCGAATAAGCGGCGTACCATTCCTTCCGGTTATACGAGTANATNCTGAGCTTGTCGCCNATCTCAAAACCATGAGCAATGAGTGCCTTGGATAGAGACACAACTTCGTCTTTGAACTGCGACCAGGTGGTTGTGTCCCAGTTTCCGTTTTCGNCCTTNNGCGAGATNGCGGCCTCGTTTGGGNAATTATCTGCGTTATCAATCAGGTATTCGGGTGTAGTCTTCGCCGACATGGGTTTTGACAATACAACAGGAAACTTAACTGTTGTCTAGTAAATTAGGTGTGACAAAAACAACCTCAGGGCAATACTGAATTGATATTGGCCCTCCAATCGGCCCCTCCGTTCCGATTTGCCAGNGGAGAGGCAGGGGACGGGTGCCAGCAAGTCTTGACAAGGACGCCAGAGCCNNCTAGAGCCTTNTGTGCNCTGATCTGGGCGTATTTCCCAATACCAATCACCTCCCTCGCCCCAAGCGCCCCGACTGCCTCCCTGAGGTGCTGATCACACCTCTCCAATAACTCGTCAACGACATGGCCCTTGATTTTGTCAGGGGTAATGTTCANCCCCCTTGNCCCATTAAGTATCATCAATGGGCAATGGTTCACGATGAATACNTTATTGGAGATTTTTTCTAGGNCCCCGTATCTCTCCTCAAGAACCCCCCAGAGCCTTGTTCCAGATATCTCTTCCTTGGGATGTTCTAGTCCGTTTACAGGTCTATTTGGATGGNTGNCTCTCGGCTGTCCNACTCCGANCCCAGATATTCTTAGTAGGTCCCTAACCACCGATGTGGCTGCGAAAGGTATCCCCATCTGCCCCATACCATGAGGACCTGGATTCATCCCCAGTAGGATTGACTTTGCCCCTCCTCCGCCTGATCGGCGGATGAATTCCTCGTGAACTCCCCAGGCATACATCAGAGGGTTGTAAACGAAGTCGGCAACNCCCTCAGATACCAATCTCTGAGATAGTAATTCNGCATCGTCCCTTAGTGCAGAGGCGGCCAGAATCAGATCTTCGATAGGTGAGCCCATCTATTGCTTCACATCCCCCAACAAAGCCCCGGAGACTTTCTTGAGTTCTACAGGGGAAATTGGGAAAACTGTTTGTGACGTTCCTGCTGCTCCCCAAACCAAGTCATATCCCATTAGATCCTCGTCCATTAGAACTGTCACTGGATGCGTATGCCCGAATGGTGGCACGCCCCCTATCTCGAAGCCTGTNCTATTGAGAACGTACTCTGGACTGGCCATTCCGGGTTTGAAACCAAGAATTTTCTTTAGTTTCCTCTTCCTCTCGACTCTATTCGAACCNGAAGTNATTACNACTACTGCCCCATGAATNCCCTCGAAAACAATAGACTTGGCGATGTGTGCTACCTCGCAGCCCAGNTGATCTGCAGCNTCCTGAGATGTACGAGTACCCTCCTNATACATCCTCGGNGAGGGGNTGAAGTTCATTTTTGCGCACTGCGAGAGCCACANTTCGTGACCATCCATNGCATNCGCCCGAAGTAACTTGACTTATGGGTTGGGGAGCAACTAAANGAGGAAAAAATCAGAGTANATGTGTAACTTTCATGACACTTAGGTAATCGGCTGATGTCATGGCGTGGCCGTTCGGACCTTATGAGACGGTGATGGGGGTAATCCTTCTGACTACAATTCCTTTCCAGAGGGCCCTCACAAGGGACGAGCCAGGGATGAGAGTCNCATTTTCTGACCTGTTNACGGAAATACGTGAGAAGGGGTACAAGTGGCATATCTCAGTTTATTTGCTGATGTATGTCTTCAAGGCGTTTATTGACCAGCATAATGAGGCCATCAAACCGAGAGTTGGNGGNTACACTCACTACGTACATGGTCTTGAGGGCGAGGTCACCCTTTGGGTTCAAGAAACGTTCCGAAGTGATCTTCTGAGTGATTTGCTTTCTTTCCATTACCTCTTCGTTTACCTATTCCTAATTTGGTTCAGCCCGATGTATTACATCCTAAGCAGAGACGAGGTGATGGCCGACAAGGCCGTTCTGAACTACTTTGTGGCCTACATCCTAGCAGTACCNCTCTACCTTTTCTTCAATGTGGAAGTTACATCTTCTTTCATCCCAGGAATGGATGCCTTGATGTATCACGAATCATGGAACCTATTTTTCTTCACAGAAGTCGATCCCCTGGACAATGGTTTTCCNAGCCTACACGTTGGCATTCCTCTGGGCCTATTGATAATCAATCGACTACATGTTAGAGNCCAAGGTATAGNAATTAGTGAATGGCGTCATAGAGAGTTCGACTTGTTCGTTGCCATCAATGTCCCAATCTATCTTTTCAGCATACAGTATCTGGGAATCCACTGGATTAGCGACGTGATTCCAGGAGTTATATTGGCGCTAGTTTGTGCTCTATTTTCTCACACAATCCAACCAAAACTCAGGACTCTGGGAGAGAATGGCATAGGATCTCTGATTCCCACCAAAAGGGTGTCCTACATGGCAGGCATTTTCTCAGTGTTTGGAACCATAATTCTGCTTGCAGTAGTTGTTGATGGGCCAGGAACGGATGACCAAACGCCAACCATGAGGGTGGGGGCCGGGGATGTTAATCTCGATGTAATTGAAGTGCACAGCCTTTGGCATCCTGTCGAATTAGAGGTGGTAAACGTGGGTGATGAAGTTGTTGAGGTGCTTGTGATTCACAGAGAAATGGTCGAAGAGCACGCGAATGATGGCAGGATAGATTGGTCGGCACTGAATAGCNATGGGGCTAGCTCNCTTGGACCAGGAGATTTTCTGCGCGAAGAAGTTGAAACCCCATCTGTGAGCGATGGGCATTACGTCCTAGTCACGAACCAAGGTGATNATGGAATTGGGGAAGTCAGGATCACCATCAAGTATGTGGATGAAGGTCTTCTTTGGTCGGCTCTTTTTTCCTCCATTCCAGCATTTGCAATTATTGGGATGGTCGCTGGAAGCCTNATTTTCTCAGAGGACGAAATGAGCGAACAGNCCGCCGATGTATAGNCCGGATACAGCCCCTATNCCAATCCAAGTACCTACTCGGAAGGAAGGGTAATTACGCTTCCAGACAANCATAGATTGGTAAATCCAGAATAGAATTACTGGGANGAACCATACGAANAAAAACAACTGAGGGATGAANGCGAAAAGCATCCCTATATTNGCCCCAATGATAAGTTCGAAGTCCCTGCCTGCTGGCTCGGGGGAGAAGNACAATAGAAGACTNGCAAATACTAGACAGGCAAATGGGGTTGTTAGGTCCCAATCGAAAATCCTTGGAACGCCAGAAACTAGGTGAGGGATGCATGCTGCGATGAAACCGGCTAAGCTAGGAACTGCGACCGGCCAGAGAGGAGGTTCGTCCCACTTCACAACAATCCGCCACAATCCTCACCAATGAAGGCTACGAAATGAGCCGGAAGGTTTTCTTTGGATTTCACTACCTCGCTGATTCATGGCGAAGGGAGAAGTTGTGCTAGGGTGCCTCGCGCCACACCCNCCCCACGTAGTTTATGCAGAGAATCCGGAGCAGAACGAGCCTTTCTCAGAAGGGGGTTGGGAAGCACTAAGATGGGGCTACAACATGCTTGCGAGAAAACTGAAAGAAATCGATTATGACTGCATAGTCGTCCTTACGCCACATTGGCAAACNTANATCGGAAACCATTTCCTAGGCCTTGAGAGGTTCCAGAACATAAGCGTGGACCCTATTTTCCCCAACCTCTTCAGATTCCACCACGACATAATGGTGGANGTGGAACTTTCAGAGGCGATGCAGCGATCGGCTGAAGAAGCNGGCATCATTTCAATGATGATGAGNAACCCGGACTTCAGAGTCGACTACGGGACAATAGTTAGTTGCCATATGATAAATCCTGATTGGGACAAGCCCATTGTAACGATTAGCAGCAATCGTTCGACTCACTACTATTCGGATGAGGTCATGAATGAGCAGGCCTCGGCACTTGGGAAGGCAGTTTCGAAGGCAATAATCGAGAGNGGCAAAAGGGTAGTACTGGTTGCAAGTCACTCACTCTCNCATAGGCACTTCGTGACTGAAGCCCCTCTNCCAGAAGATATGAGCAGGGAACACATATACAACCACAGCCAGTACGTTTGGGACATGAAAGTGATTGAAATGATGAGGGATGGGAAGATGGAAGAGGTCATAGGAATACTTCCCGAGATGATCGAGCAGACNATGGCTGAGGCAGAAGGAGGTGGACTTACTTGGATGATGTCAGCGATGGGGATGCCAGACTATCCTGCAGAGATTTACGGGTACCAGTCAGTCATTGGAACGGGCAACGTGATAGCAGCTTGGGATCCAAACTCAGCCACAAGAGCCATGGTTCTGTGAGGTGCAAAAATGAGTGAAGCCCCGGATATCAGGCTCGGACTCTATGTCCCACCCCATCCCCACCCACTTCTAGCGGCTGAACAGAACGAGGGTTGGGGGAGGCTTCGACAAGCATTCGAGACATGCAGGGAGAGGATCGAAGAAAGTGNGGCNGACTTGATTTTGATTTACTCTACAACATGGCCNAGCATAATTGGNCANCAGATNCAGGNNCACCCTAATCCAGTATTCACTCATGTGGATGATGACTTCCACTTCCTNGGGTCCATGGAATACGAATTCAANATGGACTCAGAATTCGCAGAATGCTTCAGGGGCTTCTGCGAGGAAAGGGGNCTGCANGCCAGAACTGTTTCATACGACGGTTTTCCGATAGACACGGGGTCAGTTGTTGCTCTGAAGTTGCTCAATCCCGATAATCGAGTCCCGGCTTGCATAGTTTCAAGCAACGTCTACTCGAATAGAGCAGAGCAAATCGTCCTAGGCAAGGCAGCTAGGGACGCAATTAGCCATTTAGGTAGAAAGGTAGCGGTCGTAGTGGTTGCAAGCCTATCCAACAGGATGTTCACTGAACACATTGATCCATCGGAGGATAGGATTCACTCGGCNAAGGATGATGAGTGGAATNGGAAGATTCTCGAGTTCTTTGAAGACGGTAGGCTCGAAGATATAAGTCAACTCAGCAGAGATATTCACGGGCAAATCAGAGTTAGCAAGGTTGTGGCCTACAAGCCTGCTTGGTGGATGGCGGCGACGATGGGCCAGCATAACAACTACGACGGGGAGGTCTTGGCTTACGAGGCCCTTCACGGTGCTGGTGGCGCAGTTATTCAGCTCACACCTTCAGAAGGTGGTGTCGGGGACAAAGAGTTTGACGAAGATGATGTAGAGTTCTATCGNGGNGATCGTAGTGTACTAGATCAGGGNGCGATATGATGGAAGAAGGGTTATCTCCAGAAGATAAGCGCAAGAAACTGGTCGAAGACATCGTTTCAGCACCAACCGATGCGGTCGAGAAGATATATGACGAGGTGGGGAGNTCGCTGGCTTCTTCCGCAGNAGGGGCTCTCGGTGCAGCGGCAGGAGTAGCTGTTGGGGGGCCAGTCGGTGGAGTGGTTGGGGCCGTAGTGGGNAGNAAGGCNGCAGGCAAGCTTACCAGCGAGGATGGGCCATTCATCGCGGAAGGGGGNCCTTCGGCTGTTGGGGCATACCCGCACCTACATAGGATAGGCGACCTGATCTTTGTGAGCGGAATGGGCCCAAGGGAGCCCGGGACAAATGAGATTCCAGGGGGCCCCATAATGGACAATGAGGGGAATCCACTGGATTACGACATCAGGGCTCAGACTCATTCAGTGATAAACAACGTGAAGATTATTCTGGAGGAGTATGGGTCTAGTCTGGAGGACGTGATAGACGTCCTTGTATTCCTTGTCGACATGGAGAGGGACTTTCCCGACTACAACGAGGTGTACGCGGGTTATTTCTCCGAAACCCTACCTGCTAGAACCACTGTCGCTGTGGATTCCCTNCCCACTTCGATAGCGATAGAGTTGAAGGTCGTAGCTAGGGCATGACTCAATTGTTCTCGATACCCAGGGAAGTGCACCACGATGGGGCTGCAATGGGGTTACAGCGGCTAGGCGTGCCATCAGGGATATCCACCCAGTAGTCGATACCATCAACCTTGGCTGGATAGTCCGTGGAGATGCTGTGGGCACCGACTGCAAGCGCAGCATTCCTTCTTCCCGTGTCGTTGTTGTCGGCTTCCTCACCCCCGCTGTCGGCACGACTCCGAACGATGAACCCCTCGCTAACGAGTCTAGTGATTTCCTCGCCGCTTCCTATAGGGTCCGTAAGGGAAAAAATTGCAGCTTCTCCAGAGGACTCTTCCGACAAGGTGAACATAAGGGCGCCCTTTAGGCCGGGATGGTCCTGGATGTACAGATCTCTGGTCTGGGAGCCAGCGAGAAGGACAAAAATTGCCTTACCCCTGCTCTCTTCCAACAAAGGCCAGCCATCGGCAAGTATCGCTTCTTTCAGAGAAGAACGGTCGCCCCTAACGGAATCGGGAGTTATCGTCTTGTTCAGAGGCCAAAACTGCGATATCTCCTGTTCGATGTCATCCAAGATGCCTGAGATTTCGACGGTCGTCGTGACGTCAGCAGCCTGTTCTGGCCAGTCCTTGGGCTCAATCCAGATGAAAATTGGGTGATGTTTAGGATTTTCATTGGACCATGATAGGAGGGTCTGGAGGCAGTTCTCGAAAGTAGGGCATGTGGTTCCGGAGTCATACTGGTTGTGATACACCCTGAGGCCTTCCCTGATATCCCACCACACATCAATTTCGAACTGCCGAACACCCAACTGTGACGCTTGAATGTCGAGTGTTTCGTGAGTGTACATGTACTCCCTAGTGGGGGAGAAAAGTGGCTCGATGTGGTACGAATTGTGAGTGCCTTTCATCTGAATATGGTTTATCCTAAGTGGTTCCTCCCCCCCCTCTGCTCCGGAAAGCCCATTTCCTGGGCCTAATCCGAAACACCCCCCCAAGGAAGTGGTCGCTACCAAGGCGGCAACCAGCAGAGCTTGCTTAGCCATCATTGCGGAACTGAGGGCAGTAGGGGATAACTCTTCTGAGAGGGCTAGTGATGGTGGCCACCGGGACCATGGGCATGGCCGTGAGCCAGCTCCTCCTCGCTAGCGGGACGGACTTCGATAACTTCAACATTGAATCTTAGAGTCATGCCGGCCATCTGATGGTTGAAGTCGGCGGTGACGATGTCCTCATTGATCTCCTTGATTGTGAATTGGATGGGACCCTGGTCGCTGTGTGCACCTACTACCATCCCAACTTGCAAATCCATGTCTTCGGGAAACTGACTCTTCTCGATCTGCTGGACTGCATCTTCGTCCCTCTCACCATACGCTCGATCTGGGGTGAGCGTAAACTCCCTCTTCTCACCAACTGAGGCTCCAAGTATCTCCTGCTCGAATCCGGAAATCATCTGCCCGTGCCCCACTAAGAACACAAGGGGGTCCCTTCCTTCGCTGCTGTCGAAAACCTCTCCGTCAACGAATGTGCCTGTGTAGTGGACCGAGGCCACGGTGTCTTGTTCGATGGTTTCCTTCATGGCCGCCCACCTGCAGCACAGTATCTAACCTGTTGGGTTGGGGAGAACCTTCAACTGGGGTCGGTGGAGCCGGGAGCATATGAGGGCATATGAGCCAAATGATCTGGCTGGCATCGTCCTTACTCCGGTCGAAGTTGCATCGGACGACCTAGAGAGGAGAGTCGGGCTATTTTCTGTAATCATCATATCCCTTTCCGCCATGATAGGTTCTGGTCTCTTCCTACTGCCTTCTCTAGCTATGGTCGAGATGGGGGATGGGGTAAATCCGGTCGGAGGGGTTTGGCTAGCATACCTCCTAGCAGCTTTTGTTGTACTTCCTGGTGCGATTTCCAAGTCCGAGCTATCCACGGCTATGCCATCTTCCGGGGGTTCATATCTGTATGTCGAGAGGGCTTTCGGACCGCTCGTAGGGACCATTTCTGGACTGGGTCTATGGGCGAACTTCATGCTAAAATCGGCCTTTGCTCTGATTGGTTTCAAGGCATATCTCTGGGTCTTCGAGGAAATTCTTGCGCCGGGTTGGGAGGAGGGTTGGTTGTACGACAACGTCAACCTTGCTGCCTTGGTCCTGTTAGCCATTATTGTTGGGATAAACATCCTTGGAGTCAAGAGTATCAAGAAGGTGCAAATCCCCATAGTGATGTTTTCATCCGCATATCTCCTAGCAATCTGCCTCTGGGCAATCGCTACTTCCGAGATGAACTGGGCTGCAGTAGCCTCACGAGAGGCGTTCGGCGGAGATTGGAGCTCTGTAGCTTCAACATCCGCCTTCGTCTTCGTCTCCTACGCCGGAGTAACAAAGATAGCAGCTATCGGAGGCGAGATAAGAGACCCAGGAAGGAATCTGCCTCACGGAATCCTTCTCTCCCTTCTATTCAGTTGCATCCTATATGTCACCGTTACCCTGGTAATGGCGGCGACCGTAGATCCGAGTATCTACATGAAGTCAGACGGGTCTGGGCCCAGGGAGGACCCAATATACGTCTTCGCGAGGGAGGTGGGCGGGAATACGGTGGCCAATATTGCAGCATTCCTGGCTGTGGTTACGATGACATCTATGTCTTTGGCCGGAATACTCGCGTCTTCCCGGTTCCCATTCGCGATGTCAAGAGACAGGCTGCTGCCTCAATTCCTGGAGAGGATACACGAGAAGTACGGGACTCCCCACTGGGCCATAATCGTGACAGGGCTTTCTATTGGGGCTGCCATAACACTCCTTCCAGTGAAGGACGTAGCGAAGTTGGCATCCGGGTTTAAAATTATGATTTTCATGCTAATCAACGCATGCGTGATAGTACTCAGGAGTTCTTCCGCTTCCCATGCTTGGTATGAACCCGAGTGGAAGACGCCCAGGATTGTTTACCCGTTAATTCAGTTGTTTGGAATTTTCGGCGGGGGTGCACTCCTTCTTCTGATGGGGTCAAAGGCGATAATAGGTGCAATGGTGGCCATCGTCCTGGGACTAATTATCTACACGGGATACGGAAAAGAGAACGTTGAGAGGGAGATCACCCCCTGGGAGACTGTGATGAAATTGGTTACCGAACCAGAAGAGGTTGAGAGACGACGTCGATTCTCCGCATTCTACTCGGCAGACAAGGAGGGTACCGGTGGTCTGGACTTAGACGAGTTCGTTAGTGCAATCTTGGCACTTGGGTACATAGACAAGGGTGGAGTTAACATTTCCGACGATTCATTGGTCGTTTCGAGCACCAAGTCCAACCAGAAAAACCAGACAGTGCGAGAACTCTTCATCGAGGGTGACTTGGATTCAGATGGCTCAATAGGGATAGAGGAATTCCTCAGGATGGCTGAGGAAATCGAGCCACAGGGTTGATTCTGCAGGCGTTTAGTTGAAGTTCACGACCGTTCTGGCACCAACTCCCGGGTGAGTGAATGGTTTCCAGCCGAGCAAAGAAGGTGACTACTCATACTCTTCAGGAGATGAAGCGATCTGGCGAGAAGATTACCATGCTGACGGCTTACGATTACTCGCTCGCTCGTCTTGTCGACGGCGCGGGAGTGGATGTGATTCTGGTCGGCGACTCTGCATCCAACGTTATGGCTGGGAACGACACGACAGTCCCCATCACCCTCGAACACATGATCTATCACGCCCAGTGTGTAGTAAACGCCGTAGACAGGTCCCTTGTTGTAGTAGACATGCCATTCGGTAGTTATCAGGGCGACTCCAAGCTGGCCTTGAAGAGTGCTATACGGATAATGAAGGAGTCTGGCGGGCACGCAGTCAAGATCGAAGGCGGCAAGGAGATAGTCGACTCCATCAGAAGGATTCTGAAAGCCGGCATACCGGTGATGGGGCATCTGGGTCTGACTCCCCAATCCATCTACAAGTTCGGCACATATTCCGTTCGAGCCAAGGAGGAGGAGGAGGCCGAGAAGCTAATGGAGGATGCAATCGCACTGCAAGAGGCGGGCTGCTTTTCCGTGGTCTTCGAGAAGATTCCTGCAGATCTGGCGAAGAGGGCGAGCGAGTCCCTCAGCATACCAACCATAGGAATAGGAGCGGGGGTCCACTGCGACGGACAGGTGCTGGTCCTTCACGATATGCTGGGTATTACCAAGGACTTCTCACCTAGGTTCCTAAGAAGGTATGCTGACATAGGGGAGTCGATTGACGGGGCCGTCAGGGGCTACATTAACGATGTCCGAGGCGGGGATTTCCCCCGCGAAGAGGAGAGCTACTGAATTCGGAGATTGCCACCCCCAACCTTCAAGGACGCCCACCAGCGGGTTGGGTAAGGTAACCATGAGCGAGTTGTGGGTTGAAAGGCACAGGCCGCGTTCGGTTAACGATATGAAAGGCCAGAAAGCAATTGTTGACAGGCTCAGTGCTTACGCTGAGTCGAGGAGTTTTCCGCACCTGATGTTCGCAGGACCACCGGGTACTGGAAAGACCACTGCGGCCCTCGCGCTTGCTAGAGACGTATTCGGGGATGGGTACAGGAGCAATCTTCTGGAAATGAACGCTAGCGACGAGAGGAAGCTCGAATCAATCAGGACAAAGGTGAAACAGTTTGCAAGAACGGCACCAATGCCGGGCTCTACCTTCAAGGTGATTTTTCTTGACGAGGCGGATGCCCTAACCCCCGATGCGCAAGGCGCACTAAGGAGGATAATGGAGCAGTACGCTGAGACCTGTAGGTTCATCCTTTCTTGCAACTATTCTTCCAAGATAGTGGAGGCCATTCAGTCCAGATGTGCAGTATTCAGATTCAGACCACTGGGCAAAGAAAAGGTTCTGGAAATGGTGATAGAGGTAGCGGGAAAGGAAGGCGTCAATCTTGAGCAGGATGCGGCTGAGGCAATTGCCAATGTTAGCCTTGGAGACTTGAGGAAGGCAATTACCTCGCTCCAAGTTGCGGCTTCACTGGACTCGCATGTAAGAAGAGATCTCGTCTATGAGACGACTGCCACAGCCCCCCCCGAAGAGCTCCACGGTTTCTTCCTCGCCTGCAAGGAAGACGGTTTCCAACCAGCTAGGAGAAGGATGAAGGGGATTCTGGACAGATTTGGACTGGCGGGAACTGACTTGGTAAACCAACTGCACAGGGAACTTGGAGGGGTAACATTTCTTGATGAAAGGCAGAAACTTATGGTTACTGAGGCTATGGCCGAGTGCGACTTCAGAATGGTTGAGGGAGGGGGCGAGTCTCTTCAATTAGACGCGATGGCTGCTAGGATTTGCGGACTTCTGAGCGGCTAGGAAGATGATTGTAAGATTGAAAGTGTATATTCGTTCGACCATGAGTTCTCGCCCGTGCTCCATGGGACCATTTCACTCTTCTCTCTGAGTTCGATTTGGATAAGGTATTCACCGGGGCCACAACCTTCTGGGCAAAGGTTCCAGGCCATCGCAATATCCTCCGAATGAGGAGCCACCTTGGGGCCGATTGATTTCCCGGTAAGTGAATTTGTCTTGAGTCCGCGAAGCCAACCTTCTCCTACGGATTGGAAGGTTTCAGTGGGGCCATCTGCAGCGATTTCTGAAACTACCCCACTTAGGCTGACGATCGGGGTCATTTGGCCGGTCTTCTTGATTGTGATATTAATTGTGGAATTCTCTGCATCTACGTTATCCCTCACAGCAAGGCCCAGGATAACGGGAATCGAATCTTGGGAAATTCTCAGCTCGTAAACATCGCCGGAGAGATCAGACATCGCCACTCCCTCGGCATCGGCAATATCGATGGCCCCTGCTAAGTGAGGTGATGCGATGTCTGCTAAAGGAGGGTTCACCAAAGCAAAAGACAAGGCCAGCCATGTGAAAATATACAGGAATGAGGCCCTGACCCAGTTCCCGGTAGTGAAAAGCTCGAAAAACTCGGAGGGGACAACCAACTGGTGAATCGGCCTAATTAAGGTAATAACCAAGAAAGGCAATAGCCAAAGAATCTGTTGAGATTTCTCCATCCCGGGCATCATGTAGAACCTCATTGTGATAGCGACAAACAGCCCGAGAGCGATGACAATCCACATCGAAATTGCCTCGCCCCTCTCTTTCTGGGCATGAGAGGCGGGGTCAAATGGTTCTAGGACAGAGTCCTGACGTTCCCCACCCTTTGCTTTCCCCCTCCTGCTAGAGTAGGCGCTGGCCCGAAGTGCGGTATCGACGTCAACCATGATTGATTCTGGCGAGGGAGGGGGACACATCAACCCTACGTGTGAAAGAAAAGGGCACCGCTATTACCGGCAAGGCTCAAATGGACTCTTCCCCCGGCTCGGAGCCATGCCGGGGTGGCGTAGTTGGTAGCGCGTCGGACTCATAGGGCAGCCGCAAGGCACGTTCGCGCCGAAGGCCCCCTTCGAGATGCCTGAGTCATCCGAAGGTCGCGGGTTCAAGTCCCGCTCCCGGCACCACTAAAGAAACCGGATAGAGCGAGCCATTCATGGGCCGGGACTCCTCCCTAAGCAACATGAAGGGATGGCCCAAGGCTGGCACTCCGGTCAGATTGGTTGTGAAGACCTGGTCGGGCAAGGTCGAGCACCTTGGACTTGCGTTGCCGCCATCCGGGAAGAGCCTGGTTACGATGAAACTCCAGAACGGATACAACGTATCCTTTCCCGAGTCGTACGTGGAATCGGTTGAGGAGATGGAAGAGGCCCCGGAAATATCTGAACCGGAAACTACCGAGGAGCCCCAAGACGAGTCGCTCCCCCTAGTGCACCTGATCCACACCGGAGGCACGATAGCCAGCAAGGTGGACTATGCCACCGGTGCCGTGACTGCCAGGTTCGACCCACATGAGCTACTGGACGCTGTCCCCGAACTCAGGAAAATCGCTAGAATCAGGGCGGTAAAGCTAGGCAACATGTGGTCTGACGACCTAAGGCCTAGGCATTGGAACAGGATGCTTAGAGCCACAGAAGAGGCATTCGCAGAAGGAGCAGTTGGGTGCGTAATCACACATGGGACTGATACCCTGCACATCTCGGCTGCAGCGATGTCATACGGTTGGTCGGGCCAGGGGGGGAGGCCCCCTGGAAGGATTGTCCTCACGGGATCCCAGAGGTCCCCCGACAGGGGCTCTTCGGATGCATCGGAGAACCTGATTGCCGCCGTTCACTGGGCTGCCCACGGCCCGCAGCCTTCTGGCTACCGCGACTCGTCTGTGGTGATCCTCCATGCAGAGTCATCAGATGGTAGATGCGCTGTCCTGCCCGGCTGTGCAAGCAGAAAATACCACTCGTCCAGGAGGGACGCGTTCAAGCCAATAAACCAGGACCCTCTGGCCCAGATAGTCATAGGCAGGGGTGGTCCGGAGATAGACCTCCAACCGGAGGCGCACGACGCTAGGGTCGAAGCGATATCACCCTCATTATTCGACGAGAAAGTCAGGATAGCCCAATTCATCTCGGACCCCCACCTCAGCCCTGATTTGGTACAGGCCGCAATAGACGCGGGCTTCGACGCGTTGCTCTTCCATGGAACTGGTCTTGGGCACCTGCCGATTTCCGACCCGGAGAGCGATAGCCTCGAGAACACCAGGCTCAGGGTGATGCTGGAGGACCACATCGCCCAGGGGGGTGTCGTGGTGGTCGTGGCACAGACGATTCATGGCCCGGTGAACATGAACGTCTACTCGAAGGGAAGGGAACAGCAGGAGATGGGGATTATCGGGAGCGGTTCGCTTTGCCCTCCCGGCTCTGCTCTGGTGAAGCTCCATCACTTGCTCTCTGTAAGCGGACCCGAGGGCGTCTCCGTGGGTTGGGAGAGGGACCTTGTCGGGGAGAACCCCCCCTTCTCAAGGGAATAGCCAGCCGCTTTGCTGATGAACCGGCTCGCGCTTGGAGCGGACATGGCGAGGTCCACGCCCAGCGACGAGCTAGGTGCGATGAGGCGTGAGGCGGACTCTCCGGGTGACCGCCGAGCGGTGAAGGGCCTCAGGGAGACCGGGGCTCAGACCGCTAGAGAGAGGGTCCTTGGGATGCTCGATGATGGTAGCTTCGTCGAGTTCGACGCATTCGTGAAACACCGATCTGGTGACCATGGAATGCACATGCACACACCGCTGGGAGACGGCGTGGTAGCAGGCCACGGGATGATAGACGGCAGGAGGGTGGCCTGCTTCTCCCAGGACTACTCGGTATTCTCAGGGACCATGGGCGAGATGCATGCCAGGAAGATTGCTAAGGTCGCCGATTTCGCAGAGAAATCCCAACTCCCCATAGTGGGAATCTGGGATGGGGACGGGCAGAGGGCCCACGAGGGAGTGACCTCTTTGGGGGCAACCGGGGAACTTCTGGAGATCCTGGTTGCCTGCTCGGGCAAGATCCCCCTGATATCGGTGGTCCTAGGTACGGTGTCGGGCACGAGCGCACTCGCCGCAGGGCTCTCTGACTTCGTGATCCTCGGGAGGGATCGGGGGAGGATGTTCATGAGGAGCCCGTACGTAATCCCGGAGATCATCGAGGGCGAGATGGACGAGGAGACACTGGGCGGCTCGGGCCAGCACGCGAGCAGGAGCGGGGTGGCATGCCTGGTCTCAGAGAGCGAGTCCGGGGCGTTCGACCTAGTCGCGGAGATTCTCTCCTTCCTCCCAGACCACACGCTTGCAGAGCCGCCGATTATCTCGACCGGGGACAAGCCGACTCGGAAGTGCAAGGGCATGGAGAAGCTCGTCCCCCAGGACTCTGACTGGCCATATGACATGAGGAAGGTGATAGAGCAGGTTGTTGATGACAAGAGGTTCATGGAGATATTCCCTACGTACGCGGAGAACGTCGTGATTGGGTTCGGGAGGCTGGATGGGCATTCCATCGGGATAATCGGGAACCAGCCGTCCGTGCTAGCCGGATGCCTGGACATTGACGCATCGGTGAAGGCCGCTCGATTCATCAGAACCTGCGACTGCTTCAACATCCCTATCGTAACCTTCGTGGACGTGCCGGGATTCCTGCCCGGGACCGTCCAGGAGTGGGGAGGGATAATCAGGCACGGAGCGAAGTTGCTCTACGCATACGCAGAGGCGACCGTGCCCAAGATGACGGTGGTCACCAGGAAGGCATACGGGGGGGCCTACCTGGCGATGAGCTGCAAGCACCTTGGTTCCGACTACAACGTTTCGTGGCCGACGGGAGAGTTGGCCGTTATGGGGGCCGAGGGGGCGGTGAAGATAATCCACAGGGCAGAGCTAGCCGAGGCCGATGACAGTGCCAGCAGGCACGGTGAGCTCGTCGAGGAGTACAGGGAGAAGTTCGGGGACCCCTACGTAGCCGCTAGGCATGGCTGGCTGGATGACGTGATTGAGCCATCTCAGACCAGGAGCGCACTGTCCCGGGCGATTAAGCCGCTACTAACCAAGAGGGAGCTGGTCCCGCCCAAGAAGCACGGAAACATCCCACTTTGAATAGAAAATGGTGTCTCCAATAATATACTTGGAAGGTTAGAGGCTCGGTCATGAGCGACGAAGCCATGTACAAAATACCAACTATCGACCTCTCAGCAAAATCTCTTCTGCGGATTTCTCAGCTGGGCTTTTTTCTTTGTTTCACCTTTTGGTTTAGCGAGGGAGTAGAGAGCAATAGCGACTACGTATTTCCTGCGATGTTCGCAATTTCCGGCTTTGCCCTCTTCCTTTCTGTCCCCAACTCTAGGATGGGCGTAACCTTGGGGATTCCAGCGCTAATGGTTGTGATGGGATTGGCTACGGGTGAGAATGAGGTGTTAATATGGGCTATTTTCATGATGATAATGTTCGGACCAATTGCCTACATGCCAGCACTAGCATCCGGGGATTCGACACTGGATCTAGAAGATGATGACAGGATTAAGAGGCTAGGTATTGTTTGGCTAGCCTTCACCCTGTTAATGGTGTTCATGATGTCCTCCCTTGTTCAGGCAGCTACTGAAGGAGAATGGAAGGAAGAAGACTTTGATGAGTCTGAATATACAATGTCAATCGACTCCACTCAGCAGACAATAGCACAGGTCGGCCTGGCGGTAGGTGTAATCGGGGTTCTGGTATTCATTATCACAGCCTTAGTGGGTACTGAGATAGGGCCATTGCTACCTTGGCACGGCGGAGCAATGGTAGCGGGTTCTTTACTTATCGGACAATATCTTTGGTTAGTGGCAGAAGGAGGACCGGACTACAACATAGTTTCAGAAGTGACATTCATCCTTTCTCTTGTCGGCATGATTTCTCTGCCTCCCTGTATTGCATATGGAAGTCACGAACATTAGAATTCCCAGTAGGGTCCCCTTTGCTGCTTACGAGGACTCTGGGTCATAGAAGGGACAGTAACTCGTCCAGACGGGGGAGGAGTTCCTTCCTAGAGGGGGCAAACAGGGAGCCCCATGCCTCTAGATGCTGTGCGGCTACCATTATGACCGCGAAGTCCTCCTTCGACGAGTCCTCATTGTAGGATATGGAA
>PBFP01000014.1 GCA_002718695.1 Methanobacteriota archaeon
TTTTTGACGATTTGTGAAAAACAGAGCACGTCAACTCCCCCCCTAGCCCGATACAAGCGAGTAGCGATTACCTATGAATCTGACCAGTGATTAAGCCTCATACTTTGAAGGGCAACCTGTTTGAATTTCATAAGCAATGATTTTCCAGAAATTTTGAGTACCGTCAATTTGCAACACACCCCTAACTGCTATGGTTCTGCCTTCGTCAAAACCATCGGGTATTGCTGTATTTGAAAAATCAATCAAAATCTGGTGATTCTCGCCATTAAGTAAGAAGTTCTTGGAGTATATATCCATGGAATCTGAAGACACTATACCTCGCACGAACACATTGGAACCAGCAAAATCGTCTGGTTCAGTCATGATCTCATCAACAGTATACTGAAATTCCGGATCCACGCTTATCATCATTAGACCGAAAGCCGCAAGAGAAGACAATAGGACAACAAACAATCTAGATGTCCTGGTTCGCGCCACAAATATTTCTAGAGGCACCCTACTAAATGTGTTTGTGCCCAACAGCTTCAGCAATTGAAGAAAAACCAGACTCCTTCACGTTCTTCTTTAGTCCCTTAACTATGCTTGCTGCTATTGATGGGCCCTTGAAAACGAGGGCCGAGTAAAGTTGGATTAATGAAGCTCCAGAGGTTATTGCTTGCCAAGCGGCATCTTTTGAGTCTATACCACCTACCCCAACAATAGGAATATCGCCATCTGTCTGCTCAAATGCAAGGCTGATTACTTCCAGTGCTCTCGAATGCAAAGGTCTTCCAGATAGGCCGCCATCATTAGAAAATGCCTTCCGCGATTGTGTTGATTTTGGAATTGGCCGTTTTATGGTGGTATTGGTAGCGACAAAGCCATCTATTCGCAACTTTCGAGATGAATCCAGAATTTCTGAAATTTCTTCATTGGACGAATCTGGCGATAGCTTAAGCAAGATTGGCTTAACCTCATTTTTTGAATCCCTGACTTTATTGCATGAGGTCAATATTGATTTTAAGTATTCATTATCTTGCAAGTCTCTAAGTCCTGGAGTATTTGGTGAAGAAATATTCAGAACGAAAATATCGGCACAATCCCAAAGCATTTCTAAAGTTGAAGAGTAGTCATCAGCGGCATGCTCATTTGGTACTTTCTTTGAACGGCCAATATTTGCCGCAACTGGAGACTTTGGCCATTTATCTGCGGAGCGCCTTTTCAGCAACCTGCTTCTAATCTCTGAAGCTCCGGGGTTGTTAAATCCCATACGATTAACTAGAGCTTGGTCCTTATTTGCTCTGAACATTCTTGGCTTTGAGTTCCCTTGTTGGGGATAACGAGTTACTCCACCATACTCACACCATGAGAATCCTATTGCCGACCAAGCTAGTAGGGCCTCAGCACCTTTGTCAAAACCGGCTGCAAGACCCAATGGGTGGTGAAACAGTTTTCCAAATACTTCTATGGGCAGCTCAGGTGACTTGAAAATTGAGTTTAATATTGTTCTACCTGAATTTGACTCCCCAAATGTACTCATTCCCTTCAAGGATAGTGAATGGGCCCTTTCGGAATCGACGAATTTTAGCGCAGGTGCCCCAAACAACCTCCATGCAATGCCCATGAAATAGGGTAATGGCTGCCACTCTTCAATCGTTACGTTCAACATAACAAAATAATGTGAATTTCAACGTTCGGCTTCGCGCACGCTGATGGGCTCACGCTCTTTGAACGCTGTAGTATCACCTATGTTTATACGGCATATGTCACGGCAGATGAATCCTCAGGTGCTATATTGAAACTATTAATTTTGGAGTCTGGAGCTAAGGCCAGAACTATCAAGAAATATCTTGGAAAGGGTTGGATGGTTGAAGCATGTAATGGTCATGTTCAGGATCTACCCTCAAGAGGAAGCACCAAGGATAGTTCGAAGGCAATGTGGGCTTCCAAATCGGGTGAATTGCCCAGCCCCCCATGGTCATGGACAGAAAAAGCAGAGCGAGTTATGTCCAAAATTGCCAATAAGGCATCCAATGCTGATGTGAAATCTATCTTCATCGCTACAGATCCTGACAGGGAAGGCGAATTTATCGCTTGGAGGCTGAGTGAAATTCTTTCCGATTTCGACGAAGTGAATCGGGTTTCATTTAACGAAATAACGAAAGATGCGGTTCTTGAAGCGATTTCAAAACCTAGGGACCTTGACATGTCTCTAGTTGATGCTGCAATTGTTCGACGTCTGATGGATAGGCTTGTAGGTTTCCGCTGTTCAAAATTCTGTAGATCATGGAAATTGCGTTCAATGGGTCGAGTACAAACTCCTACTCTTGGTTACATCGTAGATAAGGAGTTAGATAGGGAAGCCCATGTCCCCATTGAGTTTCATTCTGTCAGTGTAATTACAAACAATATTGAGGCGAAAGTGAGATTTCACGAGTCTGATGACCCCAATGCATGGACTGATGGAGATGGCAAGCATTTCCCTGATAGAACTTCCAATTCTGGAAATGCAAATTCGGTTTTGAGCCAGTTGAATAGTGAAAGAAAATTAATTTTGGAATCGATAAAAGAAGGGACTGTGAATCGAAAACCTCAACCGCCGTTCACAACTGATACCATGCTCCAATCGGCTAGTTCAATTTTAGGTTGGTCAATTTCTAAAACAAGTTCTATTTCTTCAGCTCTGTACCAATCTGGCCACATCACCTATATTCGAACCGACTCAACTAGAACAAACGCTACTGCAAGAGAAGAGATTCGTAGACATATAGAAGGTAGATTTGGTCAAAATTTCCTGGGCGAAGGAATTGGGGAGTCTGGGAAGAAGAATAGTGGAACCGTACAAGACGCTCATGAGGCAATCAGGCCGACAAAGCCATCTGTAGAAAATATTAGTGCAAACCCGGAAGAAAGCAGGCTGTACAAATTAATCTGGTCCAGATTTGCGGCTAGCCAGATGTCAAATTCAATAAGGGAAAGGAGGTCGCTCACATTTTCTTGTGAGGGAGTCTCAGAAGAAGTTTATGCTACTAGTTCATGGCGAACTCACTCTGGCTGGGAAGAGGTCTTTGATTGGGCAAATAAAGAGGCAATTATTCGGCCACCGAGTATAGGACTCAATATCGGGGACACTTGGGGTATTGACCAAGATGCAGAAATTACTACCGACTTCACGAAACCCCCAAGAAGATTTACTGAAAGCTCAATTATTCAGCAGATGAAGAAGGACGGCATTGGCAGGCCATCTACTTATGTCTCTACTGTGACCAAATTATTGGACAGGGGGTACTTGGAAAGGGAGGGAGGTTCACTAATTCCTACAGAGGATGGTAGGACTTTGTGGTTGGACGTTGCGCCATATTACAATCATTCAGAAGTCTATGGAGATGGCATATTCTCGTATAAGTTTACATCGAATATGGAAAGCAATCTGGATTTCATAGAAAATGGAGAGGTCGAAGCGTCTACAAAATGGGAGGAATTTGTTGAGATTTTTAGGAATACGCATAATATTGCTCTTGAAAAAAGAAGGGAAAAACCAACAATTAGGCAGATGCAATACTTGGAAAGATTGATGTTAAAAATGCCTGAAAGCGATAAGAATTCTATCTTGCAGGGACGTGAAATTACGGAGCTTTCGGGTCAGGAAACTAAGGAAATTATCGATAATCTTGCCGAAACAAACCAGGCAATAATTCCCGCAAGTGAGAAGCAACTAGCATTAATCATCAGACTAGTAGATAAGTTAAATCTTGACCTAAGTAAATTGCTCAGTGATATAGGAATTTCCGATATTAGTGATCTCACAGGAGGCAGGGAGGGTAATGCTAGTGAGTTGATTGGCAATCTAATTGATTTAGATAGAGAATCGCCCGCAACCGAAAAACAGAAAGAGGCAATTACATCTATGTCCGAAAAATTGGAGATCTCTATAGAGCAAGCAATGGAATTGGTAATGGCTGAATCTTTCGATAAGATCACAAAATCCGAAGCAAGTGGACTTATTTCTTCATTGAAAAAAACTATTAGCAATAATAGAAGAAAGCGAAAATGAACTGGTTGTAGCATGATTGGGACCTATGATGTTGTTGTTATTGGGGCGGGTCCAATCGGCGGTTTCCTTTCTAGAAGATTGAATGAGTTTGGTCACAGTGTTCTCCTTATTGAAGAGCACTCGGAGATCGGGAGGCCATTCCAGTGCGCTGGCTTGGTAAATCCAAAGGCTATGGAAACCGTTAACCTTCAAGAAACAATACTTAGTGAAATTTGGGGGGCAAATATTCACAGCCCGATGGGAAACAAAGTTTCGATAGGCGATCCTGAAGTTGCTCGAACATATTCCGTATGCAGGAAATTATTTGATGAATCTGTTGTAATGCAATCGTTACGATCGGGGACAGAGTTAATGCTATCCAGCAAACCTACATCAGTATCAAAGTATGAAGATAGGCTACGTTTGACTATTCGTGGTCCGAATGGTGAAGAAGATGTTTTTTGCAAGCTACTCTGCGGTGCGGATGGGGCACATTCCTGGGTAAGGAGAAAACTCAGGATGGGTAGGCCTACTGAGACAATGATTGGATTCCAGATAGAAGTAACAGGATATTCCGGGGACATTGGAATGTTGGACATGTATACGGGAAAAACTGTATCTCCTGGTTTCTTCTCTTGGGCTATTCCAACTGGTGAAACAACTAGAATTGGCACATGGTCAAAGCCTGAATTAATGGATGGCATCTCCAGTGAAGAGTTTCTCGTACGATTAATGAACGACAGAAAAATTAACCATAGATTCAGAGATTGTTCAGAAGTAGCACGGTTCTGCGGCCCTGTACCAAGTGGTTTAGTAAAGAGGCCACTGAGAGAAAGGGTGGCTCTTTTTGGCGATGCAGCAGGAATATGCAAACCAACAACTGGAGGAGGTATTGGACCTGGTTTTGCGCAGGTAGAAATTTTGGTCCCGTCCCTAAGCGAAGCGATATCTAAGAATGATTTGGGTGAAAGAAAAATGAAGGCAATNTCNGCATCNCTTAGNGATTTCAGAAGAGATCAGAGGAGAAAANGAGCTCTAAGGGATGCTTTTCTTACTGAAATTAATGACAATGANCTAGAAGAGATATTTAGCGTATGGNCTAGGCCTGAGGTAATTAGNCTAATTAATGAAGTNGGAGAAATTGAGAATCCAATNCCATTAGGAATTAGGATGCTNAGGGAAGTNCCAGAATTTAGAAAATTGGCTGGAAGAGCAGCTAAAGCAGTTTTGTGGGGATAAAATGCCAAGATACGTACAGCGAGTCAGATACCCTCCGTTTGAGCTTGACCATATGGATCCCAGCAAAGTACCGATAGCCGAAGCAATCTTGTATGCACCTGAATCTGATGTGACCGAGTTCATAATAGGAAACGAAGATGATTGGATTGTTGAATGGCGAAAAATTAGTGATAGCGACGAGAGTAAAAATTTACTAAATAGCGAAGTTGGTTTTAAACCTCCAAAATTTCTCGAGCGTTCCAGAACGGGTTGGTACATAGATCCAGATCCCCTACATAATATATCTAGAAGGCTGATTTTTCCTACTGTCTCGCTTCTGATTGTTTCCCTTTTCATCCATGCAATAGAGCCGGGCTTGGTAGATTTAGGAATCATTGGTGGGACAATTGCTGGATCTTTGGAAATCGGACCATTGGAATATCCTAGGCTACTTTTCTTCACGTTCCCGATTTTCCTAGTGCCTCTACTGTTCAGAACTATTGCAAATTTTAGGGATATGTCTAGGCAGAAAAAAATCAACAATGATCCTTACGAAAAGCCTGACATTACTATCCAATTAGATAGGGATTCTGCATCATTAACCATTAATGATTGCTCAGACATTATTTCACCCTTTAGAGCAAGAGTACAGGTTGGAGTTGCTGTACCTGAGAGAGATTCAATTCTAAAATCTTTGAATAGATTAGAAGGTGGTCAACCGTCACCTGGCATGTCAACTAGATTTCCAGACAAGAGAGTGGCTTCAGGTGACGAAGTTGGGATTGGCGTAGGTGAAGCGACGCCAATGCAATTGACAACAAGAAGAAGCGTGATCCTTGAGCCAATGAGGATAATGGAAACGGGTGATTGGAGTGAAATATTTGAAGTATTTTCTCCAGTTGATTTGCCCCTTCCCATAGGAAACTGGCCTGGATCAATATATTCTTCTCTAATTGCAATTCACTGGGAAATTGTGATTGAGTTCAAAGAAACTGACGGCTCGATTATTAAGTGGGTTTGCCCTATCTTGATGCCTCAGTCTTCAGAAAGAACAGAAATTGAATTCGCACCCATTAGAAGTGGTCGTTCTGAGCTGTCTAGCTATTGAGAGCAATGATCTCTGGCTGATGCGCCAATATATTGTAATCTGAATCCCTTTTCAATGGATCATAGCCCGCTTCAATAATGGTCTTTGTTAATTCTCCAATGGTTGCTTCAGTCCTCGTAGAGCCAGAAGCGGATACTACATTCTCCTCCATCATTGTCGACCCAATGTCATCTGCTCCAGCGGATAGCGCAATTTGGGCTACTGGCAACCCCATCGTAGGCCATGAAGCCTGAATATGAGGAATATTGCTTAAGAAAATTCTTGATACGGCTACATGTCTAAGATATTCAATTGATCCAGCACCAAGTTCAATCAGATTTGTGCCCCTATTCATTTTTCCTAATGTATTGTTTTCCAACATTACTGGCCATGAAATAAATGAAGTGAATCCAACTAATCCACGAGAATTTGAAGTATACTGCAGTGCTCTAATTTTCTCCAGATGCTCAATTCTATGAGTAATACTTTCGCCGAAACCGAAGACGTTTGTTGCTGACGTAGTTAACCCTAATTTTTGCGCTTCAAACATTACCCTTAGCCAGTTCTCAGAAGATCCCTTCTTTGGAGAAACCCCCATTCTTACTTGGTCAACAAGCATTTCTGCTCCTCCTCCTGGTAAGCCATGCATTCCGGCGTCCTTCAGCCTAGATAGAACTTCAAAAGTGCTGATCCCAGAAATTTCTGCTATTCCTTCTATTTCAATCGGGGAAAAGCAATCTAGTGCAATTTCTGGATGTCTTGTTGATAATTCCTCAATAAGTGAAATATACCAAGAAAAAGGCAAATCAGGATTCACCCCCCCTTGCATCAGAATTCTACTCCCGCCAATTTCTTCCAACTCTGCTATCTTGGAGCTTATTTGATCAACTGATTGTGTGTATGACTCTATATGTCCAGGTGATCTATAGAATGAGCAGAATTGGCAATTGATCGTACAGACATTTGTGTAGTTTATATTTCTGTCAACTAGGTATGTTACATTATTTCCAGGGACCAAGGCCTTCCTTCTCTCTGAGGCAACAAACATCAAATCGTACAATGGCGAATCTGAGTATATAGCGACTGCTTCATCTGTTGTAAGATCCGCTGGCGAGGGACCCATCTGAGACTCAAGAATCTCTCTCCACAAAGACATTACCCTTCTCCAACTCCGACAATTCTTTCAATTTCATCTATTGATTTTGGGCTGGAAGATAGGACTATCGGACCTTCTTCTGTAATCAAGACGTCATCCTCTATGCGTATCCCCATTCCAGCATATCTCTCAGGAATCGGAACATCATTCCTCCATGCCCCGAAGTATAGTCCAGGCTCAATTGTCAGAACCATCCCGGGTTCCAAAATAGGGGGCTCCTGGTCATCGCCTTGTCTCCCACCTCCTACATCGTGAACATCGAGGCCCAAAAAATGACCAGTCCCGTGCATGAAGTAGTTTCGGAAAGGACCGTCCAATTCCTCCCCCCCTAGAGCTTCATCCAGAGGGCAATTTAGTATTCCTAGATCGATCAACCCTTGAGCAATAACTTTCGAAGTAGCTTGGTGCATCGATGACCAATTAGATCCAGCTATGCAGGCCCTGATTCCTTCAAGTTCAGCAGTTAGTACAATTTCATAAATTTCTTTTTGGGCTTCAGAAAATTTCCCACTTATTGGCCAAGTTCTTGTGATGTCAGATGCATAACCATGTATTTCGCATCCAGCATCTACCAAAATTAAATCTCCCTCCTTAGTAATTGAATTGTTTGAATTATAATGCAGTACTGTCGCATTGTCTCCAGAACCCACAATTGATTGGAAGCTGGTTTCACTACCAGCTTCAGTGAACATACCTTCAATGAATGATTGAATTTGCCATTCGCCCATTCCAGGTTTGGATTTTTTCATTGCAATTGTATGTGCCTTCGAAGCAATATCTGCAGCAATAGACATATGATCGATTTCGTAACTAGATTTTATTCGTCTCATTGAATCTAAAGCGGGTCTAGGATCTGTTGAATTCGGATAATCTGATAGGAATTTATCTAGTCTTTTCGAAACGCCAGTAATGGAATATAGCCTGGAGCAATTATCTATCTTCGAGGCAAGGATTTTCTCCAAATCTTCTATCGATTCCGCATAGTCCACAGGCCAATCAACTGCACCCTCTACACCAATTCTGATCCCTTCCCAAATCTCTTTCTTTGTATCCCTAGGAGTGACGAAAAGAGTTGATTCCCAATTGTCTGAATGTTTTGAAATTACTAGGAATGCCCCTGCTTCTTCCCAACCGCATAAGTATAGCATGTACGAGTTTGCTCGAAAAGGAAAGTGAACATCATTAGACCTAATTGAAGGGTCGTTAGTAGGAATTATCACAATTGAATCCGACTTAATTTTCTCAGAAAATCTTGATTGCCTTTGCCTATACTCGTCAATTGGGAAAGGTAAAGTCATGATTGAGCCCCTGTTTCGACGTTGCTGTGCACAAACTTGGCCCCTATATCCACTTCGGTATGTCCGATTCTTCGTCATCTCCTCTGAATCTAATTACTGAATAAGTAAAGAAAATGGCCGAAACGAACAGAATTATCACAGGTAGAAAACTGGAAACTGGAACGTTTTCCCCCCTTATCAGAACCGAAATAGTGGATGATATGGAGTCGTCATCGATAACTTCCAATGTAAGGATGAAATCTTCGGAGGCCTCATTTGGCCAACCAAATTCCCTTGTCCCACCTTCGTATATCGGCACATTATTCACCCTCCAAACGAACCTGAGACTATTGATGTCGTTTTCAGTATCACTGGATGTGGTTGCATCAATAATGACTGTTGATTCTTCTGCAAGTCTGAATGTCTCGCCATCGTATATTGGTGTTCCATCGATTAGTAATCTTGCAACAGGTTCAATGTTTTTTACGATAAAGGACTTTGTCACTGAATCTGAATTTCTAGCATTATCTGTGACTCTGAGTGTTACTTCGAAAACCCCAGATTCATTCGTGTCAAATGATATTGTTCGCTTTTCTGGACCGGAAATAACAAACATATTTTCACGCGAGTTTTGATTAATTTTGGTAATAGACCAAACATAAATCAGCCCAGAAATTCCCCAATCCCCATCATTAGTCCCCGTACCATCAAAATGAATCCCATCGTATCCCTCGGAAATCTCATCTGGTGAATCAATGAAAACTTGTGGGGCCGAATTATCGACCCTAATGCTTGAGCAATCATATGCAACCTTTCCAGATGATTCGTCCTCTGCGACGATGTATAGGTCGTGCCAACCGTCATCGTGATCCGTCACCTCAATGGAAAGCTCGAAAATCCCATTAGACCATACTGATTCTGAACTCATATCGATGAAGTTATCAAAATCAAAATCATCATAACTATGTGAGCAACGAACATTTGTAGATTCCCTTATTTCATAGAGTATGTCTGGGGTTTCTCTGTTTTGGGTAGAGGTGACTCCCGAGATTACAGCCGCACCGCTGGCCCAAATCCCATCAATTTCATTGTGAATAAGTATGGTAGGAGGTTGTGGATCGGAAGAAGTCGAAATGAATATTGACAATGCCAACATCTTTAGATCCGTCTCATTATTCTCAGAATTGACAATTAAGACACATGAGCAGGTGCCAATACTTGTTGGCTCTAGGACTATTTCGAACTGCCATATATTCCAACTATCTGATGATTGAAGTAATGTTAGATCTTCTGAAAGATCTACGAACAGCCTTGATCCAGAAGAGTCCCTTAATTCCCAGCTTATTGAATTAGGAGCTACTTCATTAGCTACCGTTCCAAATATTGTAGTAGACTGAACGACTGTCGTACCATCCTCGATTTCCATTTCTATAATAGTTGGTAAATCATTACCCTGGGCCTCTGCTGAAACGATGGAATTTGATACTGGGGAAATTGCAAATGACAATATTACCCATAGCAAGAAAATAGAAGCCTTGCCGCGATTCACACCATTCCCTGCAGACGAATAGTATTGAATATCTTGGATATATGATTACCTATCTGAAATCCTCATTTGCCAAGATAACTCATCGAGCCACAAGCCAAGAGTGGCCCTGTCGATGTATTCTTGACTAGTGCTTGCAGAAAGTACGCACTCGCAGGCTGCAGAAGCAAGTATAGCTGCGTCGAATAACGAAAGACCGGACCCGAGAGCGGCAGCAAGAGAGGCTGCGGCTGCGTCATGCATTCCTATTTGCTGCTCAGCTAGAGGGGCCATGCAAGGAAAATGTACAGATTCAGAATCTCTCTGAAATAGGTGAACACCATTAATTCCGCCTAAAACCAGGATTCCTTGCCACGAATAGTCATCGATCAAAATTCTTGCAGCCTCGTCCTCGTCTTCAGTATCCATCCTTCTGGCCAATAAAGAGAGGCCTCTCTTCTCGAATATCACTATGGTTGCTCCTTTGCTCTTTTCGAGTCCTGTAAGTTTGGGGTCGACAATAGATGGAATACCAATTTCTTTTGCCAATGTAATTAGTGACTGTGCCCCTTCTCTAGTAACAACTCCTTTATCGTAGTCAGAAATAACTAGTGCACAACTTTCCTTCAGCTCTCCAAAGGCAGTATTTGTCAGTAGTTCGGAGACGTTTTCATCGAGATTCGCATTTGGTCCACGATCTGCTTGAAGTAGTATCTGATCACGATCCAGCAAACTTTCCCTACTGCCATAAAATCTAATTTTGGTCAATGTTTCCCAATCAGGAACAGTAATTATGTTTGCAGTTTCTATCCCATATCTGGATAATTCTTTGATGACCTCTTCCCCCTCATCGTCATCACCAACACATGTATGGAATGAAACGTCCATTCCAAAAGAAGAGAGCCCGATTGCTATGTGAGCAGAAGCACCTGGTGACTCTTCAGTACGAGTTATTTTCAGAACCGGTACGGGAGCAGTTGAGTTTAGATTATTCGCGAAACCGTGGTGAAAACGATCTAACATAGTATCCCCAATTAGAGTGACCTTCGATGATTCCATTGATTTAATTAATTCAATCAAACGAGCTAAACTTTCATCTCTATTCAACATCAAATCATCGCTCATGGCATCCCGATAGAGGCATTACGGATGAGATTTGGGGATAGCGTCTAATTCGGAATACCGTTCCAAAGTAAATATGAAGGGCGATGGAAGATGGGAGTTTTCCGGCTCATCGGCGAGTAGGCTTTGGGAAAAATCCGCAATAGGGAGAATTACGAGTGATAATACTCTGATATTGTCCGATACTGAGATTATTTTCTGCCATAAGCATAGAAATATGGATTATCCATCTGATACTTGGCTTTCAGAGGCCATTTCTAGAAATCCCAGAGTTTTTCAAGAATCTGCAATTCTGGAGTCACTAAGAGTCCCTGGAAATAAAATCGTACTAAGTGAAAATTTTCAGAGCATGGATCTCATTCATGCAAATGATTCATGGGCTTTGAGATGGGAATCGGATAAGCACCCTTCTAAGAATCCGCCCGTCTCAGAATTACTAATTTTTCATGCACAAGATGATTTTGACGCTGAGTTTTTGTTACAATGGTGTTCAGAAGTGGAGGAAAATTCTAGGATTCCAGAAATAATGGTTATCGACAATGAGCAATCCGTAGTTACCTACAGGATTGGGGTTTCTGATTTTACTGGACAAATGGGCACTCCGAGCCAATCCGACTTCAAACATATTTCATCCCTTCAACATTATAGAAATGATTCCAATGGTGCATTTTTCCCGAGTTATAATCGCTGGCCAACAGAGGTTATTGGGATCCCTCTGAATGATGGTAGACAAGTAGACTCAATTGAATACGAAATTATTTTGGCCATTGGTAAATCCAACTCAATTATTGATACAAGTAGTTTCAATCAATCAACTAATGAAGATTTGAGTTTGTCCCTTTCGGCCAACCTATTACTGGAACTATGGAGAAAAGGTCTGAACACAAGATCCGGATTCAAGTATGGGTCTTCCTGGAGATGCTATCCCGGCGAGGTTGGAGATGGCCATGCTCCGTGGCTTATTGTTGATCCCTATTCTGCTAATATTGCCACTGCACCTCCCGATTGGGCTAGTGCATGCTTATCCTCAAGACTCGCATCCGGTGTGAATAAACATTGGATATACCCAATATTCTACAACGGTGGATGGAGTTTTCTGGAAGTCTCTAGGCCACCATCAAACTCGAGATGGACTAATCCGACTAGAAATTAGTCAACTTCCTTACCCTTTCCGGTAGCTATTGTAAATGCTACAAGAAGCAGAACGGCAGTTATTGCGTTAGTGGGAACTGTAAGCCAGTTAAATGGTCCGAAAGGCAAAGAACCCTCTGTATTTAGGACGATAGGTATTCTCTGCTCAATATTATTCGAGTCTACTAGGACCATCTCCCCTCTAGCGATCATTCTTGGCTCGAGAAGGTCATTAGGATCGATTTGTAAAATAATTGGATCGCCGGGGAAATAGCGTCCAGATGTAATAACATCTGCAACCCTGCCAGCAGGTCCGTCTACCGATATTGAATATGTTCGAGGCCCATCGCCCTCTGCTTCCGGAGTGAAGGACACTGTTGACTCGGAATCCCATGGAATTTCCGCTTCAAGCGGTTTGGTGCTAAGTCTGTGATTGATTATATCCCACTCGATTGAGATTTCCGTCAAAGATCGATCTTTACAGCCTACAAGACCAGTAAGGGATCCCTTCCTACTATCACTTTCCGAAGCTTCGAACATTACAATATGACTAGAATCTTCTTCAAAGTACGGTTTGAATTCAGTCCCTGATGTTGAAAAATCAAAATATATTTCACAATCTGAATCCATGGAAATTTTACCACTAAAAGACTCGTTAATCATCAGTGCGACCGGAGATTTTGGTGTTGTAATTTCAAAATCATCATCTCCAAAATAGTCATACCTCAATTGTGCAGAATCTGTGTTCACTGAGATTACAGTAATTGTCCATGGAACAAGCCTTCCATGGTTATCCCAAATTTGGTATCCAGAGTGGCCGAATACATCGCCATTTTGGAAAGCGTCTGAATTACTACCGTAGTCTCTGGCCCTCAATAATGCATCATCTCCGTCTGCTTCAATAATCTTGGACCATGGTTTTGAAGGGTCGGAATTTACCAGGTTTGATTCAATATCCCCAAATGATGTGTCTTGCTGTTCAACAATAATTCCTGATCCTGGCAGACCCGAGTCGAATCCCAAGTCTGATCGAAATGTTACCCAGATATATTCGCCTTCTGCTATTTCAAAATACAATGGAGACCCCCCCGAAGAAATCGGCTTTAGGTCAAAACTCAGATTGGATCGATTCTCAATTATTGGTGTCGAATTTATCGCCCCAATGAGTTTTAGTGTAGACGATGATGGCAATGATGGTCGGTTGCCATCATCTATCCAATTTCCACTAGCCATTACCCCCCAATCACCTAGTCCGTGCCAACTCTTCGTAGGCGAATCACTGTGAACATCATACAAATCGACTGCGCCCATCTGGTGGAGCATTTCGTGAACTATCACCCCTAGTCCGCCATGGGCCGATGCCATGGTATAGTGCTCAATAGTGTATTCACCAATTGTAACTGGTTCTTGCAATGGAGAAAAATGGCTCCAAATGGCACTGGAGGTCCCTCCTTGCTCCTGAGGCATTCCCGAATGCAGAATTAGCAACCTATCTACAACAAAATCACCATTGAGATCCCATTTTGATAAATCAGAGTCGGACAATAAGTTCACAATCGCGTTGGAAGCTAACTGTGACGCGCCTCCTGAATTTATCCCCACATCCCTTTCAACCGAAGAATCACTGCCCCAGTGTGATTCGTCGAAATTGGAACTCCAAATTCCGTCTATTATTGTAATTTCAAGAGTGGAATGACCTCCGCTCATTTCCTCAATGTATTTTGATGCTGACAATTCCCCTTCGAAGAAATTTTGTAGTTTTGAATTGGGAAATGTTTTGCCGGGGAAATCAATCCTAAGAATGGGCCATGATTCATTCATCGATAAACCTACAATTTCACCACTTGTTGGTTCTCTATTAGCAACAGATGAGCTGATTGTGTCATTTATTGGAATGCGATTCAAGTTAACTGTAATGGCAAGAATTAGCATTGCAAATACGCCAATTAGGCGCATACTGCCACCCTCATACTTGGAACCCACGACATTTCGTCATTACCAGTGGCTTTGAATTAAATCCTCATTTGTTATGTTCGCGTATCATTTGGAAGTATTTGCCCAGATGGGAAAACAACGGGAGCAGATTTCGAAATGCTATCAGACGAATAGACTACTAGAAAGGTAGCTATCATCCGTAATCCGTCAAATTCTACCGGCAAAGTAAGAATCAGGATGCTTGCTGAAATAGCGATGAGCCTGAATCTGAATCTAGAATTTCCATCTTCAAGCAAGCCAAAAACCCTTGTTAGACTTAATGAAATGGTGGTCACTGACCAGACAATTAGTACCCACGAGATTCCAATCGCTAATGAGAATATAGATGGAGCATCATACCTTACTAAGACTCCATCGGGAGTCCCATACCTTGTCGCAAAGTCGAACAGAAATGGCAGTCCCCAATGCCAAATAGAAAAAATTGCAAACGGGATGATAGTAGTAGTCAGCAATAGAACTGAGGAAAGCCAATTTTTCTCTGATGGATAGAGTCCGGGCCTAGAGAATCTGTAAATTTGAATTGATAGTAATGGCAGCAATGTCGTTAAAGAAAGTAGGAGGAGTAACCCCCATCTAACTTGTATCCATTCATATGGGCCGAATACAGACATGTTTTCATTACTTGGTCCTGTCTGAATTGGCAAGTTCTCGATCCAAATCTGTATCAGATTGTCTATGAATGGCGACCACAATATGGAAATAAGAACTAATGCGATAGAAGCCCGCATAAGTAACGAATTCAATTCCAATAGGTGTTCTGAAAGATTCTCTGACTCTATAGCATCCACGATATCACATTAAGTCCCCAACGCCGGGTTTCTTACTAGCCGCCAAAATGGTCCTGTATACGCCATACGCGGCCCACGCACTGACAAAAAATGATGTGCCAATTGCAAAGTTGGTAAAATTCACATCTTGGAAGATTATTGCAGATTCTGAGGATGACCAGCGAATAGCTAAGTAGAAAGCAATAATTGATGTCAGTGCCCTTCTAAATCCTTGGGGATAGGCAAGTTCCGAAGCGAGGAAATCTGGACCTTCGTCATATTTCCTTTCAAGGATCTCTTTCTGAACTACAGCTCCAACAATTAGTGCAACCAGACTAGTCCAGTAGAGGAGATTTCCTTGAGAGAAGACTCTCTGAGAAATTGCATCCTGTCTTTCTTGCTCTAGTTGCTCTTCAGAAACCTCAATGAGGAATAAAGAGTCATAAGTACCTACAGAAATTGTCCTAGTTTCCAGTGTTGAGTCTGCCTCTTCAGTAGTCACAGAACCGGGTGGATTTATCGAGAAAGAAAGAATGTTCCAGTAATCCATATCGTCAGGAATTCCAGCTCCATCAACAGAATTCCCTGCTAGCCAAAACTGTATTGCTCCAACATCGCTACTTGGAGCGAGCCAGTTAATCTCCCAGTAGCCATCAATATCCGGCGAAGAATGCGAAATGTCATCTGCCCTTCCTTCTGCATAACGAATGTCTTCTTCATCTGACCAAGTGAAGTTCCCGACTGAGTCAGAAGATAGTAAAAACCCTGCTTGGGTATTCCCTTCTCCACCTGAAAGTGTTAGAGAGTCTGCAACCTTGATCTTCAAAGTGTACTGTTCGGAAAGTTCGTACATTAATGGAACTCCTGTAATCATTACCACTGCCCTATCCGATACAGCTCCATTGTTGTGACAGGAACAACCATACTTCACTGTAAGCTCTTCATTTGAATTGTTTGCAGAGGGACCATTGCTCATCCCCAGAGCGGGCGTAGCCAATGCGAACACGATAAAAATGGATGCAGATAGTCTCCCAATGCTCATTCGCATAATAGCCCCTGACCTCGCTCGGTTGAAGGTGTCAAATAACGGTTGGGGGAGGTTTTTCTCACAACTCCTTGATGGCGGAGTTTAATTCATTCATCATCTTCTTGCCATCGCCAAATAGCATCATCGTCTTGTTCTCAAAGAATAAATCATTATCAACACCAGCATAACCTACTGACAAACTGCGCTTTATTATGACGACAACCCTAGCTTTGTCGGCATCAATGATTGGCATCCCACCCAGTGGACCTTCGCCGGTTCTGGCAACAGGATTCACAGTGTCATTTGCTCCAATTACAAGTGCAACGTCTGTCTCAGGAAGTTCAGAATTTATATCATCCATTTCAATGAGCTTCTCATAAGGAACACTGGCTTCTGCCAAAAGGACATTCATGTGCCCAGGCATTCTCCCAGCTACTGGGTGGATGCCATAGCTGACTTCGACTCCCTGTGCTTCTAACAAGTCAGCAAACTCCTTCACTGCATGCTGAGCTTGGCTTACAGCCATTCCATATCCAGGAATTACAACACACTTCGAGATGCCGTCACAGACCATTGCAACTTCTTCTGGATCACTGCCAACCTTTGTTCTAGTAACTGCCTCCTTGCCACCCCCGCCGAATGACATGAACAAAACCGCTGTCAGAGTTCGATTCATCGCCTTACACATAATAAATGTGAGAATGAGTCCGGCTGCACCCACCATAGAGCCAGCAATGATCAAAACATTGTTGCCGATTACAAAGCCTGTGAACGCAGCAGCAATTCCAGACATAGAATTCAGTAAACTAACCACTACTGGCATGTCAGCACCGCCAATAGGTATTACAAACAGCACCCCAAGCAAACATGATAGTGCGACTAACGAGTAAACGTAGTCCTTGTTTGTCGGATCATCGATCGTGAAAAAAATCAATGAAAAACAAGAGATCAAAATCAGCCCTTTGACAATGTTCAACCATGGAGGGCCCCAAGTTGGGAAGGAAACCCATCTTTTGCGGCCTCTTTCGTCTTTTTTCGTAAAAGGAATGTAAAATCCTCCCCTCAGTTTTCCCATAGCCATTAGACTACCTGTAAGGGTGACCCAACCTACTAATGCGGAAAGCCCAATAGCTACCCAAGTGGCATACAATTCGATTCCAGGATCTGGAATCTCGTTGTTCTGTATTTTCTTAAGAACTTCAGATAGCCCAACTAATGCAGAGGCACCTCCTCCAAATCCATTGAACAAAGCTACGAGCTCGGGCATCTCAGTCATCTCTACTTTCGTTGCCATCAGAGAGCCGATAATTCCACCAATAACTAGCCCGCCAACAATTAGTTCGAGGCCAATAATTCCCTCAGAGTACATCTTGGCCATAGTCACCAATACAGCTAGAAGCATGCCATAAGCTCCGAAGCGGTTTCCCTGAGGCGCAGTCCTGGGACTTGAAAGTCTCTTTATCCCGATAATGAATAGTGCTGCCGATACCAAGTATCCAATGTCCCATAATACTGAGTCAACCATTAGTTTCCACGACCTTTCTTTTTGCCGGCGATCATCTCAAGCATTCTGTTGGTAACCATGAAGCCTCCAACGACATTTATTGTTGCCATAACTAGGGCAATGAAAGCTATCCATGCAGCAATACCAGGATCGCCATCGTTGAATTCGGTGTTTGAGAGGATAAGGGCGCCGACGATAGTAATGCCGGAAATTGCATTTGCTCCGGACATTAGAGGAGTGTGTAGAGTAGGTGGAACCTTGCTGATTAACTCAAATCCTAGAAATATTGCCAGCACGAATACAGTGATACTGGCAACTAATGCAGCTAAGGTTAGCGTCACTGTACCACCTCTGAAAGTCTAGTCTGCCTGTGATGAATTTCGCCTTCATGGCATAATAATACACCTCCCATTCCGGGAACGTAGAAATCATCACCCTCGGGTGCACCGACGAGAACATCGTCTTCTAAATTAATTTCAAAATTGCCTTCTTGTTGAACAAGGCTGGTGAAAAATGTAGTCATATTGTTAGAATATAGCATGCTCGCAGTAGATGAAATCTCGCCGGCAAGATTCGTAGTACCGACAACTGTAACGCCATTAGGCGTCTGAATTATTTTTCCAGGCTGAGTTAATTCACAATTCCCTCCGACGTCGGCATTCATATCGACTACAACGGCCCCGGATTTGAAATTATTAATTGCCGAAGAGGGGACAGTTATTGGTGCAGGTTTTCCAAAAATTCTAGCTGTTGTGATAATTACGTCTGCATCTTCTGCTACATTACATACAGTGTTGTTAACCTTCTGAATAAATTCTGGAGTTAGTGGTTTTGCATAGCCAGACTCGTCCTCAAAATCGTCCATTCCCTCAACTTCAATGAACCGCCCCCCAACTGATTCAATTTGCTCGGCAGCAGATCTTCTCACATCAGAGGCATATACTACGGCACCGAGTCTTTTCGCTGTTGCTATTGCCTGAAGACCTGCCACACCAGAACCCATTATTACAAATTTACATGGTCTAACTGTACCTGCACTTGTGGTCATCATCGGGATCCCCCTAGGGACATGAGCAGCCCCTAGAAGGACTGCTTTGTAGCCCGCTAAATTGTCCTGGCTAGAGTTGACATCCATGGCCTGAGCCCTTGAGAGCCTTCTAGGAATCATGTCCATACTGATTAATGTAATTCCAATTTCACATGCTTGTTTTACGCCTTCTGGTTTTCTAAACGGATCAGCAATACAAGCAAGAGCCTGACCCGCAGTTAATGTAGAAATGTCCTTTGCATCGGGCATAGAGATTGAGGAAATTAACTCGCAACTCATTACTTCTTCCTTGGTGGCTATTTTCGCACCGACATTGAGGTAGTCGCCGTCACTAATGTAGGAATTTATTCCGGCACCTTTCTCAACTATTACCCCAAAACCCTTCTTTGAAAGTTTCTTTATCGAACTAGGAACTATGGAAACTCTATTCTCCCCTTCGGGCTCCTTCAATACCCCGATATTCATTTCGAACAACCTCTGTTTATAACAGCCTTACGAATTGAAGTTCGTTATTGAAACCGTCGGCTGGCGAATTTCAAAACTTCATTAGAAAATAATCATGTAACCAATACCAAAAACAGCCACATCGCAAATTGCGTGAGAAAGCCAACACACCCAAATTGATTTGAATCTAACATAAAGCCATGACCAGATTGCAGCTGCTGAAAGAAGGCCAACGCTGGCAACTAAGGTCTGCCACCATATGAAACCAAAAAGGTGCAGAGCTATTGAATGGTGAAGTGTGAACATTGAAGCTGATAATGCAATCCCCTTTACCTCGCTTCCAAAAATCTCAATCCCTTTGACTGTGATAAACCAGCGGAAAACGTACTCCTCCAGCAAACTGTTTAGAAATATCCAGTACATCATCCCAACGATGTAAATTTTGTAGTTGGTTAGGCCCGTAGATTCCATCTCAGTGATCATTGATTCGGTATCAATTGTGTCACCAAACAGTATCCACATAACTACAATAATTGCTGACATCACAATTCCTGTAATAGCCCCAAAAATTAGTCCTTCAGAAGTTGAACTGGACCAAGACAAATGATTTCCTTCAATTCTAAGATACCAATATGTGGGGAACACTAATATCCACAGTTTGCAGACAATGAAGAATACCTGCGAAATGAGTTCGTTGTCATTTATTTTTATTGTGAAAACAATGGAAAGAGTAGGAACAAAACCGACCAATAGTAGTGCTAATAATGCTCCATTTCTCTGATCCATGATTACTGCTAACATCGCTGCCCAATAATCTGATTGGTTATCACATGCAGACGTCCACAAAGTGTAAGACCGATATCGCCGACGGAGACTCATGACTAACGTAGCTAGGAAGGTCACAGTAATAGGTGCAGGGAATGTTGGCGCTACATGCGCATTTGTGCTCGCTGAACGAAAGATCGGTGAAGTAGTCCTACTGGACATTTTCGAAGGTTTTGCCAAGGGCAAGGCACTGGATATGAGTCAGGGCGGTAGGATTCTGAACTATGACGGCAGGATCTCGGGGACAAAGGATTACTCCGATATCGCCGACTCTGATGTAATAGTTGTTACATCGGGATTCCCCAGACAACCGGGAATGACTAGGGAAGATCTGATCGGAAAGAATGCAGACATTGTTTCCCAAGTTGGTTTGGGGATAAAGGAGTTCGCACCTGAAGCTGTTATAGTGATGGTCACAAATCCTCTAGATCTGATGACTTACCACATGCAGAAGACTACGGGTTTCCCTCATCATCGTGTTGTCGGCCAGGCGGGAATTCTAGATAGCGCAAGAATGACCCATTTTATCGCAGAGGCTATTGGATGCAGCAATGAAGATGTTCAGGCAATGGTTCTTGGCGGCCATGGAGACACCATGGTGCCACTTCCAAGGTATACTACTGTAAATGGCATCCCTGTAACGCAGCTTCTTGCAGAAGAGGAAATTTCATCCATTTGTGATCGCACGGCTAATGGAGGTGGTGAAATCGTTAAATTGCTTGAGAAAGGAAGTGCGTTCTATGCTCCCGGAAGTGCTGCTGCGATAATGGCTGAGTCAATTCTCTTCGATCGTAGGAGGGTACTTCCCTGCAGCACATATCTCTCTGGGCAATACGGAATGGAAGACATATACATTGGAGTCCCTGTGGTTCTTGGGAGAAATGGAGTTGAAAGAATCATCGAGCTTGAACTAGAGGGGCATGAGCTAGAGAGTCTGCAGAGTTCTGGAACATTCTACAAGCAGCAATTGAATGACATTCTAGGATATTAGTGATCAAATGTCCTCGTGTTGGAGTAGTTTTTCGTGAGTCCAGAATACATCCACTTAGAACACGATGGGAAAATTCTTCTTGTAGACACGGAGGGAAATGGCCCAATTATTCCCCAAATGGGCAGGGTCTCGTGCCCGGTGGGATATCAAATCAGACTTCCTACTCTAGATGAAGCCGAGTCTTTCGGCTTGCAATGGATCACAAAGAGGGTCAACAGAATAAGGCTTGATGGGATCGATTATTCGATAACATACGGAACCCCAGAAATTTCTTGGCCCCGAGACTGGGCTTGGAAAGACTCGGTAATTAGTGACAGCGCTGTGGATCCAGTTGCAAGGGAATCCGTTTACAGGACTCTTCACCGAGTTGTCAGCAAGGTCGTGATCTCCAACTCCAATGGGGAGATTCTAATGGCCAAGGTGTCTAGGGGTTTCTTCACCGGATGCTGGACCCTTCCGGGAGGATTTGTTGACTACGGTGAGCACCCTCGTGAGGCTGCACAGAGGGAGGCCTTGGAAGAGCTTGGAGTAGCTATCACAATTCCCGATCCAAATGCCGAACTAGGCACCTTTGTAGATGGTGATGAAGACAATATTGTTCAAACGGCCATCTTCAATGAAGAGGGGATAAACTGGGTTTCTTTCACTTACAAATGCAACTCCGATCTCGACCACCAGGAAATAATTCCTAAGGATGACGAGATAGAGGAGGCTAGGTGGTTCACTGTTAAAGACGCATTGTCCGTTGCAGTATCAATGTTCGATATCGATGCGATCAGGAAATTATCCTAAACAAATCTCTTGTTTTCCCTCATAAGTTCATAATGCCCCTATAAATTCCATTATCAAGAAGAAGGCCCCAAAAACAAATACAACCCACGGGTTCCTGTCTATCCATCCTTCCTCGGTGTCGTTTATGATTTCGGGCTCCGAGTCTTCTTGTTCCTCCCACCATCCCTTCTCGGACATGAATCGGCCAGGGGGTGCCAGCCTTGAACGGTTGGTTCAATGAATTGTGGTGGGCCTGCCTGGATTCGAACCAGGGTCTATTGCTCCCAAAGCAACAAGCATAGACCAGACTAACCCACAGGCCCTATTTGCATAGCGAATGACCTTGAGTCATGAACTTTGCTAGACCCATTCCCATGTACCCATTTTTGTCCTAATGATTACTCCTTCCGACTCAGCCTGACCAATTAGGTATTCTGATGTCGGGGAATAGATATCTGAATTATGAAGGGATGATTGTAAGGACTCGATTGAAAGAAAACCTTCGTCGTCTGTGGCTTCCTTCATTATTTTAATCAAAGATGAGGGAGTTACTTCTTCAGGCATTCTGGGCAATGGTGATTTCAGTGATTTTGAAGCGATCTCCTCGGCGAGTTCTTTTGGCATGTTAGCATTTGAGACAGCTATGGCTAGATCCTTGGAATCTGCGAATTCTGACACAAATACATGACTCGAAGATCCGCATCTTGTACAAGAGGACCTATGCCCCCCACGAATCCCAAACGCACGACCACATTCGCATCTGACCAGTTTCCATTGCATTCGCACGAATGAGCCCGATCACGATGGTTCATCACTTTGTCGTGAAAAAGGTCAACTCTCACCATCCCTCCGCATGGTCATGAACGGAGTAAGGAAGGTAGGGCTTGCTGTATCTTCCGCACTCATATTCGTTTCATTAGCAATTGTAGTCTTTGAGGGGGAGATTACTACTGAGGTATGGGCTCTCTTGCTTCTTACTCCTATACCAATTGGATTCGCTCTATCCAAACAAAATGAGTCTCAGGAGTCGTTTAATGAATTAAGCAATGAATGGATAAGAGAAGATTCTGAAGATTTTCACGAGGATGTTGGGGACCCCATTGAGGCAGGTTTCGACGTGCCTGTCCTATAGTTCAAGAAAGCCTCAATGTCTCAAGATTTGCTGGGGCATATGTTTGGACCTTGAATTTCTCTCTAAGTCCCATACGGAATGCATTACAGGTCTGAGGATCCCCATGATGGCAGATAATTTTGCGAGGTGTTGGATTAAGTGCTGAAACGTAATCCATAAGTTGGTTCCTGTCCGAATGGCCGCTAAATCCATCAATAATCACCATGTTGCAACTAACATCCAACATCAGAGTCTGNCCCTTGTCCATTAGTGGGACGTGNGAGTGTCCTTCCTGGAGCCTNCGACCGAGTGTCCCAGAGGCCTGATATCCAACGAAGCACAATGTGTTTCCTGCTTCAGGAGCCCAGTGCTTGAGATACTCAATAATTGGTCCGCCGGTCATCATTCCACTGGTTGCTAGTACTATGCATGGGCTGGGATCGAGAAGGATGGATTCACGAAGCTCTCTAGAATCGACTTGTTTGAACCATGAAGAGTTGAATGGATTTTCATCCCCTCCCTTCAGCATTCGTTTTTTCAGTTCTCTGTTCAGAAAGTTTGGATGACTGGAATGAATGGCGCTCGCTTCGCTAATCATGCCGTCAAGCCAAACAGTGACTGGCGGAACTTTGCCGGATTTGAATAGCTCGTCTATTGCAAGCATTACTTCCTGAGACCTGCCTACTGCAAATACCGGACAAAAAATCTTCCCTTTCCGACTCAGAGTATCGGAGACTAAGTCTTGGAGTTCCTGACTTGCTTGCTGCCTAGTGGGCTGAATGCTTTGCGGACTNCCGTATGTCGACTCAATNACTAGTGTGTCNACTTTCGGGAATCTCACGGTTGCCGCATCGAAAAGCCATGACTTNTCGTACTTGATGTCNCCACTGAANAGTAACCTATGCTCAGACTTNCCTTCTCCTATTTGCATGTATACGCTAGATGACCCCAATATGTGTCCTGCATTTTCCATAGTCATCTTGATATCTGGAGCAATGTCTGTCTTATCACCCCAATTTACGTCTACAACATGCTTGATGCACTCTTGGATGTCAGACTTGGAGTAAGGGGNNTCGTTCCCTTCTGCCTGNGAGACTTTGATGTAGTCAATTTGGAGCAAAGTCATCAGATCCCTTGTCGGAGGTGTGCAGTATACTGGGCCTTTGTAGCCATACCTGAACAGTACAGGAAGCATGCCGATATGATCAACGTGGGCATGNGTGATTATTACTGCATCAAGGTTGTCAAGNGGAAGAAGTTCTGGNGCTGCGAAGTATGGTTGTACTTCATTTGNGTTGCTAGTTGGTTTAGCACCTACATCGACAAGAACCTTCGATTCGTTTGTGGTAACTAGGTGCATTGCCCTTCCAACTTCTCTATATGATCCGAGTGCAGAAACCCTAACCCAATTGTCTCCCGGCCTCTTGGGGCGGTAAATTCGTGTTCCGAACTTCTTCAGTAGAGATTTCCGGTCATCTGCCATTTCTTTCCGATACCTCCTGATATCGTGCTGTGTCCTACTTTCTCTGGCTGGTGCCCTCTCAACCTTTACCAGCCAGCCAGTCTCATCCCTGAGTGAGTTTACGTGGGCTCCCTTGGGACCAACGGCNGAAGCGGGGTCATCGCACTCCAATATCACTTCGCATAGAGCTGGATCCAGCCAAATATTCCTGACTTCTGCCTCTGGCGGCATAATTCGATTTACAGCCTCGTGAACCTCGGCCTCATCAGAAAGAATGTTTTCATGGGGTCTAACTACAATCCGCCTCTTGATGGCCTTGGCTATCTTTACGGTCAGGTTGTCCGGACCACTTGAGAATGCGCTAGGTTGCTTTGTGATTATTGATATTGCACCGGCTTCAAGAGTTACTTCGAAGTCTATTCCTTCAGGAACTAAAGAAGACACTTTCTTCTTTATCTCAGGTAGAGTTAGTCTCATGTTATTTTCTCCAGCATGCNCGACCNAGTCCTAGCAAGAGGCCTTAGGCCGGGAGTTTGTTTAGAATGAAGAGAGCAATTCACTCACTTCGTCTTCAGAAAGTTGGGTATAACCATTATCCTGATCGATGAATGCAAGGTCCATGCCATTGCCACTCGCTGCGTCCCTCTGGGCAGAAGCCAACAACGATTTAGCAGCCAATCCGAGTGCTTGCTCCTTTGACATTCCAGATTTGAACTGGTCCTCAAGGACACCGTACATGAATGGACTTCCAGAACCAGTGGCACAATACACATCTGGAATTGAACCACCTGCGGAATCAATACTGTAAACACTCGCACCGGAGTCATCGACACCGACAATCAGTAGCTGAACATAGTGCGGCCTTCCGGAAAGAATGTTAGCAGTGAGTGTAGCTGCTCCCTTCACAGTCATTGGTTGGTCACGCTTAAGTTCAAAGAGTTTCAATTCTGCTGCTAGGACACGAGATAGGGACTGAGCATGGCCAACTAGTCCAGCGGTTGTGAGTGCGATATTATCGGAAATACGGAAAAGCTTCTTCACGGATTTATTTGCTATGAAATGACCCATTGTGGCCCTGTGGTCGGCACCTACGACTACACCACCATCGTAAGTAATCCCAACTGTGCTAGTTCCAGTCTTAATAGCGTCANTTGTAGCGTCCATGTTGATCACCGGCGAGTGGCCGAGTGTTATCTACTCAAAATCGACCCCTTATCAATGCGACGGGGGTTGAATCTGCCAAGTCAATGAATCAAACAGTATTTGGGGAAGCGATATTGTAGAAAGATATGAAGGGATTGATTTCTGTGGTCAACGCATGGGAACGAAGGAGAACGGTCCTAAATGGGTTGAAATGCCCAGTGTTTCGAACCGGCCAATTGGGGGTCTTGAGGTCGGAGAGTCATACCATGATCTTGGAATGAAATATCCAGATGCCCCAATCCCTAGAGTAAGGGGTGATGTGATTGTGCACAGGGCAATACTTGAGGACATTGGAGGGATTTCTCAACTAATTGACTGGGTTGCCGACGGAGATATTGTCGTTGTGGAGATGACTGACATAATGTCCAGAGATATGGAGCTTAGACTAGCAGTAGGTAAGATACAGGACTTTATCGAGGGTGACATTTGTGGACAAATGATTAGACTAGGGAACTCTAGACTGCTTCTATTACCTCCGACCTTCGAGAGCACTAGCGCACAGTGATTCAATGCAAAGCAGCCTAGACATACCATGTCCACAATGCGATACTGAGGGGTCAATGACCATGCTGACTCTCAATTCCGAGATTCCATATTTCGGAGAGCATGTCCAGATCACAGTCCTATGTGAATCGTGTGGATGGAAGCATACTGACTTCATTCCATCAGAGGGAAGTAAACCAGGATTCTGGACTTTGACTGTTGACTCGCCGGAAAAGATTTCTGCGAGAGTTGTACGATCGTCGGCATGCACAATAAGAATACCGCAGCTTGACTTGGAAGTTTCTCCCGGGGGGTCTTCTAGCGGTTATATCACGAATATCGAAGGGGTTCTCAATAGGTTTTCTGAAACGGTCAAGTCCATCATNAGATCGTCAGATGATTCNGAAGGCAGCGTTGAGNTGGCTAGAGGCATTCTCAATGANCTCAGNAGNGTTNTTGAAGGGTCTANTTCGATAGANCTCGTCCTACTCGATCCCCAAGGTAGGAGTCAGATAATTCATGAAGAAGCAAGATGCAGGGAATTGGACGAAGAGGAGTTGGCTGAGCTTGATTCTATATCTGGAAATCCAATTATCGAATTCAAATAATGGCGTCACTAGCAAGGAACTCGTCTAGACGGCCTTCCCATTGGTCCCTCTTCTCCCGAAGATCTTCTAACCATTCTGATGCTTTTTCTATGCATACCTGTTTNATCTCCCCTGCAAGCATTCTCCCACTCTCGTAGTCATCTTTTACTTCCTCGAGGGCTTTGTCGTCCTTCTCAAAGAAATATTGAAGATATTGGTACGCTACGTCCTTGGAAACGTCCCCTCCAATCCTCCTATGTTCTTCGACAGTAGGTTGNCCCCCGCTTAGTGCCCTCTTAACCTTCTTCGACATATCCTCGATATTGTCATCCATGAAAATTGTTGTTTCTGGTTTGGACGATGACATCTTGTCTCCAGTCATTCCAACAGCNAACCTATGATAGGTNGAACAAGGGGGAATTAGGCCGAAGCCCCCCAATTCCCGTTCAAATGAAAGCGCCTTCACTCGAATATCATGAATATCGCTATNCACNGCTCCGGGGATCTCTATGGTGCCATGCTTTGGATTAGAAATTACGTCTGAGAAACCCAAGTCTCTTACTGAATCTTCGATTCTTGAGATTACTTTTTCACGCACCCCAATGTCTATCTTCCCACCTTCCAGAACACCCAGATTGTGGCTATTTGAGTCCTGNACGGAAAGTGCAACGGTTAGTCCTCCAGACTTTCGTGTTTTTACATTGAACCAATTTGTCTTCTGAGCAATGTCCCTAGTGAGCCTGAGATGAGGGTCCTGGTCTACTCCAACTGGAACTACGATTGGCCGCAGACCACCGAATTCGTCTAATTGGGGGTGGATAATGTCCCCAACTTGAACCAATGGTGCTTGAACGTGTGCCAAGTTTGTCTCGCCATTGAAGCCATAGATCGCCTCGAACTCAGAAAGGTTAGTTCTCTTACCTAATGTGAATGCCAATCTCTGGACTTCTGGTCGAGAGCTCTGAAAGTATACGCTGGTTTTTTCGGGGTCTAGGCCGAGTGCAGCGTAGTTGTGCACATATTCCCGAATTGCTGTTTCCCTTCCCTTTACCAAATCAGTCCCCCTAGTAGCCAATGCTTCCAAATCGGCAACTGCAACAGTGATGTCCGCGCCCTGCTCTTGGAACCATCTGACCTGTTCGATTACCATGCTGTGACCGAGGTGCATTCGGCCACTAGGCATCAGTCCAGTTAAGACCCCAAAAGGATCGGATCTTTCCATACAACCCACCACTACGTCCAGATCTCTATGTGCGAAAACAATGCCCCTTCTATGCAGCATTCCCGGATTTGGTAGGGTTGAAGGATCTACATCAGAGAGGCCGAACTGTTCTACTAACCGACCATAGTCTGTAGACTGCTCGGAGGACCANGGGTCAATCCTATTGGCACTAGCCATGTAATGCGGCCTGTAATGCACCCAATCAAAGCATCGATAGAATTTGACATAAAATGCCCAACCGTTAGAGAGAATAACCTATGCCAGCTCCGAAAATTATGGCGGCTATTCACTGTTTAGGAGTGGGGCTAGTTGGCTCTTATGTTGCAAAGAAGATGGCTGAGGACGGTCACGAGGTTCACGCCTATGATCCTAGGCCGCACAAGGTGGAAGGGTTTCCAGGAGTGATAATTCATAGGATGGAGAGCGATGAAGACCCCGTGGAGAGAATTGTCCAATTGCATGAGCCAACGGAATCGAGTTTGATTGACGATAGTTCTATTGTAGTGAATATGCTTCCTGGTGACATCGGTCACATTAGTACGGCCAGGTTGTCTCAAAAACACTGGAGAACCATAGATCTTAGTTTTAGTGAGGAAACTCCAGACAGGCTTCAAATGGATGCGTTGCAATCTGGAGCCACGATCCTTTGGGACACAGGGATCGCTCCTGGCCTATCGAATATGCTATTGGCAATTGCACAGAGGGAATTGGGGGAATTGAAGAGCGGCATAGTAAGAGTCGGGGGCAACCCAGCAGTGCCCACTTCAGGCTGGAGTTACATGGCCCCATTTTCACCAGTTGACGTGATCGCAGAGTACACTAGGCCGGCAAGGGTTATCAGAGAGTCCAAGGAAGTATCCTTACCAGCTATTTCAGAGAGGCACCTGATCCAAGTCCCAGGAAAGGGAGAGATGGAGGCTTTCCTAACTGATGGTTTGAGAAGCGTGCTTAAGTCTATCACAGCGGATGAGTTATCTGAGTACACAGTTCGCTGGCCGGGGCATATTCAGAAGTTCATTGATATGCGTGATTCGGGCCAAATTCGTAGAGAAAATCTAGAGGATGAGTGGAAGTATCGCGATGAAGTTCCAGAATTCACATGGATGGAGGTCATTGCTGAAGGAATGTCCGGAGATTCTGTTTCTTGGAATATTCAAGANCATGGCGGCGATGATGGNCACTCCATGGCNAGGTGCACNGGNCTAGTTACATTATGCTGTATTCAGGAATGGCTGAANGATCCCGAAATGCTTCCTCCTGGAGTGCACNCTCCTGAGGNTCTTTCTTCNGAGATTGTGNGTAGAATTGTCTCAAGNATGACCGANGAAGGAATTGAAATTTCCAAGAGCGAGGGTTAGAATCNAGATCCTGTAAACTCGTCTTTTCTGAGCAAATATGTTATCGATGCAGAAGCTGCAATGAATACNGTGACGGCAATAACTGGAATCATCCATCCTATGGATTCTGACTCTGACCTCTCCACTAGCCATGTGAATACCAATTCAGAATCCTGGAAATCGGAAGACCACCGGAATAAATTCGATGTGTGATGGCCCACAATGGTGACGGAATGGTGGTGATCGTTGAATGTGACAACCGGCTCAAAAGTTATCGATTCGGAGGGGGAATCTAGGATTACCGTTACAGATGTTCCTGGAAGTTGTGTTAGCAGGATCCCTTCTTCCGATTCTCGCCACCCAAGCTCGAGTTTTTTCATACCGGGATCGAAAACCGGGAAATCTTCTCCATCTGGACCAAAGACCGAAATTACCTTTGTGTCTAACTGGATGCTAATCGAACCGGGGACCTCCCATTCCTCAGAAGGAGGAGAGATAGAAGTGATTACGTTTCCTTCTATAGATAAAGAAGTAGCTTCTCCAGACGTTTTGTGTAGGTTCCATTCGGCCCATGTAGTCAGCCAAACTTCCTGATCCTCGAGCCAAGAAATAACATCCTTGTCCTCCCTTACTCTGAGATCGTCTATCCTAGCCCTCCAGTGGATGCTGACCAAAGAGTCCTCAGTAGCAGATTCAAGCAGTTTTTTGTCGGCTACCCCCTTCTCCAGGCTCGCACCGTTCCTCTGAACAACAATTAGACCTTCAGGAGCATCGGATAGCAAATCACCTACTATTTGGAAGCCAGAGTTGATTAGGGTTTGTGCGGTTTCTTGATCAATAGATTCCGAGTTGATGCCGAATGAGATTGGTTCCTCCCCCCACCTAGATGCGTTGGTTTGTCCCACTAGGTAGTTCTTGCATGACTCGATGACCCAGTTCTGCTCCGTTATTGAAACGCCCTCGTAACCATGGCAACCGAACTCATCTCCGTTCGCGAGACGCTCTGGACCAATTACGTTAGATAGCCATGTGTCAGTCTCCCATTCGCCGACTACAGGAGAAGCCAACAAAGGAATGGCCATCATGGAAACTATGGCTATGGAGACATACCTGCCACTCATGTTACTCAATTAATGCAATGATTATTCAACATATTCAACTGGAAACTATGAAACACAAAACTTCCGGCGACTTACATGGCGCTCAGCGAGGCTTCCCTTTCAGGAATCTCAAATTGCGTTGGACTAGAAGGCACTGGTGAGGCATTCTCCACTCCGATAATATACCGGTTTCTTGAGAAATACGTTCCATCTCTACTTAGGTCGGTTACGAACGTAAGCATTAGGGGCGCTCATAAGATTCCTAAGAATGGTGCTGCGATTTTCTGTGGAAATCACCTCTCAAATCTTGACCCCTTCTTGAAGATACTAGCCGCACAGAGACCCATACACTTCATGGCCAAAGAGGGGCACTTCCAGAAGCAGCCAAACAGGTTTGTTATGATATCAACAGGTCAGATTGAAACATTCAGGGAATCTGGTGGCAAGGATGCACTTGCAAGGGCAGTCGACGTAATTGAAAGTGGAGGTTGTCTCGGGATTTTCCCCGAGGGAACTAGATCAAGAAGAACCGAAAGACCATTCCTACAACCTGGAAAAACGGGGTTCTCAAGGTTGGCTGCAAAGTTTCCGAATGTTCCAGTGGTGCCGATAATAATCAGCATTGGAGCAAGAGAATTCATGCCACCCGGATCCACACTCCCGCGACTTTGGAAGAAGATCGAAGTCGATATTGATGATCCGATTACTTTCTCAGAATGGGCAGCTAGCAAAGATGGTGGCGCAATTGACGACGAGTGGGTGGAAAATCTGATGTCATCTGGAAGTGATTCTATAGACCGCGAGATGAGGAAACTCTATCGGCGATTTACTGACCAGCTAATAGAAACTATTCGGCAAAGAGGAGCACCCTAAAGCGCATTCTTGAAGGACTTCCTTCATTACGTTGACTCGATGAGGCAGTACATTGATTTCCTGAAGAGGATACTCGTCGAAGGAGTCGAAAAAGAGGACAGGACTGGTACCGGAACAATATCCTTGTTTGGTCACCAAATGAGGTTCAACTTGTCTGAAGGTTTTCCTGCAGTTACAACAAAAAAACTCCATTGGCCCAGTATCATTCATGAGTTGCTTTGGTTTCTATCGGGCGACACTAACGTAAGCTACCTCCAAGATAATAATGTTAGAATTTGGAATGAATGGGCTGACGATGAGGGAAATTTGGGGCCCGTATACGGGAAGCAATGGAGGAAATGGGAATCAGTAGATGGAAAGATTATCGACCAAATAGATGAGGCTGTAAGAATGATTAAGGAAAATCCTCACAGTAGAAGGATCATTGTTTCTGCATGGAATGTTGGCGAGTTGGATAAAATGGCGCTAATGCCGTGCCATGCATTTTTCCAATTCTACGTGAGCGGCGGGAGGGTTTCTTGCAACCTATACCAAAGAAGCGCTGATGCATTTCTGGGCGTTCCTTTCAACATCTCTTCATACAGCCTACTAACTTGCATCATTGCGCAAGTGTGTGACTTGAAACCGGGGGAATTCGTTTGGACGGGAGGGGATTGCCATCTGTACCTNAACCATCTAGATCAGGCTCGGTTGCAGACCTCAAGGGAANCACTGGAGCTGCCGANACTAATCCTAGACCCGACTGTCAAATCGNTCGATGATTTCCGATATGAGCACATCTCNATCGAGGGATACAAACATCANCCTCACATTTCAGCCCCAATTTCGGTATAGTGATNNAGAATGAAGATNGCAATGATCGTAGCTATGGACGAAGATGGCTGCATNGGTAGANGGGATGGNCTTCCTTGGAGGCTCGCCGCCGACATGTCACGATTCAAGAGGCTGACCGAGTCCGACGGATTCAACTCGGTGATAATGGGCAGNCGGACATGGGATTCCCTTCCNGAATCATTCAGNCCCCTACCAGAGAGAGTCAACATAGTGATGTCCAGGGACACCGGCTGGAAAGAAGAGGGNGCNATTACCGCGCTNTATGCAGGAAGAGCCATAGAAGTAGCATTCGCAGANGGGAGCGACGAGTGCTGGGTGATCGGCGGAGCCGAGATCTACGAGATGTTCATCGATAGGGTCGATGAGATTCATGTTACCGAGGTTCATACTAATGGGAGTGGGGATGTATTCTTTCCCAAGTGGGACAGGGAAGAATGGAGTCAAGAAGTTATTGAGGTCTTAGAACCTGATACTGAAAACGAATTCTCTACTACGTACTCAGTATGGACAAAGCATTGAATTGCTTAATTGACATCGTAAGTTCAATGAAAGCCAATCTGGTAGTCCTGATTCTAATCTTACCAACCCTGATTGCTGGGTGCACTGACTCCGAAATCGAGGTCGCTGAAAAGGCGATGGGTTGTACATACTCAGACGCGACAAACTACAACTCCTCATCCATCGTNGACGATGGCTCTTGCATATACGTCGAACCCCCAGAACCCATACTGGGNTGCACTTACACGGATGCCCTCAACCACAACCCTACAGCGACAGAGGACGACGGGTCATGCAGGTACCCTGTAGTCGAAGAACCGGTGCCAGGATGCACTTACACTGATGCCTACAACTACGATGTTAACGCCACAGAAGATGACGGTTCCTGCGTCTACGACAGTGACGGCGACGGCATTATCGATGAATTCGAGGAGGGCGGTTGCACCGACACCGATGCTAACAACCACAACTCATCATCGACAGACAACGACGGTTCCTGCGACTACGACGAGGACGATGATGGCGTGTACGACTGGGCGGAGAAAGATGGTTGCCTGGACGCAAATGCGAACAACTACGATGCGAGTGCCACCGAANGCAACCAGTCAATGTGCGAATACCCCTACGTGATGACTTTGGGAGATTTGGAGACCTTCCTCGGGGCTCGAAGTAATGCCTCAGAGGAGGGCTGGGAAACGATTTTAATTGATCTCAGAAACATGACTGCATTCTTGAGACTAATTGAAGTCACAGAAAACAGCGAAGAAGAAGGGCTGGGTAGCGACAACAATGCCAATACCACAGCAGTGGAGGCCATCATTGGGCATGACCCAATCAACGAGATCTTGTACGAAAGCATGGTCATNAGATTCATGGGCGACATTTCGATGGAACAAACNACAGTGCAGGGCCCCAATGGGATAAACTACCGCATTGGTAGTTCTGATTCGGGGTCTTGGTACTATGCTAGGGATGAGGTCTACCAGTACGAGAACCCATTCCTGGAAGACGAAGAAGACGAAGGGCGGGGGCACCTCAGAAGACGATGAGGAGGGAGAAGGGTCACTCTGCGATCAGTTCTTCGATAACGATCCATTCAATTGGCCAGAAGGTTGGGCACTATCGCATGAAAATGGAGTCAACACGGCTGAAGGAAGAAACGAGTCGCTTGGATTGGACGTTAGGATCGAATTCGTGGGAAGCCAGCCTCATCTGAGTNTTTTCGAAATTTCTCAATTCAATGGCATGGGNAGNTGCTCANTAGAGATATTGGATCCTGCNNTGATCGATATTACAATTGATACCAATCTCCCAAGGACCTCGATGACAATGAAGATAGAGAACGAGGTTGAGGAGGAGTCGGAAAGCACCAAGACCTGGTCGGCCGAGCTCAGCGAAGAGCACTTCGAGGAAGTTATACTTTCGGAGATCTCAATCCGAGTCTATGCAGGCCAAGAGGACTCAGAAGAGGAGGGAGGGGGCTCGATCGTTACAGAAATGGTCCTGAGCGAGCAGACCTCCACCCACACTGACCAGTGCTTCCAATGGACTCTTTCTTGGGCAGACAATGATAACGACGGTTACACCTCCTCTGGGGATGCTTACTCGGTCACCAGAGCTGAGAAGGTCATCGATCCCTGTCCGGAAGATGACGATTACAGAAACAAGGACTTCCAAGTGGTGTTCTACGATTTGTGGGCAGACATGCCCACTGGCGGAGTATTCACCCCGGGATTCAGCATTATTCTNGTAATCTCGATGATTCTGCTCGGNTCCACCATCANCAGAAGAGANGATTAGTCATCTAACTCTTGATCCTGGGCTAATTGGCCCTTCAGGAGTTAGGACNCGAACATTTCCGTCCCCGTCATCTGCAGCCAGCAACATTCCCTCGGACAAGATCCCTCTAAGCTTGCGTGGCTCCAGGTTAGCGACGAAGACCACTTCTAGACCTACGAGTTCAGAAGGTTCGTAATGTCCCTTTAGACCGGCGCAAACAGTTCTAGTTGATTCGGGNCCGTCCTCTATTGTAATCACAAAAAGCTTGTCGGCGTTTGGATGATCTTCAACTGAGGCGATCCTCCCTGTCCTCATCTCCACCTTCATGAAATCATCGAAGTCCAAGTATCCAGCCCCGTCACTCGCAGACGCTTCCGAGTCATTGTCCTTACTGTCCACCAGAGATGACTCGCGCTCTAGTATCTCCTCCAAATCTAGTCTTGAGAATAGTGGTTTTGGNGNGTCTTTGTTCCAANATAAGTTGGATTCGCAATCCATCGAATNTGNCCATAGTATCTGATCGATATCTGATTTATTGCCCANCATCGACCACAGCCTCTCNGAGGAAAANGGGATGAATGGCCTCATGCAAACAGCAAGACATGAGCATATCCTCCANGATAGGGCCAATGAAGACATGGAGCGGCGTCTTTCTGCGGATTCCCCTCCGTTGAGATGCTTCCAAGGTGCCGATTCCTGNAGCAAAACGTTTCCAATTTGAGCAATTCCCATTATGGCCCTTAGGGCTTCCTTGAAACGCTGTTTCTCCATCGAATTTATAGCATCTGCAATTAGATTTCTTACTCGCTCAGTTGTTTCTATATGTTCTGATGGGTTGTCAAATTCCAATAGAGGATTTTCACCGTCNCCAGGTAGTCTATGTGCAAGAGTGAGGACCCTGTGAACGAAATTTCCGTAGGTGCCGATAAGTTCGTTATTCACCTTATCCACGTATTCNTCCCACCTGAAGTCTGAATCATGCGTTTCNGGCATGTTGATTGAGAGNTAGTACCTCAGGGCATCTGGATCGTATCTCTCCAGGTATGATGGTAGCCATACCCCATGTTTCCGGCTCTTGCTGAACTGCCCTCCCTGTAGCATTAGGTACTCATTCGCCGAAACATTGTCTTCGAGAANTAANTCACCTGCATTTTGNTGATGAGAAACCTGTGTTGAGTCGCTCGCATTCAGACCCATCAGTATAGCAGGCCAGATNATTGTGTGGAATGGTATGTTGTCCTTCCCCATGAAGTATATGTGACGGGGCTTCTCCTTTCCTTCCTGGANCTTCCACCAGTTTTCCCATGCTTTGGCCCCATCAGGGTGACCAGNGGGNGAAGCATGACGTTCGGCCCAAATCCTAGCGCAGGTGTAGTAGCCCTGAACTGCCTCGAACCATACGTAAACTCTCTTGGAGTCCCAATCCTCCCCCTCTAATGGTATTTCTATCCCCCATTCTATATCCCTCGTTACCGCTCTAGGACGAAGNCCCATGTCCAACCAATTCTTCGTCATGGCTCTGACATTTGGCTTCCAAACNCCCTGTCTTTCTGCAGAATGTTTCTCCAGTGAATCCTGGAAGTCATTTAGACGCAGAAAGTAATGGTCTGTATCGCGAACCTCTATTTCTGATGNNTCGTCCANTTTCGATTTGGGNTTTAACAACTCGCTTGCTTCGTAAGTTGAACCACATGAGTCGCATTGGTCACCTCTAGCACCTTCCGATGAGCAGGACGGGCACTGTCCCTCAACGTACCTGTCTGGCAGAAAGCGAATCGCCCCTTCTTTGTTCACGGAGCAATACTGCTGCATGGTTTTCCTCTCGAGGAAACCAGAATCCAACAGTTGNGTGAACACCTCCTGAACCATTTGTTTGTGCATAATGTCAGAAGTTCGATTATAGAGAGCTCCACCGAACTCGGCTCCCCTAGGATCGATGGTGTTTACCCAAGAGCATCCCAGGTCAGCCAGAGCATTGTAAATGACCTCATGGTACTTGTCTACAACCTCCTGAGGTTCTATTCCTAGTTCCTCTGCGGTTAGTGTGATTGGAGTCCCGTGNTCATCTGANCCACTGCACATCANCACCCTCCTCCCCATCGCTCTTTCGNACCGGTATTGGATGTCTGCTGGTAGNCAATTTCCCGCNACATGNCCTAGNTGAGGGGGNCCGTTNGCATATGGCCAAGCCATGAAAATAGCAACATACTCCATGACTCGTCTCCGTCCGCGCGTCAAGTTAGATATTTATGTCATGTTCGCACGCGGAAGTCCGGAGCCAAACACTGTGGAAATCCATAATGNAGTTTTCTCGAGTTACCCGTCGGCCTCTGAGGGGCATAAGAATTGACTGATTATACACTAATGATTGCNTACGCTGTTTTGGCATTGGCAGCGTCTTTCCTGTGCAGTATTCTAGAAGCTGTNCTACTATCCACGTCCCATGGGCANATTGTTGCACTAAAGGACACGCACAGCAANGTTAGTTCNACTTGGTCAATTTGGAAAGAGGACCCGGAAAGACCTCTGACGGCTATTTTGACTCTTAACACCATTGCACACACTGTGGGGGCTCTTGGGGTTGGTTCTGAAGTGGAAAACAATTTCGAGGGACAATACGTGATTGCAGGATCTGCAGCAGTNCTNACNATTGCCATTCTTCTTCTGAGCGAAATATTNCCAAAGACGATAGGNGCGCTATATTGGAGGAGGNTGACNGTTCCATCATTCCACATATTGACNTGGTTGATGTGGTCTCTATGGCCCATTGTNATAATAATTGAGCTTATGCGAGCCCCNTTCCCACAAGTTGAGACCGAGACAGTGACTAGGAATGAGCTTTCTGTACTTGCNGATATCGCTGAGGAATCCGATGTAATTGAGGAAGACGAGGAGGCGGTAATTCAGAATCTNCTAAAACTCCGGGAGATGAAGGTNACTGACATAATGACTCCTAGNGTGGTGATGACTACAGTGAAGTCGACAGAGACCNTTAAACAGGTGTTGGACAGAATTCCGATCATGATACACGGCAGGATGCCNGTCTACAATGACAATGTTGACGATGTTGATGGTTTTGTTCTCAGAAGCGAAATACTAAGACGGGCCGCTGATGACGACTTTGACTCAAAAATGTCCGAAATCAGCAGGGAGTTGATAACCTGCGGAGTTGACACTTCTGTTGACAAGGCANTGGACATTCTCCTAGAGAGAAAGGAGCAACTCATTGTTGCTAAGGATCAGTTTGGCGGGACNGCTGGACTNATTTCAATGGAGGACATAATTGAGACGCTCTTGGGTGTGGAAATTGTCGANGAGTCCGATCAAGACGCAATCGATGATGGGGTTCTTCACGAGGACATGCGNGAACTGGCTAAGTTGAGATTTGACANCGAATCTGAGTGACTTGNNTCNGGCGATCATTCAGTGGGCTCTGAATNCTCTTCTTCCTTGTCCTTCCACCAGCCTTGAGCCTCTGAGTAATCCCCTAGTTGCTCTAGCCTCTTGAGCCAGCCCTTTGCCTCAGCGGTCTTTGCTGACCGCACCATCCAAACTCCGCCATATAGGGTATCCCACAATCCTTGATCGTCCTTCTTGAACCTGTAAAANAGATAGTCGAGAAATGNNGGGAAGATNAAAANAAAGCCTANTGCAAGCAGAATCTGCCCGCTTNTGTNCNCTAATCCTTCGGAAGTCGCGGTGAGCAGAACTATCCCGCCAATCAAAACCATTGGGAATGTAAGGCCCTTGATCAAATGGAATGATTGATGAGGCTTCTCNGATTTGGNATTCACNTAATTCGTCCTGCTAATCCAGTTGCCCACTGTTCTACCAGTAGTCGATGGCATAAACCCGAGATTGAACACAATTAGGNCGANTCCTATGAGGACGAAATACGTGGGATCGAAGTATGAACCCCAGGCACTTACCACTACTAGGGGGATGCACCATCCCCACGAGGCAAGAAAATCTGATACTCTCCTGACCATTATCTGTCCACGTGAAGCGGCCTCAAAACCNTCGGGGAGCGTCTTTGCAACGCGTGTTCTTTTTTGCCTNGGTTCGCGCTTCTTTCTCTCCCTTCTCTGCCTCTTNGCTCTTTTTTTGGGCTTAACAGGTTCTGGAGTGGCTGCGACTGGTTCGGGTGTTATTTGNACGGGGGCTGGTTCGACCTTGGTTTCGTCCTCTGACTTTATCTGACCTGCTTTCTCGAGCAACCCCATCTTTACCCACCGTACCTTTGGGCGATTTGTTTGTACAGATCAAATTCTTGCGACTCAGTGAAATTCTTCATTACAGAATCGGGTAGGTCGACAAGCAGTTCATTAACCATCGTGAAGAATTCGCTTCTTGATGACCTATCCGTGGACTTGGGATCTTCGCCGACCGTCTTGAACAACTCAAATCCTTCTGATTCNATNAAATCATTAGTTTTGTCGTCGGGAAGTTCACCNAACAAACCGTTCACGACTGTGAAAAAGTGGGAAAAGTCCTCATCATTGGATCTAAATGTTTGAACGATTCCACTAACAAACTCGTCGAAATCTAGCGTTCCGGAATTGTCAATATCTGCCTTCTGGAAGAAGGACTCCATTGTTTCCAAATCCAACTCGCCAATCTTTTTGGCTGAAACCCCAGTTTTTTCGGCTACTTGGTTCACAAAATCAGAGTCATCCATTGCATCGATGAACTCCGATAGTGACATCTCGGTATTTGTAGACGCGGAAATTAACTCCACGGTGGGCTTAATTGATGTGAGGTCTTTCTGATCCTTCTTTCTTAGGACNATTATTTCCCTGTCCAAATCNGAGCCAAATCTATCGGAGTATCTTTCCATCAGGCTTTCTCCCTTCCCTGATGAAATTCTATCAATTCTATTGTATATTGAGTCTCTAGTCGTGCTTGTTATTGTAGGGTCAGCCCTCTTCCTACTCTCCCAGACAGATTTGAAATCGGATGATTCTTCTACATGGGGCTCTAGTGATGATGCATCCAGTGAGTTTGCAGCATCTAGGAGATCCCCATCACTCACCCTTTCTGGAGAAAAACCGAACTGTGGGCTCTGAGTTACAGGAGGTGGGATGTTGAAATCGGGAGGNGGNATTTCAGCTTTAGGAGGGGGNAGGGAAATNCCCGGAGGNGGTGGAGGAAGCGCCTCTGATTCCTCGTCGGAAGATGTTTCTACATTATCCAAAGGGTCATTCACACCTTGGTTCCGCAGTTCACTACTATTCAATATTCTGTGACTTGGTTAACCAGATGANTCATTTATGCTTCAATTCTNTATTCGCGGCTCATTTGGATATTTCAGCCCACCCCTTTAGGCATAGGAACATTGCCATAGACTCCTCGACCTCAANTATTTCTCCTTTGGACGACTCAATTCGTGTTCCAGAAATCTCGGCCGTCACGTCATCTTCTAGGATTTTGACTTTAACTTGCCCACCACTGAAAACGACTGATTCGGATAGTGGATTGAAACAGTTTCCACCATCGGGATCCAGTCTGTCAAGAGGGAACTCTGTTACTCTGAGTCCCGATTTTCCGTGTAGGCTACCTACCCATCTGATTACCCTTTTCGTGTCAATGGTTACAACTTCATCAGTTTCACCTGCCGTACCTATCACAACGGACGAGTCGCCCTTAACCAATTCCCAAAAAATCGGCGTTAGCTTTGGGCCGAACACCGATAGGCTAGGGTCATCCTTTAGTCGTTCAATACGACTGTCTAATGAAGCCATTTGTGAAAGTTCTTTGATACTAGCTTTGGATGTGGACTTCAGTTGGACTCTACTGGATTTTGCCCTAGAGGTTAGAATATCATGGAATTCATTCAAAGCTTCCTTTGAGCTACCATCATTATCGTGTATCTCTGATAGTTTATCCAATGTAGTTTCTATACCCTTTTTTGCCCTTTTTGCCCATCCGGAATCTTCCATAATTGTTGATTGGAGATCAATTCCTTCGCCTCTAATGTAATTTACAATCTCCCTTCTAGCATTAGAGTCTAGATGTAGGATTTTTGGATCCCTGACGTGGATATGAAAACCCCTGTGGCCAGAAAATGATGTCTGGGCATATTCTGGACGGAAACCGAACTCTGGTTCCAAGAATTCGTTCCATAGCCTCCATGCCTGGTTCTGAATTGTTTCAATCATCGTTGGGAAATCATTATCATCGACACCGGGCAAGTGATCACCGTCCAAATCGAAAATGAGATCGGCGCCTAGCCAACCTTTCTCTGACATCTTTGATTTTGTTGGATCTTCATAGTACGCTGTACTGTGGAAGCATGAATGGGGTGATCTATTGCGCAAGTATGAGTGGAGAGTATTTTTGTCAAAAAAGGCCCTGTGCCTATCTGGAGGTGCACCTCCCCACGGAATAAACATCCATTCCCTACTCCTTAGTCTAGGGGGTACCCATAAGGAGTCTGAATTCAGGGACCCATAGTACTCCGAGAATCGCAACGCGAACCGGCTNCAGCCCTCCGCCATGAGTGGTTTTATGCTGGGAGGGAAATAAGTTTTCAATTAATCAAGCTTGAGGCCGCCTACAGCCTTTCCTTCCGTAGAGGGGGATGCCCCGGTAACTTCCACATATGCCTCCCAGCAAACAAATTCGTTGTCCAAGACTATCGCTTCGGAGAACTTTAGCGCCTTTCCGGTAATTGAACAGACTGGNCCAAGTTGCCCTGAAGCGGTGGAAAGCTTATCTGGGTCNGGCATAAATGTGCCNNTATACCATCACTATTGATTATTGCGTGCTGAAATCCAGAGGAAAATCCATTTGAACTACATTCGATTCGAAAAAATGTGAGTGATAAAGGAATGGCCATCAGAATTGGCCACTCCCCGGACCCGGATGATGCTTTCATGTTCTATGCATTAACAAATGGGCAAATCGATACCCAAGAACGTACTTATGAACATGTATTAGTCGACATAGACACATTGAACGATGCTGCTCAGGAGGGCACTTTCGAGGTTTCTGCAGTTAGCATTCACACATTTCCCAAGATTTCTGAAACTTACGCATTGATGAATTGCGGCGCCTCTATGGGCGAGGGTTATGGTCCGATTTTAGTTTCAAACAAGGAAATCTCTCTTGAAGAAGTGAAAAATTGTGAAATTGCCATTCCCGGAAAGAGCACGAGTTCATATTTGGCACTGGTTATGGCCTTGGGCGAGGTGTCAGTGAATGAGGTCCCTTTCGACAAAATACTGCCTGGGGTAATTGAAGGTAGGTTCGATGCAGGTTTGATTATCCACGAGGGTCAACTTACTTGGAAAGACCAAGGGGCTCATTTGATTATCGACTTGGGCGTGTGGTGGAATGAAGAAACCGGCCTACCTCTGCCACTCGGAGGAAATGTTGTCCGTAGGGACCTGGGAGAAGACGCTTGCATTAGCATTTCAAGAGACATTGAAAAAAGTATAGAGTTTTCACTGAATAATCCAGAGCTGGCTCTTGACTTCTCTAGGCAGTGGGGTAGAGGAATAGACGAAAAAACCAACGAGGAGTTTGTTAGAATGTATGTTAACGAGAGGACTTTAGACTTTGGAGAAGATGGACGTGAAGCAGTAAGGCTGTTCCTAGAAAGGGGGAAAGAAATTGGACTAGTTAGTTCAAAGTTCGAACCTGGGGAGTTGAGATTTGTAGGGGAATAAAAATGGAAGATCGACCAGAAGTAAGCGAATTTGGTTCTGTGGACCCGGCTCCACCGAGCGACGAAAAGGTGATTGGGGACCTGAGGGAAACCCTGTGTAATGAAGAAGAGAGGATGTTTATCAGAATGAGGGCACTATTTGCGTTGAGGAATATCGGTGGCAAGGAATCAGTAGATTCTCTAGCAGCGGCATTTGACTCTAGCTCTGCACTATTAAAACATGAGATTGCTTATGTCCTAGGGCAAATGCAGGATGATAGTGCAGTGCCGCATCTTATTGATAGATTAGAGGATTTACAAGAAGATGTGATGGTCAGGCATGAGGCAGCCGAGGCTCTAGGTGCAATAGGCAATATGAGAGCAATGGCTACATTGGAAAAATTTGCCAGTGATGACGAGATTGTGGTATCTGAATCGTGCGAGGTAGCCATTGATCTCCTGAATTGGGTTACTAGTAAAAAACTGGATTATGGGNGNTAGTTCAGAACCAAGAAAGTTCAGGACTCACTTTACANACTGTTTCCAAGAATTGCATGAGGCCATTNACAGATTCACTGTCCAATAAGTTACTCACCTCATGATCGAAATAAGTCGAGACTCTTTNCTCAGGCAGACCAATTTTTNGTGAGGCGCCCNNAACNACAAGTTTCCTGACCTCATCGTCTTCTAGGAAAGAGTGGTATTGNCCTAACATCATCTCTGTTGCTTCGTTAACTTTTCCTACTGGAGAGTCAATCAACGAAGCGAAGACCCCGAAAACCATTGGTAGTCCTGTNATTTCTGTCCACTCTTTTCCGAGATCCATCCTTACTAAGTCAGGATTNGAAATTGAAGTTATTATGGCCCTATCCCCNATTATCAGNGCGCCGTCGCATCTGTCAAGCATGGATTCAATATCTGGCCCCATTTCGACATACCGCGGATCATGCCCACGTTCGGAAAGCAACCACTTCAGCAATAGTGTGGAAGTTGAAGAGTCTGATGGAACTGCGATGTCCCNCATTGATTCAAGGGGCCGTTGTCCGAAAAGCAATACTGAACCCACCTTCTCCTTGCAAACAATTCCAATTTCNGGGATTANTTTCAACTTACTNCTATTGATTGCATAGTCTGCAGTAGGGATTGGAGCCACAATGCAATCCTTCCTCAGAAGATGGCCAGTAAGCCATGCTGGNGGGGCNGAGAGGACTTTCCAATTACTNTTTACTGAATGAAAAATGGGATCGCAGTTGATGAATGAAACTCGACCNAAAACATTCTCCCATGACATGAAATCACTNTTGTGCAATTGGCAGTTTATGAAATGATTTTTCGGCAGTAGGGAGGATCGAGGAAAATGATGAATATGTGGAGTTTCTTCTGATTGGTTCTTGACCTGAAGACCTGATCAACTTAGCAAGTCTTTCGCAGTCATAGTCAACGCTTGCTGTACTGCCGGCTACATGCATTATTTCCTCGTTCCCAACTGTTCCATCAATGTCATCTGCTCCGGAATTAATTGCGATAGCGGAAATTTTCTCACCAATATTCATTCTATATGCCTTGACATGGGGTATGTTGTCCAACATTATCCTAGAAANCGAAATAACCCTAATCACCTCGGTTCCTGTAGCTANGTTTGCCTCGGGTAGGCGAGTGTTGTCCTTGAGGAACGGATAGGGGACGAAACACTGGAATCCTCCGGAACGATCCTGCTGCTTCCTAATTTTTTCCAAGTGCTCCATCCTATCTTCTATAGATTCAATGGTTCCAAATAACATTGTGCAGTTAGTTGGAATTCCTAATTTGTGAGCTTCTTCATGGATGCTTAAGTACTCTGCAGAGCTTTCCTTCCCCCTGCAAATGCGATCTCTCACTTTATCAACAAGTATCTCGGCACCTCCTCCNGGCAGGGAATCGAGGCCCGCTTCCTGAAGTTTAGATAGAGTTTGGTTAATTGTAAGATTCGATCGTGAAGCGATGTGTTTTATCTCCACAGCAGTAAGAGATTTTATGCTNATATGTGGAAACNTCTTCTTTGNGGCCCGGAAGATCCTCTGNTAGTGGTCAATGGTCCATTCTGGGTGAAGGCCGCCCACAGAATGAACCTCGTCTATGCGATCCCCATAGGGCTCTATTCTCTGGACGAATTGTTCGGGGCTTAGCGAGTAAGCATCTGGATGTCTGGCCCCCCTCCTGAATGCACAAAACCGGCATGCTAGAGTACAAACGTTGGTTGTGTTAACATGAAGGTTGACGTTGAAGAAAGAATAGTTGCCAAATCTTGACCTTTTGATCATGTCAGCAAGCGCTGACAGACCTGTAATGGGTGCCTCTCTGTGTAATTTTGCCCCCAATTCCTTTGGGANCCGNTTTCCATTAATTGTCATCTCNAAAGCATGCCTCAGCAAATCGTTATTCTGAATTGAAAGAGGCANCGTCATAGAGGAAATTTTTGCTCTCCAATCGGGGTTCGAATCGAAGTTNCGTGACATGAATATTTTCTGGGACNAATGGTATGATTTGAATNACTCTGTGNGTCTGTTTCGATGTTTGTCTTTGAAAACTATCAATAGCCAAGTTTCGTGCANCATTACANTGAGGGTAATGAAAATGTCCGAGGCCTCTGAACTAATGGAACTGGCNAGGATGTGCAGGATTGACATTGTCCGGATGACTCATGCNGCTGGATCTGGCCATCCTGGCGGTTCACTATCGGCAATTGATTGCATGGTTGCACTTTATGGAACAACTCTCAGGTTCGATACAGAAAACCCTGACTGGGATGACCGTGATAGGTTCATCATGAGCAAGGGACATGCCAGTCCAGCAATGTACGCATTATTGCACCAAATCGGAGTGATCTCAGAGGATGACATTCTTTCATTCAGGGCATTGGGTTCAATTTGTCAAGGCCATGTAGATATGAATTGGACCAAAGGAGTTGACTTCTCTGCAGGAAGTCTAGGAATGGGCCTCTCCTTTGGCCTTGGATGTGCAATAGCAGCAAAAATGGACCGTAGTGAAAGGGAAGTCTGGGTTTTGATTGGTGATGGTGAGACTCAGGAAGGTCAGGTTTGGGAAGCAGCCATGGCTGCCTCCTTCCACCAAGCGAAAAACCTCAGAGTCATAGTTGATAGAAACAGGATTCAGAATGACGATTTCATGAATCTCCAGATGGAGATTGGAGACATTGGAGCAAAATTCGCATCATTCGGCTGGAGGGTAAAGGAAATTGACGGGCACAATATGGAAGAAATCATTTCTGCCATTAGCTGGGCAGGAGGAGAAAACGATGCACCATCCGCAATAATTGCCCATACAACAAAGGGTAAAGGAGTGTCATACATGGAAGACAACCCATCATTCCATGGAAAAGCGCCAAATGACCAAGAGTTAGCGATTGCACTGGAGGAGTTGAATTGAGTTCCCCTTCAATAGGAGGTGCGTCTAGAGATGGTTATGGCAAGGGTCTACTAAAATTGGCAGATAATCCAAGAGTGGTAGTTCTTGAGGCAGACCTTGGTAAATCAACAAAATCTTGCCATTTCAGAGAAAGATTCCCAGAAAGAACAGTATCTTTGGGAATTGCTGAGCAAAACATGATGCTTGTGGCTGCAGGAATGGCTTCCTCTGGAAAGATTCNATTTGCCAGCACCTTTGCAATTTTCACTGAAAGGTCATTCGAACAAATTAGGAACGGAATCGCAAGGCCTGGACTTTCTGTGCACATCTGTGGGAGCCATGGCGGAGTACATACTGGTTCTGATGGAAGTAGTGCACAATCAATCGAGGACCTGTCAATATTCAGATCAATTCCAAATATGACTGTGATTCATCCATGTGATGATCTTTCTGCTGAAGAATTAACAGTCCAACTAGTTGAAAATGAAGGGCCATCATACATGAGGACGGTCAGAAACAAAACTACTAGAATTTACGATGCTGATTCAGTAGGTGATATCAGAATTGGCAAGGGGAGTGTCCTGAAAGAGGGGTCGGACGTTGGCATTATCTGCTGTGGAGTTTTGGTCGAGAAGGCTTTGAAGGCCACTGAAATGCTATCTAAAGAAGGAGTTGATTGCACCGTAGTGGACATGCACTCAATTAAGCCACTTGATGCTGACTTACTGAGAGAATTGGCATTGAAATGCGGTTGCTTTGTCACTGCAGAGGATCACTCGGTAATAGGAGGGCTTGGAAGCGCAGTTGCTGAATGGGTAACTAAGAATAATCCCTGCCCAGTAGAAATGATTGGCGTGCCCGATAAATTTGGTCAAAGTGGAAGCCCGGGCGATCTTATGTCTGAAATGGGTCTGACATCCGAGAACATATATTCTGCCGCGAAATCTGCAATCAATAGGAAAAACGATTCTTGAGTCTGCCATGCAGGGTTCATTTGATAGGTGTCATGATGGCCAGAATCTACCATAATGTCTGATTCCGAAGCCGTGAGGAGGTTGCTTTCAGGGGAGATAGACCCGAAAGAGATCAATGATGATCCGGCCCTATATGCCATGGCAGAAAGGATTTATGGGGCTTTAGCCCTAGAGGAGCTCGGAGTAAGTGCACCGAAAATTGGGGTAACTGATATTTCCCCACCCATCGGAGTTATTCCGAGTGATATTACCCTCCCAGAATTTAATCCAGAAATATCCGATTCAAAGACAGAAGAAAGGGTTAGAGGTGGAAAATTCAGGTTTTTCACCACATTAGCAGGCATAACAGGATTCATTGGTGTGATTTTCAATATGACCATCGGAGTTGGATCGGTTCTCTGTTCAACTGGATTGGCAAACATGAGGGAAGTTTGTCAAGATGACTACGGACAAACGAAGTTAGTCTTCTCCAAGGGATTCACATATGAGAGAATGCATGAGGTGGATTCGTGGGTGAAGCCAATGACTGAACCGCTCATCATAGATCTCGCCTTCCTTGGATTCTTCCTAATGATGATTGCCATAGGACTATTGGTAAAAAGGAAATCAGTACATTCTGCCGATGTGGCTCCTCTTGCGAGTTAGATTCCCAGTCACAAGGCAGGGCCTCGGATCTTCGAATTCTTCATCGCACTCACCCAATAAAGTGAGGCCTGTGTTCTTTTCCAAAATCTCTGCGTCGGAGTCGTTGCCATCGAATGCTATCTCGTAAACCACTCCAACTTCTATTTCATTTCCACCAAGGGAATCTGACTTGATTTGATCGATGGGGAATGGCTTTACAAGTTCAGAGACGACCGACTCAGCCTTTGTCCTGAGAACTTCTGAGATAATTTCTAGGAATTCGAGAATTTTTCTTGGAGCATCATCGAGAGCAACTTCGAACTTACCGCCGGTTCTTAATGAAACTACTGATTTTCCGTTTTCAATATCCCTCGGTCCTATCTCAACCCGTATCGGGACGCCTTTTATCTCCCAGTCATAATGCTTCACACCTGGTCTGACATCTCTATCGTCCAACTTCACTCGCAGGCCTAATTTTGCAAGATTTTCTACGAAATCTTCCACGACACTTCTGACATTTGGGTCCTTGTGAGATGCTATTGGCATGACAACTACTTGGAATGGTGCTACAGATGGGGGCATAACAAGGCCCCTGTCGTCACCATGCATTCCAACCACGGCACCAAGAAGTCTTTCAGACATTCCGAATGTTGTCTGGTGGCAATGTTTTGTTTCTCCATTTGGATCCTCATATGTAAGGTCAAAGGCCTGGGCCCACTGATCCCTATAGTGATGATAAGTGGCAACCTGAAGAGTCCTCCCATTGGGCATGACTACGTCTGCGGCCTTGGTGTACCATGCCCCCGGAAATGTGTCCCAAACAGGTCTCTTTGAAACAATTGAAGGTAGGCAAAGTTCGTGTAAAATACGTCTTACCATCTCAGCATCTTCTTCTATCTGCAGAGTAGCATCATCTTCGTCAATGTGCGCGGTATGAGCCTCAAAGAAATGAATCTCTCGGACTCTGATAAATGAGCGAGTTTGCTTGGTTTCATAGCGAAAGGTATTCACTATTTGGAAGGTCTTTAGCGGCAGATCTGCATGACTTCTGACCCAAAGAGAGAACATCGTGTACATTGGAGTCTCTGAAGTCGGTCTGAGAAACATTGGAATTTCTAGCTCATTTTCCCCCCCATGTGTAACCCAATAGACCTCCTTCTTGAATCCGGCCTCCTCTTCGTCAATCCTAAGTTCTGAAGGGTCGACACCGGATTCTCTAGCTGCCTTTAGTCTAGAAACCAACTTATTCTCTTTA
>PBFP01000015.1 GCA_002718695.1 Methanobacteriota archaeon
TGGAACGACACGGCGGAGTACGCGTGCGGGTCGGACCCGCTCGACTCGGGCTCCGTCCCGGACGACCTGGACGGGGACGGCATCTGCGACTCGACGGACGAGGACATCGATGGCGATGGCTACGAAAACTCCGAGGACAGCTTCGACTTCGACGCTGAAGAGTGGAACGACACCGACTCCGACGGAATCGGGGACAACTCAGACGGCGATGACGACGGCGATGGCCACTATGACGGCGTGGAGGTCGACTGCCTCTCCGACCCTATGGACCCTTCCTCGACTCCCGACGACACCGACGGAGACGGAGTCTGCGACGTTCTCGACGATGATGTCGATGGTGACGGGATTGGGAACGACCTCGACGACTTCCCGTTTGACGACTCAGAGAGCACCGACACCGANGGGGACGGCTTCGGCGACGCAACGGACCCAGACGACGACAACGACGGCTACCCCGACGACTACGACACCTTCCCGCTCGATCCCAGCGAGTGGTCAGACAATGATGGCGACCTTATCGGGGACAATGCCGACGCCGACGACGACAACGACGGGTGGGTCGACGTCGACGAGTCCGCTTGCGGCACGAACCCATTCCTAGCCCAATCCGCCCCAGACGACTGGGACAACGACGGGTTATGCGACGTGGTAGACCCTGACGACGACAACGACGCCTGGGATGACACGGTAGACGCCTTCCCCTACGATCCCAACGAGTGGGACGATCTNGATGCCGACAATTTGGGATCAAACTCCGACCCGGACGATGATGGCGACGGATGGGACGATTCAGACGAGCTGAGCATTTGCGCCACAGACCCAAGGGACGCGACCTCAGTTCCGAGCGACTACGACGGAGACAGAATCTGCGACAATTTGGACGATGACGACGACAACGACCTTGTCCTGGACTTCGATGACGCATTCCCGCNCGACTCGACCGAGTCCANGGATACCGATGGGGACGGCGAGGGNGACGGGGACGACACCGACGACGACAACGACGGCTGGGCCGACGCGACGGAGGCGGTTTGCGAGACGTCACCAGTCTCTTCAAGCGAGTTCCCAAGCGACAACGACGGGGACGGAACCTGCGACCTGATAGACCCGGACGACGACAACGACGGCTGGTCCGATCTGGAGGACGCCTTCCCGATGGATGCCACCGAGTGGGAGGATAGGAACTCAGACGGCCTGGGNGACAANGGNAACCCCCTGAGCACTATGGATCACATGCGCCTCAATCCGGGGATAACCATAGTGGGCCTGGGCACACTGGCGGCGATCGCCTCCGGCTCCATAGCCTTCGTGATGGGAAGGAGGGGCAGCAAGGAGGACCAGTACGAGGAACAGGACTGGGGGGATGACGACGAGAGCGCCTACTACGACGACTGGTGAAGNGCCCAGGNTATAGATGGTGCACTTTTTACACCTCGTGTGTTTTTTTTACCANAATATGAGAAATTATACATTACATCATTTTTCCGCTTTATGTAAATATANNATCAATTTAGTTATGCTTTTCAGATATTTCTTCCAATTATAGTAATATTTTTAGTATATTTTTCCGTATTATGGAAATAATGAAAAATTGAGCATTTTGAGTGATGTTTATATTCGATACAAGTCGTCAATGTCACTAAGTGACGCCTATGAATGAAAATGCAACACGATCAGTGAATCTGACAATGCTAATGATTGTCTCGGTATGCCTACCGATGATCGGGGCCTTGGATGCCCCCACGGAGCTTCGCGACTCCACGAGCAGGGAGACCCCTCCCAGCCCGTGCATGGGTCCCGACGCATGCCGTGGATACGACGCATCCAACACCTCGANGGCCGGCATGAACCTGACTGCGGACTTCTCGTTCGCCTCGGGAAGCGAGACCAACTCCTACTGGGGAGAGATGAACGCCACCAGCTCCTACCCGGGAAGCTGGTTCAACGACACNAACGTCGACTACTACATCGTNGACATGGATNCTGGTTTCGGCCTAGATGTGACAGTGTCATGGAACAACTCGAACTCCTATGCCTACATCATTTCCTTTGGTGAGGTAGGGGGACACGAGACTTACTCCGACGGNTGGGCCTGGGATTACGTAGGCGGATCCGGCTCGCTAGCCCTCTCAACAGTCGACGGCAACCAAGCCGAGGGTGGGGGGACCTCAGGAGGCAACTACGCCACCTTCCCCCTCGACGTCGGGAACGAGCAGGTAGCCATCAGAGTATGGTGCTACCAGTGCTACAACTCCAACGACTACGACTACCAGATGAACATCACAATCTGGTCAGGCGATGGGGGACTTCCCGGAGACACCACATCGTCCCAGACGATGAATCTACTGGACATGCCCGACGAGCCNGCCTCGTGGTCATACCAGTCAGGAACCTTCGAACTGGGCCCAGACGAGCACGCAGATCTNATCGTCACTTNCTGCGACGTCTGGTGCACNCCGGAGACATCGATCGACGTTACCAAGCCGGATGGATCAANAGACACATTCANCCTCCCAGACTACTACACNGGCACTCTTGCCACCTACAACGACAGCGGATCCTACCTCGTCGAGAAGCACGACACNTACGGTGACGGGGGAATGGGCCTCAAGGTCGGCAGAGTNGTGGGCAACTTCAGCGGCCTNCTCNNTGTNGACAGTTACAACTTCGAGGACTCCGCAGGAGGCTTCGTCGACTCAACAGACACCTCTGACGTCTACGCAGTATGGGTTCCCGAGAACTACAAGGCTAACCTGACCCTGCACTGGGACAACAGCGCGGACCTGGACCTGAAGGTNTACAACGAATTCGACATGGACACGAACNCACCTCTNGGGATGTTCGCATTCTCCTACTTCAGCCAGCCNGAGTTCGTCGACCTCGGTCAGCTGGGCATCGCCCAATTGGTCTTCGCAGAGGTAGTCCACTACAGCGGACCGGCATCCGGATACAGCCTGGAGTACCAGACTGAACCCGGCTCGCCGCCACCCTGCTTCTTCCAAGACGACGGAGCAGAGCCNGGCATGTCGAGCCCCAACACNGAAGGGGACGCCACAGAGGGNTCATACACCCCAGATGACGATCCCACGGACGTCACGCACCTAGCGAGCGAGAACTACGATGGCACATGGTCCGGCGTTTTCACCGGGACCATGTGCAGCGGATACGACGCTGCCGACTGGTACCAAATCTCCGTACCCGCCGGCTACGGCGCCTGGGCAAGCCTAGAGTGGCCAGAGGGGGTGGACTCCAACTTCGACGTGAACCAGACGATCGAGGGGGACATCTCCTTCGCCATGTACATGGTGACTTCGTACGGGTCGACCTCATTCGTGAGCTCGTCCTACGGGTTCCACCCGCAGGCCGTCGCAACCAACGAGTCCTACTCGTGGAACGGCGACATTTCATCGGACTCGGTGGTATACCTGAGGCTCCTCCTGAACGACATGAACGAGGACTACGAGAGCAACTACACCGTGGCCTTCGAGCTTTTCAATGGGACCGAGGAGCCCGAGGACAGCCTGAACCAGAACGACGCCGGTCAGGGCATGGACGCAGGGGACTCATCGGCCGACCCGATGAACCTTACCACCTCNAACATGACCTTCGAGGGCTATGGTCACGACAGCTTCGACATGTATGACTACTACAAGNTCTTCCTGCCACCATCCTACGCCATGGAGGTCTGCGTCTCGTTCCCAGAGCAGAACGACATCGATCTGAACCTCTACTACATCAACCCGACATACGGGTGGCTGAGCTTCATCGACTCATCGTACAACGACAACCCGGAGTGCGTGCTGGCGAATTTCGANGACAACGACCAGGACATCTACATCAGGGTCTGGACAGATCGNGGAAGCGGTGACTACGAGGTCTCCATCAACATGCTCAACCCGGGCATGGCCCCAGGGGACAACCAAGACGACTGCGGCATGGCAGGCTCTGCTCCCTCCGGGGACGCAGCCGACCTGGTCTACCCAGGCTCATGGAGCGGTCACACCTTCACCAACGAGAGCACTCAGGCAGACCTGANCCCCCGCGACTCCAGTGGCGCCGTTAGGCAGTACTGGGAAGGCGGGGCCTGCACAGGATGGCTCGACNNGACTTGGGACGCCTACGACATGTACAGCATCGCAGTCCCAGAGGGNCACTACATCCAGNTCGATTACGACATCGACATGGATGACGAGTACGACATGAACAACCACTTCTGGGCNGTNCAGCTTCTGATGTGCCAGGTGCAGCACCAGCCTTGCAGCGGCACTAACCTNGCGTACTACATGCAGTACGACTCNGGNTACGGCCTCGACGAGGGGACGCTGATCTCCGGGCTCTGGCCAGTCGGAACGTTCCACAACGCATCCGGCTGTGACACGCCCGACCCGAACGATGCCTGCGCAGCCAACGGCTGGGACGCNACCAACGCCGTTGCAGACACCCCNGGGTGGGCCTACCTGTACGTCTACAACTCCCTATACTCGGGANTGGACAACCACACATACGAGCTGAACATCTCGTTCCACCCCCTAACAGAGCTTGAGGGCGGCAACCAGAACGACGCCAACTCCGGTGGGGACGCCGGACCGGGCGCTGCCACCGCGGTAATGGTCAACGACNACATGAACCAGACCCAGATGGAGACCCTGAACAACACAAACACCCTNGAGTGGCTCGGATGGAGCCACGGACAGGTCGACATTACCGACCTCTTCCTGTTCGAGGTGCCGGCNAACTACGGTTTCGAGATCGAGTGGACCTGCGACAACGTCACCAACGGCGGAGAGGACTGCGACGGTTACCACTTCATGTATGGGTGGGACTCGTCCTTCAACGACTTCTACATCGGTGCAGCGGCCTTCTCAGGTTCGTTCACCTACAACACCAGCAACTACGCCTCTTCGACAGACTCGTTCTTCGGAGTATCCGTGCACAACTGGTACGGATACGACGAGGACGGCGAGGGCTACAGCATCAACGTGACGTTCTTCACGCTCGATGCAGATGGCGATGGTTGGCTAGACCAGCTGGAGGTTGACTGCGGCACAGACCCGTATGACGCCAACAGCACGCCAGCCGACACCGACGGTGATGGCATATGCGACGCCATAGACGACGACATAGACGGCGACGGGGTCGGGAACGACCTGGACGAGATGCCGATGGACGAGAACGGGACCTCCGACATGGACGGCGACGGGCTCGCAGACGACGTCGACCCAGACGTCGATGGGGACAACTGGACCAACATCGAGGAGCAGATCTGCCTGGGAGCCGCCAGCATGGCGCACCTAGACGGCAACATCAGCCCGACGGACTACGACGGCGACGGCCTATGCGACATCGTCTCTACGTCCGACACGGAGCACGCATCTGCAAGCAACTACCTGGACTACGACGGCGACAACGACGGAACCGACGACGTGGACGACGCATTCGACTTCGACGAGTGCGCTGACACCGACACAGACCGAGACGATATGCCCGACAGCATCGTGCCGGACTGCTCCACTGACCTGGTGGAGGACATGGACGACGACGGCGACGGGCACGACGACGCATACGAGATATCGTGCCTAAGCGACCCGCTGCTGGCCATGGACATGCCACTAGACAGCGACTCCGACGACATTTGCGACGTGCTAGACCCAGACGACGACAACGACGGTGTGAACGACACCGAAGACTGGGACTCGCTAGACTCTACGGAGTGGGCCGACTCGGACGGGGACGGCCTCGGTGACAACAGGGACATGGACGACGACAACGACGGATGGTGGGACACCTGCGACTCACAGGCATGGGAAGACGCCCAGGCCATAGTGCAGATCGAGGGTAACAACTACTTCCCATCCACCGATGACGGAATCGCCTCAAACTGCCCCGGGCAGACAGANGCGTTCCCCNACGACTCCACGGAATGGATCGACACTGACGGCGACGGAACCGGCGACAACGCCGATGCCGACGACGACGGCGACGGTTGGCTTGATTCCGAAGAGGTCACCTGCGGCAGCGATCCGCTGAACGCAGCAGAATACTCGGCCACGGANAGCCCNCCCGGTCANCCGCTCGACGCAGACTCCGACGGACTCTGCGACGCGGTAACTGACACGGACGACGACGGNGACGGAATACCCGACTTCGACGACGCCTTCCCGACNGACGACTCGGAGAGCAGCGACAGTGACGGAGACGGAATGGGCGACGAGCTAGACNNCGACGACGACAACGACGGCTGGACCGACCAAGAGGAGCTGGACTGCCTGACGGACCCGCTCGACACGATGTCCGTACCATCCGACAACGACCGAGACGACGAATGCGACCTTGTAGACGGTGACGACGACAACGACGGCGTGATCGACATCGACGACGCCTTCCCGAACAACCCCCTGGAGAAGGAGGACTCGGACGGTGACGGAACCGGCGACAACGCGGACAACGACGACGACGGCGACGGATGGCTGGACGCACAGGAGGTCGCCTGCGCGAACGCAGGCGGATCCGGCGACAAGGACGTAGCGTCCGAGACCCCAGTGGACCTAGACGGCGACGGGACCTGCGACGCCATCGACCCCGATGACGACAANGACGGGTTCCCGGACCCACAGTGCGTCAACACAGGGATCGGCACCGCTTCCAANCTCACATACGTCGAGTGCGCAGTGGGCGACGAGGACCGATTCCCGCGCGATGCCAACGAGTGGTACGACGCGAACGAGGACGGCCTGGGAGACCAGGCCAACCCAATCACACTGATCGACAAGGTCAGCTACGACCCGCTCCCCTANGTGGGGATAGTCGGGGCAATAGCGGCAGCCGGATACGGCCTGCTGCAGATGTCCCAGAGGGCCGGGTCCAGCGACGAGGACGAAGCCGAGGACTACACGGAGGAATTCGAGGACTACGACTTCGAAGAGGACGACGATGAAGGACAGGAGGACTGATAAAATGAGAAACGTGAAACAGACAGCAAGAACCCTGCTAATGGTGGCCGTGATGNTAGCGTCAGCTATCTTGCCCATGGTNCCAGAGGCANCAGAACTACGAGATGAAGCAAGGGCNATGAGGNCCTCGATCTCCACNGACGTNACGTCGGTNTGGGTCACCGAGGGCGGCTCTGGCTGGTACGAGGTGTCTCTTGACGAGGCTCCCGATGGTGTGCTGGTCGTCACTCCGACATCGGACAACAGTCTGATATCGGTAGACCCATCATACCTCAAGTTCACCAAGGGGAACTGGGACTTCCCCCAGACGGTTTGGCTGGACATGGACTTCGACGACGATGCGAACAGCACGTCCGCAGTCATCAGCCACGCACTGAGCACGACGGGAACAGTGTTCGCCAACGCGACGCTGGGCGACGTGTCCGTCACTAGCCTCGACCTGGACATCGACACCGACGGAGACGGGCTGGCCGACAACTACGACGGCGACGACGACAACGACGGCGTGGACGACGCCGACGACGCATTCCCGCAGGACGCCGACGAGTCCTCGGACAACGACGGCGACGGGATCGGCGACAACGCCGACGACGACGACGACAACGACGGAACAAACGACTCCGAAGACTGGGCCCCCCTCGACGGCGATGAGGACAACGACAACGACNNCGACGGGATCGGCGACAACGCNGANNNNGACGACGACNNCGANGGNGTCAACGACACCTCNGACGCATTCCCGGACGACTCGTCCGAGTGGGATGACAACGACGGCGACGGGATCGGCGACAACGCGGATTCAGACGACGACGGCGANGGCGTNAACGACACCGACGAGGAGTCGGGCTGCGACATGANCGACGACTGCGACGGAGACGGCGTTTCCGACGCCGACGACGCATTCCCGCTCGACGAGAACGAGACCGCCGACACGGACGGCGACGGGGTCGGCGACAACGCCGACGAGTTCTACAACGACTCCACCGAGACCACCGACACGGACGGCGACGGGGTCGGCGACAACGCNGACGATTTCCCATCAGACGCGAACGAGACCACCGACACNGACGGCGACGGGGTCGGCGACAACACCGACACCTTCCCCGACGACGAGAACGAGACCGTCGACGCAGACGGCGACGGGATCGGCGACAACGGCGATGCCGACGACGACAACGACGGCGTGAACGACACCGACGAGGAGTCGGGCTGCGATTTCACCTCCGACTGCGACGGAGACGGCGTGGACGACGTGGACGACGCCTTCGACAACGACCCAGAGGCCTGGGANGACTTCGACGGAGACGGCCTCGCCGACACCTTCCCGAACCTTCTGGTCAACGAATACGCAGTCACCAGCACANTGCTATCCGACTGCNCGGTCATGTGGNACGACGATGACAGCAACGGCAACGGCTACGAGGATGCAATCTGCACCTTCACTGCCTCTGTCGGGCTGTACATCTGGCTGACCACGGACAACTGGGGTAGCGAGACTATCGCCATCCTGGAGCTCCCGAACGGGACCTCCGTGGACNTGNNGGACGACTACGGCGGCTACTACAGCAGCAACANTGTGTACACCTACTTGTTCACCGANGCTGGGACCTACACCCTGACGCTGGAGGACACCTACGGCGACGGCGGNGGAGCGACAACGATCTACGACCTGGAGNTCACGGGGCANGTAGTTCCGGCGGAAAGCGGCTACGGCACATACCTGGACTACGACGACGACGCTGACGGNTTCCCTGACGCCGACGAGGCGACCTGCGGGTCCGACCCGATGAACACGACCGACACCCCGCTGGACACTGACGGGGACTGGCTGTGCGACGGCGTCGACGACGACGACGACGNTGACGGCGTCGACGACGCAGACGAGGAGGAGGGCTGCACGCTCTCCACCGACTGCGACGGCGACGGCGTGGAAGATTCCATCGACACGCACGACAACGACGCCAACGAGACGACCGACATGGACGGCGACGGGATCGGGGACAACTCCGACAACGACCGCGACGGCGACGGATACCAGAACTCCAACGACGAGTTCGAGAACGACTCCACCGAGTGGGCAGACAACGACGGCGACGGAGTGGGCGACAACGCCGACACCGACGACGACACCTGCCCCCACGCGGACGGTGCGGAGTACGATCACGACGACGACAACTCGACGGCCAACATGACCGCGACCTGCAACACCTACACAGGACTCGGATCGACCGCCGGCTACGACTTCTACCCGGGCGACAACGTGAGCGACGACGACGACGAGTTCCCTCACAACCCAGCGGAGTGGGCCAACAACGACGGCGACTCCTGGGGCGACAACGCCGACTCTGACGACGACAACGACGGAATAACCGACACGCTGGACGACGACATGGACGGCGACGGGTGGTCCAACGACGACGAGGACACGAACTGCGACGGCGACGGGGGCGACTCCACNGACGCCGACACAGTGCCCAGCGACATGGACGGCGACGGGACCTGCGACTACCTGGACATCGACACCGACGGCGACGGGGTGAACAACACCGACGAGGACTTCCCAGAGGACGCATGCGCGACCACGGACACAGACGGAGACGGCAACCCCGACTCCATCCTCGCCGACTGCGCGACCTCCCTCACCGAGGACGACGACGACGACTACGACACCAGTGCGGTTCCCTTCACCGGAACCATCTGCTCGTACGGAAGTACGTCCTACTCCTCAGAANCTTGCACTTTCATATTGGAGGCNGGGCAGGAGCTCACGGTCAACCTGAGCACNGACTCCTACNCTAGCGAGACAGGGCTAACCATNCTCGAACCGGGCCAGACCACGGCCACGGATCTTGCGCCTGNAGGGCACCCGAACTACTACTACCACTGGTACTACGGCGAGNTGTTCNTGTGCGACGACGGAACCGAANTCGNCNNTCTCTCTTGGGTGAACGACGGCTACGCGGACTGCACTGACGGCTCGGACGAGGGTGCTGACTTGACGGGCTGGGCCCCTTCAGGATTCGACGATTCCACGAGTTACGAATGGACATACACCACCCCGGGCACGTACACGATCACGCTCAGCGACTCGTACGGAGACGGTGGTGCCGATTTGGAAGCAGAAATTATCCAGGTCGGAGCCGCCCCGGTATGGCCGGACGCAGCCGAGGTGGAGTGCGGGAGCGACCCTCTCGACTCGACCGACGAGCCNACGGACACCGACGNAGACGGCCTGTGCGATGACATCCAGGACGACGACAACGACGGAGACGGCGTCGACAACGACGACGACTTCGCCCCGTTGGACGCCGATGAGTGGGTGGACACCGACGGCGACGGAACCGGCGACAACGCCGACACCGACGACGACGGAGACGGCACCGACGACACGTCCGACCCCTACCCGCTGGACGCATGCATGGACACGGACACAGACGGAGACGGCTGGGCCGACACAATCGACATGACCGACGCAGACGGCGACGGGATCGCCGACTGCGGNGAGCTCGGCAGCGACAACGCCATCCTCTCCGCTAACTTCACCTTGGACTACGACGGCGATGGCAACGTCTACATCCAGTTCAACTTCACGAGCTTCGACTGCAACGCAGCAGGATCNGACGAGAACTGGACCATCTCTGGTNACNTGAACTACGCTGCGAANCTGTNCGATGGCAGCCCAACCGTTTACAACTGCGCTGACNACCCNACCCTGCAGTGGGACNACTGGNGGGNANNNNCGGGCGGCACCCCGGAGGGGGAGGACCTCTCCGGCGAGACCATCGGGTTCGAACTTGTAGTGAACGGCACNAGCAGCGTCGCTTACCTGGACATAGACAGCGGGATGCTGTTCGGAGGCAACNCCGCCNTCGATCTGGACGACGACGAGGACGGCTTCACNGACGGCAACGAGNTGCAGTGCGGCTCCGACCCGCTCTCCAACGCATCACTGCCGACGGACACCGACGGCGACGGCGAGTGCGACGGCTTCGACTTGGACGACGACAACGACGGCGTNATGGACGTCGACGAGTTCGACGACGGCACCACGGACTGCTCACTGCTGTCCGACTGCGACGACGACGGNACCGAGGACGCGTACGAGTTCAACTCGACATGCTCGGCCCTAGTCGACTGCGACGGTGACGGCACCAACGACACGGTCGACGACTTCCCGGGCGATGCGAGCGAGGACCANCGACACCGACGGCGACGGCACCGGCGACAACGCCGACACCGACGACGACGGCGACGGNTACTCCGACTCGCACGAGACGGACGACTGCTCCGACGGCACCTCCGGATACTCTTCCTCGAGCGACCCACTGAACGGCTCGGACACACCAGCCGACATGGACGGCGACGGGATATGCGACTTCCTCGACCCTGACAGGGACGGCGACGGNGTGAACAACGACTGGGAGGAGTGNCCCGACGACGCTTCAGGCTACACCGACGACGACGGCGACGGACTCTGCAACGGAGACGACCCGGACGACGACGGCGACGGCGTGAACGACACCGACGACGCCTTCCCCGACGACGATAGCGAGTGGGCCGACACCGACGGAGACGGTCTGGGAGACAACTCAGACGCCGACGACGACGGCGACGGCACCGACGACCAGGCAGANGAGTGCCCGCTGGACCCCAGCGGCACCATCGACACCGACGGCGACGGGNNNTGCGATGANGTAGACNNGGACGACGACGGGGATACCGTGNTGGACTACGANGAGGAGTCGTATGAGTGCACGCTCTCCGCCGACTGCGACGGAGACGGCGTGGGCGACGAGACGGACGCATTCGACACCGACCCCAACGCCAGCGTGGACACCGACGGCGACGGCCTGCCCGACTCGATCACAGGCTCGAGCGCCTCCTCGGTAACCTACGAACTCTGGGCGCAGGCAACTGATCTGACGGTCTTCGCGTACGAGGCGAACGGAGGCCTATTGTGCATAATCTCCCTATCCGGCTCCGCCGGTTCCACGGACACCTGCACGATGACCACAGACGCCGGCATCTACCTGGTGGCAGACGACGTATCCTACTCGTCTTACCAGGCAGCGCAGGCCGGGCTCTCGCCGAACGTGATCCTAACGACCAACGACGGAACCAACACCGTTGAGCTGTTCAACGAGACTATTTGGTACCAGTGGTACTATGACAGCTACTTCGGCGTGTTCGAAATCGGCATGGTGAACGAAGTCACCACGACTGACGGCCTGGCTCTTGACAACGACGACGACGACGACGGATACGGGGACTCTGCGGAGGCCGCCTGCGGCACCGATCCCCTGGACNNCTCGAGCGTCCCGTACGACAACGAGTTCGACGGGATCTGCGATGACGTAGACCCGGACGACGACAACGACGGCTACTCCGACTCCCACGAGGCGGATTGCGGCACGGACCCAATGACCGCCGACGACGTCGACGACCTCGACGGCGACGGCACCTGCGACGATCTCGACGACGACTGGGACGGNGACGGGGTCGACAACGACGACGACTGGGCGCCNTATGACGGCGNCGAGTGGCTGGACACCGACAACGACGGNACCGGCGACAACGAGGACACCGACGCCGACGGAGACGGCACCAGCGACGANGANGACGTCGAGCCGCTCGACAGGTGCTCCAGCNTGGACACCGACGGGGACGGCCTCACCGACGACTTCGACGAGTGCTCTACCATGGGCTTCCACACTACNATCGACAGGAACGAGGGCGACAACGCCGGAAAGGGCCTCAACGACGGGGACTGGCTAGGGATAACCGATGACTCCAGCACCTTCGGGGGCGCGGCAGACGGCGACCAGTGGTTCCGGATCTCCGACACCGATGGCGTGTTCCGCTTCTACACGGACGCCGGGACCGGCGTCGCTGCGATCGGAATGTGGTTCGCCATTTCCAGCGCCGACTGGGATCCCGAGGACTACTTCGCGGCCTATTGGGTTGGGGACGACGGGACGACCACAGAGCTCGGCCACTCCGACTCTCTGACCTTCGGAGACATCGACAACTGCGGTTGCGAGGGATACTGGTGGCAGTGGANCACAGCAGTACCGTCCGAGGACGGCTACCTGCTAGGGGAGTTCAGCACCAATGACGACTCAGAGTCGTTCGGTGTCGACAACCTGGCATACTACGACAGCGACTGGAACGTCATCGACATGATCACCTTCGAGGACTCNGTCGAGTCGATGGGGGAGTACACCACCCCCTCGACACCNGCGACCCTGGTCGGGGAGTACACATTCGGAGTNATNGACGACTACGGGGACGGCGGCCAGACCNTGGATGTGGTCGTGAACGGCGCCANCCTCTGCTACATCACCTCAAGCACTGACGGGTTCAGCGACGAGTGCACCATAACGATCACCGCTGAGGAGGGATCGATGGTAGANGTCTCATACACATGGGACTACTACGCTTACGAGAGCACCTNCTGGATGACCTCGCCCGACGGCGACTACCAGGAGTGGNNNGCNGNAGGCACCTACGGCGACGGCTCCGGANTCTTGGAATTCGAGGTCCANGGGGACGAGCTGGTCAACTACGAGGCNCCCTTCACCGTCGAGNTGTTNGACACCTACGGCGACGGAGGGCAGANTGCAACAGTCACCTTCGNTGGCGCTGAAGTGTGCTCGATNGCCGACACCCCAGGAAACTACCAGGCCTGCACNTTCACAGTAACAGGGTTGGCCGATGAGACGATACAACTTCGACTTCGGGACTGACGTACTNCNCTNGCGAGAGCTCCTACGTGATCACCTTCCCNGNTNCNACGCAGCAGACTTACTACCCCACTNNCNCACCAGGATNNGGCAGCTATCACATCGACTCCTACAGCTTCGCGCTCGGGGACGTCGGAATTGCGATGTCGGAGGATTCGGGAGAGAAAGAGCTCCTCAACGGATGGGGCGCTACGGTCAGCCTGGACGTGTCCAACTACTGGATGGGAACCGTCGACAACAACGACGACGGCGACGACTACAACGACTCCGAAGACGCCTTCCCGGCTGATGCCAGCGAGTGGGACGACCTCGACGGGGACGGACTCGGCTCGAACGCGGACATGGACGACGACGGCGACGGCATGAACGACGGCCCAGACGCCTTCCCAAGGCACGCGGCCGCCGACACCGACACCGACGGCGACGGGATGCCCGATCAGATCGGGCTCGTGGTCGGAGAACTCTCAGAGGACTTCGACAACGGGAACTTCTCGGGAATGGACGATTACAGCGCCAACGGCTGGGAGAGGTCCGGTGACGCAGTGTTCGGACTATCGTCAGGATCAAGCTTCGACGGCTACGCAGCCAGAGCAGGAATCATCTCGGACAACGAGTCGACCACACTGAGCATAGGGATACACACAGGCGAGGGACCGTTGTCATTCGACTACATGGTTTCCAGCGAGGAGCGGTACGACACGCTTTCATTCAGCGTTGACGGCATCGTGCACATGTCCGTCAGCGGTCAGAACCACGACTGGGAGTTCGTCTGTGAGACCCCCGGGTCATACACCTCCACGGACTTCGGGTCGCTTAACAGCGGCATCCCAGGCAACTGGGTTAACGACGGCTACGCGGACTGTGGCGACTCAGACGGAGACGGAACCTCTGACGA
>PBFP01000016.1 GCA_002718695.1 Methanobacteriota archaeon
CATATTCTTGACTCCGATATAAAAAAACTAATTGACCATGACAAAGTTCTACACATTAGAATAGATTTGGAACAGCTCGTAAGAGGTGATGCCGTTATTGTTAAAGATCCCAAGAACCCTGTAGCCAAGGGTAGATTCAAACTTGAGGTGTATCCAGGACAGGATGTTACGTCGGTAGCAACAAAACTAATCGAAGAAATACTGAGATAGTGCTTTTGATAAAAGCCTTGATATGCATGTCACATGCACATTAAGTTGTATGACCCACGTAGTTACTAGTGCATGTATAAGATGCAAATACCAAGACTGCGTGCACGTTTGCCCGGTTGAAGCATTTCGCGAAGCCGAAGAATACCTCGTGATCGATCCAGATGAGTGCATTGATTGTGCAGCGTGCGTACCTGAGTGCCCTACTGAGGCAATATATGCAGATAGCGATTTGCCTGAAGAACATATGGAATGGCTAGATAGAAATGAAGAAGAAGCCCTCAATCTTCCACTTGCTGAAGGCGATTCACCGGTTCTAGCTGACTAGTTTAGACACTATAATTCACTGAATAGGTTCATCAATAATTACCCGGAGGCGGTACCGTGGCCCGAAGAATAGAATTGGGGGATTTTCGACATGGGACCGAGCTTTTGAAGCGTGGATTCGCTAAAATGCAAGAAGGCGGTGTAGTCATGGACGTAGTGACTCCTGAACAAGCGCATATTGCTGAAGATGCAGGAGCAGTATCGGTGATGGCCCTAGAGAGAGTCCCGGCAGACATTAGATCATCCGGAGGAGTAGCAAGAATGAGTCATCCATCTCTGGTTAGAGAGATCATTGAAACAACAAGTATTCCTGTAATGGCAAAGGCAAGAATTGGCCATGATGAGGAGGCTCGAGTGTTAGAATCTCTCGGAGTAGACATGATCGATGAGTCTGAAGTTCTTACCCCTGCAGACCCCTTCTTCCACATCGCCAAGAATGATTTCACAATTCCTTTTGTGTGTGGGTGCACCAGCCTAGGTGAAGCAGTTCGGAGAATAGCAGAAGGCGCTGCAATGATCAGAACAAAGGGCGAGGCAGGCACAGGTAATGTTGTAAGTGCAGTAAAGCATGCTCGACTTCTGGAGACTGAGATTGAGACTGTTGTTTCGGCAGATAATGAGGCTAGGGAAGAAATGGTCAAGATCATAATGAATGGCTATCAACGATTAGAGCGTTTTTCAGAAATTTCTGCTAAAATAAAGAAGACTCCGTTTGGAAGCATTGATGACCTACGAAACTCTGTTGCATCAGCGCTTGAAGAAATTGGAAACCTTGGCAGACTGCCTGTAGTTACTTTCTCAGCCGGTGGAATCGCAACACCGGCAGATGCAGCACTGATGATGAGTCATGGTATGGACGGAATTTTTGTAGGATCTGGAATATTCAAGAGTTCGGATCCCAAGGTTACTGCAGAAGCGATAGTGCTTTCCACGCTCCACTTTGAGGACCCTGCGATAGTTGCTGAAGCTTCTGAGATGATAGGTGAAGCAATGCCCGGTCTGGAGATGGATTCACTTGAGGTCAGGCTTGACGAACGAGGATGGTGACTACTTCTTTCCACCTCTTGAGGTGCCGAGTTTCCTCTTGGCCCTCTTTGAGACTTGTTTTGGCTGACTCTCATTTGATTTGTCCTCTGAGACAACCCCCCCGAAAGTTATTGACCCCCCATCGAAGAGCTTCTTAGACAGGGTTTCAGCGAGCCTCTCGTCTTTATCGGGGCCCCTTAGAGACTGGCGGACAGATTCATTGTGATCTCTTATTGCCTTTTTTCTTTGTTCTTGCTCTGAACGCAGCTCATCCCTAATTGCGTTAACCTTTGACAGCATCTCAACAATATTGCTGTGCACATCATCAGCCTTTTTTCTTTCATCGATAAATATTGAATGCAATCTATCGCTTTCTCCCCTGAGAAAGTCTCTTTCCTCCAGCATTGGTTTTATTTCTTCCCAAATCTTGTCAGCAAGCTCATTTTGTTCAATCATAATCTTGTGCTCATTATCGGCTTCGGCTCTTAACTTCTGAATGGATTCGTCCATGTCACCAAGATCTATAGAAATAATATGCTGTTCCTCGACTTCAGGAATTAATTCGTCCCTCCTGGACATCAGCGACCTGAGTTTTTTTAGCAACGAGTTTTCTTTTTCCAAAGATAGCGCGCCGTCGGTCATAATTCTGTTTTCTATTCTATCAATCTCTCCTAGCGTCTCAGATAGCTGAATTACTACTGATTTTCCGGGCCCTTCCCCTCTTCGGTTCTTCTTCATCGAAAGAAGTTCTCTAATGCCTTTCTGAACCTCGTCTCTTCGAGCTTGATGGACCTTTGCCTTGGCTCTGATTTCCTTCTGTTCTTCCATTCTAGACTTGATCGATTCCCTAAGTTCGGAGCCTTGATTGTTTACGGAGTTTCTGGAGTCGGCGGCGCTCTTGGCCAAATCACTGTGAGAGTCGCGCTGATCCCTCATTCGTCTTAATTTTGATTCCATGGCATGGAGCCTAGTTCGAAGGTCATCCCTATCCTCATCGACCCGCTCCACACAGTTGCGAAAAGAATCCCCTTATTGAAGAGAACTAAAGACCTAGTAATCTACCTACGAATGGAATTAATGGTGAAATTATTGCAAGAGCGGCACCAATCATGAATATTGCTCCCGTAGTCATTCTGAGTCTTGTGAATAGGTCAGGCCTTACTTGAGCTGTGAGTACTTTTCCAGAAATTAGGTTCCCCAAAGAGTCTTCTAGCCTAACAGTGACTGTGGCATCGCCCATGGATGAAGGAATCAGGGTCTGCCAGACAATTCTGGATCCGATCATAGACTTGGCTAACTTCTCATACTCGGGGACGTCTCCCAGAGAAGCAAGCTCAAGGGGATCAGCTCGGAGGCGGTAAACGCACTCATTTGGCTTAAAATCGGGTGTTTGTACCCTGAGAATCAGATCTTGTCTTTCATCAGATTGGTTTAGGACAAAGGCAAACAAATTTGCCTGCCCAAGTGTAAGATTCTCCATATCAACATCGAACCAAACCCCAGAGTTAGAAGGGTTGCCGAGATGCATTCGCAATCGGTCATTTAGTCTAAAAAATGGTGCGCATTGGTTTCTGGCATGCATCAAAAGGCGATCAAGGGTCTCCTCACCTAATTCTGGATGATTGATTATCTGATCTATTGTTTTGGAATCTACCACTGAAGTGAGAGCATTGTGGAAATCATCTTCGTCGATAACGCCTGATCTAAACATGTCAAGCATCTGAAGAAGATGCTCCTGCAGATCCGAGAGGTTGACTCCCTTCTGCAGATCAGTGTTGAAAGAGGAAACGTATTTGGAAAAACGTACTGCAAGCATTGGATCTACATGGGCCCTAATTACATCCGTAAATGGTTTATTTAGCAATGCAGGATGAATTGGAGGAGAAAATGAGTCCAACATCCCCCATGGTTTTACTGTGTTAAATCTCGGCCTCTCTGAAACCAAATAGACACCGTGTCCTGAAAGTAGAGCACCGGTAGATAGAGCGATTAGTACAGGGACTCCCTCTGTATCAATTGAGAAATTTAGGGCTATACCCAAGAGAAAGGTAGCCAATACCATGAGCGACGTTGTTAAATTTAATTGGTTAGAAGCCCCCTCTATTACTGCACGCATCTCACTATATCCATGAGCGCTTTCGAACGCCACACCAGTAGATGTAATCTCGTTAGTCTCAATCTGGAAAATTCTCCTAGTAACCCAGAGGAGGTAGTGAAGAACGAATAGCAGAAGTAAATCCGCGACCATGATTACCAAAGAAAGTAGGTAGACTGACTTCGAGAATGATAGCTCAAAGAATAATTGCCTAACACTTCCGTCCCACCAATCTGGATCTGCCCCTCGATAAGATTGAGCAAGCCCGTATAGGAAAACAACAATTATTGGAAGAAATACTACTAATCTGGCACCTCTGCTGATGAGTAGGTCATCTACTCCGGAAAGTGTGGCCTCTCTTGTCTTCAGAGTATTTTTGTAAGAGTTGGTTTCAATTACTGTATGTTCCTTTGTCAGATTTTTGAGATCTGGAGCAGGGGGAGTGTCGGATTCCAAAACGGCTACCATCGAATCAATGTCAGTTTCTGTATCGACCAAAAAACTGGGATTTGTTTTTTCGTCCATATCTTCAACTTCCAATGTTGCAAACTCGCGCTAGTATTCTTAGTGAAAATGATGATGATATATCGAGCCGATTTCCTTCAAAGAACAAGGTTCCATTAGTATTAGTAATCGTCGAGCCAATTCTAATTCCCAATTCTTCGATTGTTTTCTCCTCCACCTTGCTAACTAAAAAGGCCTCGATATTGGCCGAGTACCCAATAGGGATACTGTTTAAGGGTAGCAGAGTGCCTTTGCCAACTATATTTGGCGACCTATCAATGCTGGGAATTCTTGTTCCTCCAGACGTTTTTTCTGGAAACCCTAGAAGAGCGTCCAATGATGCTTCAAGTTCTTCGCCCACAGCATGCTCCATCTTTCTAGTGATAGATGAAACGTCCCCTTGGAATCCGATAATGTCAGTGAAGAGTAGTTCTAAAAGGCATTCTCTTCTTTTAATTCTCGCAGCAAGTTGGAAACCTTTAGGAGTAAGTCTACAACCCTTGTAAGGGATGTGCGTAACCATCTCACGATCAGAGAGCCTCTGAATCATTTCCGTAACTGAAGCAGGACTAACATCCAAGATTTCTGCAAGTTGTGTTGTCTTGACAATGGCCTCAGGGGTTTCGCTGTGAACCTCGAAAATCCTCTTCAAATACATCTGCTCTACTTCGCTGAAATCCAAAATATCACCCCTCTGGACCCTCTGCCAAGAATTCCGTTTTACATACCGGGCATCGAGATACGACTGGTCTTCTCTCCAGGGGCACGCGTAATGTTTGCTCGCATTCAGGGCAGTGCAGATTATCTTCATTAGATTGTACAATTGGGTGATCAGATTGTTTTTCGTCAATTGGGTGTTCAGATTGTTTTTCGTCGCCGACAGCAAATTCCATTGAGCAAGAGGGGCACCTTACTCCTCCCTTATGCTCTACGGGAACCTTCAATCTTTGTTCACAGAAAATACATGAGATCTCCAATTTCTCCTTTCTCGCTATTGTCTCAGATCTTTCCTTTGTCTCCCTAAGACTCATTTTGGAAGTTTTTGGAGTCCTAGTAGAAACGCCCCTCCAGACTATAGTGCCGACTAGAATTACAACAACACCGCCAAGTGCTCCCAATCCAGCGGAAACAATGTCGAATGGAAAATTGATGGCTTCTTCTGTGATTGCCGAATCGACACTTCGATAACTTGCCGAAACAACATTACCAGTAGACCATTGAATTTCCAAGCCCACTACGTCTTCATCTGGCCATGACTGGATTGATAAATCGGTGGAAATAGTAGCTCCGGAATTTATTGACTGAACGTTTGATTCAGCGAGAATCGACTTGTCGGAAGACAGGATTATTCTGACTTTCCCGGCTTCGGTTTGAAAAATTCCCCCATTTTCTAAGGTTACGGTTGCAATAACGTTGCTTCCTGATGCGGGAGAGGTTGGTTTGAAAACACAATTTACAATCAAATCTGAAGGCTCTATAATCGGCATATCAACTGAAACAATGGAGGTATTTTCTGAGTTTATTGATGGTGTCCAGCCAATTGGGATTACTTCCACCTGGACACTATCAGATTGAGGGCTGCCGAGGGAGAAATCGATAGATCTGCGGCCCGGATCAGCTGAAACTAGGATTGTTTGTAGAAGTGTAAAAGAACCGGAGTAACCGACTGATACTTTGATCTCAAGATCCCTATGGCTTCCTTGAGAAAGGAATACAGTTGCCGACATTCTTAGGCTAGTAGGATCTTCCCAATCGAGAGAGGTGATCTCTGCAATGAGAATCTGTGGAGGTGAGATTTCCAAAATAAATTGCCCGTGCAATGTTTCATTATAGGCCCCATCGAAACTAGAAACCCACCATCTGAAGCTATTTTGACCAATCAAAACTGATGAGAATAGCGCAGACACCTCCCTGGTAGATCCTGGAAGAATATCGATGGCGTCGCCTTGGAATATTTCACTCCCATTTAGATTCTCTAAGTTTAGTGAAACTGTACCTGTAGAGTTTCCGGAGTTACTTACGATTACTGTTGCAAGCAATATATCTCCTACGTGGGCTGGTTCACCGGAAATAGCAATTCCTGATTCTCCAGAAGAGCTGAAATTTGCAATGCCGTTTGAATCTTCAGTGAATCTTTTTTCAAGAAATGAGTTGTCCAAATCCTCTGAATTGAACGAATAATGACAAAGGCAAGGCGCGATGATTAGAACGAACGCAGAGACGATGGAAATCGGCACGCCACTGTTCATATACAATCCTCAGATGGATATCCTATCAATCAAACCCTAAATTTTTGCCCGCATAGGGCTATAATGGATGCATTGCCGCGAACGAGAACGAAATGGACGCAGAAACCCTGATGAATGTGACTCCTGAAGAATTGGCGGCCTCACTTTTGGCTCGAAGGGTAATGCTCAAGGAAAGCCTGCCGGGGGTAATTCGGAATTTAGAAGCAGAGGAAGAGTCGATTTCACCCAAAGCAAAACGTTTGGAAAATTCATTTGAAGAGGCGAATTTGAAAGTTGCTGATCTGAAAAGAATCAGAGACAATGATCAGAGAGAAGCGGGCCAATTGATTTCCGAGGTGAAGATGGTACGCTCAAAACTGACCGAATCCGGAGGGATGGTGAATCTCGATCCGAGGTGGAAGAAGAAGAAGTTGATAGAAAAAATCGAAGAGATTGAGCACAAGATTCAGACATCGGCATTGGATCATAAATCTGAGAGGAAGTTGCTAGACCAAAGAAGAGTGCTGATTAGTGAAAATGACCAATGGCTGAAGGACAGGAAGGAGTCCAATCCGGAAATGCTAGAATACCTCCAGAAGAGCAGGAAAATGTCTAAACTATACAAAAAGGCTGACAGGAATCATACAAAAATGCTAGATGCGGTAGAAAAAGCCCAACCTATTTATGCGAAAAAGACTAGAGTTCTAGAAGAGTTGAAGGAAATTCGAAGACAATTGGATAGAGCTAGGGAATTACTCTCACAGAGTGATAGAGCAATAGACTATTGGGAAAAGAGGATTAATGAAGGATTTGGCGATCTAGGGCACGGATTTCCTGATTTGCTAAGTGCTAGTAAGAAGGTAAAGGAAGGTGGCAGATCCTCTTTCGCAAAGAGCACCCGAAAGAGGCGAGAACGTGTCCGAAGAACAAAGAGGGAAGAGGAATGAAAGACGAAAAATCTACCACGGAGTGGAAAGATTTGGAACACCTCAGCCTCGATGAGATAAAGAGAGAGGTTACTGATAGGAAAAGGAGCCTTAAATCGTTAGAGCAGAATATGAATAGCCTCAGATCAGAGAGAAAGGAACAGGTGCACATTGTCAGGTCCCTTAGATCGGCAATCACTGGCTTCGAATCATCAAACTTGGAGCGCAGAAATTTCCTAGACCAATTCCATAAATCTCGAAAAAATGCACAAAAGCAGCGTGAAGCTAGAGATTCAATTAACAAACAAATTCCCCCACCTTCAAAAATACTTGAAGAGTGGTTGAGTGAAACGTATTTATTGTTAACAAGAATCGACAATGACTTGACATCTGTTCCGATGTTAAATCCAGAATTAGCAGCATTCAGTAGATTTTTTGAAATTCAAGAGGCGATAACCAAAAAGAGGGAAGCCGAATTAGCGCATTCCAACTATATCTCAAAGCTTAGTGAGATGAGGAATATATCATCCAAACTGGATCAAAACAAAGAAGTCTCAAAGGCAGTAACGTCAGAATTGAAGAGCACGGCCGACATTAATGATGATGGGATAAGTAGGAAAGAAATATCCAGAATCAGCAAAAGGATCTCGCAAATTGACATACAGATAGATGAAATAAAAGGTGAATTGAAACGAGGTAGGAGGGACCTTCACAATGTTGAAGAGTACTCACGTATTTCTTCTGCAAGGGGCACTAGGGTGAGTATCTCAGAAATCAGAGGGATTGCAGCAAGAGGAGGTTCGCTGAGTCCGGAAGAAATGGGGGCTTTGCTGAAGACAGGTGGATTTTCTTCTATTTCAGATCCCAATGAAGTCGAAGTCGGGCCTAGAAAAACAGCTCCCAATTCTCGGAAGAAAGTTAGGAAATTCGGAGTTTCTAGAAGAGGTAGTAGAAAAGGAAGAATGGCAAGTAGAAGGGAAGAATAGCATTATATTCGGTATTACTTAAATGGAGACGCAAATTCGAGGCATCAGAGGATTGCTTATGGAACTCAATCAATCGAATATTAGTACTATGTTCGAAGAAAAGACGAGTGACATGAATCAGAAGTTATTAGATTTCAAGAATCGCAGGGACGAATTGAATACCCAAGTCCGATCAAAACTTGACAAGAGGAATGAAATTAATCGGCACGTAAAGGAATTAATCACCGAAGTTCAGAAACAGAAGACTATACGGAATGAGGCCAATAACAAAGTCGCAGAACTGAGGAAAGTTAGACAAGAAAGGACCAAGGAACTCAAAAATTTAAGGACAAAGTTTCGTAATTCGGCCGAAAAGGGAAGTAAATCTCCAGGAAATAGAGGAAAGAACGGAGCGAGTTCTCGGAAGATCAGAGAACAAATGAATAAACTTGAGTGGCGTCATCAAACTGGGCAAATTGGACCTAGCAAGGAAAAGGAATTCTTCTCAAAGATGAAGAAGCTGCAGAATGATTTTCGTCGTTTGAAGGCAGAGGAAGAAGCTAGTGCCTCTGGAATCCTCAAAGACGTAAAACATGCTGAGAAGTTGCAGCAGAAAGCGCATGACGCTGTAACTAATGCATCGGAGAAATCAGAGGAGGCCCACTCGTTGATGATGGAATTATCAAACGAAGTAGATAAACTGAGGGGGATGGCAAATGCAGAACACCTCAGCCTTACAACAACAAAAAACAAGGCTGACGAACTACATAACAGATATATCATTTCACTGAGGTGCATCCACTCCATGCAAGACATACTCAAACTTTCTGGTACTGGTAAAGATGCTGAGGCGGAAGAAAGAGTGGAGGTTACAGACCTGATGTCGAAACTTATGTCAGGAGATACATTATCCACTGAGGAGTTAATGCTTCTTCAAAGAAGTTGATACTCAAACAATCGACCATTTCTACCATGCAATAATTTGCCCTTCTCAAGATGGATTTCCCATCCAGGAATTACGATGTTTTTACTCGCTATTGATGCCTTGTCAGCATCCAAAGACCATCGCTGAAGAATCATGCTTCTAACAGAGGTAGAGGAGTCCGATTTGACGAAATCACCCTTCCGCCTTACCTCCAAAAGAGTCGTTGCTTTTTCTAACAGTGCTTTTTCCGATAGCCANGACCCTGCAGTTGGTTTTGCAATTCGAAGATTTGGTGNNNTTACTAGTNCTTCCATTTCTTCAAAGATAGTCAGAGACTCNACCCAAGGATCCTCAATTAACGACCATTCACCNATTTCTGATTCATTATTGGGNCCAATTAGGTTTCCNGANACGGACCACAATCTTGCTTGAAGTAGTACAGGGGAGAAGCCAGAACCATCCATTCCTCTTTGCGACAGCCAAGAATTTGGGTCCAATAGAGATCTCATGGATTTGCTTTCCGGCTCGAGAGTAGAAATAGTGGTTGCCGGTGACGAAATTACTGAATCATCCATGTGTTCGTGTTTCTTGGCAATTAGGTCTCCACTCAATACGGCCTTGCCTACCCAATTTGAAATCATTTTTGGATTCCAAATTTCGTATGACATTGAACTGATGGCGTAACAATCCTCGTTTACTTCTCTCTCGCTCAATATCCAATGGTATGATTCTGGGTAGTCTACGGCCAACCTGACTATCTCACGCCCTGTCAGGGGCAATATGCCTCTTTGTGCGTGCCAGATAATTACAGAGTTGTTTACCACGTCCAGAATAGGAATAGAGTCCGCCGTTCCAAGACATGTGAAACCATGAGTCTCAATTTCTGGATTGAAAGCCCGTAGGTTAACCGATTGGATTTCCAAGAGGTCCCTCAAGGTCTCTTCCATGGATAAGGCAAGAGGCTCTCTCTTTGAAGAGCACGCAAGAAAATCGACTTGATTTCATATTTTTATCAGAGATTATTCTCCAATTGAAGTAAATCACTTTGACCTGGATCTAATATGCATAGGGAACTTATTGGGAATGCCATTCCACATGCATCGCCTAGTTGTCTATTTACCAGTTTTACTTGATGAATCGGGACCTGCGGATGCGATGTCCTAATTTTGTTTACGTATTCTTCGGGGCAGTTTGCTGCGACTAAAACCATCTTGGCAAGTCCCTTGGCGCAATGAGAATAGGTTTGCCTTTGACCGAAGACTATGCTTCCGGTGTTGATACCTTGCTTCAATTGCCTAGCTATATCCATAAATCTCCCTCACACTAACTGTGTTCCTCTGGAATATAGTATAGCTCTACGCTTCCTGTACCCAGAGCAACGGGTTGGCCTACGATGATATTTTCAGTAACTCCCGACAGCTTGTCCCTTTCACCTATCACTCCTGCCTTAAGCAAATGAGTCACGGTTACCTCGAAAGCGGATCTTGCGAGAATTGAGTGCTTGGTTCCACTGACACCGTGCCTGCCGATGGCCCTGACCTCCCCTCCAGTAGTCATTACATCGGAAACCATGATCAAGTGCCTAACATCGACATCCAAACCTGCCCCTTCCAATGTATCCCACATCTCGTTAATTATTGCCTGCCNAGCTGCTTCTATCCCCAAGTAATCNTNAATCTCGTTAATGTTGTTNGTATAGGTCCTNGACCGGTCGACACCAGCAAATTCGCTGACTTTGGCNAGATTGGAGCCTATGGTGGAAATGAAGTACTCTCCAGTNTCGGACATNGGNCCCTGCACAGTGGCCCTGGAGATTCCTGGCAANCCCTTCANTCTCAACTTCTTGATTTTGTCCTCCAATTGCAATAGTGCNGTATAGGTTGGCGGGTCTGANGANAGATTTGCCAAATCNTCTTCTTTGGAAANNCCGGGTATAATTCTNAGTGATTTTGGCCGATCTTCGTNGTCAGCCTGAACATATAGCCTAAGCGCTCTCGAGAGTTTGTCCCTTACTTCTGCTCCTGTCATCTTCTTCAGTNTCATGTTACTATTGTTTAGTTGAAGGCTGATGTTCCTTTGAGCGACGTCCACATCAATAGTAGCAATATCCATAGCAGTAGTTGTCTCAATGGCAGCAGCAATATCNCTTACTGGCTTCTCATTGGTTCGAAGTGGTTTCCCTTTGGAATTTTTCTCGTCCAAATAGATAATCATCGTTGGAGTCTTNGGGACCTTCCTAGCATCTACAATCTCAATAATTCTAGGGAGACCCTGTGTGACGTTGACTGTAGCGACACCGGCATAGTGGAAAGTGCGCATTGTCATTTGTGTGCCGGGCTCTCCAATAGATTGGGCAGTTGTTATTCCCACTGCTTCGTGAGGGATGGCTCTTGCTTCTTCATAGAAATTGTTCGCGGACTCGATGATTTTCTTTGCCTTAGCAGGAGTTACCTTCTTTTCCCCTCTTTTCTGGAGGCCATTAACAAGATCTCCCAACATTCTAGGTGTCAACTTTGAGTCTGCTTCTTCAGCGGCCTTTGAAAGTTGCACATACATTTCATCCTCATTGTCGATGTCACGGATTATTTGAACCAACTTGGAATCGTAATCATAGTCCTCCAATGGAAGTGACCTCTTCATTCTTCTAGACCTCGATGCAGTCCTTCTTCGAACGATAGTCTTCACTGTGCTTGTTGCAGAAGCTCTGGAAGATTTTATCGAGGTAGCCATGACTTCGTGAATCCTTTGAGATGTCCCGGAGTCGATTCCGCAAATCTGTGCAATTTGTCCNGGGGAGAGNCCCTTTACATCATCCCACTTACGATCATCAGCAAGTTTGTGGGCATACTCTTCTTCTATGCCCAGGTCCATGAGTTTCTTCTTTGTCGCACTCTTGACAACCATTACTTACCACCTCCCAGAGCATCATTCAGGACTTGATCGACATCGAACGGGCTGCCCTTGCGGCTCCTAGCAGGGTCGGTGCCATCTTCACCGTACTCGAATTGAATNATTCTATTCGCGGTNTTTCTCACNGATGACATACTATCATCGGCAACCTTCAAATCGTCCATGGCATTAATCAGTCTTCGTTGCATATACCCNGATTTACTTGTTCTAACTGCAGTGTCGACNAGNGATTCTCTACCTGAGACAGAAAGCATGAAGAATTCAGTAGGCTCTAAACCCCTCTTGAATGATGATGAGACGAATCCCTTCTCTTTTGCNCCCTTTACCTTTCTAGGGAANTGGGAGAGTACTCTCTCATGGTATCCTCTTTCTAGCCTCTTACCTCTTACCTTGGGTTGGCCTATTGATCCCGCCATCATTGCCAGGTTATCCATTGACCCTCTGGCACCNGATGTTGCCATTAGAACGGCAGANTTATCTTCACCNAGTAATGATTTGGCTACTTTGCCAGTTTCTGCTTTAGCCTCGTCAAGTATAGTAAGTATGTTCTCCTCCAGTGTCTCAAGAGGAGTCCTGCCCGGCCTTGGGTCGTATTTTCTGCCATCCTTGCCGAATTTTTCTAGTTCAGNGTCAACCTTGNTACTTGCTTCAGAGTTTATTCTATCNATCTCCTCTTTTGCCTCAGGAGGGAGATCCTCGTCGTCGATCCCAGTGGTGAACCCCATTGCGGTGCAAATCGCAATTGTCATCTTGGTCATCTTGTTGATGAAATCGGCCCCAAGGTCTGTCCCATGNGTCTGCACTACNGCATCTAGCAACCTTCCATCCTCTGCGCCGATACCTCTCTTGTCAATTGACCCAGAAACATCTCCTTGNGNNACGAGTACCTCTTCACCAGCNCGGTTCTTGAAGTTTAGACTGAANCCATCTTTAACTAGAAGGCTGAAAAGNTCATTCCCCAGATATCCATCNACNCCNTTCCTATCAACAANATCNGGTAGATCGCCCTCCCAACCAATTGAGCTCAGAACGTCCATNGCGGATTGTNTTGGAAGGAAAGCCTCNCCATGGGTTAGNAGATATGCGCCAGTGATGTGATCGTGTATCCCACCAATCACGCTTCCCCCATAGCGAGGGGAAATTATGTGCTCCTGAACCCTCATCAGAATTCTAGCTTCGGCCCTAGCTTCTTCACTCTGGATGACGTGAAGGTTCATCTCGTCTCCATCAAAATCGGCGTTGTAAGGAGTACAATCGGCAAGATTGAATCTAAACGTCTTACCTTCCATGACTCTAATCTCATGGACCAACATTGACATCCTGTGTAGTGAAGGTTGTCTGTTGAAGATAGCTACATCGCCATCGATTAGATGTCTTTCTACGACTACTCCTGGCCTTGGATTGCCATCTCTGTCATAAGTGCTTAACCGGTCTTCTACATCAGTAGGGAATACGTTTCCATGTTCGTCCTCTACTTCTGGGCTTCCGCAATGCGGGCATCTGACCTCCAAATGTTCNGGAAGATATTCATCNGGGTTATCTACTTCCCACTTCCACCTATGATGGATGATAGCATCTGGGTTTTCTTCACCTAGTGCAGAGCCTTTTTCATCCTCACCTCTCAAGTTGCAGAGAGTCGCATCTAGGTTAACTGCCCATTCAGGGACTAAATCGTCAGTGATTGGATCCCTCCTCATTTGCTCCCTCAAGACCAAGCCTGGTAGGAAGTTTGGTGCAGGAAGAACTTCATTCAAATCTGGCCTATAACCCATGTATGGCTCTTCTTCACTACCAGAATGGCAATCAGGATTTAGGCATCTAAATCCGGCCCAGATAAATTTAGTCCGATCGGTGATTCGGACTCTAAACCTATCTCCTCTGATAATGTAGTTAACTCCCGGATGAACATCAGGGCCTCGCAAAATCATCTGCCTGAGCTGTTCCCTGTTTCGGCTTGTTGCCCTAATTGGGACCGTCAGTTCCTTAGCAGTAGTTACTGGAACGCCAACCTCATTTATCCCCAGATTGGGGTCTGGACTAATTACAGTTCTGGCGCAGAAGTTGACCCTCTTTCCAGAAAGATTACTCCTGAATCTCCCCTCTTTGCCCTTNAGCCTCTGAGACAANGTCTTCAGTGGCCTACCTGACCTNTGTCTAGCAGGGGGAATTCCGCTTGTTTGATTATCGAAGTAGGTAGTGCAATGATACTGAAGGAGCTCCCAAAGATCTTCGACAATNAGTTGGGGNGCCCCNGAGTCTCTGTTTTCCCTAAGTCTCTGGTTAATGCGNAAAACGTCCACNAATTTGTGAGTGAGATCGTCCTCAGATCTATCTCCACTCTCTAGAGTGATTGAGGGTCTGACAGTTATTGGNGGGACTGGAAGAACTTTCATTATTGTCCATTCAGGGCGGCTTACATCCTTCTCCATNCCTAAGAAAATTAGATGCTCGTCAGGGATTTTCTCTAACCACTCACGAATATCTCTTGCATTCAACTTGTGCTCTCCCTTATCCGCCTTCTTCTCCTTGAAAGTTGTTGGTTTATCAAGAATAATCTTTCCTTGTTCGGACCCACAATGCATGCAGATTGTCCTTTTTGCGCCTGCACAGATGTTCTCAATATCCTTGATTATCTTCTTGAATTCTCTTCCCCCAACACCGTGCTTCAGAATAATATCATTTACTCTATCCCGATAATAGTCCTGCTCTGACTTTTCGGGATCTGTGGGGTGCGTTTCTGGCGCATCTAGAAGGAGAACCTTGCTACAGGTATTGCAAGTGGATTTCAAACAGGTCTTTATTAGTCCTGAGAAACCGATGTGTAAAACTGGAAGTTCGAGGGCTATGTGTCCGAAATGGCTAGGGCACTCTTCGTGTTTGTTTCCACATGTCTCACATCTTATGCCNGGATCAATNACGCCCATCTTNGGATCCATTAAGCCCTGCTTGAATGCATGTCCGTCGTCCTTGTAAGTGTCNGCCGTCTTGACCTCAACCGAAGACATCTTCCTAATTTCATTTGGGTCCATTAGAGTGAATCTGATTGAGTCAATCCTTTTTGGGATCTTTGCAGCGTCACGAGAACTCATCTTCTGTCCTCCAGTTCAAGTCTCATTGCAACTCCAAGGCTTTTCATCTCATCAAGAAGTAACTTGAATGCATAGGAGGTTTGGACTGTATGGACATCNGCCCGATCACCACAAACGGGACAAACCGATGTTCTTCTTTTCCAGTCATAGTAGGCAATATGCCCGCACCTAGGTGTATTGCAGACCATGAGATTCCAGCCATCTGATTCATCAAGTAGCCTGTCTTTGATTACCATTGAAGCGCCATGAGAAATCAGGCAATCTCGCTCCATTTCACCGAATCTCAAACCTCCTTGTCTGGCCCGTCCCTCTGTCGGTTGCCTAGTTAGAATCTGTACTCTACCCCTACTTCTTGCATGGAGTTTACTGCTTACTAGATGGTGAAGCCTCTGATAGTAGATCACTCCAACGAACGTATCTACGGGAAAGGCTTCNCCCGTCTCTCCATTGATCATTGACTCGCGTCCAGTGTGNTTTAGTCCATTCCTNAGTAGGNNTGNACGTAGTGACTCTTCCTTTTCGCCTGTGAATGCAGTTCCNTCAATTCTGCGGCCNTCCATTGAACCNACCTTCCCCCCTATCATCTCAAGGACATGGGCAACGGTCATTCTTGATGGGATTGCATGAGGGTTGATTAGAAGGTCCGGAATCACTCCGTCCTCCGTGAATGGCATGTCTTCCTGTTCAACTAACCTGCCAATAATTCCCTTCTGACCATGCCTGCTTGCGAACTTGTCACCCAACTCAGGAATCTTGTTTGTACGAAGTGTAATCCTCACCAATCGACCTGAATCAAGTGACTCTGTAACGAAGACATTGTCGACCCAACCNTTCTCNCCGTGACGGACCATCATGGAGGACTCTCTCCTCTCTTGAGCCTGAAGGAAAGCACCATGGGCTTCCTCGAGGAATCTTGGAGGGCTTGTTTTTCCAACTAGTATTGTCCTNCCACCTTCTTGACTTGTCAGTTCGGTCTCTGGAACTGGAAGGCCGTCNCTTTCCAAATGAGANTATGAGTCCCATGATTTTAGTCCCTTAATCTCATCAAGTCCGGTTCCGGGAATCTCTATCCTCTCTTCTTGACCGCCGGGGAACCTCTTGTTTTCGGCATTGTATGTCCTAATGAACGCTGAACGGCCAAGCNCCCTTTCCACTGAAGCTTTGTTCATTATTACCGCGTCTTGCATATTNTAGCCATGGTGGCTAACTACTGCNACAACGNAGTTCTGNCCTCCGGGCCTTNGATCGAAGTTGGTGGATTTCATNGCTCTGGTTCCGACAATTGATCTCTGGGGGTAGTGCATTACGTGAGCCCTGGTATCCGGCCTCAATCTGAAATTGGCGCTTGCGACCCCTAGGCTCTGCTTCACCATCGCAGTACCTCCAGTCACTCTAGGAGTGGAGTTATGCTCAGGATATGGGACCAAAGATGCACAAACGCCCAGAATCAACTGAGGGTCAATTTCAACATGNGTGTANACTAGAACAGTATGGGCCTTCTTTTCCTTTCTCTTCANGGAGTCAATGTTTTCNTGGAAATAGTTCAAGGGNACCTTGAGTTTCTCATTCTTGGTCGAACCATTCGACATTTTCACTTCAACATCTAATTCTGCATGAGAAATTCCATGTTCACCCANATTTGTCCANTCGACATTTGCTGGGTTTATTGGNCTCTTGAACTTAGGNGAAACTGCGGGTAAATCNAAAGGNCTNGGGGCTATTAGAAGGTCCTCTTCCTCTTCTGCGTCGACCCACTCAACAACTCCTCCAGATACCAAATCAGAGAAGNTGATTTCACCNGATTTAAGNCCATCTAGATGCATCTTAGTTATCTGAAGGCTTCCATGATCGATTATCAGCANAGGTCGNAGCATCCTCCCCCTATCGGTATTGATGNAAACATCACGATTCTCCATATCGTGCCTAATACTTACNTCCGGNCGNATCCGCCCAGACCTTCGACGTCTCTTGAATTGGCTAACTAATTTGTGAGGTCTCTTGTGTAGGCCGAAAATATCTCCNTTTACATGAATCCTCGACCCGTCGGCCCATCCATCGGGGTCGTCATCAACTCCGGCTTCTTTCAAAAGAGCCTTGACCTCAGATTCGGGGACTTCTTCAGAAATATCGATCATCTGGGCGCCATTCTTCACAAGTCCACAATTTTGNCCCTCTGGAGTTTCATTTGGGCAAAGNCGGCCCCATTGGGTGGGATGNAGGTCACGAGCCTCGAAGTGAGGTTGGCTCCTGACCAATGGACTGGTAACCCTCCTTAAGTGAGATAGAGCAGAGAGATAGGTCGTCCGATCGAGAAGTTGGCTGACACCTGACCGGCCGCCAACCCAGTTTCCAGTAGCTAGAGCGTGCATAATTTTCGTTGTTAGGACGTCTGGGCGCAGGCATGAAGAAATACGAAGTTCTCTTTTCCTATTATGGTGCCTTTCAAGCTGATATTTCAGATCCCTTGCTAGTTGCTGCAGACTAACTCTGAAAAGATCCTCTACCAAGTCTCCTGCTAACCTAACACGCTTATTCGCATAGTGATCCTTGTCATTTGGGTCTTTATCCTTGATGGCCATTTCGAGAACCTGACGTGCAATCCTGCCAAGGAAAATAGCCTTCTTTTCCCTATTATCGAAGGTCGAACCCAGATGAGGAAGGAGTTCGTTGTCTAGCAAATTCTGAATTCTCGACTCCCTATATTCTTTCTGTTGGCCGGCAGCGAATTTCTTCTCCAGCCACCCTAGAGCTTCCTCTGAGGTATCTACCCCATATTCTTCGTTGTCTCTCAAGTCGTTCAGATTTGCAACTGTATACTTCATTGCCTCTGGAGGTCCGGCTATAGAAGCGAANATGTCCCTATCATTTTCCACTCCNAGCGCCCTCATTAACAGAACTAGTGGTATNGGGGTGGTGCCTGCACTAGGAATCTTCACCATTAGCATTCCATCTCTTCTTTTCTCGACATTGAGAGGTTTCCTAACTCCGTCCTTCTGAGAGAAAATCTTTGCCACTTGAGTCTCGTGAGCNTATTTTTTGTTCTTTTCGACNGTGACTCTGTTTGGTGCTAGGTCCTCCATCGAAATAAGAACCCTCTCAGTGCCGTTAATTATGAAGTATCCGCCTGGATCCAGAGGATCCTCTCCCGAACGACGCAGAAGTTGAGTGTACCTTTCAGAATCTTCAGACGAAGTCTCTGGTGTTAGACGTCTGTTCTCGTCAACGTGATTATGGTTTAGGTTACAACGAGAAGACCTGACCATTATTGGCAAATTTCCAATATGGACACTTGTTTCTTCTTGGAACCCCATCTCAGATCCTGGAGAAGGGGGGAGGTCGTCACGGAAAATTTTGAAATCTAGAAAAACTGGTGAAAAGTAAGTGAGCTTCCTAATTCGGCATTCCATTGGCGTAGCTGGATGCTCAGCTCCATTCGCCTCCTTGATTGTGGGCCTGCCAAGCCTTAGATTCTTTAGGCGAACAATAATTTCCTTATCCAATAGATCTAGTTTTACTAGGCCACCTTCTTCATCTTCGACGATTTCATCACTACCAATCCTAATGTTCCTGACGATTTTTTCCATTCGGCTTTCCTTTCCATCACCAATTGGTATGCAGTCATTATACGATGCGAGCTGGTGGTTAACAAGACTCCTCTGCTTGAAGTAACTCTCAACAATTTCTTTCATTTCTCATCCTCCTTATTTATGCACTCTCTACAATCAAACGATATGCCAAAGATTGCCCTGCAGATCTGCTGTATCTTACTACTTTGACTACCCTGTTCGCCAGCCAACCTGCTGGAAGCTCGTCATTTTCTGCTTCCTCCATTTCCTTAATCGCCTGAATTGCAGGATCCGTAATTAGTATCTTGGGAAGTAATTCCTTGGCCAATCTTCCTGTGCCGAACTCATCGTCTGTTGTCAGGCCCCATGGGGAAAGGACTTCTGGTTCTGATTCGATCGGTACAAGTTCATGATGAGGAACTAAGACGTGGTTTAGTACATTGAACCTATAGTCGCCAGTCGGAATATCTTCCTCCAACAAAGACTTTCTTGAAATTGTAATTCTGTTACTCTTGCTTCTCTTTCTTGATCCTACATGCTCGCTAATGATGCCCATGATGTGATCATGCTCCGATGACCCATCCTCCAAACTCAATTTCTTTGCAACCTGTTCTCTCGACATTCTCTTGATTGTATCCAGATTTGCATCATCTGCCAACCGGTGGGCGTGCTCTTCTGATATCCCTAGTTCAATCAATCTCTTTTTGGTGGAACTTTTAACAGCCAAATTTGCTTCCCCCTGTCCAGAAAAGCGTGGGCCTGAGAAGCTATCAGGCGGGCCTGAGGGGATTCGAACCCCCGGCCACCGGGTTAAAAGCCCGGCGCTCTACCTGACTAAGCTACAGGCCCATGGCAATTGCTGGGCTATCCTCCGACCCTAGGTCCCTTCAAAAGACTTACGCAATGCTGGCCCTCGCTAACCGGGCGGGTGCTCCTTGGGGGATAAGGAGCGTGTTACCTTCCGCGGACTCTGACATAAATGTTTTCAAAGTGAAAAAATGACTAAACACAACAATTTTGTCCGAAAGTCTCTCGATGAAGGCAATGAAGAATGTGAGTTTCAAACTCGATGGGGTTGGAAAGTGGAAGATCTCAGTGCCACCATCAGTATATCCTCCAAGAGAAGACAGTTACTTGCTATGCAAGACTATTGCGGAATTTAAGAGCCATGGCGGGAATGCATTAGAGATTGGATGCGGCTCCGGCATTGTTTCAATCGTCTTGTCTAGTCTAGGATGGGATGTAACCTGCTGCGATATTAATCCAGTTGCAGTAGATGCAACTCGAAAAAATCTGGAAAGAAACAATTTAGCAGACCGGGTGCAAGTAATAGAAAGTTCGACAGAGGGAGAAATTTCAATACCCGAAGAAACTGACCTCATTGTTTGGAATATTCCCTACCTAGAGCCAGATGGAAGGTCAGAGTCAGGAATTGATAGCATGGAAAATGCCGCAACGATTGACATCTATCCAGATGGTTGGGGTAGTAAGTTACTGCAGTTTCTCTCAGAAAATAATAATTTGATACCCAGCAATATACTTGTCATACTAGTGCTCAAAACGGATCCAGAGGGGCCGAGCAAGATTTCCGATTGGAGTGAAAAAGGATGGTCCCATAGATCGCTGAATTACCAGAGGTTTGTTGACGAGAAGATCGAAGTTATTGGTTTCTGGAAAACTGGATCTGGAATTGAACCTGTTTGGTTGGAAACATGTTCCTCTACAATGGACGAAGCAAAAAAGATTGTGGGGAAGGGATGGCATAGGGTAGGCTCAGAAAAGCAAACCGATGGCAGAGGTAGAAGAGGATCCAAGTGGGAGTCGGTGCCGGGCAGTTTATTCGCGACTTGGAAAATTGATGGTTCTATTCTAGATGAGCTGCCGCCAGGGATTGTTCAGACATCAATTGGAGCAGCCATTTCTAGAATGCTGGGGTCATCAATGAAGTGGCCAAACGACATAATGAGTAAAGATTGGAAGAAGATTGGAGGGGTATTATTGGAATCGGAAGATATGGGGGATTTGCATGCAGGAGTCGGTCTGAATAGACATAAGTTTGTCAAAGGCAGGGTCGAAGGGGAGGGATGGAATGAAGAATTAGGGAATATTGGTGGAAGAGAAGTTTTTGGCATGATTGATGCGGAGATTTCATCCATTTTTGAGAATGTTGGGATGTTGAATTTTCCTTCAAAAGAAAGACTGATTTCACTTTCTTGGGAAGCTCTGTCTGGATTATTATCGTGTGGAATAAGGGTTAAGATAATGGAGGAAGAATTGAGAGTGGTAGGGCTCAATGGGAAGGGAGAGATCGAGGCTCTGGGAATTGATGGGATTGAAATTATTTCAGATCTGGATTCAATAGAATGGATTATTCTTTCAGATGCTTGATAATCTTTGTCGGACCAATCTAATTTTTCCAGAGCTGGTAATGGTGGAAAGAGATTCGCATTTATTGATTGCATCAAGAGCTTCTTTATAAGTAGAAAGGGGGGCTTTGGCTATTGCTATTGTTTTATTTTTGGCGCTGTAAAGGTCGACAATTTTTACTTCTGATAGGCTCGATTTTTCCTTGAAAATATCATTGATACCTTCCCTAGAGATAAGTTCGGAGGACTCAAAACCAATCCATCGGTGCTTCCCTCTTGCAGACTTTTTCTGCCTTGGCATGCTTACGCGTAGGGGTTTACCTTAACCAATAGTGGGGTCTCGGGTCTATTATGGCGGCAAATATGGAAGCCGAGGAGGGGGGTTCCAGCATTCTAGAGGAATTCTCCAGTCCAAGCACATTTCCGCATCTAATACTAATGGTCGTTATTTCGGGCTTTCTTTACATGGTTATGAATCTGGATTTCTATGGATTAGGCGACAAAGGGAGCCTGTTTTTTCTTTCTTTAGCAATTTGTTACTCCATTTCCGCAATAATGTACCAGACGAAGTTGGGCAGAGCAGTCTTAGGTGTCCAAGACGATGGAGAAGGAATTTTCAAACTGATCTATTGGAAGAAAAGTGCAAGGCCATTGATCTTCATGGTACTGTCCGGCATTATTGTTAGTTTTGCGTTTTCCATTCAGTTAGCGGAACACAACAGCAAAATTAGGTATTTCATGGGATCGTTGTTTCTACTAATGTCCTTGGGCCAAGGAATTTCCATAGTATATGGCGGCATCAAAGTTTCAAATAATCGACATCTTGATTATTCAAGGAGCCGGACTAGCCGATTGGCTGCAATTTCTAGAAGTTCGGTTGTGATTCTTGCATTCTTTCCTCTGATATGGTGGTATCAATTATCAACGGAGGTGGAGACTGGTGGTAGCCCCTATTTGAGTTATGAATGGTTGGTGCAGTATTGCTTCCTCATTGTGATTGGAGCGATGGTATACTTTTTGGACAGAATCACAGTAAATTCGAGAAATAGAGATTCAGTCGACGGCAAAAATATTGATCGATTCATGATGATCATGATCGCTTCATCTTGCTGGCACCTATTTAGCACATGGAGGAGAAGCCCCTGGGTTCAGGATCCTAGCAGCATTTCAATATTAGTGGAAGAGTCGATTCTGATGGGTATCACGATTTTTTTGGTTGTCTGGTCAATTTCAAACAGAGGTAAAGATAAGGGATGGAGAGTGTTTCAGGGACAATCGGCTATTTTCTGGGGAGTGGCATTTGGCTATGCCTATGGCGGTAGTGTCGCTTCATTATCATCACTCGGAGGTAGCTCGCTAGATCTGGCTTCCATAACTGCTGTGGGCCACCTAATAACTGGAATAACCATCATTCTCCTCCTGCCCAGAACTCTGGGGCTAGTTGGAAATGTTATTCGAACCGAAAAAATGGATTCACAGGATTTGCCAATTACTAACTACAATGATTTTGGAGAAAATTCCAAACTCGCAACTAATGGAGAAGGCAATTCTACAGAATTGAGTATTGATCCAGATCAAGAAGACCTGGTAGAATTGCTGGACTAGATGCCACTAACTACAGCGACCAGCCTAAGCCTCCCGACCATGTTTTCGCTCGCCCTAGCGCCAAGGATGACTTGGCAATCATCGTCTAATGAAGATACAAATGCCTCAGAAACTGCATTAAGGTGGCCCAAGGTCATGTCGGGCCCTCCCTCGACCTGAATTAGACAGCCCTTGGCTCCATCGACTGAAATTTCAGAAAGGGGGGATTTTCTTGCTATTCTAACAACTTCCTCCGGATTTTCTATGTCGCCATTACCTACGATTAATGTTGCGTTTCCGGGTCTATTGACTATTGTTTTTAGATCCATTAGGTCAAGATTCATCTTGCCAACTTTAGCGAGAGTTGTGACCAAACCGTCTATCAACTCACTAATCCATTCCGATCCAAGTTTCCAGTCCGATTCCCTGTCCCTCGCCTGCCACGCTAATCTCTCAAGGCTTACTCGGATGCAGAGGTCTGAGTTTTCCTCAATAGATGGAAGTGAAATTTCCGCAATCGCACATCTTAGAGGTTGTTCCACAAATGGCAGGCCAACGATGCTGATAACCAGGCTACCAGACTGTTTTGCGTGAGCTGCGATTTGTGGGGCGGCCCCGGAACCCGTCCCACCCCCCAATGCCGATAAAATTACAACCAACTCCGATTTCTCCAGTAGTTCAGAAATATTGGCTAATCCTTCACTAAACCTGTGAGCAGCAAGGTTCGGCAAAGCTGCAGAACCCATTCCATTGCCATTTGCATCTAGATGAAGGCAATGTGAGCTATTACTGGACGAAAAGGACCTTTCATCGGCATCCACCAGAAGCAAATCGGCCATTTTCTGGCACTTCGCGTGAGATCTTTCGGACCACTTGCACCCTATTCCCCCCACTCCAACAATCAAAATGGAGCCTTCATCCACGCCACTCGGCTAGAGTGTAACTAGATTATTTTGTTCTAATCATAGGTGACATATCTCCTATATCTGCGTCTTTCATCTCTCGCCCAAGAATTATCTGGTTCGAGAAGAAGGACTTGGTCATAGAAATCTATGGCGAGTTCGAAGTCCGAGAGGTATCTTCCGTGAAGATGACCAAGAATGTTCAAAACCGGAATGCAATCCTCGTCATCCTTGAGGAGACTCATCAAAATCTCCTCGGCCTGATTGATTTTCATAGACTCCATCATCTCCTCGGCCTCCCCTAACTTTTCAATTTGATCAGAGCTTAGATCATACACATTCTTCCAACCCGGAACTCCCATGTTTTTCCACGCACAATATGAGTGCTTGATGTTTTCCAGAGAAGTTCCGTTGGGTTCGGCCCCTAAGGGGCCGGAGTGGAACGTTAATATCCCCCTTTTTTGTGGAGCGTTACGTTAGCAGTTGCTAGGTGGAGATGTAATGCTGTATCATCAAAAGTTACTCGTCGTAATACTTGCATCTGTATTCATCACTGGAACGGGTCAAGCTCTCCATTCTGGAGTAGGAGGAAATGCCAACGGGCAAGGCGAAGTTACTTTGGCAGGTTGCACTTGCCATGCTGATTCTCCCGATAACTCGGTCACCGTAATTCTGGATGGAGTTCCTTTTCATTACTCGCCTGAAACAGCATACGTGATGAAGATCCAGTTGATTGGCGGGCCAGAAGCAGATACCGATTCTTACACAGGCGGTTTCTCGATGAGGGCCAGTTCGGGGTCACTCAGTGAAAGTGAAGGATATGCGGGATTGGTACAGAATTGGGAAGGCGACCAAGCCACACTTACTCACACTGACGCCGGAGCAAGCACTCCTGATAGGACCTGGGTGTTCACTTGGACCAGCCCTCAAGAAGGTACAGGTGCAGTTACATTCTCTATCGCAGGTAACTCTGTAAACGGAGATATGGCTCCCTCGAGCCTAGATAGATGGAATCGCCTTACAGCCAGCGTAGATGAAGGTCAAGACAATGGCAGGATCAGGACTGTTTTTTCGGGTAATGGAGAAATCAATCCTCCGACTCCAGTTGAGGAACACAAGGACCTACACCACATGGGTGCCAAACTGCTGGCTCACTGGCTTGGACTGCTTGGATTTACCGCCGTGATTCTGGTAATCCTATTCTGCGGATTATTCTTGAGATATGGATTTTCTAGGCACTATGCGGGAAGAAGCAACTTGTTGAAGTTGAGAATTAAACATTTGAGAAGAGGTGACCAACTATGAAAGAGGACTTGGTAATGGGCCTTCTAAGGCAGGTTAAATCTGGAGAAGTCAGCTTGGAAGACGCTAGGAAGGCTCTCGAAGATGCTACCTTAACAGAAGAGGCTTACTCGGCTGCTGTCGATCACGGAGTTTTCAATGAGCCTAAGCCTGGAACTATAGTTAGAGCCAGCATATCCCCATCAGGGGATTCTTGGCTAATCATCCTAGCATCCCTATGGGGTGTTTTGTGGACGCTGTATTGGGCTGGGGCCCTATCATACGGACTATACAATAACTGGGATCAGCAGTTGCTCTCATTCAACCTTGCAATGACTCTGCTAACACTAATCATCATGGGAATAGTATATCTGAAGTACGTTCTGCCGGACGTAGTAATTGTAAAACATCGAAGGAACAAATTCATCACTAGGCACGATACTGAATCATGGAAGAAATATGAGGTTTAATCATGGCTAGGAATTTCAAGTTAAGGCCACTTGAACGTGGAACCGAAGGAATTCACGAGAAAAGTGGAACGATAGATCGGAGGGAATTTATGAGAATGTCATTCAATACGGCTGCCGGATTGATTACAACTGCCGCTCTAGGAAGTGTTGGATTTGCATCATTTCTTATGGGCCAGTCCAGCGGCGGTAGTTCTGACTCTTCTATCAAATTCTATGTCCCAAAGGGCTCCGATGTGTGGTACAGCAACATGGATAAGCAACCCATGACAATGCAAGCCTTCGAAGATGAAGCGGCAATATCCCCCACTGGGATGGCGGGGGCAGCAGGGCTATGGGCCGGATTGCCGATAATTGCTACCTACGTCCCTCACGAGGAAAACAAGAATAAACCTCTAGAAGCCGGCCTTCCTAGATTCCAACTCATGGATGGATATACCGCAGGAGGGGCATATGTCGGCTCGGGATATGAAATCGAAGAAAAGGAGGAATATGCATCCCTAAATATCCATGACAACATGATTATTGTCTTTGCGAGGTGCCCCCATCTATGCTGCATTCCTGGTTGGCAGCTTGTGTCGAATGACTTCACTGCAGACAACTGGCTCCCAGGTGGGACTGATTCGGGCGGAAATAAGTCATTCTGCATATGCCATTCGAGCAGGTATGATCACACGGTCATAGAGAAAAACACTGCAAGAAACCGCTCAAATGGACAAGAGTTTGATTTTATTGGAGTGAAGAAGACCGGTGGTCCGGCACCCTATGGGATGCCACTAATCCCATTCACTGTAAATGGGGAGACTATCGAGGCCCTTCCGGACTTCTTAGATTGGTACACATTCTGTGGGTAGGTGGATGAAAATGATACAGTTCTGGTTCCTTTGGATTTTTATTGCGATTGTGGTGGTGATAGTTGCCTTCACACTTAGAAGGGAGCGCGACGATATGCCCCGAAAGGACATCTTGAGGGCAGTGGAAAGTAATGCCGGGAGCATGGGTCTCGCCGAGAAGCTCTTCCTCTGGGCTTTCTCATGGCTCGATACTAGATTCAGGATTCAGGACTACTGGGGCATGAGCAAGGACTCGTATCACAGCATGCATAGGCAAATGCCACTTACCCATGCTGAGAAGTACAAACTCAGAATTATCTGGTACTGGTACCCGTTGTATTGCTTGGGTGGGATTTCATTCCTTGCATTCATCATTCTAGTTATTTCCGGAACCATACTTGGTTTCTACTATGTTCCCGGTGGAGACCTCGACTCAGATCCCACGCCCGCATATGCTTCTATGGAGTTCATCATGCTGGAGCTTCCATTTGGTTATATCATTAGATCAATACACCACTGGACTACTCATTTCATGGTTGCAGCAGTTTTCCTCCACATGTGCAGGGTCTACTTCACCGGAGCATATAGGAATCCTAGAGAGTTGAACTGGCTAATTGGTGTGGCCCTAATGTTCTTCACAATATTCTTCGGGTATTCAGGTTACCTGCTACCATGGGATAGCCTGGCATTCGGAGCTGCTACCATAGGGATAAACATGGCAATGTCAACCCCATTGATTGGCGAGTGGGTTGCTAATGCCATGTTTGGTGGTACGACCCTAACAGGACAAACTGTTGTAAGAATGTACTTCCTACACGTATTCGTTCTTCCTGTGATCGTGACTGCACTAATTCTAGCCCATCTATTCATCGTTTGGGTACAAGGGATTGCCGAGCCGCATTGAGGTGTAAATGAAATGGGAATGATTGAGAGATTTGGTAGGATTGCTGATACCTACATTGCCGAGAAGGAGCAGCTTCTTGATGCAGAAGTTGAAAGGAGGAGAGTGTTCACAGGACATGCATTCTGGCCTACAGAGGTTCTTCGAGACACCATCATACTTGGTGCAATTGTGATGGTAATAGCATTCTACTCGTGGATAATACCCCCTCCACTTCACAATGCAGCAGACCCGTATGCCCAAGCCGGCTTCGTTTTTCCTGACTGGTATGTTCTTTTCTCTTATGGTTACCTGAGATGGGGCGAGTATCTCCCTCAATTTGACATTCCTGCTGGGCCCATTGGTGAATTCTTTGGTCAGCCAATCATCAGCTGGAACGCTGGATGGTGGGGCGCTCTGATCACGGGACTTCCCGTAACCATTCTTGCTCTGCCGCCATTTATTCTAGGAAAGAGAGAGAAGAGGGGGGTGGAAGATCCTTGGTTCGCCACAGCAGGGGCAGTATATTTGGCCCATGTCTGGTTCATTTCTGTTTTTTCGATAAACATCTTCCTCGAAATGTACGCGCAGAATCGTACTGACTATTGCTGGGCAGGATCCCATGGTACATTCTTCTGTGGAACCCAATCACCTTGGACGGCTGAAATCTTCAATGCTATTCCGTGGATTCTGACGGGAATATTTGTTTTCGCCCTTTTATATTTCTCAATTAGAAAATTATTGTTGGGGCCAATGGGTTCCAGGTTAACCCCGTTTCTAGGAAGGCAAATCGCTGTCGGATCGATGGTAGCATCTGTCCTAATATGCTCAGTAACCTGGCCAATCTACGAAAATGGATTTTGGAATCAGCGTGGTTTGGGCACGATGGGTTTCTGGGAGTACCAATACGATGCCAAACTTACAGAGTTAGATGGTATCAGAGGCCAGCCATCAGACACTCTGATTCATGTAGGAAAGGGTCCCGTTTGGGAAGAATGGGAAGCCGAATGCCTACCATATGACCAGACCAGTGGACTCACTATTTGGGAGAGCATGGAAGAAGGTAGCGAACATTCCGAGTGGTGTGTGCTTCCTGCGGTTCACTGGGTCAATTGGGGTTTATATCAGCCCACGAGGTCTTCAATAATCGATTTTAGCGGTGTAAATGGGCACGCAGACAGACAGATCTCTAGGAATATCGGAGCTAACGACGTGATTTACGAAGGTCCAGAAGATGGAGGCGAGATACAAATCACAGAGACGATCCAATTCACAGTGGAGAATTTGGGGATTTCAAGTGTTCCGACTGATATTGGGTGTAACTTCAGAACCACTGAGAGAGGAGCGGGCGTGCATTCTCAGAGTCTAGTACTTAGTGATGAGTTTGGAGATCCAATTTGGTCAACAAGTGGCTCTACCTGCGAATCTGGAACAATCTACCTGGAATCTGGAAAGTCCTACTCCATAACATTCAGTACAAGCTCACAAGGGGTGAATGATAGTGTTACAATGATTTCTGACTTCTCAGCAGTCTCTTACCAGCCGCTTCTACTGGCAGAAGATGGGACTGCATTAATCAGATCAGAAACAGGGAGCATTAGTTCGGAAGAGCTTGCTTCCATGTCCGTATCAAACCCTACCTTGCACAAGAATCCCAAGAGTCTTGACGCGAAACTGATCTACTCACTATTCGTACCTTGTCTTGGAGTAGGTGCTTTAGTTTTCATGCTGATGAGAAGTATGGCACGAGGCTATGAATGGGAAATGAACAAGTGCTACGGATGCGATCTATGCGACGATGCCTGCCCAGTGAGATTATTCAATGCCGGAGATAAATTGAATATTATCTACAACACATGGAACAATGAGGATGATGGAGTTCCCCTCTATTCGTGTCTGACATGTACTGCTTGCACTAACGCTTGCCCACAACTTGTTGACTACGACTCCTACATTGACATACGAAGAAATCTGGTTGTCGGAGGACCTCCTGCAGCAGAAATCCCACATACCGTTTTACAGGCTGTTTTGGCAGCAGAAGCAGAAGAAGATGCAGACGAGTCTTTCATAGAAGTGGGAGATTATCCGCTAGACTCGAGCATTGGCTACTACCCTGGATGCGTTGATTACATTGACCAAGAAATGGTTTTCAGCCATGTAAACAAAGGAGAAATGGATCTTGGAGATGTCACAACATCTGCATTCACGATTTTTGAGGAAATGGGCGAAGAAGTAACCTATCTTGGCAGGGATTTCTTGAAATGTTGCGGTCACGACCAGAAGTGGCAAGGGATGACCGAAGTTTTCGAGAAGCTTAAGGCTTACAACCAGAAAAAACTTGGGGAAAGCGGAATTGAAACACTGGTAACCTCTTGTGCCGAGTGTTTCAGGACGTTTGCTATGGACTACGAACTAGATGAAATGAAGGTGATGCATACTACTGAATTTCTGATAGAAAATGGATTCGACATGAAACTGGAAAGCAGTAATGACTTGACGGTCACATATCATGATCCTTGCAGACTTGGCAGACAAATGAATATCTATGACGAGCCGAGAAATCTAGTAAATGCAGTAGAAGGAGTAAATCTGGTAGAAATGGAAAACCATGGGGAAGATGCATTGTGCTGCGGAGTCTCTAGCATGATGTCTTGCAATGAGAACAGCAGGACCTTGAGAATACAAAGATTCGACGAAGTAAGGGAGACAGGGGCCGACATAATGCTTACTTCCTGTCCTAAATGCGTCGCTCACTTCGAATGCTTGAAGTTCGAAGGAGACCCTCGTCACGACTTCGAAATCCTCGACGTCGTCAGTTTCCTAGCTAGACAAATAGAGGAGTCGAAGAAAGCATGACGGAGATTGCTGATCTACAGAGGAGGAGGGCTTTCGAGCAGAATAGGATCAAGGTTCTTCTTAACTCAATGAGAGCCGAAGAAGAGGCAAATCTGAAAGGAGGACCCGACACTGTAGCTTGGGTGAAAGAGGAGCTTTGCATCGGCTGTGATCAGTGCACAATTGTTTGTGAAGACGATGCGATCGAACTATACGATGTCCCTCTTGCAAGCCCAATCCTACAAGTGGACATTAATCGAAAGGCGAAGATTCTCAGAGACCCTTGTACTGGATGCAAATTGTGCGTTCTCGCGTGCCCAACCGATGCGATAACAATGATCGACAGGTGAGGCGATGGCAGAAGATGACCCTGTAAGATTCGGTGCGGAATTTGGGCCCAGGAGGACAAGCAGGGCCAGTGGCGTTTCCCTTTCTACATTCAAGACCCTGGTATGGGTCTCCAACATCGGGGGCCTGATTCTTTTCGCTATCGGAATGGAGCTGATGATCAGGAGCGAATTCTGGTTAGGAATTGCCTGCATAGTAGCAGGGGTTGTTATTGCCCTTTTTCCTTCAAATTACGAAATTGTGGGCATGGATAGTGAGCACGAAGAGGGAAACGGGTGAAGAAAATTGACTAAAGGTGACGTAGGCACAGTTTTCCAGAGAAAGGTATGGCTTGAACTAAGTAAAATCCCCTCTGGAGAAACCAGAAGTTACAAGGAAATTGCAATTGCAATTGGGCATCCCAGATCAGCAAGGGCAGTAGCAAACGCTTGCGCTGCAAATCCGCAACCCATTTCCACACCATGCCATCGAGTAATCTGCTCAGATGGAACAGTTGGAGGATACAGTGGCAGAGGTGGGGTGATTGAGAAAATTCGGCTCCTCAAAAAAGAGAAAGGCGCTAGAGAAACCCTAGCCAGACCAAGGGTCTGACACCATTCGCTTCCCTCCCTTCTACGACTTTTCGGGAACATTTGTTAATCAATCGGACTAAGATATCTTCAGAAATAAACAAAGAAAATAGCAAATGAAACCAGTGATGCCAATGCCCAAATGAAAAGATACGTACTTTGTCCCAGGGGGGATTCCCAGATTTCCAAATCTGATGCCCCCGAGTCCTCATCATGCTGCTGAGAACCAGATTCATCATTAGCCAATGTTTGGTCGTCTGCATCCATCGACCATGGGGCAGGAATTTAGGATGTAAACATGACGGGTGGAGTCATAGGAACGGCATTAGGATAACTAGTGCGCATAGAGGGATCAGAACCATTGTTGCATTATCGTCAATTAGTTTGTTCGAGGGAATCTCCCCGGCAACTGTGAGCGGGGCTAGTAGTGTAGCTACAATTAGTTCAGTCCCTAACCAGAAATGACATCCAAACCATACAGTGTAGGAGGTAGCTATTCCTGCAATTATCGCCAAACGCATGTCTTTTTTGATTCTCTTCACTTCGCCCATTACGGGATCGACTATTGTCATTCCCATTACCAGGGGNGCCCCATAAACACCGGCATCCATCCCTGATTTCCCCCCATTGGGGGAAATAAGTAGGGCTAGGGAAACAGCCAATGCCCCCCAAGCTAAGGCTGAAACCTGGGACGATTCGTACTCTCTTTGCCCGATAATCACAATACCAGTCTTTAGTCGGATTGCTTCGATAGCAAGAATTAGAAGGCAAATAAAACTTACAAATTGTTGAGGACCTAGGGAGAAAATAGATGAAATAGACTCACCATGTTCATAGTATAGATAAGGAATAATCGCCATAGAAACATGTGTAATTCTTCTAAATGCATGGCCACCGAATCCACCAATTGAATGTTCAACGTGGTCTACNAATACATCAGTGCCTTGCGATGAAATATTATTCCCCTCCAAAATCAGTTGACTGCCCTACTTGAGCAATCGCTTCGGTTAGAGTTAAAGAACCGTCACACAGTTGTTGGATAATATGCTCGATTTGGTTATGGAATACTAATTTCGAGTCCCACATAGATCTCAAACGTTCCGTCATCCTTAATTTATTTCGATCATCATTTGGCTTGAATGACTTGATTTCCTCCATCAAACGNTCGATTCCAATNTCATTCATTGCNGAAACCAAGTGAACTTCTCTACTTTCCCCATCTGTGAGATCTAGAGACATTCTGATATTATTTGCAGCTGATTCTGCACCTGGTAAGTCGGACTTGTTTATTACAATAAAATCAGCCAACTCCAATATNCCTGCCTTTTCCGCTTGAATGATATCGCCTCTATCTGGACCGTCGACTAACAAGACTCTGTCTGCAACGGCTACAATTCTGACTTCTGACTGACCGGTGCCCACAGTCTCAATTACAATTCGGGTCCATCCGCACTCCGATAATGCCAAGCACATTTTTTCAATTTGCGGTGAGGAAACACCAAAATTTGTTCCTGAAGCGAAAGATCTTACGAATACGTTATCGTTGCAATCCTGATTAATCCTTAATCTGTCTGCAAGAAATGATCCCCCGGAAATTGGAGAGTTAGGGTCGAATGCCAGAACCGCTATATTTTCCCCCTCAGAAACCCAGTGATCAATCATCCTACCAATCAGAGTAGATTTTCCCACTCCTGGAGGGCCAGTGATTCCAATAGTCCAACTAGTTGNNGAAATAAGATTCGGATAAACNCCCGACTCGATGACGGATAAAAGTCTGGAAAGACTCCTTCTGTTTCCTGTTTTTGCTGAAATTAGAAGNTTTTCTGGGTCGGTCAATTCCAGTGCCACCCCAATTCTTCTCCAACTCCAGTTGGGGAACCATTGTCAATTCTAGAGTTGGCTTCCTCCAGGAATGACAGAACTTCGGAAGTAGGAGTNCCTGGCCCAAATACNGCTCTTACTCCATTTTCGTATAGNNNCCCTCTATCTCTTTCGGGAATAATTCCACCAGCGAAAACAATCACGCCCCCNAGTTCATTGTCCACTAATAATTCGCAAATTCTGGGGATTAGTGATTCGTGGGCGCCGGAGAGAGTGGAAAGCCCCAAAACAACTGCATCTTCGTCATTCACAATTCTTACAATCTCGTCTGGCGTTTTTCTTAGGCCAGTATAAATTACATCGTGCCCCCCATCCCTAAGTGCTCTTGCTACTACCTTTGCACCCCTATCGTGCCCGTCGAGACCGGGTTTTGCAATCACAATTCGCATCTTATAGCCCCATGCAAGTGGCAATATGACTTCAAGCAACCGNACNAGGNGANCTGAGATTTTCAGGAATGCTCATGGGCGGCCTATTGCCATGTAAANTCATGAGNGAGGGCACCAATAGGATTGACGACCTTAGAAGNCGNAAGTCAAAATCNCATTCTGGTGGTGGACAAGAGAGGATTTCAGCCCAACACGCTAAGGGAAAGATGACTGCAAGGGAGAGGATCGATCAATTGCTTGACTCAGACTCATTCATGGAAATCGATGCGCTAGTAGAGCATAGATGTAGGGACTTCGATATGGACAGAAATATCATCCCCGGTGATGGGGTAGTATGTGGACATGGTACAATTGATGGAAGGCTGGTGTATTGCTTTGCCCAGGACTTTACTGTATATGGGGGATCATTNGGTGAAATGCATGGACTGAAGATTTGTAAGATACTGGACATGGCATTGAAGACTGGAGCTCCTGTTATTGGACTGAATGATAGCGGAGGCGCAAGGATCCAAGAAGGTGTAGCAAGTTTGGGGTCATATGCTGAGATTTTCTTTAGAAATGTNAGATCCAGTGGTGTAATTCCTCAAATNTCAGTCATAATGGGGCCCTGTGCAGGTGGAGCAGTATACTCTCCCGCAATTACCGATTTTGTNGTGATGGTTGAGAATTCNTCACACATGTTCATTACTGGTCCNGAGGTGATAAAGACCGTNACTAATGAAGAGGTAGGATTCGAAGAGCTCGGTGGCGCATTAACTCATGCCAGAAAGTCGGGAGTGACCCATTTCACAGCAGAAGACGATCAAAATGCTCTGGATATCGTTAGAGATTTGGTTGGACTACTACCCTCGAATAATCTGGAGAGAGCGCCTATTGAGGAGACGAACGATCCATTCGATAGGACGTGTGACAAACTAGATGATTTTATTCCGGACGACTCCAGTATACCGTACGACATGGGAGAAATTATTGAGGAAGTCTTAGATTCAGGAAGCTTCCTAGAGATTCAACAAGACTTTGCTCCAAATATTGTTATTGGACTAGGTAGGCTGGGNGGGCAATCTGTTGGAATTGTTGCAAATCAACCGATGTTCCTAGCGGGATGCCTGGATATCGATGCATCGGTAAAGGCTGCTAGATTTGTCAGATTCTGTGATGCTTTCAACATCCCTCTTCTCACCTTTGTTGATGTGCCAGGATTCCTACCTGGGGCAAGCCAGGAATGGGGAGGGATAATCAGGCATGGTGCAAAACTCCTGTATGCATTTGCTGAGGCAACAGTTCCTAAACTTACAGTTATCACCAGAAAGGCCTATGGAGGGGCTTACGATGTNATGTCCTCAAAACATATTCGTGGAGATTANAACATCGCTTGGCCGACTGCAGAGCTAGCNGTAATGGGGGCCCAGGGTGCAGTTCAGATAATCCATAGAAGGAGGATTGCGAATGCAAATAATCCCAATCAAGAACGTGAAAGATTAGTGGATGACTACGAGGATGCTTTTGCCAACCCCTACAAAGCAGCTGCTTTGGGATATATTGATGATGTAGTAAATCCGTCAGAAACGAGGGTTTCTCTCGTCAAGGCCCTTGGCGCACTATTGGAAAAAGAAGAGCCGAGGCCAGAAAAGAAGCATGGGAATATGCCGTTGTGATNAAATTGAGTGGGACTTATTCGAATCGGGAGCTTCTCGCAGTGGCTGTGGTGGCAGCATTGTTTGAAGAAGATGCGGGGTCTTCGATCGGACCATCAATCGGACGAAATAGAGGGAAGTCTTGGTCCGAAGATCATAGAAGAATGGCCCTTGGAAAGGGAACAATACTAAAATCCAAATCTGAAAGGAGTTCGAGGAGGTGAAATATTGCCNGAAACGAGAAAGNTTGTAGTAGATGGCAATGAGTTTGAAGTGGAGATTGAGAAAAATGGAGATTACTGGGAAGTTACTGTTGAGGGNAAGAAATTCTCNGTTGANGCTANTCNATCTTCAAACCCCAGNCCGAGGAAAAGGAAGGTTGNCCCCAGAAGCAGTAGTTCCGGTTCAGGAGCAGTTTCATCAGCCATTCCAGGAAAAATTGTCTCGATACTTGTTTCAATAGGAGATAAAGTGAAGGTAGGCGATGTGTTGTTAGTTCTTGAAGCTATGAAGATGCAAAATGAAATTAAATCCTCCATTGACGGAACTGTTGAAAGAATTGACTGTTCCCCGGGGGAAATGATAGAGGCAAACGTCCAATTGGTTGAGATTATGGGTGATGATGCCAATGGCTGAATGTGATAACGAAAGTTGTGCAAGGACGGCTTCGATAGTCAGTAGGCTATCGCCCGAGGGTTATCTTGTAGCAAGTGGGAAAAGGGCCTATTCTTTTCGAGAGGCATATGAGAGATTCCATTATTGTAACGAGTGCCATGTACTATTGATGACAGAAGTCTGGGCAAGAGTCAGGAGTTCTGGTTCGAAGGACGAGGGTCATGTTGCACCTACAGCAGTCTAGCGGCAGGTTCATCGAACATCGGCCATAACCACGGCCATGGTAAGTTACGTGAGTCACCTTGAATGCGCTTTTTCTGGAAAAAAGTATGAGCCTGGTTTGATCCATTCTGTTTCTGAAGAAGGAAAGCCGATAATAGTGAAATATGACTTGAAAGCAATTTCAGGAAGTGTTTCCAGACTCGACATTGAGAAGTCCAAGGATCCTGGATTCTGGAGGTATTCCCCACTACTTCCTGTTAGTTCAAAGAGAAATAGAGTTTCTTTGGGAGAAGTAATTACACCCATAATTGAGTTAATCGGGTCGTCTCAATTTATCGGGGCTAAAGAAGGAAACGCAATGGTAAAGGATGAGTCCAGGTTACCTACGGGATCTTTCAAGGCCAGGGGATTGGGTTTGGCTGTTTCCATGGCAAAGGAGCTAGGAATTCGGCACCTGGCCATCCCGACAAACGGCAATGCGGGATCGGCTCTAGCCGCATATTCATCAAGAGCAGGAATTAGAACTACTGTACTATGTCCGGACAATACCCCGGAAATAAATGTTAGAGAGACTCAAATGCAAGGGGCTAGAACTCACTTAGTTAATGGTCTGATTGGGGAATGTGGAAAAATTATCTCAGATGGAAAATCTCAGATTGATTGGTTCGCGGTTTCTACATTGAGAGAGCCATATAGAATCGAGGGGAAGAAAACAATGGGCTTGGAGCTGGCAGAGCAAATGGGATGGGATTTGCCTGATGTCATTTTCTATCCAACTGGTGGTGGAACTGGAATAATCGGAATGTGGAAGGGTTTCCAAGAATTGAAGTCTCTGGGATGGATAAATTGCAATCTTCCGCGAATGGTTGCAGTGCAGTCTACTGGATGCGCACCTATAGTTAAGGCATGGGAAGAAGGTCGAGAATTCGCAGAATTCTGGGAAGGTGCAGAAACAATTTCATCCGGAATTAGAGTCCCGTATGCATTAGGTGATTTTCTCATTCTCGAAGCTATTAGATCGTCACGAGGATTCGCTATTTCTGTTTCAGATGAAGAAACTATTCAGATGCAAAAAGAAATTGGATTCAGAGATGGGCTTTTGCTATGCCCAGAAGGGGCAGCAACAGTAGCTGCATACAAGAATGCCCTTGAATCTGGGCAAGTATCCTCGGAAGAGAAAGTTGTGCTATTCAATACTGCAACAGGGCTAAAGTATCCAATGCCCGATGTATATTCGAGAATAGACAAGGAAAATGTGGACTTCTCAACATTCACAAACTAGATTAGCCCAAGAGCGTCCTCAATCCTGTTCAATTCGGGACCGGTTGAACCGGAGCCAACCAGTGCATGGGTGTCGCTAGAGCAACATCCTGCGCCTACGAAGGGAGACCCAAATGTCACAGTTCCAACCATCACAGGAACTCCTAGAGCAGATTCCATAGCTTCAACTTCATCGGTTTTTACATCAGGGTGAGCCAATACCCCATTGTTGTTAGCCACTATCATGCTTCCAACCGTCTTGTGACCGGCGACCTCGGTCCTCAGTACCTTGACTCCAAGAACTTCTGAAATCATCTCGGCCCCAAGTGGAGGTATCGTTGGGCTAACAACGGCCCCTTTGTCATTGCAGTCGATTAGGTTACCGGCAGCATTTACGCCACTCTCCATTACCACGATATCGCCAAAACTAGAGAGTTCGTCCAGATCATCTTGAGTAGCCATATCGGCAACTGCAATGCCCTTCCTGTTTCCCCTAATCAGACTGCCTAATAATGCCGACCCTCCAATCGAAATTCTATGTGATTCCAAATCAAAAGCCGATTCGACCTCATTTGCAGTGTCCTCGTCTATAATACTCGGAATGAATAGGACGTCGCCGACAATACTGAGGTACACTCCAACTTGAGAGTGACCGAGGATATCACCGGTAGAAATAGGCATGTTCTCTCCTTACTAGGTAGAAATCGGTGCGGGGATGTGAAGGAGAGTGGCACAGCGACGACCTTTCCCGTGGGCTTGCGCACCACAGTACCAGAAACGACGCAGGAGGGCTTGACTTCCGGGTTCGATATGGGACCGGGTAGGGCCCCTCCGCTTTGGCCGTGCACAACTCTTCCTTCGAATGTGAATTGATATGCTCTTTTGGACAGAGACTCACACTTGTGTGTACCTCGAAATTTGATGCTCGGGGGATTAGTGCAGCTGGGCTGAACACCTCGGTCGAAACCTCGGTGCTTACACCCGCTGTCTATCAATCTCGTCTTTTACGAGTCCCCTGAGGTGCCTCGTCTTTCGGGCGACTTCGAGCTTAGATGCTTTCAGCTCTTATCCGCATGGAGCGTGGCTACCCAGCATTGCCCTGCCGGACAACTGGTAAACTAGTGGCTCCGAGCCCTCGTTCCTCTCGTACTAAAGGGCCCTTCCGATCAGGCACCTGATACGCCTCAACCACA
>PBFP01000017.1 GCA_002718695.1 Methanobacteriota archaeon
CCCGGGGTCCGTGGTCTAGGGGTTATGACGTCGCTCTTACAAAGCGAAGATCGCAGGTTCAATTCCTGCCGGACCCACCAATTATTTCTAACGCAATGTGATGGAACATCGGAGTACAAGATTCCACTGAAAAGGTCAATAGTGTGCACCAACTCAGAATTATGTGGTAGAAGAAGCAGCAGCCCTAGCTTCGAGGCTCAAGCATCGACTAACAAAGAAGAATTGGACTATTTCAACAGCCGAGTCTTGCACCGGCGGACTAATTTCTTCTTTATTGACCGACATCTCAGGCGCAAGCAATTGGTTCAAGCAGGGTTGGATAGTTTACTCCAATGATTCAAAGTTGAGAGAGCTTGGTGTCGAGAAGTCTGCATTCGATGATGGAGATTCCGGCGCCGTATCTCACAAAGTTGCTGTTCAGATGGCCAGAGGCGCAAGGTACAAGTCTAGCTCAAACGTTGCAATAGCTGTAACCGGAATTGCCGGCCCCGGCGGGGCAACAGCAGACAAGGAGGTTGGACGCGTCCATGCAGCAGTAATTGCTGAGGACTACTTTTTAGTTCGGAGGATGGACTTTGGTGACAATGATAGATTGGACAACAAAAGGTCATTCGCAGCCTTTGCTCTTAGACTAGCCATTGAGGCAATTGATCGGGTTGAGGGCGATAAGAGAAAGGAGGCTTCACTGAGCAGCGATCCCGAAGACATTAAGGAAGTAGGAAATAGTGAAGGCGAAGGTCAATTGCATGGAATCGAAGAATGGGAAGGGGCAATATCTTGGGGCTCAGAGAAGAAGACAGTGTCCCAATCTCTGAAGAAGATCGACTTAGCATCCTTAACTGACTGGAATGACTGATTACTAGAAACCGAAACTCTTGCGATACCATCAAGGGCGTCCTAACTCGACCTCTTACGCATGGACTCCAACAACTGGCAAGAGAGGCACCAAGCACTCACTGCAGCCGGCTTGATTGTTCAGAAGAGTGCTGAAGACAAGATCGAGAGTCTCCAAAGCATCATACCGCTAATAGAAGCAGCAAACTCATCTGGAGTCAGACTTCTAAATGCAAGCTCTGTCGAAGAATTACTCTCTATCGCACCAACTATTCCCGCCAGTGTTCCATCCGGGGAAACTAAGCCTCTCTCGCAAACTACTCTTTCCAAAGGGGGCTCGGAAAAGCCCCTCGGCAGAGTTCTTGCCCCGACTGGCTCATCAGGCACCAATTTTCCTCCTCGCCGGAGACATTCAACAGGATACAGTGTAGAAGATTTCCCATTGGAGGCTTCGGAAATAGATTCTGACATTGAGGTTCACTTTGACATAACCGGAAAATCCTCTACTGAGGGGAAGTTATTGGACATGCAATCATGCTTCAAGAGCCGTCTTTCCCAGATTAGAGAAATTATGCTTTCCAGTGGCACTCTCCCCAGGATGCCAATGAGTAACTCGGAGGCATGGAGAAACAGGAGAAGGTACAACTCTAAAGAGCACGAAATCACGTTCGTCGGTCTTGCAAGCGATGTGAAGTGGACTAGGACTGGTAGCATGAAATTCGTCATAGAGGACGAGACAACTCAGATTCAGTGCATCATCAAACCACCCTCAGAGGCATCCCCCCTCCATCCTTCTCTGGATGGTTTGATGAATGACGAAATAATTGGGGTCAGCGGTTGGTTCTTGACCGGCGAAGGAGAGCCTATTTTCTATGCTCTCGACATACACAAGCCCCCTCTTGGAAACCACTCAAAAACTCAGGCAGGCGAGGAATCAGCTGTATCTGCAGCCTTCTTGTCAGATGTTCATCTTGGAAGCAAGACGTTTCTAGAACCTCAATGGGGGAAGATGATTCATTGGTTCAAAAATGACCCCCTGGCAAGAACTGTGAAGTACTTCGTGCTCAGTGGAGACGGAGTAGATGGGGTAGGAATTTACCCAGGCCAAGAGAGGCACCTGACAATCAAGGATTTGTTCAAGCAGTATGGGGAGTTGGCAAGGCTGCTAGAAGAGGTCCCAGATTGGGTCGATGTCGTGATGCTGCCNGGAAATCATGACGCTGTTCGNCCNGCAGAGCCCCAACCNGCATTAGATCCAGAGGTCCAACAGGACTANTCGAANACGGTCTTCGTGGGGAANCCGTGCGATTTCAGCCTTAACGGNGTTAGGATCCTTTCTTACCACGGAAAGAGCATAGACGATTTNGTTGCGACTCTTCGTTCGGTAACNTATTCCAAGCCAGAGATGGCGATGCGGGCAATGCTCGAGAGGAGGCATCTTGCACCGTCTTGGGGTGGAAAGACGCCATTGTCNCCAGAGCCTGAAGATAGGCTAGTTATTCCCGTTNTTCCTGACATTTTCGTTACTGGGCACGTCCACGGACACTTTGTTGGAGATCACAAAGGCACTCTGATGGTACATAGCTCAACATGGCAGGACCAAACTGACTTCCAGAGAATGTTGGGTTTCCAGCCTAAGCCTTGCATTCTGACAGTTGTGAACTTACACACCTTTGCATCAGAGTCAATAGAATTTATTTGANTGGAAACTCCTCCTCTCNGGGAAATANGTGCGGCCAGATTGCTCGCAGGTCCTTTCCGAGNACAATTGGGACTCCTGCTTCCTCGAAGGCCTTCTTTGCACGATTCCTTGTNGGATTGAATCCAATGAAGCGNGACTCCCCAATCAACATCGATAAATCAGTGCTAGAGTCTCCTACGGAGACTATCTCGGAGGACTCAAATCCATTAATCCTAGCCAGTTTCTCTACCATTAATCCCTTGTTGTGGGAGTAAACTCTGGTTGGCAATCCGCTNACTAGCCAGCCTTCATTATCCCATTCGAACCCATTCGCTACCCAGTCATCAACCTTNAGCATACTAGCAATCGCTCCAACGAACAGGTCAACCCCAGAGGAAATTATTGCCACGAAAACACCTCTTTCNCGAAGATTTTCAATAACTTCTCTTGATCCATTCATCAATCCAACTCCACTNTAGCACCTCATAATNTCGTCNCGATGTATTTCTGNTTGGGCACCCTCTCCANAGTCGAATGTCATGATCNACGAATTCCTCTTCAGAGATTTCTCCATCCAGGAACATATTGAGGTAATTCTGATGACTACCGNTGTCTTCGNCTCCAGTACCAAAGTGATTATGCAACATTTGCCACGAAGAACCGTTATCTGAAAGAACTCCGTCACAGTCGAAAACAACTGCCTTGGNAATGGGGTCAGCCATTTTCGTTCACCGTCTCTATTGTCGAGCAGGTGATTTGATTTGGACATGCCTACTCCAAAAACCGTGGTNGCAGAGAAAGGCTTGGACAGAGCGATCAAGGTGAAGATGGTTTTCTTCGGNCCCCTAATGGAGCAAATTGGGTCCAGNGAGATAGAAGTATCCGTTGAGGAAGGCCTTACGGTCTTGGGTCTAGCAGATCGATTTGANNTATCTGGCATGCTTTCTTCAGGCCTTAGGATTGCCATAGATGGGGTCATCAGTACTGACTTGAGTAAGGAGCTACGGGATTCTTCAGAAGTGGCTTTCCTACCTCCAGTTTCTGGNGGATAGCGATAGAAATCACCAAAGCATTTGAACCATTGAGCACGTGCCCGGTATTGAGAGTATGGCAGTAGGGTATCTGGAGATTGGAATACTAGTTCTATTTGGGACGTTTCTGTTTGGGGCAAATAGGATTCCCCAGCTTGCCCGAAGTTTGGGCCAAGCAAAGGGGGAATTCCATTCAGGTCTGAAGGAGGCCTCAGAGATGGTNGCGATTGAAGACATGGACCGAGGCGGAATGACCGCCGAAGTCTCTTCTGAGCAGGAATGACTATCTTTTCCTAACCACCGTCAGTTCAGAGCCGCAGATCTCACACTCTCCAATTTCAGTTCCNGATGGCCTAGTTTTCTTGGGNANGCCGGTCACNTTAGAGCATGCTTTACAACGTATTTCCCACGTCCAAATTTCGGCAATTCCTTCCAATTNCACCGTAGACCATGGAATCCCNGCATTACTGCAAGTGTTCTGAAGTCTGTAGTCGTCAGTGAATATTNGNCCCNCCTTTTCGATCGCAATAGCCAGGATAGCCAGGTCAGTTTCTGACAGACTAGNAAGGTCCCCGGTCTTCNTTGCCGCGCTNACNGCTCTTTCCAANGATTCCTTAGACGGCTCTGNCCAATTCAAATCAGCGGCCTGNATGATAAGGCTCCTTTCCGGAGCAACTCTGTTGATCTCCTTCTTCTGATTTTCAACAACAAATCCCCCNCTGAGCAAATCTATNGGCCAATAAATCANGGCAGAGGTATCNAGAACTTTGGCCCTTGCCATAGTTCCGGGTACCCGTAACACACTTAGAGGCCTATTACTGCAAATGATGCGGTAATTATTGAAGCAACGATTATTTCGATCTCTCGGGACGAATGGCCGTGCTCGATGATATTTCCAATTCAGTCGTGGACTGGGCCGATGGTTTCGGACTTCTAGGTCTCGCCATTGTTTCCGCAACAGAAGCCATCATCCAACCTGTCCCTCCGGACCTATTGGTCCTCCCAATGGCAATAGATTCCAACTCCCCTCAAGGACTTCTGGCAATTTTCCTCGTTGCAACTCTTTCTAGCGTGCTTGGGTCTCTTGGCGGGTATGCCATTGGGCTATATGGGGGCCGTCCAGCTATCGAAAGATTCGCTAGCCCCAGCACGTCNAGAAAGCTCGATGAGTTGATTTCAAGATATGGCGATGCAGGAGTCTTTNTTGCTGCTGTCTCGCCAATTCCATACAAGGTCCTAGCNTGGACAGCGGGCGCTGGAAGGATGGACATCAGAACCTTCCTTCTTGCTGGATTATTCGGNAGAGGAATACGATTTGGTTTGGAAGTCCTGGTCTTGGGATTCTGGGGGGAGGAGTTTTTCGAATTNCTTCANGANCCGTTTTTTTGGGNNACCNTCGGAGTTTTATCCATTGTTNCCCTAATNCCACTTAGATCTTGGTGGAAAGATCTTGACTCNTCACAGGAGCAACATTTCCAACAGAACTGATTATGAGATGGTTGCAACTCCCAAAACCACCGCTCGTGTGGTGTAGTTCGGTCCATCATGCCGCCCTTTCGAGGCGGCGACCCGGGTTCAAATCCCGGCACGAGCACCAGAAAAACCCATTTTTTCCNNAGAGCATNCACAAACGACTTGAAATCTTACCACCATCTGGGAAGTTTGGGTGCCGACGTGCCGCTTGANNTAGAATCGATTAGATCTGATTTCCCTATCCTTGATAGNAAACTNCCAAATGGNAAGCAGTTGGTTTACTTCGACAATGCCGCAACTTCTCAGAAGCCNCAGTGNGTTATTGATGCNATGTCNNAATTCTATAGGGAGTACAATTCCAACGCNCATCGAGCAAATCANACTCTCGCNGACGAGGCNACAACNGCACTGGAGGGGGCGAGGNAATCAATTTCNTCATACTTCGGNACCTCNCCTAATCAGATGATCTACACTAGTGGGGCGACCGAAGCAATCAATCTAGTGGCTTATGCATGGGCCAGGGAGGTTCTCTCTGAGAACGATGTTGTGGTGCTAACAGAGATGGAGCATCATGCGGACATCGTACCTTGGCAGCAACTCTCCAAGGAAAAGGGAGTCGAGGTCAGGTATGTCCCCATTGATACCGAGTTATTCACTTTGGATATGGATGCATTCGAGGTTGCAGTTGAGGGGGCCTCATTAGTATGCGTTGTTCACACAAGTAATGTTCTTGGAATTAGGAACCCTATAGAAGANATTGTCAAGATCTCACACTCTAGAGGNGCAAGAGTGCTGCTGGACTGCGCTCAAGGTGCGCCACACGAGAGGATAAAATTCGATGAGTCNCTCGTCGACTTCGTAGCTATCTCAGCGCATAAGATGGGTGGCCCAACTGGAATTGGTTGCTTATTGGTCAGGGAGGATGCTATGGAGCAGATGGGCCCATTCATGACTGGNGGCTCCATGATCAAGACAGTTAGCACCCTNGGNTCAACNTTCCAGGACGGNCATGCAATGTTCGAAACCGGCACNCCAAGAATTGCCGAGGCAATAGGCTGGGGNTCGGCAGTGAAGTGGCTAGAGCAGTTTGACATGGNGGAGGTACATTCNCACATNAATGGGATAGCTTCGTGGACCGCAGAACAAATCTCTCAAATTGAAGGAATCACCGTTTACGGCGACCCTAGTCGTCATGATAGTAGTGGGGCCGTATCATTCCTNCATGATTCCATACAGTCCCAGGATTTAGCTCTCCTTCTCGACGAAGGAGGATTCGCAGTGAGAACTGGTCACCATTGCGCACAACCGTTAATGGACGCTTTGGGNGTNCCCTCAACAAACAGNGCCTCTTTCTGGATTTACAACACAATNGAGGAAGCNANGTCCTTCGTAGATCATCTCAGTAATGTTGTCGAGAGGTTTTCTCATAAGGGGTAGNCNCCCCAAAACGATTTTCAGGAAGGNGTTCAATGANAGANTCCCGNGATTGGCCNNCTCATTTGGATCAAATTATNGAAGAGTTCGAAGATTGCTTCGATTCTATGGAGAGGTACGAACTACTCTTCCAATACGCAAAAAGGCACCCGTCGCCACTCCCNCCTGAAGAGTGGGATGATGGGAATCAAGTTCATGGTTGTCAGTCGCGTGCTCATGTGATATGCTCACTTGACGAGAATGGGCATTTCTCACTCCGTGGAGGGGCAGATGCTCAGATTGTCCAGGGGCTAATGGCAATTACAGCAATTGCAGTTAATGGCATGGATCCCTCCGAAGTCGCATCCATGGAACCGTATTTCGCGGATGCTATGGGATTTCGGGCTTCTCTTTCCCCCAGCAGGGCCAATGGCTTCCTCAATATGTTCAAGAGAGTCAAGGAAGAGGCCGAATTGCTTTCAGGTGCGTAAGTATGGTTTCTGAATCTGAGATAATGGAGTCTCTTTCCAGTGTGGAGGACCCTGAAATGAACTTGACAGTGACCGATTTGGGGCTGATATACTCAATCAGTATCGAAGATAGCCATGTTGAGATCGAAATGACGCTAACCAGTCCCGGTTGCCCTGTCGCTCCTGAATTGATGGCAGCAGTCCATCGGTCCGCCCTATCGACCGATGGTGTCGAATCAGTAAAAGTAAACCTCACCTTTTCTCCCCCTTGGAATCCCAAGGAACACGCCTCAGAGGACGCCAAGTTCGAAATGGGAATTTTCGATTANGAGCTCTGNGCCTCAGCCGCTATCAGGGTATTCGACATTAACATGGCAATTGTCATGGGGCCAACTCCTCCAGGTACCGGCGTTACCCATCCTGCAATTTTTGATGCGTCCGGAGATACATCTCCAGCAAGCTTGCCATCCAATCTAGAAATTCCCACATCTACTACGAAGGCCCCAGGCTTTACCCATTCTGGGCCCACGATGTGTGGAACTCCAACTGCCGCAATCAGAATGTCTGCAGATCTGCACAGCTCCTCTAATTCAGCGGTTCTAGAATGCGCTAAGGTCACAGTAGAGTCAACTCCCCGTTGCGACAACAACAGAGACATNGGCATTCCAACAATCCTNGACCTTCCAAGGACTANAGATCTCGTCCCACTNATTTTGACTCCGCTATCTTCTAGGATCCGCATCACACCCGAGGGAGTACAGGGGAGAAGGCCACTCGTATCCCCCTGAATCAGCCGTCCAAGATTCGCAGGATGGAATCCATCCACGTCCTTCTCCGGTAGTATTGATCTCGCAATCTCTAGTTCATCAACGCCTTCTGGGGAGGGGCTTTGAACTAGTATTCCATGTATTGAGGGGTCNGAATTCAAATCACTCACCACATCTAGGATTTCTTCAGTACTAGATTGCGAGGGCAAATCAATTCTTGTACTGGAAATTCCGCACCTTTGGCAAGCAGCCTCTTTGTTCCGGACATATATCTGGCTGGCNGGGTCCTCTCCAGCAATCACGACAGCTAGGTGCGGCTCCACTCCGATGCTACGCAGGGAATCGACTCTTGCAGATACTTCCACCTGGATCNTCTGGCTAAGCGCCCTTCCATCCACGACCTCCGCTCCCACGGCTTGTCGTGAGCACCGATGCATTTGACGCTTGGCTCATATCGGGGTCTTGATTCCTAAAGCTCTGGCCGCACACCAGCCTGACCATCCTTCGAAGATAGCAAAGGATCCCCCCCCTANTGCGCCAGCGGGCACTATCCAAATCGGACCGAACCCGAAACCAGCAANAACTAGGGCAATTGAGCATATGATTCCCGCTGCAACCCCAATTATTCCGTACTTTAGTCGAAAGGCCTTCCCTCTNGAATCAATATTACATTCTAGCGCCATGGNTCTTCCAATAATTAGTCAGATAAAATATCTACCAATACTCGCCCTNACTCAATATTCTTGCTNTTGCAATAATTGGAGCCCCAGGAGGGATTCGAACCCCCGGCCGTCTGATTACAAATCAGATGCTCTACCGGGCTGAGCTACTGAGGCGCGGATTAGCGCTATGGAGACGCCCACTTGAACCCATCACTCTTCAGGACCCAAATAGTTCTCATAATCGAACCACAAGGGAGACATACGTGAACGGAGAGCCAAACTCAACAACAAAGGGGCTAAACTTGGTAATATCAGGATGGATTTGCATTGCACTCGGAGCCGGAGTAGNCCTATCGGACTCTTCTGCCTTTTCGTTGGGCTTGGCCGCNCCTATTTCCATAGCAGGAATCATTTTTCTTCTCCTAGGGATTTCCGTACGACCGCCTCCAATCGNAAAAAATGAGAATTNTGACNTTTGGTCCCCACCCGCTTCGATAATGCCCGATGCAGGAAGNCCGATGTATAGGATCGATACAACCCTGGAACCACCAATAAAAACCTCCATTCTCTGTGGCAAATGTGCAAATATCGAGTTGATCGAGGGCGGCAAGCCGAAAAGATTCACTTGCCAATCCTGCGGTACCTTGCTTTGGTCTTCAGAGGAAGAGTAAGTAGCCAGCCATTCGTTCTTCGGTAATTGTCAAGTGGCAAAGTCCGTTGGAACAACCGGGGGTCAGGCATGGAGTTAGGCAACAATGAGATTCGAATGCTCAAAGTAATGCAGTCTGATCCAAATAGGGCCTGGGAAATGGACGATATTCTTTCGGAAACAGGATGGCAAGATCAGGTGCACGTCGCAGGAGCCGGAAAGGGTTTGCAGGACGCAAATATGTTAGAAATCGACGAGATCACTTNCAAGNTCGTTTATCTGGGNCCAGATGGCAAAAAAGCATTGCAAGAGGGACTTCTGGAGCTCAAGATATGGAGTTGGATTGTCAATCAGGATGAAGACGNNCAATCGATGAAGTCTCTGATGTCAGCAGGGTTCGAGAGAGGAGAAATAAGCACAGGAATAGGGATTCTCAAGGGCTTAGGGGTGACAATTGATTCTGGGAGGCTAGTAATTGAGGACGAGAAAGCAATCTCGAATTCCATAGAGGCGAGGTCAACATTCATACAATCACTATCGGAGGGTCCGATAGCTTCTTCAGAACTGGACGAGGGGATGCTAGAACACTTCTCAACAAGGGGCTCATTGATCGAATTCGAGGAATCAGTATTTCGAACATGGAGGTTGACANAGACGGGCTCAGCCATTGAAGGAGCCAACCTGGAAGAAGTCCAATATATCGGCGAACTCACTCCAGAGATGCTNCAAACAGAGGCTTGGAGNAACGGGGAATTCAAGCCTTTCGACGTGAAACTACCAGCTCCAATTATCGCAGGAGGCAGAAGGCACCCCATGCAGGCTCTGATTGAAAGGATTCGATCCGTGTTTCTAGAGATGGGATTCTCCGAGATTGATGGAGACTATGTTCAATCCGCTGGGTGGAATATGGATGCCTTATACATCCCACAATCTCATCCTGCTAGAACAATGCAGGACACATTCTACCTCAGTGAACCTGAGAGCTTGAAGGTGGATGAGCATTACTTGGATCTCTGGTCCAAGGTTCATGATCATGGNCATGATACTGGNAGTAGAGGTTGGGGCGGATCTTTCGACAAAGAAGAGGCTCAGAAGTCTCTTTTGAGGACCCATACTACGGTTAACACGGTCAGGCACATCGCCGAGAATCCCGATTCTCCATCCAGGGTCTTCGGCATAGGGAGGGTCTTCCGGCAGGAGACGATTGATCGCACCCATATGCCAGAGTTCCATCAGATTGAAGGAATAATACATGAGCCCGAGGCAAGCCTNCCGATGCTCGTCTCAACCCTAAAGACCTTTTACGCAAAGATGGGTTATCCAGATGTTAGGGTCCGACCCGCATACTTCCCTTACACGGAACCAAGTGCAGAGGTAGATATCAGATGGAGGGGAGAATGGCTGGAACTAGGGGGNTCAGGGATTTTCAGACCGGAAGTTACAGAGCCTCTTGGCACTGAGTGGCCTGTTTGTGCTTGGGGGATGGGTCTAGAGAGACTTGCGATGCTAATTTTAGGTTTAGACGATATTCGCCAACTCTACCAGCCAGATCTCGAGAGACTAAGGAAGATGCCATTGCTCTGATTGAATCNTGACCTGAATTTGACCTATAATATTGAAATCACTCATCAGCTAGTGCCCTGACATCATGTAGGAAGTCTTCCACGTCCCAGTGAATTCCCGAGTAAGCCACTCTTTTTCTCTGGTCTTTGTCTATGATGAATGTAACTGTGGAGTGGCCAATCTCGTATTCGCCAAGGCTTTCAGCGTGAGGATCTGCACTGTCCCCAAATTCTGTAGNTCCTTCCTCTNTGATACAAGAAAGCCAGTCGTCACTAGGCCTTTCCCATCCCTCGTCGCACATGCAGTGTGCGTTAGACCCACTTCCCATCACCCATCCTTTGCCGTTGCAATCTACGCCAGCAGGGGCCATGCTAATGTTGGCGTTACTGGCAATCCATGCTAGGTGGGTGTCAGTACCCACTAACACATCATTTGGATTATCCGAATCGGTCNGTTCCCATTTCTCGTTAGACCCATTCCAGATATGCAATTCCCAAGTCCAATTGCTATCGGAGGTCCAATCCCCTATCGAACCGTTTCCGATGTCATAGNCAACTCCCATGTTCTCGATTAGGGCGAAAGAAGCGAAATCCCCCCCATTTTCATAGCAAGAGCGGTTTATTGGATCTTCACAGGGATTGTCAGAAACAATAGATGAGTTATCTGGATTCAAAACAACGAATCTTNCCATCGCTTCTTCNGGAGGAAGGCTGTTGGCAATGTGCTCGCCATCGACAACAACGTTCCAATCGTCCCAGACGGATTGGATTACAGAGCCTCGCTCGTGAGTTAGGTGGTCCCATTCATATCCTCTCGCCGAAGTCCACTCAAACAGGTGGGAAGTCGTATCTCTAGCAGGATCGATGGTGATTGAAACGAACTCTACCATCNCTGAGTGCTCTCCAGTGTTNCGNTTCACGTAGTCCAGATTCGAGGAGATTATCAGGCAAACATCGGGGCAAGAGGTGTAGATGAATGCTACCACCAGAACCTTCCCAGTGAAATCGGAAAGTGAGACATCCTCTCCAAATTGGTTTTTGAGAGTGAAATCAGGCGCCTCGGGCGGATCCCTGTACTCCGTCCCAATGATCTCCAAGTCCTCTGAACCAGAGCATCCTGCCAGTAGAAAGCACAATGCGATCAAAGAGGCCTTGCTTGAGTCCTTCATAGCACCCCTCAATTCGNAAATTTCACTCCTCTTCAATGAGGCTCAATATGTCTTCTAGGACTAACTCCGGATTCCAGTCAGTGTCGCCCCACCATACTCTTTGATTCATATTCTTGTCTACGATTACTGTACCCGTTGTATGGTCCACCCAGTAGTCCAGAGGATGATGGTTTGTCACAACGTCCCCCTCTGGTTGCTGTGTCTCCTTTCCGCATCCGTTGCTGTCAACTTCCTCCCCCTCTGGTGTATCTGGGCAACTATCGAAACCGTCGGATACNCCGTCGCCGTCAACATCTGAGTTGTATGTCGAAAGACCNACNTCGAAATTTTGCCAAACGGTCTCCAAGTCTTCGACATCCCCGGTCAGATGCGGCCAACTAAGCCCCCTAGTTTCTGCATAACTTTTCAGGACGCTGGAATTATCTGTCCACGGGTCAACTGTTACGGTGAGAATCTGTACCGAAGAACCATGGAGGTCGCCTAGCTCCTGCGCGACGAAGGCCAAGTTGGCACTGACTACTGGGCATATGTCTGGGCATCGGGTGAACAAGAATGCTACCACCACAACCTTCCCTTGGAACTCTGACATGGTCACATATTCGCCACTATCGTCNATCAGAACGAATTCATCCACTGCAATTGGCGGGTGTATGTCTTCACCATAGAAATCGTCCACCTCACCCCCAGAAAGGCATCCTGGAGTCANAAATANGGCGAATGANAGAATCCAAGCAACCAACTTACTCATCTCTATNCCTCCTCATGGTCCAAACTATTCCTGATGCGGCTAAGAGTGCTATGGAAATTAAAAGTAAANCATCTTGCAATGNATCGTTTTCATCATCTAACTCGTTAACTTCGATTNCGTTGTTGAATGTGTAGCCTTGTGGGGGCCCCAACTCTTCGTGATAGTCATGGGCAACTGAAAGNTTCAGAGTCCTCCAGAGGGTTTCGTTTGAGAATACATCCAAGTGATATGTGCCCGCTTTCCAATTTTCCCAACCTATTGAAAATGTGCACTCATCTCTGATGGATGATGAGTTCCATGGCTCTGTCTCGCATCTCTGGTCGTAGACCCCATCGCCATCCAAATCAACCCTGATTGTCCTGTTGTTGTCAGCAACGTTGTAGAACGTAACAGTGTCATTTTGCACGACCTCCGCCTCGTTTGGCTGCATACTGCCTTCTCTCAGGATGATGGAGAAGTCATTAGCCCCGTGTGCAGCAGATAGAGGGGATGCCATAGAAAGAGCCAGGATCGCTGCGATAAGCCCCACNATCCTCATGATAATCATCAATCTTCTTCNGCCTCAATTGACCATAATGCAGGATAATTATACCTCGGATCAAAGTCTTCATCGAACTGAACGACATAGATTCCACTTACCATTTCCGAGATCATCACAAAGCCTCTGGGGTCATACTGGAGCCCCCAATCGAACGGAATCATGCATGATGCCCAGCAGTCAGCCATATCGTAGCCAAGAGCAGTGGCTGGGTCATCTATCCAGTCTGGCCCTGCTGGGAGGTAGTACCCGATTGTATGGGTCGGTGCCAACTCTTCTATGGCTTGGAATCCTCTTTCTGGCTCGGGAACGCCATTCTCCCAAGTCAATTCCTCCCATATTCTTCCGTGATCAGTCACCCATGATCCAGCGTGGTAGTGGGTCCAGTAGACATGCCCGTTGATGCCAGTATCTCCATTGTGCGGGCTGAAAATGTATCCTCCGGGGATATAATGCTGAGGGTGCTTGGATCCATTAGCNAAGGTNCCCTCTCCNGGAAGCCTCCACTTGGAAACCAGAAACGGNTTAGCAGGATCCGTAGTGTCAATTGTCCATAGGAAGCCTGTNTGGCCAGGATTACTGCCATATTCCGGTGCAATGATCGTATAGTGNCTCCAATTCACACCATATGTCGAATCCATCGGNCCGGAACCNCATTCTGGAGGCCATTCNGCCTCGGGGACGTACTCGCTGATTCCATTGCAAACAAGATGGTCATATGGTACAGCGTAGTGGATGTTGTCATTCCCCTGTTCAGCATCCAACCACTCTTCCGGAGTCATGTTTGCATGACCTCCTCCATCTGGCCCGTACCATCCGTCATCTGCTGACGGGCACCCCATCCACCTCCCTACTTCAGGAGGCCATGAGATTCCAAGTGGATCAGCGACAACAGGCGGTTCACTAACATCCACTATTCGGAGTCCTGCACCCCAGTAGGATGCTATTAGGAGCCTTTGCTTCGTNATNGGGTGCACAAAGTAAACATGGTCATGGTTGAAAATTGACCCCCCGCAGGTTGTATCTGGTTCTGGAGTATAGCCNCCCCACCTGATTATCTCCCTGCTTGAATTCTGCTGATCATCGTTCTGGTTTGGTAGCCAAGACTCGAACCCTCTAGGGACGTAGAACACTTGGGTTCCCTTGTAGAATGTCCCCGAACTGCCCTCCACCATCTCCGGATAAGGGTCGGCCCCGAACAGGAAAAGGCTACACTCTTCCCTGAAATCAACAGATCCGCCCCAATCGCAGTATACGGCCAAATCTTGATTGTGAAATCCAGCAGGGGGGTTGTTCCACTCAGCCACCTTTACAGGGCTAGATTTGTCGCCGACGTAAATCACGTCCAATCGATTCATGCCACTGTTCGCGTCGTCGTCATTTGGGATTGGATCTAGCTCGCTGTTGGTCAACTCGTGATTAACTAGGACCCAGTTGTTATCCTTGGTAACTTTGATGTCAATCATCCTTGCTACTTCTGCGTAGTATGTGGATAGCAGTCTGATGTTGTTCGGCTCGCTGATATCCAGTATCTCGAACTGATTGTAGCTCGAGACGTAAGCGAAGCAGCCCCCAGAACCATCTGCGTAAATCTTGCAGTCTTCATGGAAGTTACCTTCAATAGCAATTTCGGAGTTATCCCCCGGTGTGGGTCCGGTGTTCTTCCATTCATCGTAACACGGCCTCCCTGCAGTGTTGTCTAGCTCCGGAGGCGGGTAAACCTCCCCATCACAATTCAGGTTGTGGTAATCGATCAGATTTGCATTTGAAGTTGAGAGCCGATGGGCAAGTAAATCGTTGTGGGAATGGTTCGAGTCTTCAATTTCCATCACAGGGTCGATCCATCCCTCTCCATCGCCGACACCTCCTCCCTCTGTTGGAGAAAGGCATCCAGAGACTGGTGCAAGCACCATTATGGAGACAATTAGCCATGCGCTCTCTTCCGCCACATTGTGGCGCGACAAATACTCTGATATGAAATTGCACCTAATTCGTACGGTCAAATGCTGGACCTAGATGGACTTCCCATATGGTGCATCAATGTCTAATTGGACAATGTAGAGGCCAGTCGTGATGCAAGACAGGTAGGTGAAACCTTTGTGATACTCGGCAGTCCAGAGGAATGGGGTCCAACCAAATTCGTAATACGAACTGTCAAGAGGTTCTCCATCCAGTCCATGAGGAAGATGGTAGCCCACTGTGGAATGCATGTGAGCTTCAGTCTTGTTCCCCTGTTCTATGCCAGCAACCATGAGGGATTCTATGTCAATTACCCAAAGCCCAGAGTGGTAGTTGCCCATGTATATCCTGCCGTCCCAAGCCCCTCCATGGCTGTTGTCGGGGAATCCAGGCAGACCAGTCTGGAAAATCTCGTGATCCGCGTTGTGGGGGCTGAAGAGCAACCACTCTTCGCCACCCGGGATGAAGTGATGGTCAGCGAATGGGGTCTCCCATCCATGGATCAGACTCGGCAGAAAACGAATGTTCCCATTCACTAACTCATAGGGAGTGGTGTCTAGCAAGTAAGCCATCCCAGTGCCCACAGTCGTCTCAAGAACTTCTGTAGCAATTATGGTCATGTGTATCTTGCCAGCAGGATATCCAAGATGGCTGGCATCCACCATTTCGTCGATTGGCTCGGCATAGTGGATGTAGGAAGCCCTCCCGCCATTCTCGTTTCCTGTTGTGCCGCTGTCCGGTTGGCCATCTCCGTCGAAGTCTTCGAAGTCCATCCATAGGCCAACCTCAGGTGCCCTCCAGTTGCATCCCAATTGCGTTCCGAAGGAGCCTCTGCAGGCGGCAGCTACGGCCAGGTACTCGACCATGTCCTTTCCAGGGTGGGGGACATCGGAGACATCGAAAATCCTCAGTCCTGCTTCCCAGTATGCCCCATAGACGTAAGTTCTCCCGTTCCTTGGGTCGCTGGGATCCTCTCCAGGCCAAGTCTGAACTGTCATGTCATGAATGTATATCCAACCCCCCCTGGTGGTTTCCCAACTGACCTCGGCCTCACCAACCTTTACGATTCGAGGTAGGTCACCATATCCAGCGAAATTCAGATGCGCAATCGTAATCCCCCCGCAAGCATCCCCCTGCCCCACGTCGCACGACTCGTAGTCTGGATTCGCTACGAAGATGTACCACTCGTTGTCAATTACGTGCGTGAAGAGGTTATGGGGGCCGCTCGGATGATCGGCATCGTACCAAGCATCTACGAACGTTGGGTCCGTCTTATCTGTCACGTCCACTAAAGTCACTGTTACTTGTGCCGGGTCCCCCCATTCTCCAACGTTCGGATCCGCTGCTCCAGGGTCCACCAACTGATTCTGAACGATAACATACTCCTTGTTGTTGTAAACGAGATACTTGACGTCCAGCACCTGGGTGTTGGGGTCAATGTAGACCCCAGTGACAGTCGTATTGAGGGGATTTGTGACATCCACTATGTGCATCTCGCTCCATCCTGCTATGTACGCATAGGTCCTCCCATCAGGGGAATCAGCAACCTGGACCTCCGCGTTTCCCGGGGCGGTCAGTGGGTTGAATGAAAGTGGCAGGATGTTTTCCGTGTAGAGTATATGCTGGCTCGCGTTCCTATGGTCATGCCCCTCGTCCTGCAACAGCGGGTCCACCATCGCAAAATCTCTCGGCCCCATACTCTCTTCCTCGGAAAAGATAAGCAGGAAAGCTGAGGCACCAGCACCTAAGACGCAAATCGCAAGTGCCACGGCCATAATGGATCGCTGTCCGACCACGACCAACCCAGTGGGTGAGTCATGTTCAAGCCATCGCCTCCCTTCGGGTAAACGTGCGATTTGCGATCTCACTGACCCTAATCACACTTCTGATTCTGGCTCTAACACCCCTGGCTAATTCCCATGAGCCAAAAGAATATACTATTCTCCTAACTGAGGAAGGGACAACTCCAGGCTCTATACCAGCAGGGGTTCTGGTTGAGGGCGACTCGCTATTCTTCATGAATGTGGACGATAGGGAGGGGATCAGCCATAGGGTGCAGATCGACTCCGACGGCGATGGGGGGTTTGGCGGGCCCGATGACTTCTCCACGGAATGGCTAACAGGGTCTTGCGAATTGAATGAGAACGGCTCAAAGGTTGAGGAGGCTTGCCTCGTCGCAGTAGCCGTATTACTCGGTCCTGAGAACGGTCTGCTTCCGGGCTTAGTAGCCATGAAGCACCAAGTCAGGAACGGCTCAGAGATCTCGGAGTCGGACTTATCAGCGAACTTTGGTCCAGATGTCCACACTGAACCGGTTCCTCAGAATAGCGAACCAAAAACGCCGTCGCCAATTCGCTCTGGGGGCTCCGAAGACCTGTTGGTCGTAATCCTATTCTGCTCCCTTATGGGCATCATGGCCATACTCCCTTCCCTGATTCAGACTGATGGCTGATGCCGTGACAAACGGTTTGACTCAATAACTTGAGGCGACTCGGATGGCCACGGGGCGCTTAGCTCAGCTTGGAAGAGCGTCTGGTTTGCAACCAGAAGGCCGGGGGTTCAAATCCCCCAGCGTCCACCATTCGAAGCATCCTAATTGTT
>PBFP01000018.1 GCA_002718695.1 Methanobacteriota archaeon
CAAGGACAGGGCCAGGGACAAGGACAGGGCCAGGGCCAAGGACAGGGCCAGGGCCAAGGCGGTCAGGGCCAAGGCGGCCAGGGCCAACAGGGCCAGGGCCAGGACGAAGGCTCTCAGTCAGATCAAGACGGTCAGCAGGGCCAGGACAGCGATCCAGGGGAACAGGGCAACCAGCAAGACAACGGCCAGGGCCAGCAGCAGAACGGCGGCCAGCAGAGCGGTCAGCAGGGCGATCAGGAGAGCAATGACGAGAACGGAAATAACCAGAACGGCCAGAACCAGCAGCAGCAAGGCCAGACCCAAGGTGACGACCAGGGACAGCAGGGGTCGAACTCAGACCAGCAGCAGGACCAGCAGCTGGACAACCAGGACCAGAATGGCGAGAACGACAACGACGGCGACGGGATTCCAGACGACCAAGACTGGGACGACGACAACGACGGAATCCCCGACTCCCAGGATCCAAGCCCAGAGGACCACGACAACGACGGGATCGACGATGCGGACGACGATGACGATGACGGCGACGGCGTCGACGACCGCGAGGAAGTCAACGACGGAAACCCAACTACTGATATCTACGACCACGACAACGACGGCATAGAGGACAGCTTGGACTTCGACATCGACAACGACGGAATCGACAACTGGGAGGACACCCTTGACTGCGATGGCGATGGTACTGAGGAGGTCCTCAACGACCTAGACGGAGACGGCATCCCTGACGTAGACGCTTCCAGGGACCACGACAACGACTGCATCAACGACTCAGAAGATCCGGATGACGACAACGATAACATTCTGGACGTCGACGAGATTGACGGCGAGTTCGGAACCTACAGGTACGACCACGACAACGACGGCTTCTGGGACAGCTACGACACCGACGACGACAACGACGGACTATCTGACTGGTTCGAGCAGAACGACGGTTGGGATTCAACCGGGCAGTTCGACCACGACAACGACGGAATCCCAGACTACACCGATGAGGACGACGACGGAGACGGCATCCCCGACACCGAAGAGAACGACTTCGACGTCATCTGATCAGAAGTCGAACAGAGAAGGCTGATTGGCGGACCTCAATCGCCCGGCGTCAGCTAGGCGGTTCAGGGCCCTGTCTACCCTCCCTTCGGAGAATCCACGCTCATCCTGTAGGAAGCCGCGCAGGTCCTGCTCGACAGCCCTTCTAGGGTCCGGGAGAGGGGCGTCGCTGGTGGGGTGGTCCATGAACAGTGAACGGATTTCCCCCAACCTATCCGGCAGTTCGAAGCCCTTCTCCTCTGCTACCGACTCCATAGTCCCGTGCTTTCGAATAAGCTTGAGACCGGTCTTCGGACCGATTCGCTTGATCCCTGGGTGGAAGTCAGTTCCCACCATTATCCCTAGGTCCACAAGTTGCTCCCTCGTGATCTGGTGGGACTCCAGAGTATCAGCCAAAGAGATCCTCTCAGCGCTAAGCACCCTGCCGAACTTCCTGGTTCCATGGCTCGTCAGGTTCCTGACCATTACGGGGGAGCCGTATAGGAGGGTGTCCCAGTCCTGACTGGCCACTGCCGCGACCTCCTCCCTGGAGCACATCACTGCTGCCGCTCCTTCTGCCTCCATAGGCGCCTCAACCCACGTCACGCCCATCAGATCGAACATGTCCTTGGTTTCCTGCACCATCTCAGGGGTGTAACTAGCTGTCTGAGGCCCCANCTTCTTCGCAGCCTCCATGTCNCCGGCCTCTACTGCCGACTCCCACCTGGAGATCGCCTCAACCTTCCTCTCCTTTCGTNCATCAAGAGTTNCNTGCTTCAGCTCGTGCGGTTTNCCATCGAATACGAATACCGGGTCGATCCCCTCTGATATCATNACTGTCGACCTATCCAGNAAACCCATCANATGAGCAACTGGCCTTCCATCATAGGAGAGCGGCCTCCCATCCGGTCCGGTCATTGAAGTAATGAATTGGTAAGAGTTCAGGAAAACGTCGACTGCTATCTTCTGACCAGATAGGTCACTCAACTCAATTGGCTCTGGTGAAACNAGGTCTCTAAGATTGCAGCCCACTCTACCCCNTCCCCTNTACAAGCCGTGCTGGTGGTGGGGGCATATAGGGTTGAAGTNCTGAAGCGCTTCGCAATAGGCATGGGAGTACGTAGCCTANCACTCATCGGNAGTGGCTGGCACCCTCCACTGTTCAGAGAGGAAGCGAAGGCACTTCTAGGACCGATAGAGACACTCCACCCACGTGCTGTTTTCGTCACTCAGGAAGACTCNGTGCTTGNGCGAATTTCTGGGGGTTCACTGATTGATTNCGCACTCCACTCATCATCGAGACTCTGGACCTATGGACAGGATATCACAGCCGAGGAATTGGCATCCAATATCTTCGAGTGGTCGGAGGCCTTCCTCCCAGAGGGAANATTCGCTATCAGGGCAAAGAGAGTAGGCATTGGAGTAGCAGGACTCTCCAGGAGAGAGATAGAGTCTGAGACGGGTGCCAAGATCTCTTCTGATTCCAAGGTCGTAGACTTGGAGAAACCAGATTACGAGGTCGTGGTGGTAATGCTGGGACCCGAGGAATCTCCTGGGCACTGGGATGACGCCCATGTGGGTCAGCTAGTGATATGGGGTATCCGAGATGGGGTATCCAGAGGACCATACAATGGCACATCTCCTACCGAACGCCCATTCTTCAAACCGGTCACACTAGATCCTAGACTAGCTCGACTAATGATATCACTCTCCTTCTCGGGTAGGCCACCTTCTGCAATTGTCGATCCTTTCTGTGGAACCGGAGGAATCGCCATTGAGGCCTCATTATTGGGAATCAAGGCCCTAGCAAGCGACCTGGATTCCAGGATGGTAGAAGGCACTCTCGCCAACCTGGAATGGGCAGGAGGGAANGGGGAGTTCAGAGTTAGCCAATCCCCTGCAGACAAGGCTCACGAATTGTGGGCCGCAGAAACAGACTGCTCTTTCGTGTTCGACCCCCCGTACGGAAGGAACGCTTGGGCCTCGGAAGACGGGATTGGGGTTCTTCTGGGAGCCCTGAGATCCGCAAGTGAAATGAGTACCGGTGGAAATGTGTGCACGATGCTACCCTCGAGCCCAGATGCCCTGGATGGACCAGTTTCGGACGATCTCCAGGTGATGGGAATGACTTGGGGNTCCCTGAAGGNNAAAATCCTCGAAACTGGATGGCGTGTTTCAATGAGCTCCCCAGTCAGGGTCCACAAGAGCCTATCACGGCTAGTGGTGCTCTGTTATCCGGCGGATTGAATACGGATCGACCCGGCTCGGAGCAAGCGTGGACCGTTAGGGTAGTCTGGATATCCTTCCGGCCTTCGGAGCCGGAGACGTGGGTTCGAATCCTGCACGGTCCGCCAACAAACANCCTCCAANGGGGAGATACTGAGAGGATTCTCTGTTCGGGAGGNGNATNCAGGACTCTAATCNCTGACCTTCAAACCGTTGCTGGCCACGATTCCTCGGTAGACCTCTCCACTGTGCCTGAGCTTCCTTTCTTGAGTTTCGAAGTTTACCGAGTAAAGCCCGAATCGCATCTCGTAACCCTCTGCCCACTCGAAGTTATCCATCAGCGACCAATGGTGGTATGACCTGATATCCAGACCATCCTTTATCGCTTCAGAAATCACCCAGATGTGCCTCCTCAGATGCTCTGGACGAAGAGAGTCCTCTGAATCGGCCACTCCGTTCTCTGTAATCTCGATCGGAACGCCCAGCTCGGATACGAANTCTATCGCACGCCTAAGCCCCTCTGCGTACATCGGATATCCGAACTCAGTGGCGATCTCATGCTCCCTCTTCGCGAAACTCAACTCGTCGGTAGATGTGGGCATGAATAGCCCTGTGATGAAGTGGGTGTAGTAGTTCAGTCCCACGAAGTCGAGGGACCCCTTTGCATCGGGAATTCTGGACCCCAGCATTCTACCAGTCTTGATCCCCCTTCTCCATGCACCGTTCCAGAGCCACTCCAGTAGCCTAGCAACAGGCCAGTCAATCGGACTCCACCGGTTTGCGGGATCGAAAAGAGTAACATTCTTCGCAATTCCAAGAACGCAATCCCCTTTCTTCTTCAGGCTACGGTAAACCATCGCATGACCCCTCATCATGTTCCTCATTACACGCAGGGTGAGGAAAATGCTCCTCCTTCCAGGCGGGAACTGCCCCAGTGTGTATCCCATGGCCGAGAATACTGTAGGCTCGTTGATTGTGCACCACGTCTCCACTCTGTCAGATAGCGAATCGAAAATCCTCTCGCAGTAATTTACGAACTCCCCCAGGTTCTCCTTCTTCGAGAATCCACCCTTTTCTTCCCACCAGGACGGATGTGAGAAGTGATGCAGTGTGGGCATTGGCCTTATTCCTCGGGAAAGNAGGTCATCGACCATATCAGAGTATACCTTCACCACCNCGTNGTCCCATTCACCAGGGACCGGCTCCAANCGACTCCACTCTATTGAGAATCGATATGATGAGACTCCAAGCTCGGAAAGCAGTTCGAAATCTTCCCTCCACCGGCTCCAGTGGTCGCAAGCAACCCCACTCCTCTCCAATCCCCTCTCAATCTCGAAATCAGTCCAGTTGTTCTTCTGATTCCCTTCAATCTGGTGAGCAGCAGTTGCAGCCCCCCAGATGAAGCCCTCCGGGAAATGGATTTGGTTGGTGTCTATCGACTCCCAGTCGTAGTGCGGCTCTGGGTACTTCCTCCTTCGATAAGTGATCAGGCTGATCTTGAAGACAATGAACAGCGCTAATACCGATCCAGCAATTATCAGCCACGTGCTCCGATCCACGATGCCTGCAAGGAATCCTATGTATTGGAGGTTCGGCTACTACTCCCTGCNNTCGGTGACGAAACCCTTCCACCTTCTCATGTAGTCCACGAAAACCTGACTAAGTCCCTCAGAAATGAGGTGCTCTGGGGTGAAGGGCGGCCTCTCTGGCTCGTAATCGCCACTTCCAAGCCTCGCAGCCCAATCCGCATGGGCTATTCCCGCTCTGGCTACGCCGATCAGGTCCGCCCCCTCCCCAAGGACGAACTCGGCATCCGACTCGGTCCAAATCGACCCTGTGGAAATAATGGGGAATTCGTCCGGGAGTAGATCCCTGAATCTACGGGTAATTGTTCGAGGGTCATCCGAACCGTCCTGGGACCGAGCAAAGGCGTCCCAGCATGAAATGTGCAAGATGTCAACACCCCAATCCCTCATCATCAAGGACAGATCAATGCTGTCTGAAAGTGTCACGCCGACATCATGCTCGGGAGAGATTCTGACGCAGACGATGAACCCATCCGATGTCCTGCTCCTAATCTCCCTAATTATTTCCTTCAGGAAAAGGGATCTACCCTCCAAATCACCTCCCCACCTGTCCTCTCTCCTGTTAGTTCTAGTTCCAAGGAACTGGCAAATCAGGTAGCCGTGGGCTCCATGGACCTCAATCCCGTCGAATCCGGANCTCTCGCATCTCTCTGCAGCCTCCCCAAATGACTGGGCCAGTTCCGCTATCTCAGAATCGGCAAGCTCCCTGCACTCCTCTTCCACNCCCTTCTCTAGGTTTACGCTTGCTGAGACCGGTTGCTGCCCGGTGAGTGACCTTGGTGCCCTTAGGCCTCCGTGGAATATCTGGACCAGACTCAGTGCACCTCTGTCTCTGATGCCAGATGCAAGCTCCTTCAGCCTGGGGACATGGTGGTCCCCCCATACGCCCATCTCCCCTTCCCAGGACTTGCCGCTCGGGTGTACGTGGCTGGCGGCAGTTGTCACAATGCCGAAACCACCCTCGGCGCGTCTCAGGAGCCAGGAGATCTCTGCATCTGAAAGCGTGCCGTCCTCCTCTGACTGCTTGTTCGTCATGGCAGCGAGTACCGTTCGGTTGCGTAACTTCCTTCCCGTTCCGGGGATGTNGAAATCGGAGATTGGTCTAACTGCCAACGATACCACCTTGGCCGGGNCCCTGAGGGCCCTCGCGTTTAGCGAGGACCGCTCAGTCCTTTCGTCTTCCGGCGATCAGGATCGCCGCACCCAGCATGGATACCAGTCCAGTNGCCGCCGAGAAGCCCGGCAGTCCGCCACCACCATCATCCGTATCCGGTTCTTCTGGAGGATTGTCTAGCTGNCCGTCTCCATCAGCATCNGCATCAGCGTTGTCGCCAATTCCGTCGCCATCGGTGTCCTTCTGCTCATCCTCGTCGTAGGGGAACGCATCTGCGTTGTTGCCCANTCCGTCTCCGTCAGAGTCGATTATCTCGCTTGGATCGTTAGGGAAGGCGTCTGAGTTGTCGCCCGTCCCNTCGCCGTCGCTATCGTACTGCTCTCTTGGATCNTCGGGGAACCTGTCCGCGTTGTCTCCAACCCCGTCGCCGTCTGTGTCGACCGACTCGGCTGGATCGTTCGGGAAGGCGTCAGTATTGTCCCCAANACCATCCATGTCTGCATCGGAGTCCTCGGTGTCGTCGTAGGGGAANGCATCAGATGTGTCAGGAGTCCCGTCGTCGTCGTCGTCCGTGTCCGCGTTGTCCCCAGTCCCGTCGCCNTCCGAGTCGATGTACTCGTTGGGGTTGTTCGGGAAGGCGTCTTCCTGGTCCCCAACGCCGTCGCCGTCCGAGTCTGTGGACTCCCCGCTGTTTAGGGGGAAGTCGTCGAGGTCGTTAGGCGTTCCATCACCATCTGCGTCAGTGTCTGAGTTGTCGCCGATGCCATCGCCGTCTGTGTCTAACCACTCGCTCGCATCGTCTGGGAAGGCGTCCGAGTTGTCGCCAACCCCATCGCCGTCTGTGTCAGTGGTCTCGTTGGCGTCGTACGGGAAGGCGTCCGAGTCGTCGTATACGCCGTCGCCGTCAGAGTCATCCACGTCGTCATCAACCCCATCGCCGTCTGCATCGGAGTCCGCGTTGTCCCCAGTCCCGTCTTCGTCGGTGTCTANCCACTCGTTNGGGTCTTCTGGGAAGGCGTCCGAGTTGTCGCCGTATCCGTCGCCATCTGTGTCGACCGACTCAGTTGGGTCCCATAGGAACTCGTCCGAGTTGTCGCCCACGCCGTCGCCGTCCGAGTCGATGTACTCGTTCGGGTCTTCTGGGAAGGCGTCCGAGTTGTCGCCCACGCCGTCGTCGTCCGTGTCATCCCACTCGTTGGGGTCGTCCGGGAACCGGTCCATGCGATCGTCGACTCCGTCCCCGTCAGAGTCCATGCTAACCATTCCGTACACGATCTCCAGATCCTCGAAGTATTCGCCCTGCCCGATTTGGGTGCATCCGCCTTCTTCTTCCAAACCTACTTCTGTTCCGTCGTAGGTGAAAGAGACAATCTCCCACATCATGCTCTGGTCCTCCGCCTCAGGCAACCATGCGCATAGAGTCGCATTCACTTGCTCTGGATTGGAGTCTTCGCCGCTTCCGGGGTAGTATAGGGCAAGCTCCCCGTCTTCGTCAGTCGAGACGTTGAATTGNCCTATCCAGCTCCAGTGAATGGCTGAGTATCCCGGTTGTAGCATTACCATCAGGATGGCGTCAACGCACCATGCGCTGACTCCGTTTAGGGTGGTTTCATTGAAGGGGCTGCCTCCTATGTCCCATTGGCAGCCGCCTTGTCCTCCGTNCCATGCCGGTGCGCTGTCTGGGTAGCCATCCCCATCCTCGTCATCTAGTGACAAGGCTCCGAATGGCCCATACCACCAACCATCTGAGTCCTCGCAGTCCTCCTGGTCCTCCGCATCGATGATCTCTTCACCTTCGCTCATCATGTCCATGCAGACCCAGAAGGGATGCAAGCCCGAGGCTTCGATCATATTTGCCGCGGCTTGTCCCGCCTCGAACTCGTCAAGCTCGCCGTCTCCGTTGAACCAGTCGTGGTCGATCTTCAGCAAGAGCTCCTCGTCAATTAATATGGACGATTCAAGCAACACCTCGGCAGTTCCGTTTTCCACGTCCACATGCTCTAGGACGGCGTAGTAGTCCTGATGGACGTAGTAGTCCTCGAGGTTCCAGTCGCCATCATGGTCTTCGCATCCCGTTTCGTAGAAGTAGTAGAACGTGTCTAGCGATCCTTCATCGTCATCGGCGCTATCCATGTAGACGTCGATTATCACGAAGTTACTGCAACTGTGGTGGATATTGGCCTCGAAAGTCATCCCCTCGTCGCTTCCGTCGGTTGAAGAGAAGTTCACTTCCTCGCCGAACTCCTCATCGTTCCAGACCCTGTGAATCAGGTCCTCGACCCCCCACACGCCGTCGACGTGTGCAATCGACATGGTGTAGTCCTCTCCGGCCGTCAAACCAGAGATCAAAATGTCGACCGTGTAGTTGCCCGGTTCCACGTACTCTTCCATGGTCCAGCCGTTACCGTCCTCGTCAGTCAGCTCGACGTCGATCAGGCCTTCTCTCGAGCCTCCTTCGCAGGGTCCCTCTAGGATTGTTTCGTAATAATCATACAAGTCATCCTCCTCTCCTTCGAGTTCGACATACGCGAAAATGATGCAGTCCCATGGAGTCAATTCGACGGAGAAGTCCATCTGGAACTCCCCGTATTCGTCAGTGGACACGACGTCCTCGGAGCTAGCAAGATCGTGACCAAGGCTGTCCATTTCCATTTCTACTTCGTAGCAGTCTTCGCAGTCGGGCTCTAGGTCCATTCCAAGGACCGTCAAATCCCAGACTCCCTCTCCCATTTGCTGGAATGGCATTACCGGGTAGCCGTAATCATCGAGGAGCTCTAGGTGCCCGTTCTCGCTACCCCAATCCGGCATATCGCCTCCACCGCCATCACCTTCGTCGAGCGCTGCGATGCAGTCACTGACGCCATCCCCGTCATCGTCCTCCAGTGAGGCCGGTCCGGGTATGTAGTAGACCATCATTCCCGGGAAAGAATCGGCTACTGTCGCTTCAGCATTGGCGATGATGATCACAATGCACGCACCCTCGCTCACTTCAAGCTCCCAGTCGTCGCCCCAAGTTTCTCCCTCGGCTTCGAAGACCGCATAACCGCCGGCATCGCCCCAATCTTCTCCCTGTGAGAGGTCAATCTCCATGATGTCCCAGCTCATGTTGTACTCTTCGCCGTCCTCGAGTCCATCGAGCTCCCACATCATGTCGTGGGTTCCAGCATCTAGCGTGTAGTCGGCAAGAACACTGTCAATCGACGTGTCGCCATCGTCGGACATCATAAGATCCCACATGCTCAGGCCGTCGATTTCCACCCAGGTTCCTCCATCGTCTATCATCAGGTCGATGCCGATTCCCTCAGGCATCTCGCATGGGGCTCTGAATTGGAAGTTGTCGTATGCGATTGTTTGCATGTCGTCCCACTCGCCGTCGTCGTCATAGTCCCACATCTCTGCAAGTTGGACGCCTATCTCAATTTGGCAGGTTGAGTTGTCGACGACAAGGACCCAATCAACGTGTGACTCGTTGTCCCACGAGGATGTGATGTTCGCCATCCCCTCCTCCCAGTTTCCACCAAACATCGAAGAATATTGCGATGTATCCCAGAAGATCGCGTAGTCCGAGTTGTTGGTGTCTAGATCGTTGATGACCCATGTCATCGAGTATGTACCGCCCTCCAGATGGGGCACCTCGTGCACAATGCAGGCCCAGGTTCCGTTCTCTTCAGAATGGCAGTCAGGGTAGTACTCCCACTCTCCCTCTTCATCGTCCCAGCACTCGTAATCGTATCCGTCGTAGTGGCACTCGTCGAAGTAGGTCTCGTTCTGGTGGGATTCCCACATTGTCCCTCCGTACCACAGTTCGATCGGTGATGGTGGCATCTCGCAAGGGCCGTTCCAGTGGAAGCCCTCCCCGAAGATCCAGTCACTCCAGGAGTTGTTCCACTCGTCCGTTTCGTGTTCGTAAAGTTCGAGGNGGANNTCTACGTGGCACGTGGAGATCTTGGATTCAAGATCGAAGGAAACCTCGAACCACGTTTCCCCAGAACCGGTCTTTTCTTCAAATTCGAACCAATCCCAGTCGCCCCCTCCCATGGTATCGTACGAGTTTAGGTGCACGGCTAGGGTGTAGTTGGTGTCCTCACCCATGTCCTCGACCAGGACCACGACGGTGTGGTTACCAGCCTCGATCCTAGGAGGCTCCGAGTGAGTCATGCACTCCCAATCGTAATCGGCATCCATAGAGCAATCATGGTGCCAATGCGTCCAGTCGGGATATCCGTCTCCGTCCTCGTCCCAGTCGTCGTTCCAGCACTCGTAGTCCCCTTCGTAGTACTCCTCGCATTCGTCGTAATATTCGTAGTGGTGGTCCCACTCGTACTCGACTCCATCTAGGCTGACAGTGAATGGGGAGGGGGGCTCCTCGCATGGGCCTCTATAGTTCCACCATTCGTNGAAAATATGCTGGCTCCACACGTCCATGCCATTTTCCCCGTCGCTACTGTCGTGCATCTCGTGCAGATTTGCACTAAGGTGCAGGTTGCAGGTGTAGTTGCTGGTCTCCATAGTGAACATTACTTGCTCGGTGTCGGAGGTCGCGTTGAGGCTGTAGGACTCCCACTCACTATCGCATCCTCCCATGTTCTGGCATAGTTGGGTATGCATGTCTACCGAGTAGTTCGATCCGCTTTGCACGTCTATGCTGAGGGTAAAGTTGTGCTCACCGGGCCCAATGTGGGGGTCTTCGTGCCACATCACGCACTCCCATCCTGAGGTACCGTTTGTGCAGTCCTCGAACCCGTAGTATTCGTGCGAGTCGTCCTCGCCGTCGCCGTTCTCGTCGTAGCCGATCCAGCACTCGTACCAGTGTTCCTCGCCTGGCCCCTCTCCGCCGTACTCTTCGCACTCGTCGAGGCTCATGTTGTGAAGCGTCTGCTCCCACTCGACTCCGTCAACGAACAGGGTGAATGGCGAGGGCATCTCCTCGCAAGGTCCATTGAAGCCGAACCTGCCTTCCCCGAGGAATTCTGTGAAGTGGAATGTGTCGTTATGCCACTCAACTCCCTCGAGCCATGCCTCCAATCCCACGTGGCAAGTGTAGTTGTCAACCTCAAGGGAAATTTCGAATGTCTCGCTGTCGGAGGTCGCGTTGAAAATATCCTCGGCTTTCTCTTCTCCCCCATATCCCATTTGATTTCCTGTGCTTGTCCTGGTAGTGAGGTGATAGGATTCACCTGACACGAGATCATCTACGTGCAGCTCCATAGAGTGCACTCCTGGGGTGATTTCCGGTAGGCTAATCGATTCCACGCACTCCCATCCTGAGGTACCGTTTGTGCAGTCCTCGAACCAGAAGTACTCGTGCGAGTCGTCCTCGCCGTCGCCGTTCTCGTCGTAGCCTACCCAGCACTCGTACCAGTTCCCATCATCGTGATCGTCCCCGTACTCCTCGCACTCGTCGAGGCTCATGTTGTGGTACTCCTCTGCCCACTCCGCCATGTCTCCGTTCTCGTCCTCGTAGTAGAGGGTGAATGGATTTGGTATCTCCTCGCATGGGCCGTGCCAGGCCAAATGCTCCTCAATCTCCATGTCATCGTACCAGTGTTCCGAGTCGTTGTCGTCCCATTTTACGCTCCATAGCTCGACGAAAGAATGGTAGTCGCATGTCCACGGATCGATGTGCATCGTCCAGTTTGCCGTCCAGTTGCCCGTGCTGGAGTCGTAGGTGATCTGAGAGGTTTCGTTGAGTGGCCCCGAGTCGAAGTCCCATCTCTCGCAGTGATGGTTGGAATCGCACCATTCGTCGAAGCCTACGAATGCCCAATCGCTACCATCGCTGCCCAGGCCTGAGACCTCTATGGTCCCATTATGCCAGCCAGCTTCTAGATAGGGCCACTCGTAGTGTGTAACGCACTCCCATCCTGCGGTCCCGTTGGTGCATTCCTCGAACCCGAAGTAGTCGTGCCAGTCGTCCTCACCGTCACCGTCCTCGTCGTAGCCGATCCAGCACTCGTACCAGGATTCATCGTAATCCTCGTCCTCGTACTCGTCACAGCCATCGAAGCTCTCGGTCATGGGAGTCATCTCGTACTCGACCATGTTACCGCTGCCGTCGTCGTAGATCAGTGTGAAGGTTGGACTCTCGCATGGGCCGATGAAGTTGGTCCAGTGATTAGCTACCAGGGTCCAGTTCCCTGAGACGTTCTCCATCAGGGTGCCGTCGACCCAGAATTCGCAATCAAGCGTGCCAACTTCTAGCTCCCATTCGGAGTCTCCGGCATCCGGGGAAGCCCCGTTCCACTCGAAGTTCCAATCGTCTTCATTGTCGAAGTATTCGAACATGTAGTGTCCGGAGCTCATGTTGGAGAATGTCCACGTCATGTTGTGGGTCCCAGCATCTATCGGGAGCAGCTCGCCATCGACGTCGAACACGTTTGGCACTTCGATGACCGACGTTCCGTTGTCGATCTCTAGGCCGATGATGCCGTTGTTCCCGCATGGCCCATGGAGCCACCAGAATGCTTCGGTGCTATCTCCTGTGTAATTGTCTTGCAGCTCGGCAAAGATCGAGAAGTGGCAAGAGAACTCCCCCACAGTCAGGTTCAGACTCTCAGCGCTAGAGTCGTTGTAGGCGTACCAGTTCCTGTCCTCGTTCCAGGAAGAATCGGAGTCGTTGTAGACGTCATAGGTAATGACTTCCCATGACAGATGGTAATCNGTCCCGTTGACAAGGCCGAACGACCCCAGGCTCAGCTCGTATTCTCCTACTGAGAGGAGGTAAGGGATTTCACTGTCTTCTCCATAGTCGACGTGCTCCCAGTTCCCGTCATCGAGGATCTCCAGCTCCATCCATGGGCCTTCGTCCTCGTGGTCTGCCGTTGCTAGTGGTCCCAGTGAAGAAATCACCATTATCAGGCAGATGCTTAGTGTTCGTGTCTTGCGTGCGCTATACATGTATCGCCCGGGCCGCTAACCATTCTATTTAACCGTAGGCCCTGCATTATCANGGTNCGATGTGGCCTAAGACGATCCTTTTCTTCCCCACCAATCGATTTTGTCTCCGGAGGCTTCCATAGAAGAAATTAGGTCCAANCCTGCCACTGATAGGCAGGATGAGTCGAATACTGGACCATTCCCGCCAAGTTCTTTGGGGGATTCGCAGATCCTTGCTCTGTCGACCAGCCCCTCGGAGAGGAACCTCCCCCANGTGTCCAGTCCTCCNTCGACCAGAAGGGACTGNATNCCCCTGTCCCCGAGCATGTCGAGTATCCGGTAAACTGGAACNTCCTGCTCCGGCATGACCACCCTGCTTANGTTCCCCTCGTCCCCAGATGAGTCGAAATCGGCTGACTGCACCAGCAATGTTGGNGCCTCTCCATCAGTCATGAGCCTGCAATCCGAGGGCACCCTGTTGTTTGGGTCCACTACCACCCTGATTGGTGGGTTCCTTGGGCCTATATCCGGGCCCCTGACGGTGAGAGAAGGATCATCCCTGATCACCGTATTCACCCCCACAAGTATGGCCATGGAATCGGCTCGTATCTTTTGGGCCATTTCGAGCGACTCATCCGAGCTGAATCGCTCTGAAGGGCGAGAACTGTCGTAGTCGATCCTCCCACTGGAGTCGGTCGATGCCTTCAGCGTGACAAGCGGCCTCCGCAGTCTGCACCAGTGCATGAAGGGGCTCATCTGCGTTTCGCACTCATCCTCCAGCAGCCCCTGTTCCACTTCGACNCCTCCCTCGATTAGAGCCTCGATGCCACCTCCCCTCACGGTGGGGTTCGGATCCTGCGACCCTATCACCACCCTGCTCACCCCGGCCCAGAGTAGTGACTCTGTGCAGGGAGGCGTCCTGCCGAAGTGATTGCATGGCTCAAGGGTGACGTAAGCAGTGGCACCCATCGTTGAGACGCCCTTCGACTCGGCATCTGCTATGGCCATCTGCTCTGCGTGCAGACCGCCTATGTGGTCGTGCCAGCCCTCGGCCAGGACCTCCCCGTCCCTAACCAGGACGCAGCCGACCAGTGGGTTCGGCATCACNCGATGCCGACCCCTCTCGGCTAGCTCGATGGCCCTTCGCATATGCATCTCGCCATCTGCCATCCCAATCGACCATCTGAACCCNCGCTCACTCATGATTCCTTGCTTCGGCAGGATTGAAGTCCGATGCTGTCACTCGGGTGCCCGTGACGCGCATAGCATGCATAGCCAACCCTAACGCCAGAGACGGCAAGATGGGCAAGAACTTCCACAAGGTGGAGGAAGCCCTCGAGTCATCGGGGATCGACTTCGACGTATTCATGACTGAGGGGAAGGGTCACGCCATCGAGATCGCCAGCGGACTGAGGGAAAGCGAATACGACTTGGTTGTCGCCGTGGGCGGGGATGGGACAGTCCACGAGGTCGCGAACGGCTTACGCGGCTCAAACACGCGCCTGGGAATCATTCCCATGGGCAACGGCGACGACTTCGCCAGATCCATAGGCATCCCCCTCAAGGACCTCNAGGGCGCCGTAGCCCTCCTTGCCGATGGTGAGGACNACACCGTAGGGGGGATCAGGGTGGAGGGGCTCAGGGCCCCCGAGCACCCGGGCATCCCCTCCCCCAAGCACTACCCGGTAACCGGAGAGCCCGCTAATGAGGCGAACTTGGTACGATGGTCCTTCCTCGAGTGCGACGGCGGCGTCACCTCATCGATAAATCGCATGAAGGACGAGGGGCACTTCTCGTGGATAAGCGGTCAGAAGAAGTACACTTTCCTGGCGATCAAGGCTATCCTGTCCTGGAAGAGCCAGATGGCCTGGATCAAGGTGGATGACGATCCCGGACGCAAGGTGGACCTGACCGGGCTCTTCGCGATGATGCAGGCGGAGACCTTCGGAGGCGGTTACAAGGTCGCCCCCGGGATGCACCCCTTCGGGGAAAGCGCCAGCATCGTGCTAGGGTTCGGCCTCTCCAAGATGCAGATGCTCAGGGTCATGGGCCCACTGGAGAANGGAAAGCACGTCGGCAAGTGGGGGAAGATAACCATGGAGCCATGCAGGAGCTTCGAGATCAGCGCCNTGGACAGCGAGGGCAACCCGACCCAGGCCCACGGTCACGACCCACCGCTGTTCATCAGCCTCGATGGCGAGATCTCCATGACCACTCCAGTTAGGTTCGAGTTCCACGAGCGGCAACTCAAGGTGAGGGGCGGACCCAGTCCCCCCAACGTGTAGTAGCAGTCCGGAATTNGGCAAAACCGTTAATCACGAAAACCCCCCCTCGATGGGCATGAATGAGGAAACAATCCAATGCAAGAACAGGGGAATACTAGCCATACTCCTGATGATACTGACCGCTGCATCGCCGATCATCGGCAGCGTTCAGGCAGACCACGATTCGGGAGGCGGCTCTGATGGCAGGATCGAGGTGAAAATAGGGATCATGGGCGACCAGACAAGCTGGATCTCGGATTTTTGGCCTGCCTTCCATTCAGCGGCCGAACANGGCATTTCCCATCTGAATGAAGAGCAGGATGTATACGAATTCCAGCCCATTTACGCCGACTCAAAATGCGAACAATCGTACGGCGCTTCCGCAGCTCAGTCGTTAGTCGACTCGGGAGTCACTCTCGTGGTTGGGGCCCTCTGCTCATATGCCTCCATGGGCGCCAACTCCGTCCTATCGAGCTATGGCATCCCCCATATCTCCCCCTCTTCTACCAACCCCACCTTGAGCAANACCAGCTTGCACCCGGGATTCTTCAGGACAACCCCTCATGACGCCATGCAGGCCCATTCACTCGCGACCCTNACCGTGTCCGAATCCAGCCCTGCCTTGGTGCACATGACGAACGACTACAGTACGCACGTCGCCGAAGCCTACGAGGAAGCATGGAATGAAAACGGCAATCAGTTGTGCACCACCATAGACTTCGAGGANCAATCTNCCAACTTCTCAAGCATCGCCGATGAAGTGATCGAAAACTACTGCGACTCAGTCGTCTTAGTATCATACCAAACCGAGGGCGCCGAAGTCATAGAAGCGCTNAGTGAAGCGGGGTTCACCGGCGCTATTTACGGATCCGATGGGATCGGGTATATGATTTCGAGCGACTTCGATGACGCATCAGCCGCCGACGGCGTCCGGTACTTGCGCCTACAGGGCGATTACCACTCCCAGAAGGCAGACGATTTCTGGGAATTCTGCTCCAATGACGATGATTGCAGCAGCGGCATCTACACCGCAGAGATGTACGACGCCGTATCCATCATGGGCGAGGCATTCATTCTNTCGGAGATGACAAACGAGACTCTCAACGACTCGATTCGCTACGTGGGCTACCAATGGGAGGGTGCCAGCTCCGAGATCACCTTCAACGAGGACGGCGACGTGGCCGGCAATGGCTTCTCAGTCCATGAGTACAACTACCACGAAACGAACTACACACTCTCCGACGACTTCCTCGTTCAGTTGCCCCCGGCTGACTTCAGCTTCGAGCCGGACAGCCCACTGTACGGGGCGGACGTCTTCACGCTCCTGAACCCCTGGTCCAGGGAGAACGTCGATATCGCGTTCATGTACGACATGTCCGGCCCCGTCTCGGATTTCAGCGCCGGCTTCGATGCCTCGTACGAGATCGCCATGGACTACCTGAACAGCCAGCAGGATGAGTACTGGTTCAACGTGGTTCCCTTCGACTCCGGTTGCGACGGAACCACTGGCCAGGATGCGGCCCAGGACGTCGTCGACTCGGGCATAGGGCTCGTGGTGGGGCCACTGTGCTCGCACGTCTCGATGGAAGTAAACTCCATCTTCTCGGCGGTGGGCATCCCATACATTTCTCCCACCTCCAGCAGCCCCGAACTAAGCGACTCCGAGGAGTTCGAGGGATTCTTCCGAGTCATCCCTAGTGACGGTTTGGACGGGCCTCTGCTGGCCTACCTACTGACTGTCACGGATGCTGGCTCCGGATCGAGCAGCCCCGCGTTGGTGTATGATGCCACCGACTCGTTCTTCGAGCAAACAGCGGAGCTCTTCGAAGAGGCCTGGGCTGGCGATGGAAACCCCATGTGCTTAGACTCCGACGGAGACGACCTGTCATTCGCGCTGTACTCATCATCTCCTGATTACGACACAATCTCCGAGGAGATAGTCAGCAACTCCTGCGACAGCGTCGTCATCGTCACATGGGGTGATTCCGGCATAGACATGGTTGAGAGCCTGCGTAACTACGGATTCGACGAAGACATAGTCTCCTATTACGACATGGCATTCCTGGACGAATCGGACTTCGACGACCCGTCAGACGCGGACGGGATTATCGTCGCTGAAAGATCTGGATACGAATCCGTCCTCTCGGATCATTTCTGGGACGCCTGCAATGCGAATCACGAATGCTCGGGTGCCAATGCGATTTTCCAGGCACAAGCATTCGACGCGCTCTCGATTGTGGCCCAGGCCCACATTCTTTCCGAGGAGTTCGACGAGACCCTCGAGGAGGCCATAGGCTACGTGGGGTACCAATGGGAGGGGGCGAGCTCCGAAATCACCTTCAATGGGGACGGAGATGTGGCTGGGAACGGTTGGGACGTCTGTGAGTATCACTACGGCTCCTCCGGACTCGAGCTTTCGTGCGGAGGAGACCCTGCTTGGACCCATTGGTCCCCCCCTGGGTTCGACTTCGAGCCAGACAGCCCGCTCTACGGGCACGATGTCTTCCAGTGGGAGATTGCGGACTTCGAGATGGACACTAGTGTCGAGTTATTCCTCGAGCATGTCGACGTGGGCGAGGGAACGGTAGAGGTCTCGATCCAGAGAAACGAGGTTCTGGACCCATCAATAAGGGAGGAGATCGATAGCGACTTCGGGGATGGCGACGGGGAGCTTTCCGTCACAGAGGGCGACGCCTACTCCGAGNACCTCATCGAGGAGTCGGGACTGGTGCCTCACTGGATCTGCTTCACATGGGACGAGGACGGNAATNACTCAGTCGCACCACANGATAACCGCNAGNANTGTGAGNACGCTGNGGGCTACTGGTATGGCCCGTTGGGATTCNNCTCCCTCGATGACGAGGACGGAGACGGGCTTCCTGACAGCGGNCCCTCGCTTAATGGCGGACCAGGGGGCTGCAGTTGGACCGGNGCCAGCACTCCCTTCGCNATCACCACTCTCAACGGAGTAAGCCCTTGGTGNGTGGACGCAATACTCATTNTNTCGGGCTTCGGTGATGACGGATCCGAAATGNCCCCCNTGATCACTTGGGTCTGGATNGGNTCGTTCNACGTNTCTGNCGAGGGCACNGATGGCAACTTCAGGCTNAACTACCCAGGGGANCCAGAGGGCTCCGAGCCCTATTCCNCNGACACNAACATCTGTGCCTGGAGCGGAGAAGATCTGTGGGGCGCGTCCGTGACCTCTTACCAGGGCGCGGCTTACGACGGAAATTGCTTCGAGGTGATGTCCGGTGAGAATCTGGGCGAGGTCGAGGCCACATTCGCATCCGCCGACTCCGATGGGGATTCCTACAAGGACCCCTACGACAGCTTCCCGGACGACGCCAACGAGTGGGCCGACTCTGACGGCGACGGGATGGGCGACAACTCGGACCCCGACGACGATGGCGACGGCTATCTCGACTCCGAAGAGCACGACTGCGGGTCTGATCCGAATGAAGCGAACTCAATGCCAACCGACAACGACTCCGACGGTACTTGCGACCCGCAGGACGCCTTCCCGCAGGACGCCAACGAGTCGGTAGACACAGATGGCGACGGTGTCGGTGACAACTCCGACGCCTTCCCGCAGGACGCCAACGAGTCGGTAGACACAGATGGCGACGGGGTGGGAGACAGCCTGGACGCCTTCCCGGAGGACGCCAACGAGTCGGTAGACACAGATGGCGACGGGGTGGGTGACAACTCGGATCCCGACGTGGACGGCGACGGGGTGGACAACGACCTCGACGAGTTCCCCTCCGACGACTCCGAGGGCACTGACACGGACTCCGATGGCCTCGGCGACAACTCGGACCCAGACGACGACAACGACGGCGTCGAGGACGAGCAGGACGCCTTCCCACTGGATGCGTCCGAGTCAGTCGACACCGACGGCGACGGCATCGGGGACAACGCCGACACAGACGACGACGGAGACGGGTGGTCGGACACTCAGGAGGCCGATTGCTCTAATGCGGGCGGATCGGGGGACAAGGGCGCCGCGTCCGTGACTCCCGAGGACCTAGATGGCGACGGCACCTGTGACGCCATTGACGCAGACGACGACAACGACGGCTTCGAGGACGGTCAGGACGCCTTCCCACGCGACTCCACCGAGTGGGAAGACGCAAACGGCGACGGCCTCGGCGACAACGCCAACCCACCTCCCAGCGACGGCATCCCTGGCTTCGGAGCGGCTACCGCGCTCTGCGCTTCGCTCCTGGCTCTGGCAGCCTCGAGAAGGAGACAGGGCTAGTTTGGCGCAGACGGAGAGATTTGAACTCCCGAGTCACTAGGACACCGGATTTCAAATCCGGCGCAATACCAGGCTATGCGACGTCTGCAGCGTGCTTGCGTGAGGACTCCCACGGATGAACCTTGCAGCGTCACAGGCCGTAGTTGCCCGGTCTGCACCAGTCGGGAAGCCCCGACGCTGCGTCCGGGTGCGTGAGGCCCACGAACAGGACCATGATGATGATGAAGAAAGCAGGGAAGAGGGCCGTAAGGGTCAGTATCCCCGAGTCCTCGTCACCATAGAGGTGCATGAAGATCGCTGCAATCATGAAGAACTTGGGGATGGCGATCACGGTTAGGATAGCTAGGGTGATCGTCGTGCCAAGCTCAATCCCTACCGCGGCCACCTCGATCACGGTGAGCACCATCAGCCCGATGAAGTTCATCCAGTATGGGTCCTGTCCAAGAATTTTGTAGTGTGCCATTTATTTTCGCCTCAGTATAGATAGAAGAACGGGAAGACCAGGACCCAGACCAGGTCCACGAAGTGCCAGTAGAGCCCGAAGTACTCGATCGAGACCGCGTTGTCAGGGGTGTATCCTCCCCTAGCGGCCTTGAGTGTCATGTAGGTGAGGCCGACTATGCCGCCGAACACGTGTGCCCCGTGGGTCCCGGTGGTTACGTAGAAGGTCGTCGCGCTGACTTGTATGTTAGCCATCATGTGTCCGCCCGGGTGGGTCCCCTCCTGCATCATAGCGTAGAGCGCCGTGTCCTGGTCCATCCCGCCATGGCTCTCTAGGTAGTGAGTGTCGTAGTAGTGGTGCTGGTAGTGGTCAGCGTTGATCAGGTAACCCTCTGCGTAGAGGGACTTGATGGTCGAGTCACCGTGGTTGAACTCGTGCATGAACTCCGGCAGAGGGAATCCGAGGAACCACTCGATCATCTTGAGGGTCAGGAAGAGAACGGCCAGGAACCAGGTCGTCCCTAGGTATCTTGTCACCTTCTTCCTCCTCACGTTCTCGTCGATGTCCTTCATCTTAGCATAGCGAAGTGCCTGAACGATGGTGAAGGAAGATATGATCAACGCGAAGGTGTTGATCGCTCCCGGCGCTAGGTGGAACCAGCTGGAGGCTATCAGGTGGCTTGCTGGCTCGAAGCAATTCACAGCAGTCCCCTCGACCCAATCGCCCGAATTGAATACGGTTTTGCAGTTGGGTATCCCCAGTCTGTACCTCATGTAGGTGCTGAACAGTGAGGTGAAGACCATCATCTCGGACATAAGGAAAACCCAAAGCGCAACTTTCCTGATGTCGATGTTCTGGAACGGCGTCCCAGTTGACTTGGGCTCCCAAAGGTGCATCGAATCCTTTCCATCGACCCCGTAGCTCCAGTCCTGCCTCCACCACACCAATAGGCCAACACCTACGATGCCCAGTGAAACGAAGACTAGTGGGACGTTCACCCATCCCATGAATTCCCCCCACTCGAACGCCGCAGCGAGAGTGAACAGGAATAGGGCGAAGCCACCGCTCATGATGATGGGTGCCCATGAGTTGTGTGGGGCACCGTGGTCCCAGTCGTGCGGCCCCCATGCACTGGGGTGGTGGTGATAGTGATCGTCTTGGCTCAGTGTGCCACCTCCCCCGTGTCTTCATCGCTAACCAGTAGCCTCTGGAACCAGCGTCCTACAATCCCCGGCTCGTTCGCGATGTGCTCGTTCGCATCCTTCAGAGTGGGAACCCCCCAAGTGCCGTCATCCAGCTTGTATAGTGTGTGAGCAGGAGGGGGGGAGCTGGTCATCCACTCGAAGGACCACCCTCCCCATGGGTCGTCGGGGGCATTCTCCCCCCTGATCGAGGACGAGATCATGTTGAAGACCAGTATGAAATTTGAGAAGAAGAAGAGGAATCCAGAGACGGTGATGAACATGTTCCAACCAGCCGCTTCCATTGGGAGCGAACCCAGTGCCTCCTCGGTGGTGACGAAGTAGGTGTGGTGCCTCCTGGTCATCCCCCACACGCCCAACCTGTGCATCGGCCAGAACAGAGCGTTGTATGAGATGAATGCGGTCAGGAAGTGCAAGACGCCCAGCTTCTCGCTAAGCATCTTCCCCGTCGCCTTGGGCCACCAGTAGTATATCCCTGCGAAGAAGCCGAACACAGTGCCCCCTACTAGCACGTAGTGGAAGTGGGCGACCACGAAGTAAGACTCGTGCAGGTGCGTGTCCATAGCTATTGACGGGAAGAACATCCCAGAGATGCCCCCGAGTGTGAACGTCACAAGGAACCCTAGAGCCCAGAGTGTGTGCGTCCTGTATACAAGCGATCCACCATGCATGGTCATCAGCCAGTTGAACACCTTGATCCCTGTTGGAACCGCCACTAGCATGGTCGTCAGCATGGTTACGAACCTCAGCGTAGGGCTCATGCCGCTTGTGAACATGTGGTGACCGTAGACGATGAAGGCGACGATGCCTATCCCAGCCATCGCGTACACCATCGACCTGTATCCGAACACAGACCTCCTGGAACTCGTCGCGATAACCTCAGAGATTATGCCGAAAGAAGGGACAACTACGACGTAAACCTCGGGATGTCCGAAGTACCAGAACAGGTGACTCCACAGTAAAGGATCGCCTCCTGCGGCGATGTCGTAGAAGGCAGTACCGACCACACGATCCAGGTAAACTTGTATCAGGCCAACTCCGAAAGCCGGGATGGATAGGAACAGCATCACGTTGGCAACCAAGATGGACCAGCTGAATAGGGGCATCTGCATCCAACCCATTCCTGGGGCCCTCATCACGGCCATCGTAGTCAGGAAGTTGATCCCGGTCAGTGTGGAGGAAGCCACGAGCAAAATCTGTCCAGCAGCCCACATCGTGGTCCCGTGATGAGCACCCTCGCTGACCACGTAAGGCGCATATCCCGTCCAGCCTGTGTCAGCCCCATGACCGGAGAAGACACCAGTGAAGATAAGCAGAGCAGCGAAGGGCTGCAGCCAGAAAGACATCGCGTTAATCCTGGGTAGTGCCAGGTCCTTTGCACCAAGCTGCAAGGGAATCATCCAATTGGCGAACCCGTTGATCATCGGCATCGCGGCGAGGAAGATCATCGTCGTCCCGTGCAGCGTGAAGAACTGGTTGTACTGTTCTTGGGTGAGGAAATCGTTACCCGGTACAGCAAGTTGGATCCGGATAATCATGGCCATGATCCCGCCTACTCCTAGGAAGAACAGCCCTGCGACGAAGTACAGGGTCCCTATCTTCTTGTGATCCGTGCTCGTTAGCCAGTCTGCAAGCCATGGAGCGAAGTTGTCCCAGTCAAAAGCATCCGGGTCCTTCCTGTAGAATACGTACGCAAGAGTGATTGCAAGCAATGTTGCCGAAACGATGATCAGGACTCCCAGAACGACGAACGGATCAGCGGCCTCCAGTACCTCTATCGGTCCGCTAAGGGATACTGCAACCTTGCTCCACATGTCACCAGATGACCCCCCTCCTGCTCCGTCTTCGTTCCCGTTGACGGAGTTGACATGGAGGACGAACTCCACGTTCTTGTCAGTAGGGGGAGCGGTCCAGGTCAATGTCCATGAGGTCTGGTCGTTTCCGGCCTCGGTGTGCCCAGCCTCATTTTCGTTGTATAGCTGTGCGGTGGCATCGTTGACTGAGAGAGACCCATCGCTAGCCCAGAGGTGGAAACCGCCTTGGTTGGAGTTCCCCTCCTGACTCGGTCCTCCTTGGAAGGAAACCGTCAATTCATATGATTCTGAGTAGTTGTAACTATCTGGAAGCCCCTGAATGGAGGCCACTACTGAATCGGATGGTACCGCTCCGTGGCAGTTGCACCCTGATTGCTGGACCCCAGAGATCCCCCCTGGAAGTGACTGTGCGGAGGGAACAGCCAGCATTGCAGCGATGGCGACTAGGGCCAAAACGACAATCTTCGGTCTCCTTCCTCCCATCATCTCACCTCAGTTGTGCGCCACCAATTTGGCTGCCATGATCGAGTGGGCATCACCGCAGTACTCTGCGCATAGGACCATCGACTCCTCTGTCATCGAGTCTGAAATCGGCAGCCAGAGTGTGGTCTGCTGTCCCGGCAAGGTGTCCTCCTTGGTACCAAGATGCTGGAACCAAGGTGCGTGGGTGACATCTATTGATTCCATCACCGCAAGGTAAGTCTCGCCCTTCTTCAGGCTAAGAACTGGAACGCTCCCGTAGACCTCCATGGTTTCCGTGCCCGTGTCACACAGGGTAGTCTCCAACTCCAGGCAGTCGAAACTCCAGAACCACTGCTGCCCCGTTATCTCGATAACGTGATAGCAATCCGAGGTTATAATCCCGTTAGAGTCCATCACGTTATTCGAGAACTTCCCTTCTTCGCACTCGTATCCGTGAACTCCGCCTTCAGTGGATGTCCAAACGGCGTCCAGGGGGGCCCACGAGTAGTATGTCAGCCACACTATCAGTATGAATGGAATAACGGTCCAAGCAACCTCGAGACGCATGTCGTCATTGTGTTTGGGGAATACCCCTACTGCCAGATCGTCCACATTTGGCAGCTTCTCTCCGTCCTTGGAAGTGAACCAGAAGGAGTGGTGGTACAGCCACCCAAACGCGATCCCCCCAACAACAACGGACCACAAAATATAGTGATCCCAGAGGGTCTCGAAGATTGGTGTCATTACACTCATGGCTATCTCTAACCCTCCGCGGGCAAAATCCCCTGATAAGGGTCGCGGGTGTGATTTCTGCTGGGACATGCTTCGTGTTCGGAAAAACACTAGAAGCGACACGGGGCAACTCCATCCTAGTGGCCGGGACCAGGGCTAGGGTAAAACTGCCAGGAACGCGTTCATAATTCGGTGACTATCATGTCAAGGAGGGAGGCCATGCCAGAATGGACTGGAAAGAGATCGAAAGTATCCGGACCACCCGAAAGGGAGAAGAGGTTCGAGAAATCTGCAATGGCTATTGCAAGATCCATTATCAGGAACAGACCAATCGACGAAGGGGGTTTCAATCGCCCAATTGTGGTCGAGGGCATCCGGGATGAGCGGGCTCTGAGGGCCTTGGGATTCATAGGCCCAATTGAGAAGGTCAACAGGGGTTGGGACAGACCCAGGCTAATCGCCTACTTGCACTCGGAATACTGCAAGAGCCCCACTCCCGACGGAGTCCCCCCCGTCATACTGCTGATGGACTGGGACCGAACTGGAGGGAGGATTCAGGCATCCATCAGAGAGCGACTAATGGCCATGGACTCCCAAGTTGACGAGGATTTGAGGGAGGTCTTGCTCAGGACCATGAAGCCCGAGGGCAGGACCGTCGAGTCCCTGCTCCCCCACGCCCCTGCTCTGGAGCCGTTGATCCAGCAATTCCTCTCTGATATCGAGTAAGCTACTACTCTGGGATCGAAGGAGGCATTTCCTTCACTGTGTTCAAAACTAGGTGGGTTACGGACCTCTCTATTCCCTCCATGCTAGCAACCCTCTTGATCAGGTCATCTAGGTCATCCCTTTCCTTCGCCCTTGCGAGCACCATCGAGTCGTAGTCACCGGTGACGTCGTAGACCCCGTAAACTCGGTGGTCCTTGGCAATCTTCTCTTGGATATTGATCATCCTGCCCTTCTGAATCCTCAGCCCTATTACAACGCTGAGCCCCCATCCTGACTTGTCGGGGTCAAGCAGGACGGTGTAACCGCGTATCACTCCCAGACTCTCCAGCCTCCTGACCCTGTTACTAACCGTGCCCAGTGCCACTCCAACCTCCTCTGCAATCTTCCTCAGGGAAGTCCTAGCATCGGCCTCTAGGACCTTCAGTATACGACGGTCAACATCATCCACGCAATCACCGAGGAATGCTGTTTACTAGCGCGGCTCTTGAACATATGCCAGCCATTTCTGTGAATGCATGAGCGATTGAGCAAAAAATTACGCTCACTCTTCTTCTCGAAGTGCAATCGACAATCCCCTGGTGACCCTCATCACAGTCTTCTCTGACTCGCTAATCATCGGGGTCACTCTATTTCCAACCCAGACTGAGAGACAGAAACCGCTCTCGTCAACGAGGACCCTGCTTCCCCTGATCTCTCCGGCAAATGGTCCCAAGGCCTCAGCGCTGGGCTCGTTCCCCAGAAGGATTTCTTCCAGTAGGTCACTTCCGACCTCGATGTAGGGCCCGGAGATCTCCCCGCTCAGCCTGTGAGCAGCCTTGGAAACAACCCTCTCCAACTCGCCCTTCCTGACTCTAGCCGAAATCAGGCCGAGGTGAATCACATTGAGGGGTCGCCACCGACCCCCGGGTACCAGCTCCCTACCTCCCTTTCGACTCCTCTCCGAGTCCCAGACCCCCCTGACTTCATCGGTCGACCAGAGGATGCTCTTTCCCCTGTGCCACATGTTGCTGGGAACTGATCCCCAGGACTCCTCTAGCAGGGATGCTAGCTCGCCTGCGATTGGCAGAGGGGAGGACGCAGGGTCCTCAAGGGGATTAACCCTAGGCCCTTGGGGGGGTCTCGCAGCAGCCCCTCTTCCCGACTCGGCAGCCTTCTCCAGGACGGCTAGGAAGAAACCACCCCCTCCTACAGAGTCGTTCCATACCCTCATGCAGCTCTCAAGTTGGGAAGCCACCGAGGCTTCCCTGGGGGGGATTAGGCATTCTAAGACGGGATCATCAATGACTCTGCCACTATCGTCCAGAGTCGGCCAAACCGTCATCCCCTGGTCAGAAGGAACTTCTGGCAGTAGATCATGGGCTTTGACGACTTTCGCGACCCCACTTTCCAGAACTCTTGCCACAACAGCCTCGTTCTCAATCGGGTCGAGCGAGCAAGTTGAGTACACAATCCTGCCACCGGGCTTGGCGACCTTGATCGCTCGACTCAGTAGGTCATGCTGGAGTTCGTGCATGGAGCGACCGGAGGAGGGCAACCACTTACCCCAGACATCCGGGTTCTTCCTGGTGGTCCCTGAGCCTGTGCAAGGGACATCCACCAGCACCCTGTCAAATCCTCGCTCAGGCACCTTCGGGATGTGCCTGCCGTCGTGTTGGACCACCACTGTTGGCCTGGAAGCGTGCCGCTGGACGTTTGTGACAAGTGTGTTCACTCTGCCGCTAATCACCTCGTTTGCAATCACGGCACCGGAGTCTCCCAGATGCTCACATATCTGGGTGGTCTTTGACCCCGGAGAGGCGCACATGTCCAGGACGACCTCCCCTGGTCTAGGGTCTAGTGCTAGGACGGGGAGCATCGACACGGCCTCCTGCCTAGTTATCCTACCAGTGTCATGAAGAGCAGTCAGTACCAACCTCGCCTCTCCCTCTGCAGACCCCCTCTCAAAGGGCATCTCCCAAGCGCTGCCGGGACCGGAAAACCAAGGGATCCTGGAGGAACCCATTCCCTCGAGCCACCCCTCTACCCAGTCCTTGTCCGGGCTGTGCGGATTGACCCTGACAGTCTCGAACAGCCTCGAATACGACTTTTCGAACCATGCTCCGGGGTCCTCCCTCCAGTGGGAGACGGCCTTGAGAAGAATGCTGCTCTCGGCCTCCTCCCTCCAACTCGACTCCCTGCCAGCCATGGATGGCGCCCGGAGTATTCGACATAATTGCTCTTGGAATGTCCGCTAATTACAGCCCCTCTATTTTCAGCCGATTTCACACTTAGAAACCAACAACGGTTAAACCCCCTTCGTTTCGCTCGGCCATCGCGGCATTTGCCGCAAGGGATGCACATGGCAGGATTCAGATATAGAAGGAGGATTTCCAACAAGTCCTCACAACCAACAAAGACTGACGAAATCGGGACCAAGATGAAACTCGGGGATCTGGTAAAGAGAGCCAGGAACTATGGGAAGGCAACGGGCCCACTAAAGCCAATCGAGGCACTGATGACCGTGGACCAAAATCAGTGGACATGGCAGGTTGTCGATCGCGATGTTCTGGATAGGCTCAGCCACAGGCTGGTCTTCCAGTCAGATGCAGGAATGAGGAGGGAGATCCTAATGACGGAGGGCCTGGAAACTGCAATGGGGGCAGCCTCGATGATCGTTGAACTAGATGGCGGATGCGTATTGATCGAGCCCCTCGAGCCATGATCCTCCCTCTCGTGGAGTTGAAATAGGGACCGTAGGTGCGGTGATTCGATGGCCAAGGAGAAGAAGGGTAGCGGTATCCAGCAGGCAGCAGGCCTGATTCGCTACTTCGACGAGGAGTCTGAGGACGCCATACAGATTTCCAAGGGTGCGGTGTACTTCGTATGCGTAGTCTTCAGCCTCGTAGTCTACCTGGCCAATGAGCCCACTCCCGAAAACAACGTCTGGAAGTGGTTGTGGGAAACCCTGGGATTCTAGTCCCCGAGAAGATCCCTCTCCATGCTGCCCAAGTCGGACCTAGGGTCAGCCCTGAGGACCATGCCCGAGGCCCTGCTGAGCGCTCTGTCCACAGCCGGGGCATTGTTGTCCGCCAAGGCCCCCCTCGCCCTCTCGAGCGATTCCTCGGCAGAGTCCAGCAGATCCTCGGAACCCTCCTCTATGCCCCTGACCTTGCGGATTGAGTCCTGCATCCTTGCTATGTCGTCACTCATGCTCTCCCGGGCCACTGAGATCAGCCCCTCCCAACTGGAAGTGTGCGACGCCATTGATCCAGATGTCGCTCTCTCGAATGCCCTGACCCTGGTCGGCTCCCAAGGGTTCCTGCCGAGAGAAGCCACGATGTCCATAGCGCACCTAGCTCTCGTCTGGAGCGACCCCTCTACGACGATCTCGTTCAGGAAGCACCTCGAGAAGAGCCCGAACCCCCAGTAGTGCCTGCTGGAGATGCTCATTTCGACCTCTTCCGTGGAGCAAACCAGATTCCAAGTCTGCTCGTCGAAACCCGGCTCCTGTGAGAAATGGGGGGGTCCGTGCGTTCCCATCGACCTTAGCGCCGCCCTGGCCACGTCTCCGAGGAAAACCTTGCCGACCGAGCCCTTTGCACCGGGTTGCTGCATCAGCCCGCTCTCGTCGAAAGACATCCTCGGCTCCGCGTTGATCACCTGGGCAAATAGAACCGAGCGCTGAGGGGAAACCCCGACAGGCCCGCTGTCCGATCCCCCCATCTCTCCCATGCCCCCCAGCAGCAGCGCGAATGGTTCAACATTCCGCGATGAGGTAATCCCTAAGGCCCGCCTTCCCCAGACCGACTCGTGCCTCGGAGGAAGTACGGCAAGCTGCAGAAGGTAGTGGAGAGGCCGCCCTCGGACAACTGCAGCAGATGCAGGGCAGGCAAGCACTGCCCGATACCGGGCCACCCCGGCTACGAGGAGGGCGCCAGTAGGAAGTGGAAGGGGCCCGATTCCGTGGGAAAGAGGTCCAACAAGAAGAACCCCGCACGGAGATGACCCCAGCCTGCTCTGCAATTGTGAAGTTTCAAATCCCCTCTCCAGCAGGGTATCGTGATATCCATGGCCGTACTATCCGATGAAGACCTACCGTTCGATGCAAAGATGCTGGACCGCCTGGCTGAGGTCTCCATCCGAGTGGGACTGGACCTCCAACCAGGGCAGGACCTGATAATCACGGCGCCCGTGGAGTCCCTCCCCCTAGTCAGGAGGCTAGCGGCGGAGGCGTACAGGAACGGGGCCGAAGTCGTCACGACCATGCTCTCCGATGACGAAGTCTCCCTGGCCCGCTTCAGACATGCTTCCGATGAGAGCCTGGACAGGTCTGCAGACTGGGTGTTCGAGGGGATGGCCCGGGCTTTCGACAACAACACCGCAAGGCTCGCGATCTCCGGGGCAAACCCTCTCCTCCTGTCAGGACAGGACCCCGCTCGGGTGGCCAGAGCCGGGAAGTCGATGTCCCTCGCGGCAAAGCCGGCCATGGAGCGGATCACGAACTTCACGACGAACTGGAACATCGTGTCCTACCCCGGCCTCGAATGGGCCAAGCAGGTCTTCCCAGGCAAGGAGGACGACGAGGCAGTGGCCGCGCTGGCTGAAGCCATATTCTCCATCTCGAGGGTCGACAACGACGACCCCATCGCCGCATGGGTGGCTCATCAGGAGACCCTCACTAAGCGGCAGGGCTGGCTGAACGACCAGGACTTCCAATCGCTGCACTACACGGCGCCCGGGACCGACCTGACGATCGGCCTAGCGGACGATCACGAGTGGAAGGGCGGTTCTAGCACGTCCAAGAACGGGATCACATGCACTCCCAACATTCCCACCGAGGAGGTCTTCACGACACCCCATGCGCAGCGCGTGGAGGGAACCGTCAGGGCCACCAAGCCGCTGGTCCACCAGGGGACGCTGATCGACGGGATCGAGGTCCGTTTCGAAGGGGGCAGGATAGTCGAGGCCAGAGCCGACGAGGGCGAGGAGGTGTTCCTGAGGCTGCTCGAAACCGACGAGGGGGCGAGGAGGATAGGCGAGGTCGCGCTCGTCCCAAACTCGTCCCCCATAAGCTCCTCCGGCCTGTTGTTCTACAACACGCTCTACGATGAGAACGCGTCGTGCCACATAGCTCTGGGCCAGTGCTACTCCAAGTGCTTCAGGGGGGACATCGGGAAGGACCCAGAGGCGGTCGCCAAGGCCGGGGGCAACTCCTCCAACATCCACGTCGACTGGATGATCGGCTCCGGGGAGCTCGACATCGATGGCATCTCCAAGGGGGGCGATAGGACGCCCGTGATGCGGAAAGGCGAGTGGGCCACCTCATTGGACTGACATCGTCATGCCGAGAGTAACTGAAGGAACGAGCGACTGAAACTACATCAACGCTGAGTACAGGCAAACGATAATTAGTCCCGGGAAAATCACCATCGGGGGGGCAGGAATCTCCTCCAAGAACCCCCTTAACTTAGCTCCGACAATGGTCCCGAATACCAGGGCCAGGCCTATTGCGGTACCAACTAGGATTGCCTCTGAGGATGCAGCGTCATCCACATTTAAACTGCAGTATAGGTTGATAGCGCCTATTCCCGCGAAGCCTCCCCCAATCAGCATCCTCATTGAAGCTGCAGGGCCTCCCTCTACTCCTTCGACATCGCCGAAAATACTCTTGTTGAAACCAATGGGGTCCTTGTTCTTCATTATCGCTACGAGGACCAATACGGCCCCCACTATTTGCATCGCTAGGCTGTGCTCCATGCTGCTCCCTTGCGGCAGAGGGCCCTTCATGGTAGTGGCAAATTTATCAAATCGTTTCCACCAAAGGGGGGTTTTCTATGCTTTATGCGGACCCCGGCTCATGGGTCCGCCCTTCTATGATGAATTCGTAGTTAGTATTCCACGGGAACTGGATCCAGCGACCTCCAGAGGAACCAACATGCAGCGCTCCGGAATGGTCGCCACGCTTCTGCCACGGCCTTCATTTCCTTCTTGGTCCGTGCTTTTGGAACGAGTCCCTGTATGCCCTTCACGACCCCCAGATCGCCCAGGCTCAGAACATCTGGGCGCATCAGCGAGAATATGAGCATCATCTCTGCAGTCCAAGGCCCCACTCCATTGAACTTCACGAGATGACTGACGATCGAGCCATCATCCATCTCCTCATACCCCTCGGGAAGGAGCGGCGTCTCGCTGGTCGCGATTCCGTGAATGTACAGGCTCTTCTTCTGCGACAATCCGCAGGAGGACAATTCGTCAAGCGTGCAGGAACCGATTGACTCCCTGCTGATTCCTCCGCAAAGCTCCTCTAAGCGACTGTGAATGGTGTCTGCAGCCTTCACCGAGATCTGCTGGCCGACTATGCTTCGGACCAGTGTCTGGAAGATCTCCCCACGTCCGGACAGCCCGCCATCCCCATATGACTCTACGATCTGGCAGAGAAGCGGATCCTCCGAGAGATGGGCGACTGCTTCCTCCCACCACTCGGGCCTTCCCTTCTGCATGCCACTTGAGCCTCCCTGCACTCTATGATGAATTTGATGCGACACACAGGCAGGAGTAGTTCGGGTACCCCATTGTTCAAGTCACAATCGCCCATCCCGGTCCGATGAGCAATTCTAACCTAGTCCCCGACTCGGGACAGAACCTGGGGAGGATCAAATGCATCGTGGATGTCGGAGAGAACTCGATTGAGATCGATCCATACGTCGCCGACTTCTTCTTCGAACCGATATTCCTGACCGGCCTTTATCCCGACCTGTCCTGCACAGCCCAGGTCATCGGTGAGGAGGGCGAAAGCCCCTCTCTGATCAAAGTGGATGTCGTTTCGAAGAGAAGGGGCCAGAGGTACGACGCATTGAGGATCACAAGCGAGAATTTGTTCTCGAAGCCTAGCACCCACTCGGTCGTTTTCAACTTCGACAGTGAGAGGCTAAAGTCCCCGCTCCAGCTCGAGGCCGAGATAGAGGTCAGGCATGCCGGGGCCCCGATAGTGGCCAGAATCCACTCGGGACTCCCTCCTTCCTTCAGGGGGAGCGTGAGCTCGGACCTTTCCGGGGTGAGCGAGTCTGTCCGCTCCGAGAGGGTCATGACATTCTGGGACTGGCCTCTGGAGAATGCCAGGCTGGAGGTAAAGGCGGACCCAAATTGGCTGAAGAACTTCGGAAGCGTTGAGATAGTCTACAGAGAGGATGGGGGAGACTCAACCGACTCGTCAGCGCTCTCCGAGGAGTTCCAGGAAGTTGACTTCAGGGCGATCAAGCCACTCCTACTCCCCAGCCGTGGGTTCCCTCATTCCCCTTACCACACCTGCGCTCACATCTCCGTCAGGCTAGGGAAGGGCGGGTCCCAATTCTCCGTCGTAAGCCATCTGATTGAGAGCAGGGCCTCCAGGCGCCGGTCTTTCGGGAAGATCGCCCAACTCGACGACCCAGATGCCTGGCCCTACTTCCTTTGGCATAGCTCGCACTTCAAGGATCAACCTCGATACGAGAAGTTCCTGATCAAGAAGGGCAGGCTGTGGGAGGGCTTCGAGGACCTCGAGAACAGGGGCCTGGATTCGATAAAGAGGGTCCAGCATGAGAGGTACACTAGCGCAGTTCCAACCAGGGCCAGATTCGGCTACAAGGGCTCGGAGTTCTACGTGAACTGGTTTCACTTGGACGAGTACGGGTGGAACGTGTACTTCTCCGAGGAATAGCAAGCCGCCCTTCCCAGGCTACTCTGCGATGCTCTCGGGGGCGATCGGCTCCTCTCCGTTCCCCGACTCCTCGCTGCCCGTCTCATCTGCCGGGGGGCTTCGCTGGGCTCTGTGGTAGATCTCCCTGAGGGTCTGGTCCCCGATTTCCAGGTAAACCCTGGTGGTAGCGATGCTGGAGTGGCCGAGCAGCCTCTGAATCGTCACCAGATCGGCCCCCCTCTCCAGCAGGCCGGTCGCGAAGGTGTGCCTCAGCGTGTGCGGGCTGAGCCTGCTCTGTGGGATGTCTGCAGAATCTGCCAACTTGTCCATCATCTTCTGGATGGAGCGCGGGTTGATCCTCCTGCCCCTGCTGGAGACGAACATAGCCCTTAGGCTCGGATCGGGGCCGTTGCTGATCCTCCTCTCCCTGATCGGCTCCCAGGTATCGAGAACCTCGACGGTAGACTCTGTGAATAGGACGGTCCGATCCTTCTCCCCCTTCCCTCCAATCACAAGGGCGGACAGATCGTCTTTGTCCAGATCGTCAATATCCAGAGCACAGAGCTCTGAAACCCTCAAGCCTGTGTCCAGCATCAGGGTCGAAACTGGCACGGCCAACGGGTCTTCGGACTCCCTAACCGCTCTCTTGAGCCTCCCTAGTTCGCTCCTTCCGAGAGTCTTGGGTAGGGGGCGGTTCCTCGATGGGCGCTGGATCCAGTCAGGGACTATGTGCCCCATCCATCCGAGCAGATGAGTCAGGGCGGCTATCTTCGCGTTGATAGTAGAGGGCTTCAAGTCCCCGAGCTTGTTCATCCAGGCATCCATTCTGCCGTTGTTCGGGTCAGCAATCAGGTGGAAGCTTCTGACCGTGACGGTCGAGGCCTCCTCCCAGCTCATCCCGACTTCCCCGGGGAGCTTGGTGGTCGAAAAGGACCGTGCGGCGACGTCATACGCCCTGATCGTGTGAGGGCTCTTCTTCTCGGATCGGAGTTGCTGTATCCAGCACTCATGCCATGGCAGCTCGGAAAGCCTGCTCAATCTGGAGGGTAGTGAGGACTCTATCCCTATCTCCTCTGGTAGGAACCTCCTGCCCATCCTTCCGGGCGCCAGTACATCAGTCGCCCCAAAATCCCCTCTCTCGTTCAACCGTATTCGCCTCCCGCCGCGAACGGCGTGTGCATCCCTGTCCCAACGGACGCCCGAGAGGATGCGTGAAGTGACTTGAATGCTTCTCTGGACCAGAAGTCAGGCGTTGGGTTTCCCAGACGACCCCAACTACGCCGAGGACTCAGTAAGCGCGACTAGATTCGTCGGAAGAGCCATCGAGCGGATTAGCCTCAGAGTCGACATTAGCATCCGATCCTTCCTCGAGTAGCGAGTTGAGCCTTTCAGCAACCTTCCCAGCGACATTGACCCTNGTNGCGCCCTCTANGCCTTCCANTCCNGGGCTGGAGTTCACCNCCAGCACAAGNGGCCCTCTTTCGGANTCCAGCATGTCCACTCCTGCGAGCTCGAGNCCCAAGGTCCTTGTCGCGTCAATTGCAATCTCGGNCTGCTCCTCGGTTAGCTCAACATCGCTGACTGATCCCCCNAGGTGGAAGTTGGACCTGAACTCGTTCCCGTGCGCCTTCCTNNGCATCGAAGCGACCACCTCCCCACCGACCACTAGAGCACGGACGTCGCTGCCGTGGGACTCCTCGATGTATTCCTGGACCAGGGGCCTCATCCCCCTCTCTAGCATCTGGTAGACCANNTGNCGTGCCTGCTNGNACGAGTTGACAAGGAAAACGCCGGATCCGTGCGTGCCCTCTGTTGACTTGACCACGCAAGGAGTCCCGCCGACCCTCCTGACGGCCCTGTCGGTGTCCTCCCAGGAACCNACGTGAGCAGTGATTGGGACNGGCACCCTGGCTTGGGCCATCATCTGGCACGCGACCAGCTTGTCTCGACTCCTCACAATCCCATGGCTCGAGTTCAGTACTATGACGCCCAGTTGCTCGAACTGGCGGACGATCGCGACCCCCCTGCGGGTAATCGAGTACCCGATCCTAGGTAGGACCGCCTCGCACTCCACAGGCCACCCTCGGTGGAAAATGCGACCACCGTCTTCGTCGACGATAATCGTGAGCGCCAATGGGTCGATGATGTCCACCATCCAACCCGCCCTCTGAGCCTCGGTCGCGAGCCTCCTTGTGCTGTAAAGCTCGGGCCCCCTCGAAAGCAGGACTAGCCTAGGCTCCATGGTCTGGGCCGCCCAAGATCCCCCCTTCAACTCTTTGCCTCGAAGATTATTCTCAGCACGAGGAGTGGGCTCCTGACCGCTCATTAAACCGGAGGGGTTGAAAGCATCGGGTCAGGACTGCCCAATACAGCATGGCCCCAGACGATTCAATTGACCGAGAGTCTCTAAGCTCAAACACAGTTGCTAGCCTAAGGGAGATTTGCAAGGAGAGGGGCCTTCTGGTCTCGGGAAGGAAATCAGAACTGGTGGACAGGATCCTGGAAGATTCCGGAATAGTCGATGACGCGGAGGGAGCGGATCCCGAACCCGTCATGGAAGAGGGATGGTCGGACGAAGACGCACTCGTGATGGAGGAGGAAGAAGACGACCGGGGGGACACCAGGGACAAGGTCGACAAAGTCCTCTCCAGGCTTGCAGAGGTTGTCGAGGCAGAGATCGTAGAGGCCGAGGTCGAGCCAGCTACCCCATCCGAGAGCTCCGCCCCAGAAGAGCCAATTGTCCTCGGGGAGGACGACCAGCCCTCTCTTGTCATCTCGATGCCCACGTTATCTTCACTGGGCGACCGTTGGAAGGCCCTGGCAGCAATCACGATGGTCGTGATTCTTGTCGGGGCAGCGTCCATTGTATTCCTGCAGAGAAGCTCAGGATTCACATCGGAACAGCTTCGCTACGGAGATAGCATGGAGTTCCAGGTCATCGACTCCAGCATTAGCGTGACCGGGGAGGAGATGCTCGGCCTGGTTAGGGACTCCACTGGGGGGATAATGGACGAAGCATGCGAGGAGNTAANAGTCCAGATGTCAGGGGTCGGGGACGTATCCGTGACGGATGGNCCNGAGTCCGGCGGAGTGGGCACCACTGACAGNCTCGGAAGGGAAGGCTTCATCGCCGTCGAGAAGAAGATCAGCATGGATCTCGACGCGGACTTTGAGGGCAGAACCTGGAGGGACGATGCGAAAACCGATTGTGGCAACATCAGGTGGGTGATGTCTGACAACGAACTCTACTTCGGATCCACCAGCTGGATAGAGCTGGAGAAGGAGGATTTGAAGAGAGCCGACTCTCAGCTGTCTTTCAGCGACATAGACTCGGTGACAACAAATCTGAGAGCAGTGACATACGACGCTAGTGGGATAGGCGGGCTAGGTGCCCTGGTCCCCACCCTCTCGTTCCCCCTCACCCCAATTGAGCTGCACGACTTCTTCGGNGAAGCAGTGATCAAAGAGGGCGCAAGGTCGTCCGACCCGGACCTAAACTGGAACTCGGATTGGAACTGGGAGGTGAAGAAGGAGGTCTCGGACAGCACCCATGGCCTCGTTTACCCCGTTGAGATGGCCCATGAGGACATTGGCCGATGCTATGGGCACGCCACGGTCTCTCTTCTGGTGAAGAAGGGAAGCCCCTGGCCGGTCTACCAGAGGGCAGACATCCTTCTCGACAAGGACCTGCAAACCTCGAACTGCGACTTCCTCGTGAGTACGCTGTCGGACGAGATTCTGCCGGACGGCACGTTGGCCATCGGCATGACNCTCTCTAGGACCTCGTATTCATCCGGCAGCACTGTGATTGACTGGGGCAGGGACTACATCGGAAGCCCAAGTGACGGCGAGGACAGGCCCGGATCCGCCAAGGAGAACTGGGTAGACTCAATCAGGGACGAGTCTGAGATCAGGCAGTTTGACATCGAGGACGCCATCTCCTGCCTGAAGGAGAAGTTCCCCACCAACCCAGCCACCCTGGCCCTGGACACCGGCGGTTACATNTGGGCGGCNGAGTGGTCCAGGCCAACTGGCGAGGCGGAGTGGAACCTGTCCTGGGTTGACGACGATGACGACTCGGGATGGCTGGTCCTTCGGAGGTCTTCAGAGGGGTGCGAGATCCTGTCATCCGGANCGAACGACAGGGACGAGGTTTCTTGGAACCGGGACTCGATTCCCAAGACACAGTCCCTCTCTCTNCTGGAAGAGAGGATTCTCACAGANGGAAGGTACCCAGATCTGTCACAGCACATCCAGTCAGGGGACTCGTGGAACTTGGAAGCCGAGGTAGGGTACAGGCTCTCTGTGACCGAGGAAAACGAGTTCCTCAACCTCCTCCCCGGCGATCTTGGAGATGGCAAGGTCGCTATGACGACCAGTCGTGACTGGGAGACAGGCGGGAGGGACAACTCGCTCGAAATGGCGATGGATGCCGAGACCGGAGAGATGGTGATGTGGTACGTGATTGACAGGCCGACTGACTGAGCNAAACCATCTCCGGAGAACCAAATNCAGGCGTCACGTTCAACATGGCTCCGACAGCCGTTGGCCACTATGCCGATGACCGGAGGGGACTCGGATCTCCCAAATGTCAGCGAGGCACCGCTGATCATTGACGTCGAGTTCTCGGAGGAAGAGGGCGAGGTTTCAGAACAGCAATTCGAAGAAATCGAAGAGGNATCCTCCNCAAGCCCNGCNAGGCCAATGGAGCTCCCCTTCTCGCTGCCAACCCCAAGGGGGCGAGCCAGGGTCATCACAGTGACGAACCAGAAGGGCGGAGTGGGGAAGACAACCACCGTGATCAACATAGCAGCCCAGCTAGCACTNAGGGGCCATAGGGTTCTGGTCGTTGACTCCGACTCACAGGGAAATTGCGCCACTGGTCTGGGNGTGGACAAGAGCAAGGTCAGGACCACAACNAGGGACCTGATCCTATTCCCCGAAACTGCCGTCGACTCCAGGCACGCCACGGCAGTAGACAATCTCCATATTATTGTCGGTGACAGGAGCCTGATCGGACTCGAGCAAGAGATGCTCAGGCAACTGGGCAGGGAGAGGAGGATGAAGGAGGCCCTGGAACCCCTCCTGTCCCACTACGACGTCGTGCTAATCGACACACCCCCGTCACTGGGCCTGGTNACGATCAACTCACTGGTCGCATCTGATGGGGTGCTGATTCCAGTGCAAACCGAGTACTTCGCCCTAGAGGGCCTCGCACTCCTGTCTGGGACGATAAGGGAGGTCNGGAGCCTTCTGAACGATAGAATAGGCGTTGACGGCGTCCTCCTCACCATGCACTCGCAGAATCTTCTGAACAAGCAGGTGGCGGGGGAGCTGCTCGAGAACTTCCCCGAATTGGTGATCAGTCCAGCAATCAGGAGGAACGTCAGGCTTGCCGAGGCCCCGAGCCACGGCGTGCCCATACACCTCCACGATCCTTCCAGCGCCGGTGGCAAGGACTACCAGGCCGTGACAAATGTATTAGAGCAACGCTGGGGACTTGCATAGATGAACAGGCGTGGCCTAGGCAGGGGCCTAGATGAGATAAACTCGTCAACCGAGGCCCCGGACATCTCGTCCTTCGTCTCCGAGTCCGAGATGCCAGACTCCCCGCGATCAGCGGTGCTGTGGATGATTTTCGGCAGCTTCTCTTTCGGAACGATGAACGCANTGGTGAAGTGGACCAGCGAATACACAGACGTTTGGATGATCATAATGGTACGATCCGCCGTGATAGCGTTCGCAGTGGCAGCATTCGCCGCCTCCCGTGGGGTCAGCCTCAGGGTCAACGATCCCAAGACCATGCTCCTCAGGTGCTCCGTTGGTCTTCTTGCGATGATTCTCTACTTCACCGCACTGGGGAGGATCCCAATAGGCCAGGCCGTGACATTGCAGTACACCGGACCACTCTTCGTGGCACTCCTGTCGGGGAGGATCCTGGCGGAAAAGGTGTCACCGGGAGTAGCCATCCTCGTGATCACTGCATTCCTGGGGATAGTGATGATCATCTCGCCAGAGGTCGGCGAAGTTGAGCCGGACGCCCTCTTGGCCCTTGGGTCCGGGTTCTTCGCAGCGCTCGCCTACATGTACGTGAGGGAGCTCCGGAAGACCGACTCCCCCGCCACGGTGGTTTTCTGGTTCGCAGCCTTCTCGGTCGGGGGTAGCATAATCCAGTCAGCCCCAGATGTCCTGAGCCTCGACTCCAGGACCATTGCCGCTCTTGTGGGAATCGGAGTCGGCGCAGGAGGGGGGCAGGTGGGGATCACCATGGCATACCACAAGGCCAACGCGGCATGGGTGAGCGCCTTTTCCTACCTCACTGTGATAGTCGCCACGTTCTATGGCTTCGCATTCTTCGGGGAGACGCTAAGCCTCTCCGACTGGTTGGGCGGGCTAATGATCGTGGGCTCGGGAATCGCGCTAGTATTCGTCGTTCCACCCGAGCATAGCGATGCATCAGGAGACGCTTCCTAGGGAGGCTATNGTGATCTCGCCGCCCATGTTAGCGTGGTTCTGACAGTAGTAGTACAGGGTGTCCGGGGCGTCCAGTGGGACTGTGAAGGTCAGGAGGCCATCCGATCCAGGGGTCCCCGTGTAGGATACCCCATCGGAATACTGGGAACCGCTACCGTGAGTGCCATCGCTGGTCGTNGAGAGCCTCANTGGGTGCGGCGAGTTGCTCGACGCCGACTGGTCGAACGTGTATGTGAAGCCCCTGTATAGGGTCACATCCGCCTGTTGAATAGAGTCTACGTAGAACTTCATGCTTGTCACTGTAATCGACATCTCCATGACAGTAGGGAGCGTTCCGTCAGCACCATCGGCNCCATCNGCNCCATCGGCNCCNTCNGCACCATCNGCNCCATCGGCNCCNTCAGCACCNTCGGCNCCATCNGCACCTGGGGCCCCTAATTGCCCAGCTGGNCCCGGACNCCCATCGGCTCCGGCAGGGCCAGCNGGCCCCTGGGGCCCGACCGGGCCCTCAGGTCCCGAGATGTTGCCTAGGTCAATCCACTCNGAACCACTCCAAACGAGAATGTGAACGGTCGAGTTAACCATGAAAGCGTCGCCGACGTTACCGGAGTATATCTCCCCTAGTTCGGAAGGCTCTTCCACCGTGCCAACTACGGTGAAGGACGTGCCATCAGCACCGTCGGCTCCGTCGGCACCNGGCGGCCCTNCCTTGCCTGCAACCCCCTCCTCTCCTGCAGGACCCTGGGGGCCCTGCGGGCCTTGCGCGCCGTCCGCTCCAGNCGATCCAGTCAGGTCGATTGCGGTCCAAGACCCACCGGAGCAAGCCCTGAAACCGGATCCGCTAGCCACGTAGTACAGCCTACCGTCCGTCGATGAGTCGCAGGCTGGTAAATCGGACAAACTCTGCACTAGGAAAACATTCCAGTCTTCGAGCTCANCCGATTCCTCCTCAGGAGGGTCGTCTGCACCCGTGCAACCCGCAAGGGCCGAAGCAGTCATCAGTAGGGCTAGTAGAATCGCCAGGGCGTTCTTTCCGGTACTNTTCATGGTCCCCGGGAATCTCTNCGATACTTAATCAATCTCGGAAATCAGACACCTCTCCGATGCCCTTTCGCCGCAAATCCGGGACNCTGGCCCCATCNGCCGGGTATCCTACTGGTAGCAGCAGCATCGCGTGCTCATGAGCCGGCCTCTCGAGAATGTCCCTNAGGAAACCCATCGGGGAAGGGGTGTGAGGGAGCGTTGCTAGGCCCATGTTGTGAACAGCGGATATGAACAGGCCGGCTGCTATCCCACAAGACTCCTGGGAGTAGTATGTCGGTGCGAGCTTTCCCTCCCTCTCTCTTTTGGTCTGCCTGAATAGTACCACCACCCAAGGGGCATCGGTGATGTGCTCCTTGACATGGTCTGTCCCCAGGGGTGCCAGGACCTCCTCCCACTCCTCCGGGATCCTNTCCTCGTAGAACCTCCTCTCTTCCGCCTCCGCCTCTTTCCGTATCCTCGCCTTCAAGTCGCTGTTAGAGATAGCTACGAATGTCCACGGCTGAAGATGCGCACCAGAGGGAGCCGTACTGGCAGTCCTGATTGCCAGCTCTATCAATTCCCGTGGGACTNCCCTGTCCGAGAAATGACGGGTAGTGCGCCTTCCGTCCATCTGCTCGTAGAAAGATCTGGCCCTTGAGAGCATCTCCTCCTCGTGTATCTCGGAGAACTCGAGGGGGACGAACCCCGGCTCCTCGTCGCCATCGCCCATGGGCTCGCTCAGTCGCGCCTCGCCATCAAGGCTGCCATCGCCACGCAGACAGACGNTAGAGAAAACGAGAATCCTGGGAGCACGTTCCCCCTTTCTTCNTGGCATGNATCCGTCGATCCTCCCCAAGTGCCGTTGTCGTACCAGCAGTCAGACCAAACCTTCCATCCGAAACCGGATTCCGGGACGCTGTTCGAGTCCCCTCCCTCGTAATGCAAGTCTATCCTCCAATTGACATAAGTNACCGTCGAATCGGGGATGATCGAGCCACTCCACTCTCCGCTGCCTTGGTCAGCCATGGAATGAGTCTCCGGCGGGTAGCANATTCCAGAGTTTATGCANACCTGAGTGACCCAATCCACNGCCGTCACATCGCTGCTGGCCTCATCGGTCAGAAACACGGTGACCTCGAACGACTTCCCCGCGGATGACTCATCTTGGAACAGAATCGACTCGATGTCCGTACCCTCTAGCGACGGCTCCTCNTTGACTCCCCCCTCCGCGACAGAGGTGATGGGGAATACTAGAATCGAAACGAGAACCAGCCCCATCACCCTCCGCATGAGGCAGCGTCAGCCTCATCCCAAATGAATGCTGGCCGCTCATACTTCGAGTTCCCAGAGGTCGTCACCCACCGAGTGGATGGTGGANATGGCCTTTCCTTTGGTCATGGACATCATCTNTTCCCCNTCAACAATGGCGATTCCTGTGGCAATGGGTTCNCCAGTCTCCTGNTCCCTGATCCAGACGAAGTCCCCAGCCTCTAGCGAAGGGTCTGCGATGTGAATCCCGGCNCCCATGCAGTCGGCCCCGTTCCTCAGGAATGGAATCGCNCCCTCGTCTACCGCGACCCACGATCTCTCTACACTCCAGGCACTGATTCCTCTGAGGGTGGGGTACCAGGACTTGCTCCCCCTNACCTCTATCTGCATCGCGAGAGGGACCCTGTCCACTAGTATGAGGTCAGTCTCCTGGTAATGCGCCTGCTCCAGGAAACCCGACAGGTCAACNTCCCTGCCAANCCAGCNTCCAATCTCCTCGGCNACTCCCCNAATCTGCTTGAGCCTGACGGGGGTCCTCCTCCTCAGCCTCTTGTCCACCACGATTGGCGGGATGCACAGAGGCGCAAGAACATGCCGAGGGCGCACACTTGAAGCGCGACGCCCATAGCGATGCCACATGCTNGCAATCTGCCTAGACCTCGAGGGGGTCCTGATCCCGGAGATTTGGATNAGCGTCGCAGAGAGGACGGGAATCAAGCCNCTTAGGAGGACNACTAGGGACGAGCCCGATTACGATCTACTGATGAGCTACAGGATTGGGATACTGGACGAGCATGACATCAAGATCGAAGACATCACCTCGACTATAGGCTCCATGGACCCCATGGAAGGGGCCAACGAATTCCTCCAGTCTCTTGAGTCCAGATGGCCAACGCTGATCCTCTCGGACACCTTCTCCCAGTTCGCCAAGCCGATGATGGCGAAGCTGGGTCACCCCACGCTACTATGCCACACCTTGGCTATCGACGATAGCGGGAGGATAGCAGACTGGGAGATAAGGTGTGAGGATCACAAGCGCAAGACCGTCGAGGCCCTNGTNAAGATGAACTACAAAGTGATAGCTGCNGGGGACTCGTACAATGACACNAGCATGCTCTCCTCCGCTNACGCAGGAATACTGTTCAGGCCCCCNGANAACGTNATCGAAGAGTTNCCCCAATTCCCAATTGCGAGGGACTACGAAGAGCTCACTGCGGCAATAGAGGACGCTGCATCCGATCTCGGCGAGCTCTGGAAGTAGCCGAAAGCCTCCAATCGTTTGAAATAAGGCAGGCAGGTCGGCCGGAAGCATGGCGAAGTGGCACGGCATTTCCCGCAGGAAGCCCTCGGGCGGCCGCCTTAAGCGCCCAAACAGGTACAGGGGCAAGCGCAGGACAGAGGTCGCCAGCGAGGAGCAACTGGCATTCATAGGCGATTCCGATANCAGGAAGAACTACCGGAAGAGGGCCGGATCNCAGACGGTCAGGANCCTTTCNGTCAACCAGGTCAACGTCAATACCAAGGACGGAAAGACAGTCAGGNCCACTGTGAAGAGCGTCGTCGGGAACGATGCCGACCCCAACTACGTCAGAAGGAACATCGTCACAAAGGGCGCAATTCTCGAAACCGANGCNGGNATGGTCAGGGTGACCAGCAGACCAGGAATGCACGGCGTGGTTAGCGGAGTCCTCGTAGAGGAGTGAGCGCACGAAGCCCTCAAGGCACCCAACACTCGGGCTTAGGTTAGAATGGTGCCAAAGCGGGACGAGATGACTCTCTGGACTGGATACTTCGACTCGAGGCTGAGCCGGACTGGTGGCAGAAGGGTCCCCAAGGGGGCCAGCATCCCGAAGCCAACACTGGAGGCGGTAGTCTGGGCTGCCCGGACGTCCGGGATCAGGAAGATGAGGCAGGAGCCGGAGGCAAGCCACCCCTCTCGGCCCCACGAAAAGGAGGGGAGGCTGGTAATGCCCCCCTCGCACGCCCTCGAGGTGACTGGCGCAAATAGCAAGGAGGGCGTGATGAAGGCCATAGGGGAGATCCTGAGGAAGAGGTCCAGAGAGGCCAAGGAGCAGGGCAAGGAGCCACAGAGGCGGCCTGCGAAGGGGGACCGCAGACAGCGCGCCCAGCGCAAGTCGTTCAAGCACCGCAGGGGCGGACAGAGGAAGAAGAAGTTCGGACGGAAGTGAGCCCTTGTTCACCATCGAAGAGGGCACTCCGGATGCTGAGACCTTCCTAAGCCTAAGAGCCGGAGCAGGAATGAGCCCCCGATCGGTTCAAGGGGCCACCAAGGGACTCGGGCAGGAGCTATTCTCTGTCCTCCTTAGGTTGGAGGAATCGGAAGAAATCGTGGGAATGGGGCGAGTGGTTGGCGATGGCGGGACCATCTTCGTGATCTGCGATATGTTGGTGATCGAGGAGTTCCAGAGGAAGGGAGGGGGGACCATTATCATGGACGCAATAATGGATTACCTGCTCCAGGAGGCCCCGCCCAATTCCTACATCAACCTCATGGCAGACGTAGACGGATTCTACGAGAGATGGGGGTTCGAGCCGTCCCTACCTCGCTCAAGGGGCATGGTATTGAGAATCGGCTAGCGCCTTGGGACCTCGAGACACGGATCTACACTGAGACGGTCCAGCCGAACTCGTCCGGTGCACGCCTCTGCTGGATCGCGGTCAGGGCATCGTACATCTCCATGGCAACAGGACCCACGTCTCCCCCGCAGTACTCGACCACCCTGTCTCCGTGCTCTATCGTCCCAATTGCGGAGATTACGGCAGCCGTCCCGACGCAGAAGCACTCGTCCGCGTCGAGGGCGTAGTCGACGTCCACCTTCTCCTCCCTAACCTCGTAACCCTTGGACTCGGCGAGCTCCATGACAGAAGCCCTAGTCACGCCGGGCAGGATCGTCCCCGTCAGCTCCGGCGTGGAGATGACACCGTCCTTAACGCAGAAGAAGTTCGCAGCCCCGACCTCCTCGATGTACCTGTGGTTAACCGCGTCTAGGTAGATAATCTCCGAGTAGCCCTCCTCCTTCGCCATCTTCGACGGCACCATCCCAGGTGCGTAGTTGCCGATCGCCTTGACGCCTCCGGAGCCACCCGGCGCGGCCCTGTGGAACTCGTCGGAAACCCTGAGGGAAGTCGGCGTGATGCCTCCCTTGAAGTAGGGCCCGACAGGCGAGACGTAGACAAGGAATGTGAACTCGGGAGCAGGAGCGACACCCAGGATCGCCCCGCTGCCGAAGAGAAGGGGCCTGACGTACAGCGCGCCCTTTCCCAGCGGGGGTACCCACCTGATGTTCTCCCTCACGGTCTGCTTAACCGCGTCTAGGAAAATCTCCTCGGGGACCGGTGGCATGCCCAGCCTCCGCGCCCCCTCCCGCGACCTCCTTGCGTTGTCACTGGGTCGGAATAGTACGACTTCGCCGTCTTCCGCATACTGCGCCTTCATCCCCTCGAACAAACCCTGCCCGTAGTTGATGACTCCCGCAGCGGGAGACAGGCTCAGGTTCTGGAAGTCCTGCATGGCTCCCGGACCCCAGTCCTCGCCCTCGTTGCAAGTTGAGATGTACATCCGATCGGTTTGCGTGAAACTGAAGGTGAGCGAGTCCCAGTCTATCCCCGGTCCGTCCTTTACAATCAATCGCCGCACCCCGATTGTTGGTCAGGGGACCGCCTCGGCTTTCAACGGTTCCGCTGTAGCCCCCCCCGGCATGGTTATGGCCCCTCACGATGACGTGGGGTAAGGCAATCGGCCTCGGTATGGCAAATGGGTGACTTCATGCAATGGGATGAGGATGTATGCATAGTTTCGGGCGACAATCGCGATTGGCAGGACGGCGACGAGCCCAGGACGGTGATAGAACTCTGGTGCCGCTCCAGGGCCGGCCACTCGACGTTGCTTCTCGTGAACGGCCTCAGCCCCTACGTCGAGATATCGGACCCATCTACGGATGAGAGCAGCAGCGGTTCCAACCTGTCCCTAGGCAGGGTCGCCGAGACCAATGGCGTTCGCGGAGAGCCCGAGCCCAGCGGGATGAAGCTCTCCACCATGGACGGGAGGGTCAGGCCGCACTACAGGGTCCACGTGAGGGGCACCACGAAGGTTCGAGGGGTCAGGAAGGCCCTGTCGGAATTCGGTTGGACCGTTACCAGCGCAGACATACTGTTCGTGCAGAGGCTGCTCCTCGACCTCGACCTAGGCCCGCACATCAGGGCCAGCGGAGAGGTCCTCTGGGCAGGAGAAAGAGCCCCCGATGAGGCGAAGACCCCGGAGAACACCGATGTGGGGATCGCAGAGGAGCGGATCCTATCGGCCGGCGGCTCCGGGGTTTACCCCCTCGACATGGTGGTGTCCTGCGACATTAGCGGCTTGAGCAGGACCGAGCCATTCCCGGCCCCCTTCGTCACGATGTCGTTCGACCTGGAGACGAGCATCGAAAACAACACGATACTTTGCGCCGCAGCCGTAGTTGACAGAGCCGGGGAAAGGAGGGAATACCCGATCGTGGGGGCGGAGACCGAGATACTGGAGAAGCTCACGGAGGTGGTCCGATCCGAGGACCCCGACTTCATCACCGGGTACAACATAGACAACTTCGACCTGCCTAGGATGGAGGAGAGGTCCGAGTACATCGACACAGAGTCGGAGATGGACAGGGCGACCCTACTGGGATGGGGGAGGGTTCCGATAAACCAGGCCGAGACCAAGCGCGGTTGGAGGAGGCCGGGAAGGATCTTCCCCAACAGGGAGCAGAACCGGGTCTGGACGATCAAAGGAAGGATACCGCTCGATGCATGGTGGCAGGCCAGACAGACCCTCAGGCCCCAGCGCGAGTCCCTGAGGTACGTGTCCCAACTCCTGTGGCCCGATGACGAGGAGATGCAGAAGATGGACATCGACGCCAGCAAGATGGACGAGGAGTGGGCAGACAGGCCTGACGAGGTCCTGGAGTACTGCGTGCGAGACACCGTCCTACCACTGGACATACTGGAGAAGATGAAGTCAATCCCCAGGAAGGAGGCACTTGCCTCCGTCTCCCTGACCACGGTGGACGTAGCAGCGACCAGTACCACCAGCCGCTGGATCGACTCTCTCGTCATTCGACTGGCTGACAGGAGCGGCGTCGCAGTCCCCAACACCAACCAGGGACCAAGGAAGCAGGACAAGATAGCCGGGGGGTACGTGCACGAGGTGAATCCGGGGGTAGAGCCCTGGGTGGTGGTCCTCGACTTCAAGTCGATGTACCCCTCGATAATGATTTCCAACAACATCTGCTCCACGACCCTGGTACGCGATGGCAGCGAGGACGACTCCCACAGCACATCCCCCGTGACCAACACCAGGTACGCCTCCAGGGAAGAGAGGCTGGGCTTGGTCCCACAGCTCCTGCAGGGCCTCATGGACAGCAGAGACCGGCACAAGGCGGCCCTCGCGAAGGCCAACGAAGAGGGCGACGAGGCGGAGGCCTTCCTCCAGGACCAGCTGCAGTACGCCGTGAAGATACTCATGAACTCGTTCTACGGGGTCTTCGCATCGAACTTCTACCGATTCACCCACCCGAGCCTAGGTGCGAGCATCACGGAGTGGGCACGCCACAACATCAAGGAGATCATCTCCAAGGTCGAGGATGACGGCGACGACGTCGTCTACTCCGACACCGACTCGATTTTCGTGATCGCCCCGGTGGGCGCCGCCCCGATGAACAAGCCCTCGGGCGGGGAAGAGCTCGAGCGGTGGGAGGATGCCAGGAGGGCTACCCTCGAGTTCGGGGAGTCTCTGGCTGAGCGGTTCACAAGGGAGGGTGCGGAGCTGGAATTCGAGACAGCGCTCTCGTCCTTCTTCAGCCACGGCGCGAAGAAGCGCTACGTCGGGAGGGTCGTCTGGCCCAGGGAGGAGATGCTGATCAGGGGGTACGAGGTCAGGCGAACGGACACATTCCAACTCCTTTCGGACACGATGACCCAGATGTTCGAGATGATACTGGACGGCAACGAGACCGGCGCCGTCGACATGACCAAGTCAGTCATCGACAGGGTCAGGGCCCGTGACGTCGAGACCTCCCAGCTCGTAATTAGCAGGTCTTGCAAGGGGAAGTGGAACAGCAAGAAGGAGGAGTGGGACTTCAGCGTCTACAAGAACGAGGACGGCCTTCCCTACGTCAGGGCGGCCAAGCAGAGGATAGAAGCGGGCCTCCAGTTCACGCCGGGCATGAAGGTCGGGTACATCATATCCGAGCCCGAGGAGGGCCAGAAGAAGCAGAAGAAGCTGGCAGTCAAGGCATGGCTTGTGGACGAGATAGGAGGCGACCCGCCCGAGTACGATACGGAGTACTACGCTGGGAGGCTCGCCAAGTCCCTCGGACGCGTCACAGAAGCATTCGGATGGGACGAGAAGAACCTGCTTAAGGGCAACAGACAGAGCAATTTGTTCGATTTCTGACGAACCCGGAGAGCCGCAGGATTGATTTCACCTCACTATTTCCCGAATGCCTGATGGCGAGGTCAAGTGAGCTGGCGTTTTTGATGGCGATTGTGTTCCTGGCGCCTATGCTGGCCGGCTGCACGGACTTTCTGGGAAGCAACAATCCGCCCACTGCGACCATGTCGACAGACCCAAGCGGGACCATAAAGGCAGGCGAGCCAGTCACTTTCAGCGCAGCGGGCTCTTCCGATCCCGACGGGGACGCTCTCACATTCGAGTGGGACTTCGGGGACGGCAACACCGGCACCGGGCTGACAACCAGCCACACGTACGCCCAGCCCGGCGACTACACGGCAGAGCTGGCAGTGGGAGACGGGACCCACGAGGCCACCACAAGCATGGACCTCACCGTCGTGGACTCGTCGGCCAGGGAGCCCAAGGCCAAGATAACACCGAACAAGGACGATGACTGCGAGGGCGAGGAGTCGTCGGCGAGCGGGGACATGGTGATAGTTTGGGTCTGCGAGGATGACAAGGACATCAACGACAGGGAGATAGAGGTCTCCACCAAGGTCACCCTGGACGGGTCGGGATCCTGGGCGGGGTGCGACCCGGACGACGCGACCTGCTACGCCGAGGAGTACATCGTCGAGTGGAACTGGGACCTGGACACTTACACGGACTCGGACAACGACGGAATCGCAGACAACGACGTGGACGCCTCCGGAGAGACCTACGATTGGACCGAGAGGCCGGCCGGAGCTTGGGAGGTCAAGCTCACGGTGGTGGACAACAACGGGTTCGAGGACAGCACCAAGTCGATGGTCTACGTAAACTACAGGGGCGTCTGGGAGGACTTCGTAATCGACAGGGCACAGCCAAACCCGGTGATCATGACGTGGGAGTACCCAGTCACCTACGAAACCGAGTCCAAGGACAGGATACGCTACATGAGGGCGAAGCTTTCCTACCCGAAGGAGGACGAGGACCAGCCAGGAGGGGGCCTCCCCGGGCAGACAACCAGCAATAGGCTGGACCTGTACATCTACAACAGCACCGACGACGAGGTAGCGAACACCACCGGGATCGAGAACGACAACAGGGACGCCGGCGACTGCGGGGGGGACGAGTACTGCGTGTGGATGGTCATCGGGGGATCGACCGTAAGGGGGCTGCTCCCGGGTGAATGGACTGTGGACCTCGAGAACGCCGAGACCCACAATACCAACGTCAACCAAATGGTAATCGAACTCCAGTACAGATGACAGGAACCAGACGCGGACAGTCGAATTGGCTGCAATCTGGCACTAGCATACCGAAAACAGCGGGGAACTGTTCATATACACCTCTTCGGTCGGCGGGCCACCTTAGAGGTGTAAACAATGAGTTCACAATGGGAAGACAAGAGCAAGCCGCATCTGAATATCGTTTTCGTCGGTCACGTCGACCACGGGAAGTCTACGACGGTCGGAAGACTGTTGCTGGATAGCGGTCACATAGAGGAGCACGTAATCGAGAAGTTCGAGAAGGAAGCCGCAGAGAGGGGCAAGGCCGGTTTCGGCTTCGCCTACGTGATGGACGGACTGAAGGAGGAGAGGGAGCGAGGCATCACGATCGACGTGGCGCACAAGGAGTTCTTCACCCCCAAGTACTACTTCACTGTCATAGACGCACCTGGTCACCGAGACTTCGTCAAGAACATGATCACAGGGACCAGCCAGGCTGACGCCGCGGTCCTGAACGTAGCAGCCAACGACGGCGTGAACGCCCAGACCAAGGAGCACGCGTTCCTAGCAAAGGTTCTGGGAGTCAAGGAGCTAATCGTCAACGTCAACAAGATGGACATCAGCGGTGTCGACTGGTCGCAGGACAAGTACAACAGCGTCGTAGATGAGGTCTCAAACCTGCTCAAGATGGCCGGATTCAACCCGACAGACATCCCCTTCGTACCATGCAGCGCTT